>NZ_BLWJ01000006.1:0-227761 GCF_013374055.1 Cobetia sp. 5-11-6-3 | reverse complement strand
ATATTCTATCCGGAACGCTTGAGAAGTCAAGCACTTGATGATGAGTCAATCGACTGCCTCTAAGCATCATCCAGCGGTGAGGAGCGTTGCTCGATCACCTGTTCCGTAAGGAGTGCGGCGTATTCTAGCGAATCGCCCGGAATTGTCAATCGATGATTTGGAAGCGGGCTTCAAAAACATCAAATAAAACAATCACCTGCAAACCTCTTTCACCGCTGGTAACGCCATGCGTCCCCGGCAGCGGATGCGTACTTTACGCATTCACCGGCCTGGTTTCAAGGACTTGTGGATAAAAGATTCATCCACATGCCCTCCAGAACGACTCCCCTTCTGACCCCGTGACAAGACTGGCCACCTTGCAGCCGCCTCGGCGCGGCTGATCTTGTCAGGCGACACACGCTTCGCGCTCTGAGGAATGTGCCATGGCCGCAGCCATCACGAGGTCTCGCCCCGCTGCCATCTCGCACACGCTGCCCACGATGATCAGGCAGGGTGTCGGCAGCGGGCGTTCTGCCAGACGAGCCACCATGTCACCCAAGGTGCCGTGCAAGGCCTGCTGCTCGGGGAGGCTCGCATTGGCCACCAGCATCATCGGCCAGTCTGACGGCAGACCATGGCGCTGCAGCTCATCACAGATGGTGTCGAGGCGATTCAGCCCCATATAGAAGAGCAACGTTTCATCCCGGCGTGCCAGCTGCTGCCATTCGGGCTGGTCATTCCGGTTGCACAGCTGGGCGGTCACAAATCGCAGCCGCTGAGCATGAGCCCTGTCGGTGAGCGGCATGCCCAGCGAAGCTGCCGCACCGGCGGCCGCGGTGATGCCGGGAACGACATGACGGGTGATGCCAGCCTCATCAAGTGCCGCCAGCTCTTCTCCCATGCGCCCGAAGATACCGGGATCCCCGCCCTTGAGCCTGACCACACGCATGCCCTCCTTGGCCAGACGCACCATCAGCGCGCCGATCTCGTCCTGGGGTACGCTGTGATTGCCGCAGGCCTTGCCGACGTAATAGCGCTCACAGTGCATCGGGAGCTGAGCCAGAATCTCGTCACCGACCAGGCGATCATAGACCACGGCATCCGCTGCATTGAGCATTCTCCAGGCCTTGAGCGTCATCAGATCCGGATCCCCCGGGCCGGCTCCGACCAACGCGACCTGCCCCGGAAGAAGCCCGCCCCAGGCAGGCGTGATGGCCCCGGCATCAGCCCGTGATCGTGCCTGCCCGCCAATGGCACGCCACTCGCGACGCGACAGCAAGCCTTCCGTCAGCCGTGCCATGGAGATGCCGAGGGTTGCTGAATTGATGCTCGATGCCATCAGGTCACGCCATTTCCAACGAATCAGTCCGCTCATCGGATCGCTCCTCTTCCACAAGACGTTTGAGTTCAGGCAGGCAGGAGCCACAGCGAGTGCCGCAGGCCAATCGCGCCCCCAATGCTTCCACGCAACGGTCACCCGACTGGATGGCCTGCCGAATCGTGAGTTCGCCGACCTGATGGCAGGCGCATACCATCGTCCCGACATCCGCCTGACCAGAGAGGCGTCCGGCGAGGAGACTGCGACGCTCAAGTGCAGAAAGCTGGTCAGAGGCGAAACATTCCCCCAGCCAGGCAATGTTGGGCTGTCGGTCGGAGCGTGCCGCGCCAGCGGTGACCTTCAACCACCAGATCAGCCGTCCCTCACGAAAACCTGCGGCACTGATGCCTCCCTGTGCCACATCCTGTGCCCAGAGCCCCGCCTGAACACTCAGATGCCTTTCACACCAGAGCGCCCAATCCGGCTGCCCTTCCCCTGCCAGCTGATAGCGCACCAATGTCGCCTGCGGGATGCGCGCCCAATAGCATCCCTCGAGCTCTGTCATCGCGCCTGCAAGATCTTCATGCCCACCCCATACGCCAGGGGCGATCAGCAAGGTGGCCTGCCATTCACAGGGCAATGGCATGACATCGACCGCGCCATGCTTGGATTCCGGCTGACCGGAGAAAGGATCGACCAGGCCGGCCAGCAACGCCCCGGCGCGCCCGTGACTGGCGAAGTGATCATTCCAGTGCATGGGGATGAACACCTCACCCTGACGCTGGCCATGACTGATACGCACACGCGCACGATAGTCGCCACGCACGCTCCCCTGCTCATCACGCCCTGCAAGCTGCGCCAGAGCCCCCTCCTGCAGACCGCGAGCCGCGGCATCCTGCGGGTGAAGCTCCACGAAGGGTTCGGCGCGATGATTCATCAGGCGCGCGCTGCGCGCAGTCCGTGTCATGGTGTGCCACTGATCACGAATGCGACCGGTATTGAGGCGCAGCGGTGTCGCATCACTCAGCGCCTGATGCGGCAATTGCGGGGTCACGGGCACCAGCCGCGCGCGACCATTCGGCGTATTGAAGGTGGCATCCTCGAACAACCGCAATGTGCCGATGAGCTCCCCCTTCTCACCACGCCGTACCGGCCATTGAATCGGTCTGAGCGCGTCATAGCCCTCGCGATCCAGCTCGGCCAGCGGCGCGATGTTGAACAGCCGCCTGATCGAGGAAGCCGCCAGAGGCTTGCTGCCCGCCTTGTGACGTGGCGCGACGTTGCGGAAGCCGGACAACCTGGCGTGCTCACGGAAGATCGCGTGGGGCCCCGAGTAGCCAAATGCCGCCTGGTACCCCATGCGCTTGCCGACCTCCGCCAGCTGCCACCAGTCGTGACGTGCCTCGCCCGGCGGTGCGAGCAACCCACGCTGACGCGAGATGCAGCGCTCGGAATTGGTGACGGTGCCATCCTTCTCGCTCCAGCTGCTGGCCGGCAACACCACATCGGCATACGCCAGGGTGTCGCTGTCCGCCATGCACTCGGAGACGATCACCAGCGGACAGGCCGCCAGCGCCGCACGTACGCGCGTACTGTCCGGCAGACTGACCGCCGGATTGGTCGCCATGATCCATAGCGCCTGTATCTCTCCACGCTCGATCGCCGCGAACAGTTCGACCGCCTTGTGCCCCGGCCCCTGAGGGATATTCGGGGCGTTCCAGAATTCACCGACCAGCTCCCGCGCGCCCAGCGTCTCGTAGTCCATGTGTGCCGCCAGCTGATTGGCCAGTCCACCGACTTCCCGGCCGCCCATCGCGTTGGGCTGTCCGGTGATCGAGAACGGTCCCGCCCCCGGCAGCCCGAGCTTGCCCCCGGCCAGATGGCAATTGATGATCGCATTGCCCTTGTCGGTACCGCTGGTCGATTGGTTCACACCCTGGGAGAACAGCGTCACCACATGCAACTGGGTCGCGAACCAGTAATAGAAAGTCTCGAGACGCTCCACATCGACATCACAGTCACGCGCGATTGCCGCCAGCGAACAGTCTTCCCGCCTTGCCGCCTTGAGCGCCGCATCGAAGCCCTGGGTGTGCGCCTTCAGATAGAGGCGATCCAGGCGTCCGCGATCTGCCATGTAGGCCAGCAGACCATTGAAGAGACGCGCATCACTGCCGGGACGCAGGCCAAGATAGAGATCGGCGATCTCGCAGCTGTCGGTCACCCGGGGGTCGATCACCACGATTCGCAGCAATGGATTGTCGATACGCGCCTGCTTGAGCCGCTGAAACAGCACCGGATGGTTCCAGGCCAGATTGCTGCCGACCAGCACGACCAGCTCGGCACGCTCGAGGTCCTCGTAACTGCAGGGCACGGCGTCCGCTCCGAAGGCACGCTTGTGAGCCACGACGGCCGAGGCCATGCACAGTCGCGAATTGGTATCCAGATGAGGAGTACCGATGAAGCCCTTGAACAGCTTGTTGGCGACGTAATAGTCCTCGGTCAGCAGCTGCCCCGAGAGATAGGCGGCGATGCTTTCTCCGCCATGCGTCCTGCTCAGATCAGCAAAGCGTGCGGCGATCAGGTCCAGCGCCGTCTCCCAGCTCACCTCTCGCAATACCCCGGCCTCATCACGCACCTGCGGCATCGTCAGACGCCCATCGGCCGACAGCGTCTCGGCAAGCGCGGAGCCCTTGACGCAGAGCCGGCCATGGTTGGCCGGATGCGCGACATCACCACTCAACGACACGATGCGCACACTGTCCTGGTCCTGCTCAAGCTCGACCGCCACACCACATCCGACACCGCAATACGGGCAGGTGGTGGTGGCACGACATCTAGCAGGTTGCGGGGCGTCTGGGGGATTCCTGACTTGCATCGACATCACTCCCTGGTGCATTGAGCACAGAACGTTGACCACGAAAAAGGCGCCTGACGACCGAGCACGAAGCGTGCGGTCATCAGGCGCCTTTGCCTGTTGCTGATATCTGTTCACTGACTAGGTATCTGACCCGGTTCGGGTCATCGCGCGGACTGACTGATCAAGCCGCCATTGGCCGGATGTAATGCCCGACGTCATTGCTGACGCGAACATGGATCCCTCAGTCATGTCTGCACATGAATGCGGTAAAAGAGGCAGATACCAGACCAATCATTTCTCTTTCTCTTTGATAACAGCAACTTGCACCATTCATCCTCACCAGTCTGTCGACAGGAGCCGCAAGACCCTGCCGCTCACTCCGCCTTGTCGCACCAGCCCTGTGCATCCTTGAGACTTCCTGCACCATTCCCTCACGACAGGCGGCTCCCATGGCGCCTCAAGCCACTCGAAAACACCTGACCCTCGACATCGAAATACTCACAAACCAATGAAAGTTGGTGGTTTTTCCTCAGGCGGCACCAAATTCGCTGTATTCCTGACAGGTTGGGTCAATGACGACCCCGAATCGCAGGTCTCGCCGCGCATCCATGCGGATGCACGGCAGCCAACGGTCCGCCAGACCTGCCGCAGTCCCGAGTGACAGCCGTATCGTCGCGCAGCACTGCAACTCGCTATCCAATGCTTAGCCCTCATCTTCCAGGCAAAGGCGCCTGCTTGACGTCGTGAACTTCACGGCGGCAAGCAGGCGCTTTTTTTTTGCACTCGATATCCCATCGCAAGGAGGCAGCATGCATCCGTCATCTTCCACCGGCGACACGACCCCGTCCCTGATCATCATCGGTCATGGCATGGCGGCGCAGAAGCTGCTGGAGCAACTGGTCGCGCTGTCACCTGATCGCCAGCTCCCCTGGGCAGTCACGGTGATCGGTGAAGAGCCTCACCTGCCCTACAACCGCATTCAGCTCTCCCCACTATTGGCAGGCGAGACGCAAGCCGATGACCTGATCAGCCAGCAGGCCGACTGGTTCTCGCTGCATGGCATCACACGGATCAGCGGTGATCCCGCCTGTCAGATCGACCGCGCCGCCCGCTGTGTCGAGACCGCCAGCGGTCGCCGCATTCCCTATCAGCGTCTGGTGATCGCCACGGGGTCACGCCCGGCGCTGCCACTGCCGCTCCCCGCTCACCTGCCTCAGGCACTGGATGCCAATGACTGGCCACCGGGACTGATGGGCTTTCGTGACCTCAGGGATGTCGAGCAGATGCAGGCCGCCTGTCGCACCGGAGCCGGTCACGACGGCAATGCCCTGGTGATCGGCGGCGGCCTGCTGGGGCTCGAAGCCGCCGAGGGCCTGCGCAAGGGTGGCCTTGAGGTGACGCTACTACAGCGCAGCGAGCGCCTGATGAACCGTCAGCTGGATGACGTGGCCGCCGGCTTGCTGGAGCAGGAGCTGAGCGAGCGCGGCCTCGAGATCATCACCGACGCGCATCTTGAGCAATGGCTCGAGACGCCGGCGGGCCGCATCACTGGCGTGCGTCTCAAGGATGGCCGTGAACTGCACGCCGGACTGACCATCGCCGCCACTGGCATCCGCCCCAAGATCACGCTTGCGCGTGCTGCCGGCCTGGCCTGCCAGCGCGCTGTCCAGGTCGATGGCCACCTGCTCACGAGCGATCCGCACATTCACGCGCTGGGCGAATGCTGTGAGGTGGAGGGCGAGACCTTCGGTCTGATCGAGCCCATCTGGGCACAGATCGAGGTGCTCGCACGCCATCTTCTTGAGCAAGCGACCCCGCCCTATCGCAATGCCCCCCTGGCCACCCGCCTCAAGGTCAGCGGTATCGACCTCTACAGCTGCGGCGAGCTGATGCCACATCCCACTGACGAGGTGCTGGTCTATCAGGACCACGCCCTGGGTGACTACCGCCGACTATTGCTGCGCGATGAGCGTCTGGTCGGCGTGGTGCTCTACGGCGATGTCAGTGCCGGCAACGCGCTGTTCGAAGCCCTCAAGGCAGGCACACCACTGACAGCGATTCGTGACGACCTGCTGCTCATGCCCGCACAAGCGCTGGCACAACTGGACGAGACACCCTCTGGCCCACCGAATGACCCCGGCGGCAGAGCGACCCACCAGAACACTGCATCTCAACATCCTGATCGCGACACCACCCCTGACACCTTCGAGGAGGCCGCATGAAACACCTGATCATCATCGGCAATGGCATGGTAGGCCATCATTGCGTCGAGCAGCTGATCGCGCTGGGCGCCACCGCGCACTACCAGATTCATGTCTTCGGCGAAGAGCGCCACATCGCCTACGACCGTGTACATCTCTCGGAGTACTTCACCGGACGCGATGCCGATTCTCTCGCGCTCGGCAGCGTGGAGGATTACGCCAGCGCCGGTATCACGCTGCACCTCGACGAGTGCGTCACGGCGATCGATCGCGACGGCGGCCATGTCATCACTCCCCAAGGGCGCTATCCCTACGACAGCCTGGTGCTGGCCACCGGCTCCACGCCTTTCGTGCCGCCCATCCAGGGCCTTGGCGAGCCAGGCAGCGAGGCTGCCGCCAGCAATCGGCTGGTCTACCGCACCCTGGAAGACCTCGACCAGATACGCGCCGCTGCCGACGGCAAGACACGAGGCGTGGTGGTCGGTGGCGGCCTGCTGGGACTTGAGGCTGCCAACGCCCTCAAGTCACTCGGTCTGGAGGCGCATGTGGTCGAATTCGCGCCACGCCTGATGCCGGTGCAGCTGGATGAGGATGGCGGCCTGGCACTCAAGCAACACATCACTGCGCTGGGCGTGGGAGTGCACCTCAATCGCGCCACCACCGACATCGTGCCCGGCGAGGAGTACCAGTGGCGGATGAATTTCTCCGACGGTGAGCATCTGGAAGCGGATCTGATCGTGTTCTCCGCCGGCATCCGTCCTCAGGATGCACTGGCACGCAGCGCCAGCCTCGAGATCGGCGAGCGCGGAGGCATCATCATCGATGACGAATGCCGCACCTCGGACCCGGAAATCTTCGCCATCGGCGAGTGCGCCCTGTGGCAATCGCGCATCTTCGGGCTGGTCGCGCCCGGCTATCAGATGGCACGCGGCGTGGCGTCCCTGCTGGCCGCCAGCACAGGAGATGCCACAAGCGATGCGCAGGAGCGCTTCCGCTTCCAGGGCGCCGACATGTCCACCAAGCTCAAGCTGCTGGGGGTGGATGTCGGCTCCATCGGTGACGCCCACGGCAAGAGCGAAGGCGCGATCAGCTATCGTTACTGCGATGAAGCCGAAGGTGTCTATCGACGCCTTGTCGTCTCACAGGATCGCAAGCAGGTACTGGGCGCGGTGCTGATCGGTGACAACTCGCGCTACGACACCCTGCTGCAGTACGTCACCAATGGCATCGCGGCGCCCAAGGACCCGGCGGCACTCATCCTGCCGAATGCCAGTGGCGAGTCCATCACCCTGGGCGCGGATGCCCTGCCTGACAGCGCCACCCTGTGCTCCTGCCACAACGTTTCCAAGGGGGATGTGTGCAGCGCCATCGACGCCGGCAACAGCGATCTGGGCGCCATCAAGGCCTGCACCAAGGCCAGTACCGGCTGCGGGGGCTGTGCGGCGCTGCTCAAGAAGGTGGTGGATGCCGAGCTGGAAAGTCGTGGCGTCGAGGTCGATCGCTCGCTGTGCGAGCACTTCGCGCATACCCGTCAGGAGCTCTACTCGCTGGTGCGCGTCGAAGGCATCCAGACCTTCGCCGAGCTGATGGCCAGCCACGGTCGCCATCCCGATGCCCTGGGCTGCGAGGTCTGCAAGCCCGCGGTGGGCTCGATTCTGGCCTCGTGCTGGAATGCGCCGATCACCGAGGCCTCGCACATTCCGCTGCAGGACACCAATGACACCTTCATGGCCAACATGCAGAAGAACGGCACCTACTCCGTGGTGCCACGCATTCCCGGCGGCGAGATCACGCCGGACAAGCTGATCGCCATCGGCGAGATCGGCAAGCGCTACAACCTCTATACCAAGATCACCGGCGGGCAACGCATCGACCTCTTCGGCGCCCAGCTGCATGAACTGCCGGATATCTGGGGTGAATTGATCGCCGCCGGCTTCGAGACCGGCCACGCCTACGGCAAGTCCACCCGTACGGTGAAATCCTGCATCGGCAGCACCTGGTGTCGCTATGGCGTGCAGGACAGCATGGCGATGGCGCTGACGCTGGAAGACCGCTACAAGGGCCTGCGTTCACCGCACAAGCTCAAGTTCGCCGTCTCCGGCTGTACCCGCGAATGCGCCGAGGCCCAGAGCAAGGATGTCGGCGTGATCGCCACCGAGAACGGCTGGAACCTCTACGTCTGCGGCAACGGCGGCATGCGCCCGCGTCACGCGGAGCTGTTCGCGACCGATCTGGATGACGAGACACTGATCCGCACCATCGACCGCTTCCTGATGTTCTACATTCGCACCGCCGATCGCCTGCAGCGCACCTCTGTCTGGCGCGAGGGCCTCGAAGGCGGGCTCGACTATCTGAAGGAGGTGATTCTCGAGGACAGTCTGGGGCTTGGCGAGACCCTCGAGGAGCAGATGCAACAGGTGGTGGACCGCTACGAGTGCGAATGGGCCAATGCCCTCAAGAGTCCCGAGAAGCTCAAGCGCTTCCGCCACTACGTGAATGACCAGCGACCCGACCCGGCCGTGGTCAACATCATCGAGCGTGACCAGATACGCCCGGCAAGCCGCGGCGAGCTGATCACCAGTGACGGCGGCTCTCTCGATGAGGGAACGGACTCAGGCATCAGCCTGGCAACAGAACTGACGGCCAACCTGGCCACGGAGGTGCGCTCATGACATCGCCTGCACTCGCTTCCACACCGCTCTCCACAGCGTGCCACACGGCACAGGACACGGCACCTGACACCTCAACCAAGGAGGAGTCGCCACTTCGCTGGGTGACACTCTGTCAGCGCGGGGACCTGGTGCCGGGCTCCGGGGTGGCCGCCTGGCTGGAACAGGCCGGCCAGGACTTCCAGATCGCGCTGTTCACGCTACCCTCCAGCGCGGACAGCGACGCCCTCACGCTGTTCGCCATCGACCATCATGATCCGGTATCCGGCGCCAACGTGATCGCCCGCGGTCTGCTGGGCGATCATGCCGGTGAGCCACTGGTGATCTCGCCGCTCTACAAGCAGCGCTATCGACTCAAGGATGGCCAATGCCTGGATGACGAGACGCTCTCGCTTCAGGTGTGGCCGGTTCGCCTCGAGGGGGATGCCGTGCAGATACAGTGCTAGCGGACAGGCCGATGCCTGAAAAGCACATAAGCTATTGATGACGTAAGGATATGCTCGAAAAATGGCACATATTTGGTGCACAACCATGCTGCAACGCACCATGATCCGCCCGGCAATGCGCACGCCTCGACTCGCCTGACCGCCACCTGGCAGGCATCTGGCGAAGAGAAAACACTCAAGCTATTGATTTTGAATGACTTGCTAGAAAGCTGGCACCAGGTATGCAATCTATAAAGCGAGATGGCAAATGGCGGCTATCTCGCATGGCGTGCTCATTGCTGAGTCGAGGATCCGGGACCGGCGTATCCCCCTCGATATACAATGGCATTTAAGTCCACCCACTTGGGTGGACTTTTTTTATGCCTGAAGTCATCAGCAAGCCATTGATTTTCTTTGCTTAAGAGCAAAACGCGCCACCCGCACCTTCTTGCTGACCTCGCTTCTCATCACCACCCTCGCCGCTCACTTTTCTTCCCGCTGCTGACGACGCGCGATCCAGCGTTGGCATTCCCCGATGATGCCGCTGCGGAAGCTGAGCACGCAGACCACGAAGATGGCGCCCAGTATCACGCTGACCCAATCCCCCAGCGCGGACTGCGCCAGCTGATGCTGA
Organism: Cobetia sp. 5-11-6-3; assembly: GCF_013374055.1. Taxonomy (NCBI): domain Bacteria; kingdom Pseudomonadati; phylum Pseudomonadota; class Gammaproteobacteria; order Oceanospirillales; family Halomonadaceae; genus Cobetia; species Cobetia sp. 5-11-6-3. The sequence goes on along the minus strand of NZ_BLWJ01000006.1, from coordinate 217,678 downwards.
AGCCCGATGACCAGTCCGGAACCCACCAGCGGCCCGAGCAGCGTGCCGACACCGCCCAGCAGTGTCATCAGGATCACCTCCCCCGACATGTGCCAGCTGGCATCGCCCAGCGAGGCGAGCTGGAACACCAGCGTCTTGGTCGCTCCCGCAAGGCCCGCCAGCCCCGCCGACAGCACGAAGGCGACCAGCTTGTAGGCATCGGTGTGATAGCCCAGCGAGATGGCACGCGGCTCGTTCTCGCGAATCGCCTTCAGCACCTGACCGAAGGGGGAATGCACCACACGGCGGATCAGGGCAAAGGCCGCCACGAAGATCGCGAACACGACGTAATAGAGCGTGTGGTTGTCCGCCAGATCGAACACGCCGAACAGCTCACCTCGCGGCACACCATGCAAACCATCTTCCCCATGGGTGAACGGCGCCTGGATGAAGAAGAAGAACATCATCTGTGCCAGGGCCAGCGTGATCATCGCGAAGTAGATGCCCTGCCGCCGAATGGCCAGCGCGCCGAACAGCGTGCCGAGCACCACGGCCCCCAAGGTGCCGGCCACGATGCCCAGCGCGGGGCTCAGGCCCGGATACTCCGCGAGCAAGAAGCCGGTGATATAGGCGCCCGTGGCCAGGAAGGCGGCATGCCCGAAGGACAGCAGCCCCACGAAGCCGAGCAGCAGATTGAAGGCGCTCGCGAACAGCGCGAAGCACAGAATCTTCATCAGAAAGACGGGATAGGCGACCCAGGGCGCCAGCAACCCGAGCAGGAACAGCACGAGATACAGCATGCCCAGCGGGGTGATTCTGCGCGGCGCGCTGCCTGCACGCGCGGCCTGGTGGTCCTGTTGCAGTACGGCCATGTCAGGCCTCCTTTCCGAACAGCCCGGCGGGGCGAAGCATCAAGACCATCACCATCACCACGAAGATCACGGTATTGGCGGCCTCGGGATAGAACACCTTGGTCAGCCCCTCGATCAGCCCCATCGCGAGCCCGGTGAGGATGGCACCGAGAATCGAGCCCATTCCGCCGATGACCACCACCGCGAACACCACGATCAGCAGGCTCGAGCCCATGGTCGGCGAGACGGGATACAAGGGCGCGGCCAGCACGCCGGCGAAGGCGGCAAGCGCCACGCCGAGTCCGTAGGTCAGCGACACCATCAAGGGCACATTGATGCCGAAGGCCTGCACCAGCTCCGGATTCTCGGTTCCCGCGCGCAGATAGGCACCGAGGCGCGTGCGCTCGATCAGGAACCAGACTCCGAAGCAGACCACCAGTGCCGCTACCAGCACCCAGGCGCGATAGGTGGGCAGGAACATGAAGCTCAGCTTGAAGCCGCCACTCAGCGCCTCGGGAATCGGATAGCTCGACCCCGAGACACCGAACAGATTCACCAGCGTGCCCTCGAGGATCAGCGCCAGACCGAAGGTCAGCAGCAGGCCATAAAGGTGATCGAGATGCTGGATGCGGCGCAGCAGGAAGCGCTCGACAAGAATGCCCAGCGCCCCCACCACCAGCGGCACCACGATCAGCGCCGCCCAGTAATTGAGCCCCAGATACTGCGCCCCCAGCAGCGCCGCGAAGGCCCCCAGCATGTACTGGGCACCATGCGCGAAGTTGATGATGCGCAACAGACCGAAGATCACCGCCAGCCCCAGACTCAGCAATGCATAGAAGGCACCATTGATCAGCCCCAGCATCAGCTGGCCGAACAGTACCATCAGGGGTATTCCAAGAATCATCGTCATCCGCTCAGTCCTTTTCAGCGCCCACTTGCGTCAGCCGTTCGGCGCTGCCGATCCCGTGATCAGCAGCGCCATGCCATACGTCTCAGCGACTCGACTGACGTTCGCCTTCAGCCCTTGACCAGCTCGCACTGGCTGTCCGCCAGCGGTCGGTAGGCCTCAGCGCCGGGAATGGTGCGGATCACGTCATAGACATCCCACTCGCCTTGGGACTCGGCGGGCGTCTTGACCTTGACCAGGTACATGTCGTGCACCATGCGCCCATCGGCACGGATGGTGCCGTTGTTGGCGAACATGTCATTGACCGGCGTCTCGCCCATCTTCGCCCGTACGGTGGCGGTGTCATCACTGCCGGTGGCTGCCACCGCATTCAGGTAATGCAGGGTGCTTGAGTAGATGCCGGCCTGGACCATGGTCGGCATGCGCGCATTGCGCTCGTGATAGCGCTGGGACCAGGCACGCGTCTCGTCATTGAGGTCCCAGTACCAGCCGGTGGTGAGCTGCAGCCCCTGCGCGACCTCAAGCCCCAGCGCGTGCACGTCGTTGAGGAAGATCAACAGCCCTGCCAGCGACTGCCCCGACTGCACCACGCCGAACTGACTCGCCGTGGTCAACGCATTGACGGTGTCCGCCCCGGCGTTGGCCAGCCCGACGATCTTGGCGCCGGAACCCTGCGCCTGCAGGATGTAGGAGGAGAAATCACTGGTCGGGAACGGATGACGCACCTTGCCGACGATGCTCCCGCCGTTCTCGGTCACCACCTTTTCCACATCCCCTTCCAGGGCATGACCGAAGGCATAATCCGCAGTCAGCAGGAACCAGCTGTCGCCGCCTTCATCGACGATGGCCTTGGCCGTGCCATGCGCCAGCGGATAAGTGTCATACACCCAGTGGACATGATTGGGCGTGCAATGCTCATTGGTGATGCTGGAGGCCGCCGAGCCGGAGACGATTCCCAGCGTGTCCTGTTCGGCGAGAATCCGCGTCACCGCGATGCTCACCGATGAGGCCACCAGGCCTGCGACCATGTCGACATTCTGCTGATCGATCCAGCCGCGCACCGTATTGGCACCGACATCGGCGCTGTTGCGGTCATCGGCACTCAATACCTCGATCGGCATGCCGTTGACGCTGCCGCCGAAGTCCTCGACCGCCATCTTGAGCGCATCCAGGCCGCCCGGGCCTGCCAGGTCACGATAGGTGCCCGACATGTCGGCCAGATAGCCGATCTTGATCACGCCGTCACTGATATCGGCCTGCGCGATTCCCGCCGACAGCAGTGACCCCATCATGAGCGCGGACAGCGGCCACAGGCGCCGGCGTGTGGCCGCCGTGATGCGACGTGACAACGGTGACGCGACAGGGGTGGCGTTGGATGAAACGGTGGCGTGCATGACATCTCCAGACCGGTTTACCCGGCAATATTGTGATTGTTGTGGTGAGACGTACGGACTTCAGATTGGCGAGCGCAACGGCGGTGCATGGCGGCAAGCCCGGTGCAGCTCAGCCCGACCGGGAGTTCAGACCCCCAGTACCTTGTGCAGATATTCGTGGCGTGCCGGCAGCTCAGCGGCGGAGATCTCCTCAAGAATGGTGCCGTGCTCCATCAGGTAATGGCGGTCGGCCAGTGGTGCGGCAAAGCGGAAATTCTGCTCGACCAGCACGATGGTCATGCCACGCGCCTTCAGCAGCATCAGCACCTCACCCAGCTTCTGATTGATGACCGGCGCGAGGCCCTCGGTGATCTCATCCAGCAACAGCAGGTCGGCCCCGGTTCTCAGGATGCGCGCCAGCGCCAGCATCTGCTGCTCGCCACCGGAGAGGCGCGTGCCCTGGCTGTTGCGCCGCTCATGCAGATTGGGAAACAGCGCGTAGAGCTCATCCAGCGACATGCCCTGATTCTGACCCTGACCCTGACCCTGACGCTGGCTCTGGCTCTGGCTCTGGCTCTGGCCCTGGCCATGCCCTGCGCCCTTGACCATCGGTGGCAACAGCAGGTTTTCCTCGACGCTCAGACTCGAGAAGATGCCACGCTCCTCGGGGCAGTAGCCCACACCGAGATGGGCGATGTGATGCGGGGCCAGCTTCATGGTGTCGCGACCCTTGAGAAAGATCCCGCCACTGCGCCGGCCGACCATGTTCATGATCGCGCGCAGCGTGCTGCTGCGGCCGGCACCATTGCGACCCAGCAAGGTCACCAGCTCGCCGCGCCGCACCGTCATGTTGACGCCATGCAGCACATGGGACTCGCCATACCAGGCGTTCAGCTCGCGCAGACAGAGCTGCTCTTGCGGCGTGGCGGAGTCACTCGCAGAGGCCTGACGCTTGGCCGGGCTTTCCAGAATCTCGGTCATGAAACTTCCTCGCGCTGATCCGCTGTGACATCGGTCACCTCGCTGCCCAGATACGCCTCGCGCACCTCGGGGTCGGCCGATACGCTGGCGTAGTCGCCTTCCGCCAGCACGCGTCCGCGCGCCAGCACACTGATGCGGTCACACAGACGACTGACCACGCTCAGGTTGTGCTCGACCATCAGCACCGTGCGCCCACGTGCCGCGACGCGAATCAGCTCGACCACGCGGTCTACATCCTCGGCGCCCATGCCCTGGGTCGGCTCATCCAGCAGCATCACCGTCGGCTCCAGTGCCAGCGTGGTGGCGAGCTCCAGCGCACGCTTGCGGCCATAGGGCAGACTGGCCGTCACTCGGTTGGCGTCCTCGCGCAGCCCCACCTCTTCCAGCAGATGCAGCGCCTGCTCATTGAGGCTGTCGAGGCTGCGCTCGGACTTCCAGAAGTGAAACGAGGTGCCCTGTGAGCGCTGCAGTGCCACCCGCACATTCTCGAGTACCGTCATCTGCGCGAAGACTGCGGATATCTGGAAGGAACGCACCAGCCCGAGACGCGCGATCTCATGCGAGCGCATGCGGGTGATCGACTTGCCACGATAGAGAATCTCGCCACGGGTCGCGGGCAGGAACCGGGTCAGCAGGTTGAAGACCGTGGTCTTGCCTGCGCCATTCGGTCCGATGAGCGCATGGATGTGGCCTTCCTGAATCTGCAGATCGACATCATCGACAGCGGTGAAACCACGAAAATCCTTGCTCAGGCCACGTGTCTCGAGAATGGGCGCCGTGGCAGAGGCACCTCCACTGGCGCGCGGTCCCTGAATGGGAGGTGATGGCATGTCGGGTCTCCGTCCCTGTCCGGCAAGCCGGCAGTGTCTGTGCGACAAGGCTGAGTGAAGAGGCGCTGGCGCCGCCCGACAGGGGCGTTGCACTCAGCGCAATTAACGTTAACGTAAACTAGAACACTACCACTCACGCTGCCAGCCTCATCCCACGTCACTCGACCAATAGCCGATATATCAGTTTCTGCTTGATCATCGACAGGCGCGAAATATCGGGCATGGCGATGCCAGCGGCAGGTGATTGCCGCCAGGGCACGCGCAAGGGGACGATTCCTTGCCAGATATCAGGCGTCGGGTGGTGACGGTCGGTGAAAGAGACGCACAAAAAAGACGCCATCCCGGTCACGGAAATCCGTGCCGAGAGGCGTCAATGAGGGTTGCCGAGCACATGATCTCTGGCCGGAGACCATGCGTTAGCCTCCGAAGATGGCAAGACTTCAGAAGAGAAAAGAGAGCGTCGGAACAGGGAGCCGCATCAGCACTCGATGGCGTTGACGGCGAGCCCGCCCTTGGAGGTTTCCTTGTACTTGTCCTGCATGTCGCGGCCGGTGTCGCGCATGGTGCGGATCGCCTTGTCCAGCGAGACGAAATGATCCCCATCGCCACACATCGCCATCTGGGCGGCGTTGATCGCCTTGACCGAGGCAATCGCATTGCGCTCGATGCAGGGAATCTGCACCAGGCCGCCGATCGGGTCACAGGTCAGCCCCAGGTTATGCTCGAGACCGATTTCCGCGGCGTTCTCGACCTGCTCCGGCGTCGCGCCCATCAGCTCGGCAAGGCCGGCCGCCGCCATCGCGCAGGCGGAGCCCACCTCGCCCTGACAGCCGACTTCCGCCCCGGAGATGGACGCGTTCTTCTTGCACAGGATGCCCACCGAGGCCGCCGTGAGCAGGAAATCGACCACATCCTCCTCGCGCGCATCCTCCTGGAATTTCATGTAGTAGCTGAGCACCGCCGGAATGATGCCCGCCGCGCCATTGGTCGGCGCGGTGACCATGCGACCACCAGCGGCATTCTCTTCATTGACCGCCAGCGCGAACAGGTTGACCCAATCCATCGCCGAGAAGGTCGAGGTGATGATCGACTTGCTGGATTCCACATCCAGAAGACGCGCGTGCAGCCGCTTGGCACGCCGCTTGACGTTGAGCCCACCGGGCAGAATGCCCTCATGGCTGAGGCCGTTGTCGATGCATTCGTTCATCACCTCCCAGATGCGCCACAGACCGCGACGCACCTGAGCTTCGCTGCGCAACGAGCACTCATTGGCCATCATCAGCTCACTGATGCGCATCTTGTGCATGCGACACAGCGCCAGCAGCTCATTGGCGGTATTGAACTCATAGGGAAGGCGCAGGGTTTCGTCTTCCAGCAACGGATCACGCGCCGCTTCCACCTCATCGACCACGAAGCCGCCGCCTACCGAGTAGTAGACATTGCGGTACAGCTCCTCACGGTAGCCATGCGCCACCAGACGCATGGCATTCGGGTGATAGGGCAAGGGCTCGTCGTGCCACTGCATGTCGCGCACCCACACGAAGGGCACCGCGATGCGGTTGTCGAGCAGCAGCGTCTGGGATTCCAGCAGCTCCTCGACGCAGGGCTCGATGATGGTCGGGTCGATGGTCTCGGGCAGCTCGCCCATCAACCCGAGGATGGCAGCCTTGTCGGTGCCATGCCCGACACCGGTCGCGGACAGCGAGCCATGCAGCTGCACCTCGATGCGCGCCACACGCTCGAGCAGATCCCTTGCGCGCAGCGTTTCCACGAATTGTGCGGCAGCGCGCATCGGGCCGACGGTATGCGAGCTGGACGGACCGACACCGACCTTGAAGAGATCAAATACGCTGATGGACATGACGACACCTCATCTCGAGTTCCCGCCGAGCCAGTGGCCGTGCGAGTGAATGACGCCATGATGAGGGAGGGGCACCACAGTCACAAACCATAAAAATTGCCCATGGCTTTAGTTTTACTAAACTATACGAGACAAAAACGGCGTAGACTGTGTCATAAGCGTCACCCCTGTTCAGTCAGCATCCATCTGTCGTCTCTTGCCAGCACGAGTTCCAGCATGCCCAAGCCCTCCGACTCGCCACTCGCCACGCCTCACCCCATCAGCCCACGCCATCTCAATGGCCAGACCCACGCCTGGCTTCAGGTATTCGCCTGTGCGGCTCGGCACGCTTCCTTCACGCGTGCCGCCGAGGAACTGCATGTCACCACCGGTGCAGTCAGCCAGCAGATCAAGCAGCTGGAGGAGCGGCTGGGCTTCAAGCTGTTTCTACGCCGTTCACGCGGGCTGGAACTGACGGGGGAAGGTGCGCGTCTGGCACGCGTGGTGGAGCAGTCCTACGGCGCAGTGGGGCTGGAGGTCAAGCGGCTGCGCAGCGGCCTGATGAGCGGCGTGCTGCGCTTGCGCTCGGTGCCGTCTTTCCTCTCGAAATGGCTGGCACCACGCCTGCCCCGCCTGCAGGCACGCTTCCCGGACATCGAGCTGCACGTACGTGCCGAGGACAGTGACTCACCCTTGCGCGAGGGGGATTTCGAGCTGGCGGTCGACCTCAACGATGGCCACTACCCCGGCATGCAGGTCACGGAGCTGATGGAAGAAGAGATCTTCCCCGTCTGCCACCCCGGCCTGATGCGCGGCCGCCCCCCACTGCGCAATGCTCAGGATCTCGCCTGGTACCCCCTCCTGCATGACGTCACTGCGTGGCGCGGCAGCCACGACCATGCCGAATGGGAATTCTACCTGGCGAGCATCGGCGCACCGGAGGTCAACGTTCAGCGTGGCTATACCTTCAATCGCAATCATCTCTCGATGGAAGCGGCCATCGCCGGCATGGGCGTCGCCATGGCAAGACGCACCCTGATCACCCATGAACTGAACAGCGGCATCCTGATTGCCCCGTTCGCGGAGCGCGTGCTGACCGGCAAGCGTTACGTCATCGTCCATCCCCACGGCACTCTGGACGATGGCCGTATCCAGGCCGTGCATGACTGGATCGTCGAAGAGGCCGAGCGCGACCGACTGAGACAGGGATGAGTGATTGATGACGCGACATCGATGCTCAAATGGCACCTCACAGTTTTCTTAAGGCAATATTAACCCGCCACCTTTGCATCGTTATAATGAGCAGGCAAACGACACCCTCACCCTGACAGGCAGTCCATGGACTGTCCGGAGAGTCCCTTGTCTCGCCTGACCTCACAGACACGACACCACCATACCGTCCCGCTGCCCATCAGCGCCGAACAGCCTCTTTATGGTCGCAAGCCGACCTCGCTGTTCATGCAGGCCTGCCTGCGCCTGGCCATCTATGCCCCCGTGGTGGCAGCGATGATGTCGCTGGTAATGCATGATGCCCATCACTTCGGCGATGTCGGCTTCAGCGAAGCCAGCTGGACGGAACACATGCAGAGCACCCTGCTGGCGCTGAGTGCCGCCACCATGTGGCTGGTACATTCACGCCTGCCGGATCTGCGCACCGTCAGCCTGCTGCTGTTCGGCCTGTTCGCAGCGTCATTGATCCGTGAACAGGACGCCATGCTCGATGGCATGCTCGGTGATGGCAGCTGGCAGATCCTGGTCAGCGTGGTCGCGATTCCGGTCATCATCGGCGTATGGCGCCATCGCACCCGCTTCGTGGCCGAGTTCGAACACTTCGGTCGCAGCTTCGCCTTCGGATTGTTTGGCGCCGGCTTCCTGGCCACCTATGTCTTCTCGCGCCTCTATGGTCGCTCGGAGTTCTGGGAAACCCTGATGGGCAGCGCCTACCTGCGCTCGGTCAAGAATGCTGCCGAGGAAGTCACCGAACTGTTCGGCTACACCTTGATGGCGATCGCCGTGGCCGAAATCGTGCTGCTGGCCATTCGCATGGGTCGCCAGCGCCGTGCCCGACTGCGCGAACTCGACGCCGCACTCTGACGCACATCGCTCGAGTCCCTCTCCAGCGCCGCTGGAACCCCGAGAATCCCGCACGTTCGTGATACCGAAGAAGCCGCTGCTCACCATGAGCCGCGGCTTTTTTTTCGGCCCTTGCCCGGCACCATCCCTCCGTCCGGGGATGAGAATGCCTGGACATCAAATGAGAATGATTATATTTTACTAAGCAGTGGATATCCTACAACTATCACCACTGCTCAGGAAAGACACCGACAAGACCCCGACCGTGTCATGCCCTCACCTTCAAGGAGCCTCACATGCGCTGGTTCAACAGCTACCGCCTGCACGGTCATAGTCTTGCCCCCCGCCTCCCGCAGCACAGTCTGGTCATCAGCATGCGCTGGCCTGGACACTGGCCCTTGGCACCGGGTACCACCATCGTGGTGGAACACCCGACGCTGGGACGGCTGATCAAGCATGTAGATCGCATCGACCACCACGGCCGCCTCTGGCTGTACGGAGAGCACCCCGATGGCTTGAGCAGTGAGCAGATGGGCCCGGTGTCCCGCCAGTGCGTCAAGGGACGCGTCATCTTCAGCGTGGCCGCGACCTCATCCTCGCATCAGCTGGGGCATGGAGCCTGACGGCACCACCACTCAGCGCATCGCAAGACGATCATGTCCGCCTGCCATCCACGCCATTCACTCGCGACCAGAAACGACAACGCCCGCCTCCCATTCGCATGGGGGCGGGCGTTGTGCTGTCAGCGGGGCCAGCGGCTGAACCGTGGCTCCGAACGCTTCAGATCACTCTTCCATGAAGGAACGCAGTGACTCGGAGCGTGACGGGTGACGCAGCTTGCGCAGCGCTTTCGCTTCGATCTGACGGATACGCTCACGGGTGACATCGAACTGCTTGCCGACTTCCTCGAGGGTGTGGTCGGTGTTCATGTCGATACCGAAACGCATGCGCAGCACCTTGGCTTCACGTGCGGTCAGGCCGGACAGGATGCCGCGGGTCGCTTCGATCAGACCTTCGCCGGTGGCGGAGTCGATCGGCGAGACCATGGTGCCGTCCTCGATGAAGTCACCCAGGTGCGAATCATCGTCGTCACCGATCGGCGTCTCCATGGAGATGGGCTCCTTGGCGATCTTGAGCACGCGACGCACCTTGTCTTCCGGCATCTCGAGGCGTTCACCCAGCTCTTCCGGCGTCGGCTCGCGACCCATTTCCTGCAGCATCTGACGCGAGACACGGTTCAGCTTGTTGATGGTCTCGATCATGTGCACCGGAATACGGATGGTGCGCGCCTGATCCGCGATGGAGCGCGTGATCGCCTGACGGATCCACCAGGTGGCGTAGGTCGAGAACTTGTAACCACGACGGTACTCGAACTTGTCCACGGCCTTCATCAGGCCGATGTTGCCTTCCTGGATGAGATCCAGGAACTGCAGGCCACGATTGGTGTACTTCTTGGCGATGGAGATGACCAGACGCAGGTTGGCCTCGACCATTTCCTTCTTGGCACGCCGCGCCTTGGCTTCACCGATCGACAGGCGACGATTGACTTCCTTGAGCTCGCTGACCGGCAGCTGGACCATGTCCTGCTCGAAGGCGATCTTGCGCTGGGCACGCAGCACGTCGGCACGGAACGGCTCGAGCTTGTCGGCGTACTTCTTGCTGCCGCCGATGAAGCTGTCGAACCAATCCATGTCGGACTCGTGGCCCGGGAAGGCCTTGATGAAGCTCTTGCGAGGCACCTTGCCGCGCTTGACGAAGATCTGCAGGATGACCTTTTCCTGCTCGCGCACCTGCTCGACGGACACGCGAACCTGACCGACGAGGCGCTCGAAGTGCTTGGGCACCAGCTTGATCGGCGAGAACAGCTCGGCAAGACGCTCCTGCTCGGCCTTGGCCTCAGGAGAACCTGAACCGTACTTCTCGATGGCGGCCTTGGTCAGATCATTCTGCTCGCGAATCTGCTCGAAGCGCACGCGTGCAAGCTCAGGGTCCGGACCACCCTCGGAAGCGGAGTCGTCCTCGTCGTCGTCCTCGCCTTCAGACTCCTCGCCTTCCTCGACTTCCTCGACTTCCTCGACCTCGACTTCAGCGACACCCGGTACGCCTTCATCCGGATCGATGAAACCGGAGAACAGGTCGGACAGACGTCCGCCGTCCTCGCCGAGCGTGCCATCGTAGGCTTCGAGAATGGAGTCGACCGCTCCCGGCAGGAAGGCCAGAGACGACATGACCTCACGCGTGCCTTCCTCGATCCGCTTGGCGATCTTGATCTCGCCTTCACGGGTCAGGAGTTCGACGGTACCCATTTCACGCATGTACATGCGGACCGGGTCGGTCGTGCGTCCCACATCGCTTTCCACCGCGGCGAGAGCAGCGACGGCTTCTTCGGCGGCGGACTCGTCAGTGGAGGAATCAGACATCATCAAGGTATCGGCATCAGGCGCTTCTTCAGCGACCTTGATGCCCATATCGTTGATCATGCTGATGATGTCTTCCACCTGTTCTGGATCAGCGATATCCTCGGGCAGGTGATCGTTGACCTCGGCATAGGTCAGGTAACCCTGTTCCTTGCCGCGCGCGATCAACTCCTTGAGACGCGACTGCTGCTGCGCATTACCAGCCATAGAACCCCTAATCTCGACGAAGAAGAATGAAGCACCTGGACGCGACGCTGCTCAGCGAGTAAGCGCCGGTTAGGGACGAAGAGAGCATCAAGCGCACCAGTATAGCGTGCCATCGGGAGATGCTGCCAGCGGCGTATTTGCCGGACCATCCAGGTGTGTTAGCGTTATCGGTTACGTTGCGGCAGTCCGCATCGGGAACTACCCCATTAGATAGTGTGTGTGAGAGCGTCTTTCAAGGTCAGCCAACGCTTTTTCATCCGCGAGGACGGCCCATCTCCCACATGCGGTCACCGAAAGGCTCCGTGAGCTTCAGCGCCGCGTTGCCAGCTGCATCAGCAGGGCCATCAGCCGCTGCTTCTCCTCAGCCGACAGCTTCTCGCCCTGCTTTTCCTTGGCCAGCAAGGCCTGGTATTCCGCCTCGGGTGACGTGCGCGCCAGCTGATGCTGGCAATGCTCCACCAGCCCCTTCAGCTCCTCGCTGCGCACTTCACGCGGGATGAGCAGCTCACGCGCGGCCAACTGCTCGAGGCGCGGCCCCTGAGCAGTGCCCAGAAAGTGCGCCAGCAGCACCTGAGGCGAACGATACTGGCCAGCCTTGAGCAATCTCACCACCTCGACCAGCAGACGGACATCCTCACTGTCTGCCGGCTCGCCGGCGCCTTCGATCCATTCATCGCTGGCCGGCAGCTCCGCCACCAGCTGCGGCTCATGCACCAGAAGGTGCAGCAGGCGCGTCAGCATGCTGACCGAGTGACGCGGTGACGTCTTGCGCGCCGCGCCATGCGAGGCAGCGCCCGGACGAGACCGCCCACCCGAGGCACCACCAGCCTCCGGGGGTGGCGCCCAGTCCTCCGGCTGCCAGCCCTCTGCATCCTGCTCACCGAAGCCGGCATCTGCCATCGCATCCAGCGATGACCAGTCGCCACCCTGCGGTTCATTCAGACTGCCACCTTCCAGGCGATTCCCCGCCGGAGCGGCGGAGTGCGACTGGCGCAGCTGCTGATGCTGCCGGAGACGCGCCTGCTGGGCATCACGCGCCGCGGCACGCTCCACCAGCATGGCATCCAGCCGCTCACGCTCCAGGCCACTGCGGCGCTCCAGCTCCTTGAGCAGCAGTGAACGCAGCACCCCCTCGGGCACCCGGGAGATCCATTCCAGCGCCTGGGTCACGAAGCGCTCCAGCTGCTCCATGCGCTTGAGGTCGCGCCCTTCCGCCGCCTGCTCGAACAGGAATTCGGAGAGCCCCGAGGCGCAGGTCACCCGCTTCTCGAAGGCTTCCTGCCCTTCACTGCGCACCAGCGAATCCGGGTCTTCACCCTCAGGCAGGAACAGGAAACGTGCCTGGCGGCCATCGATCATGACGTCCAGCACCGTCTCCAGTGCCCGGCGCGCGGCCTGACGGCCAGCCTTGTCACCGTCGAAGCAGAACACCACTTCATCGACCAGCCGATAGAGGCGCTTGAGGTGCTCCTCACTGGTCGCGGTGCCCAGGGTGGCGCAGGCATTGCGAATGCCATACTGCGCCAGCGCCACGACGTCCATGTAGCCCTCGACGATCAGCATGCGCTCAAGCTTGCGATTCGCCTCGCGGGCCTCATACAGGCCGTAGAGCTCACGCCCCTTGTGGAAGACAGGCGTCTCGGGGGAATTCAGGTATTTGGGTTTCGCATCGCCCATCACGCGACCACCGAAGGCGATGGTGCGCCCCTTCCAGTCACGGATCGGGAACATCACGCGATCGCGGAAGCGGTCATAGCGCCGCCCACTCTCCTCGTGATGGATCAGCAGGCCGTACTCGATCTGCACCTCTTCGCTGACACCCAGCTTGCTCAGATGGTGCTTGAGATGTTCCCAGCCCTGGGGCGCAAAGCCGATACCGAAATCGCGCATCACCTCACGCGACAGCCCACGCCCCTCAAGATACTCACGGGCGGACTGTGCGGCAGGTTCCGTCAGGCGCTGGCGATAGAAGTCAGCCGCCGCCTCAAGCAGATTGACACCCTCTTCACGGGCCTGCTCGCGGCGCTGGCGCTCACGACGTTCATGGGGGCTCTGATTGCCGCCTTCACGGGGCACCTCGAGCGCCAGACGCGAGGCGAGCTGCTCGACCGCTTCCGGAAACGGCAGACGATCGAATTCCATCAGAAACTTGAGGGCACTGCCGCTCGCCCCGCACCCGAAGCAGTGATAGAACTGCTTGTCCGGAATGACGTTGAACGAGGGAGAGTTTTCCTGATGGAAGGGGCACAGGCCGACATAGCTCTTGCCAGCCTTCTTCAACTGGACACGCTCACCTACCACCTCGACCACATCGGTACGGGCCAGCAGATCGTCTATGAAGCCTTGCGGGATGAGACCAGCCATGGTTCGCCAGAAGTCATGGAAAAACGGACTGACCCCAACGCAGTGAGTCGACCTCACGCCAACGGGCGATCACATCGACGACAGCGCTCGGGTCAGGCCATCCCTCGAGAAACAGCAACGTGTGCAGTGAACTGACACACGACTCGGGAACAAACGGATCACCAGAGACAAAAACAAGCGGCCACCGTGAGGCAGCCGCTTGGTGTCCTTCCAGAGAGCAGTGGATCACTCCCCAAAAGTACGGATCAGTAGAGACGCTCGAAACGCTTGCGCTCACGCTGAACCTTCTTGGCGTGGCGCTTTACAGCGGCCGCCTGCTGACGCTTGCGAACAGCGGTCGGCTTCTCGTAGTGCTCACGACGACGCACTTCGGAAAGAACACCGGCTTTTTCGCAGGAGCGCTTGAAACGGCGCAGGGCGACGTCGAACGGCTCGTTGTCACGTACTTTAACTGAAGGCATTAAACACTCACCTACCTTGAGATCATGAGTTCGGTTTGAACGCACATCCGGTGCAGCCACTCCTCAGGAGCCACCAGCCAGCGACGGTAAACCGCCACCTGCAGGTCGATCCAGCATCAATCAGTCGCCTGCGACACCACCGGTGAGGGTAGCCGTCGCTGGCTGGAATCATGATTCGGGGAGCTTTTGCGGGGTGGTCGGATGCACGACCCAGTCTTGCAGAGTGCCATATTCTAGACACCCGTCCCCGCCTTTGCAAACGCGGAAACCGGAAATCGTCTCTCGCATAACGCCAGCTGGCGCGACACCCGTGCTCACAGCCAGTAGAATACGCATTCACGGCACCCTCGCCTCTCGGGCTCGCTCAGGCAGCCTCGCTGGCCGTGCCGCCCTCTACTTCTGATATTTCCTGAGAGTCAGCCATGCGTGTGCTCGGCATCGAGACTTCCTGCGACGAGACCGGCGTCGCCATCTACGACACGGACCAGGGCCTGCTTGCAGACGCCCTCTACAGCCAGATCGCCATGCACGCCGAATTCGGCGGTGTGGTGCCGGAGCTGGCCTCTCGCGATCATACCCGCAAGCTGCTGCCGTTGATCCAGCAGGTGATGGACGAGGCGAATCTGAAAGCCGCTGACATCGATGCCATCACCTATACCGCAGGCCCGGGGCTGGTGGGCGCCTTGATGGTCGGCGCCTCGACGGCCCATGGCCTGGCCAGAGCCTGGCAGATTCCGGTGCTCGGGGTGCATCACATGGAAGGCCATCTGCTGGCCCCAATGCTGGAAGACGACGCACCGGAATTCCCCTTCGTGGCGCTGCTGGTCTCCGGTGGCCACACACAGCTGGTGGCGGTACGCGGGCTGGGCGAGTACGAGCTGCTGGGCGAGTCCGTGGATGATGCCGCAGGCGAGGCCTTCGACAAGGCCGCCAAGATGCTGGAACTGCCCTACCCCGGCGGGCCGCAGGTTGCCAAGCTGGCCGAACAGGGCGATCCGAAGCGCTACCGCTTCCCGCGCCCGATGACGGATCGCCCCGGACTGGATTTCAGCTTCTCGGGCCTCAAGACCCACACCATGGTCACCCTCAAGAAGGCAACGGCCAGTGGCGAGCCGGACGAACAGCATCGCGCCGACATCGCGCGCGCCTTCGAGGAAGCCGTGGTCGACACCCTGGTCATCAAGTGCCGCCGCGCGCTGGATCAGACCGGCCTCAAGCGTCTGGTCGTGGCGGGCGGCGTCAGTGCCAATACCCGCCTGCGCGAGCGCCTGAGCCATGAACTGGCCAAGCGCAACGCCCGCGCCTACTATCCGCGCGGTCGCTTCTGTACCGACAATGGCGCCATGATCGCCTACGTGGGTGCACAACGACTGAACGCCGGTGAGCAGGACACTGGCCCGATGAAGGCCGTACCACGCTGGCCTCTCGATAGCCTGTCCGCGCCGCAGGGGCATCACGACTGATCACTGCCGCTCCCGGCGCGTCTCGGCGGGCGTGAAAAGGCGTAGCTGCGATGAAACGGCTACGATGAAAACGGTTCCGATGAAAACAGCAACGCCCTGCCGGGCTACCCGGCAGGGCGTTCGTGCTTCATGTGGCGCAGGTCATGGCGCGAGCGTCATTCAGCGACGTGATCAGACCGCGCAGAGTGCCGCCTCATCACGGCGCGACGCCGGTGCGGGAGATCCTCCGGCAACGCCAGCTGAACTCCACCGGCCACAAGGGCTGCGACTCGGCATGCCCATGCTCGACGAATGACTGCCACAGGCTGGCATAGTCGACCCCACGCACCGGGTGGCGCTGCTCGGCGAAGGCTTCCGCCAGTGGCAGCAGCACGAAGGCATTGCGATCCACTTCCTCGCGCGGCAGCAGGACACCGTCGATCTCGCCGGTCAGCTCACCGACCGTCAGGATGTCGATATCCAGCGTACGCGGACTGAACTTGGGGCTGCCCTCGAGGCGTCCGTTAGCGAACTCGACCTGCTTGCACCAGGCTTGCAGCTCACCGACGCTCCAGTCACTGTGGAATCCCGCCACCAGATTGTAGAAATTGCGCCCGTCGACGAACCCCACCGGCTCGCTTTCGTAGACGGAAGACAGCGTGAGCTCCCCGAAGGTCGCCTCCAGGGCATCCAGGCAGACTCGCACGTGATGATCACGCTCGATGTTGCTGCCGATGGAGACAAGCACCAGAGTCATGCGCTGACATCCACGAGCGTGCCACGCTCGATGCGCACGCCCACCGCTTGCGCCTCCGGGACCGCCCCCGGCTTGCGCACCGTCATCCTGAGCCAGGGAATCCCGAATTCTTCCCGCAGCAGCGCGGCGAGACGCTCCGCGAAGGTCTCCACCAGCTCGAACTGGCTGTCGTCTGCGTAGGTCTGGATACGAGCGCTGATGGCAGCATAATCAAGGGTATGCGTCAGATCATCCCCCGTCGCGGCAGGACGGATGTCCGTCGCCATCTCCAGATCGATCACCAGACGCTGGCGAATGGTACGCTCCCAGTCATAGACTCCTATCACGGTCTCAACTGCCAGAGCCTCGATCAGCACACGATCCATGGCGTTACCTCTATGCTTGTCGGATGAACCAGTAAAACGACGCCGCCAAAGGCCCCGCCATCATGCCCGAGATTCTACTGCACCCGGCCCCTGCTTGGCCAAACCGAGCCGCGCGATGCGCCTGTCCGCAAGCGACATGGCTGACGGCGCGCAGCGGGTCATGTGCGGGGGAGGCATGCTGAGCGACATCATCGGCTGGGTGGCCACGCTGGCACACTGGCAGCAGCTGAGCCTGCTGCTGGCACTGGCCTATGGGGGAGGGTCGGTTCTGGGAGCGGTGTGGATCTGCCAGCGCCTGGGCCTGACCGACCCGCGGCTGGCCGGCTCCTTCAATCCGGGCTTCTCGAATGTACTGCGACTGCACGGTGCCATGCCTGCCGCGCTGGTCCTGGCCTTCGATGCCACCAAGGGCATGCCTGCCCTGTGGCTGGGTGGCGAGATCGCCCTGCCCGCCTGGGCACTGGGACTGATCGGGCTGGCGGTGCTGATCGGCCACAGCCTGCCGCTATGGCATCGTGGACATCGAGGCGGCAAGGCTGTCGCTGCCGCCTTCGGCGTGCTGTTGATGCTGGCACCGGGCGTGGCCCTGAGCTGTGCTGCCCTGTGGATCGGACTGGCGTGGCGCCTGCGCACCGCCGCCATTGCCTCACTCGTCTCAGGGCTTGCCGCCCCGCTCTTCAGCCTGTGGCTGGCGCCGGAAATGAGCGGCGTGATACTCGTCTTCGCCAGTCTGATCGTGGTGCGTCACGCGCTCAATCTGCGCCGCCTGAGCGATGGCAGCGAACCGCGCCTGTAGACCCTCACTCCGCAGCCCGGCCCTTGCCTCTGCGTGCATCGTCCTCTCAGTGAGCGTGGCCACAACCACAGTGCGGCGCATGGACCTCTGGCGTGGCTCGCCACTCATCCAACGCCTCGGCAATCGCCTGCTGACGCTGCTCGCCCATCGCCCGCCCGATCTCGGCACCCTTGAGCCCCTGAGCGACCAGGGATTGCGGCGAGACCGCCGTCGCGGCCTGCCAGGCGGCATTGCCCAGCCGTGCCAGCCCCTTGTCTTCCACCGCCAGCAAGGCCACCAGCACCGACTGGCGCTCACCACGACGCCACGCATCGACGCCATCCAGCCAGACCTTGAGATCTTCCGCCTGCACGCCACCCTCACGATGCGACGCATCATTCAGCTCTCGGCACAGACGCGCCTGCTGAGCCGCATCGCGCACGGCACTGGGCAGACGCAGCTCCTGCGCCAGGGTATCGATCTCCTCACGCGACAGGTGCTCCACCAGCCGTGCCATGCGCCAGCAGACCATCTCCGCCTCATCGACCAGCTGTCGCGGCAGTCGATCCAGCCGCTCCAGCGCTGACTCAAGCGCACGGGCCTCCCTCGCCAGTGCCGGCATCAGCACGCTCAGGGCACCCAGCTCATCCAGCAGCTGGAAGTAGGCCTCAGGACTGGCTTCCCCCAGCGCCTTCTCGGTTTCCTTCCAGACACGCTCAGCGACCAGATGCGAGACTTCGCCGCTCTCGACCATCCCCTGCATCAACGCGCGAGTCTCCTCGGCGACCGTGAAACCCAGCCCCTGATAACGTGCCAGGAAGCGTGCCACGCGCAGCACGCGTAGCGGGTCTTCACTGAAGGCGTCGGAGACGTGGCGCAACAGTCGTGCCTCGAGATCCGCAAGTCCGCCGTAGGGGTCCACCAGTTCGCCCTCGCCGGGCGGACTGTCCAGCGGCTCGGCCATGGCATTGATGGTCAGATCACGACGCACGAGATCCTCTTCCAGGGTCACGTCGGGGCTGGCATGCACGGTGAAGCCAACGTAGCCATGTCCGGACTTGCGCTCGGTGCGTGCCAGCGCATATTCCTCCTGCGTCTGAGGGTGCAGGAAGACCGGAAAGTCGCGCCCCACCGGGCGGAAACCACGCGCCTGCATGTCCTCGACCGTCGCGCCCACCACCACGAAATCGCACTCATGCCATGGCCAGCCCAGGCGCGCATCGCGCACGGCGCCCCCTACCCGATAGACCTCGAGCCCTTGCAGCAGGCGGTCCGATGACGCATCAAGTCGATGAGGGGCACTACGAGTCATGGGGACTCCTTGGCAGAAGGGAGATGAGACAATCAGGCAAAGGTAGGATCAGCTACCGCTTTCGACATCGTCGCCATGGGTGAGCTGATACTGGGTGAAACCGCCATCGAGAGAGTAGACCTTCTCGAAGCCCTGCCCGGCAAGCCAGGCCGCTGCCTGCTGACTGGAGTGGCCGTGATAGCACACCACTACCAGCGGTGTGTCACGCGGTGTCTCTTCCAGGATCGCCCCCGCACTGGCGTTGTCCAGATGCCGGCTGCCGGGAATGCGCCCCTGAGTGAAGCTGAGCGGATCACGGATGTCCAGCAGCACGAAGGGTTGTTCGCCGTCGCGCCATTGCGCCAGTGACGCCAGATCAAGATGTTCGAAACTCATGGGAACTCCGCTGAAGATAGGGACAGGAAAATGGACGTGCGCCGCGCAGGGGAGGCGCCTTGCAGAGTCAGTCGCGCGATGTCACCGCCGGTTCGAACACGCGCTGCCCCGTCTCGAGATCGAGCGCTGTCAGCCCGCCACCCCATACACAGCCGGTATCCAGTGCCGCGACATCCTGGCGCGCCGCTGGAGTCTCGCCTTCCAGCGCCGCCCAATGGCCGAACAGCAGGCGCGGAGAGTCATCCCAGGCCCCCTCGGGACGCGGAAACTGGAACCAGGGACGATAGCCCTCGGGCGCGGAATCCAGCCCCTCCTTGGCCGCAAAGTCCATGCGACCCTCGCGGTCCACGAAACGCATGCGGGTGAAGACATTCACGATGCAACGCAGCCGCGCGATGCCGCTGAGATCCTCCCGCCAGAGATCGGGCGTGTCGCCATACATCTCGCCGAGAAACTCGCGATAGGCGTCCCCCGCCAGTGCAGCTTCCGCCTCGCGGGCCAGCGCTGCCGCCTGATTCAAGGTCCAGCCGGGCAGAACGCCGGCATGCGTCATCACCGTGCGCCGCGCATCGATGGTCTCTTCCACCATCAACGGCTGGCGACGCAGCCAGTCAAGCAGCTCGTCGCGATCCGGCGCGTCCAGAATGGGCTGAAGCGTATCGGAACGCTTGAGGCGCCCGAAGCCATGCGCGACCGCCAGCAGATGCAGATCATGGTTGCCCAGCACGATGCGCGCACTGTCCCCGAGAGCCTTGGCATGGCGCAGGCATTCAAGCGAGCCCGGCCCGCGATTGACCAGATCTCCGGCCAACCACATCACATCACGTCCGGGCGTGAACTCCAGACGCTGCAACAGGCGTTCGAACTCAACGTGACATCCCTGCAGATCGCCAATCGCCCACTGCGTCATGCTGCTCCCCCGGCCGCTTGGCGGCCTGCTACGTGAATGACTTGCTGATAATTTCGTTCAGGACGGCGACAGACCGATGGGCCATGTCCCGACCTGGCCCGAGACTCGGCAGGCATCAATGCACCTGATGCGGCCCGGCCAGACGAAATGGCGCGATGGCGACTTCGAAGGTGCGCGCATGGGTGGCATCGGAGAAGGTATAGGCCCCCTGCATCACGCCGACCGGCATGTCGAGGACGGCCCGCGAGGTATAGCGGAAGCTTTCCCCCGGGGCGATCAGCGGCTGCTTGCCGACCACCCCCTTGCCGCGGACTTCCTGCTCGTTGCCGCTTCCCTGGGTGATCTTCCAGTAACGCGCCAGCAGCTGGATCGTCTCGTCGCTGCCATTGTGCACCGTGATGGTGTAGCGGAACACGAAGCGGTTCTCGCTCGGACGACTCTCGTCGGCGCAGTACTCCGGTACGGCGTCGACATGAATGTCCGCCACGCCGCTCATGCGTCGTGATCGCTGTCAGTGGCGGCCTGCGAGGTCTTGACCTCACCGTGACCGACATTGCTGCGGGGGCGCTTGCGGGGCGCGCTGTCCGCCTGACTGGCGGTCATGCCCTGGGCGCTCAGATGGTTGGTGATCATCACCAGCTCCGCGACCGTCAGCGTCTGCGGGCGACGCGAGGGATCAATGCCCAGCGCCGTCAGCTGTTCGGCATCGATACGCCCCTTGAAGTTGTTGCGCAGGGTCTTGCGACGCTGAGAGAAGGCTTCCCGCACGATGATGGCCAGCAGCTTCTCGTCAGTCGCCGGATGCGGCAGCTCGGCATGCGGCACCAGACGCACGATGGCCGAGTCCACCTTTGGCGCCGGGAAGAAGGCACTGGGCGGCACCAGGAAGAGGTTCTCGACCGCACAGTAATACTGGGTCATCACCGACAGACGGCCCCAGTCCGTGCCACCCGGCTCAGCCGCCAGACGCTCGACCACTTCCTTCTGCAGCATGAAGTGCATGTCGGCAATCGCGCCACGCGCTTCCAGCAGGTGGAAGATCAGTGGCGTGGAGATGTTGTACGGCAGGTTGCCGACCACGCGCAGTGCCGGGCCATCGCCTACCAGCGCCGGAAAATCGAAGCGCAGAGCATCGCCCTCGTGGATGACGAAATCGGGATAGTTGAAGAACTGCACGCGCAGCCCGGGGATCAGGTCACGGTCCAGCTCGATGACCTCCAGCTTGCCCGCCGCTTCCAGCAACGGACCGGTCAGCGCCCCCTGCCCCGGACCGATCTCGACCAGCCGCTCCCCCTCTGCCGGACGAATGGCCCTGACGATACGTGAGATGACGCCAAGATCCTGCAGGAAGTTCTGGCCGAAACGCTTGCGCGCACGATGCGCCGGGAAATGTTGGGACATGGGACTGACTTTCCTCCGGGGAGCCCTGTGGACTCCCGACAACAAGACGCCATCCTTCACCTGTGGAATCGATGCAGAGGCATCGAGGGACATGGAAAGGACGGCGAGACCATCCTGGATGGTCGAATGACTGGGGTAGCGGCGACGCCTGCTTGAGGTGCGCGCTCGGCGTGCCGCATGGACGGTCACGCCAGATGATGGGGGATTATCTCAGGCTCGCGCGGCGGCTGCCATCTCGATGGCCACCTGCACGGCCTGCACGAGACTTCCGACATCGGCCCGACCCGTGCCCGCGAGATCCAGCGCGGTACCGTGATCGACCGAGGTACGCACGATGGGCAGGCCCAGCGTGATGTTGGCCGCCTGACCGAATCCGGCGTACTTGAGCACCGGCAGCCCCTGATCGTGATACATCGCCAGCACGGCATCCACGCCATCGAGATGACGTGGCGTGAACAGGGTATCCGCCGGCAGCGGCCCCGCCAGCTGCATGCCCGTGGCGCGCAGTGCCTCGAGCGTCGGTGAGATCACCTCGATCTCCTCGACGCCGAGATGCCCACCTTCGCCGGCATGGGGGTTGAGTCCGCACACCGCGATGCGCGGCGTCTCACGCCCGAAGTAGCGTTTGAGATCTTCCGCCAGGATAGTGAGCACTCGTGTCAGCCCCTGCGGCGTGATGGCGTCGGCCACCTCACGCAGCGGCAGATGGGTGGTGGCCAGCGCGACACGCAGTCCCGGGCACGCCAGCATCATGACCACTGCCTCGACACCGCAGACGTCGCGCAGATACTCGGTATGCCCCGTGAAACCGGCGTGGCCGGCCTCGATCACGGCAGCCTTGGACAGCGGCGCCGTCACCATGGCACTGGCGTGTCCGGCCTGACAGGCGGCGATGGCCACGTCGAGCATCTGCAGGACATGATCACCGTTGCGCGCATCGATCACCCCCGGCTCACTGGGCACCGCCAGCGGCACCGACCATACGGCCAGATGACCATTGCGGGCCGGTGGCAGGGGGTCGCCGGGGCTCAGCTCATGCAATTCAAGCGAAAGCCCCAGCAGGCGGGCACGACTGGCCAGCAGGTCGGGATCGGCGACCGCGACCAGCTGCGCCGGGAAGTCCTCGGCCTGAGCCGCCAGCATCACCAGCAGCTCGGGACCGATGCCCGCCGGCTCCCCGGCGGTCAGCGCGATCACCTCGGACGACATGGCGCGCTCACTGCTCATCAAGGCGGTTGTCGACATAGGCCTCGGCGCGGATCTGCTGCTGCCAGGCTTCCAGTTCGTCATTGAGCTTGCGCTGGAACAGGGTCTTGCGGACCTTGTCACGCTGGCTGGAATTGGTGACATCCTGCTGACGACGATTCTCGACCTCGATGATGTGATAACCGAAGCGCGTCTTGATGGGCTGGCTGACCTCACCCACCTTCAGGGCGTTCATGGCAGTCTCGAAGGACGACACCGTCTGCCCCGGGCTGACCCACCCCAGCTCGCCACCCTTGAGAGAGCTGCCCTTGTCGTCGCTGAACTCTTGGGCCAGCGCGGCGAAGTCCTCGCCTCCCAGCACGCGACGGCGGATGGACTCGGCACGCTCAAGCGCCTGCTGATCACTCATGTTCGGGTTGGGCTGGATCAGGATGTGACGCGCCTGAGTCTGGGAAATCAATGACTTGCCTGCGCCACGCTTCTCGATCAGCTTGACCAGGTGATAGCCGCTGGCACTGCGCAACGGCTGGGACACCTCACCTGCCTGCATGTCCGGCACCACATCGGCGAATACGCTCGGCAGCTCACCGCCGGCGCGCCAGCCGAGATCCCCGCCACTCAGCGCCTGGCTGCCAGCGGATTCCGCCGCTGCCACCTGGGCGAAGTCCGTCCCATCGGCGATCTGCTGACGCAGACCATCGGCACGCTCGCGCGCCGCCTTGACCTGAGCCGGTGTCGGCTCCTGCGGCAGGGCGACCAGCAGGTGCGCCAGGTGATACTGGATATCACTGCCGACGTCCTGCTGGTTGAGATACCGGTCGATCTCGCGATCGGAGATGCGCACCTTGCTGGCCACGCGACGCTGCTGGATCTGTTGCACCAGCAGTTCACGACGCACCTGATCACGCACATCGGCCAGCGACATGCCATCCTGCTCGAGCTTGTCGGCAAAGGCCTCCAGGCTCAGACCATTGTCCTTGGCGATTCCCCGCAGGGTGGCATTGAGCTGGGTGTCATCGATGCTCAGATTGGCCTGCTCCGCCATCTGCAGCTGAATCTGCTCATTGACCATGCGGTCGAGCACCTGGCGCTCCAGCACATTGCGCGGCGGCAGGTTGATACCGCGACTCTGCAGCTGTTGGCTGGCCTGGGAGACACGCCGCTCCATGTCGCTTTGCATGATGGCGTCCTTGTTGACCACGGCAACCACACGGTCGAGCAACTCGGCGGCACTCACCGGCAGGCTTGCCAGCGCGAATGCCAGCCCCAGCGGGGCAATCAGGGTCTTGCGCATCGGGTGTTCTCTCGACGTAAAAATGTTGATGGCGCCGCCTTGCAGCGGCGCCCTGTCGTCAGCGTGCGTGACGCATCCCGGGGGTCAGAAACCGGCGTTGCGATAGCCCGGCACCGCCTGCTCCAGATAGCTGTCCGCGCTCTGGCCGACGCCACCCAGTCCCTTGAACTCGAAGGTCAGGAAGATACCGTTCTTCTCTTCATCATCCGAGATGGTATTGGCGGTGTCGTTGTCATCCTGCCATTCCCGCCAGGTGACCTGGACGCCATAGCAGCAGTCGTTGTACTGGACACCCAGCACCTTCTCCAGCGAGCGGGAATTGGTGCTGTCGTACTGATAGCGGCCCAGCAGCGACCAGCTTGCGCTGACCGGCGTCGCGAACGAGAAATCCCACTCGTTGCGGGTATAGCCCAGCACGTCTTCATCGTCCTCATCATCGTAAGGCACGAACCCTTCGATCTCACGATTGAAGCCAAAGTTCAGTACCGTGCCCTGTTTGGCGCGATAACGCAGTGATGTCTGGGCACTTTCGGTGACACCGCGATCGAAGTCCTGGAACACGGCCTGGGTCGCGGTCCACTGGTCGTTGAGGACCACATCGGCCTGGAAGACCACCGGCGAGCGGTCACGCGTCGCCCGATAGTAATCGGAGTAGCTGTCGAAGTCGGAGCGCGACGTCTTGTCCGGGTCCCCATCCATGTCGATGTTGCGGTCCGACAGGTAGCTGGACTGGCCAACGCCCAGCTTGAGGCGTTCACGACCGCTCTCGTCACTGATGAAGCGCGAGGAGACGCCGTAGGAAATCTTGTTGGTGTCGCCCACTCGGTCGCCACCGCTGAAGCGGTAGGGAGACCACAGCTGATTCCAGCTGAAGGCATCCTCGGAGGTGTCGAAGTCCGGGAAGTCGGACTGATCGACCTCAGGGACATAGGCGTAGTACAGACGCGGCTCCAGCGTCTGCTTGTAACCTTCGCCGAACCACTCGGTATCACGGTCGAAGATCAAGCCGCTGTCCAGTGACAGCACCGGAATGGTCGCCGAGGTACTGCTGTCACGATCGGTCTCGCGATCCCCGTAGTCCAGGTCGTAGCTCAGACTGATCAGCTGGGCACGCGGCTCGATGAAGCTCCAGCTCTGATCACTGCGCCAGCCCACGGCCGGCGCCAGACGCAGACGGGTGCCGTTGGCGGCTTCATCGTCGTCGATGTCCGTGTCGGTCTCGTCCACATCACGCCAGAAGTAGGTGGCGTTGGAATTCCATTCT
This sequence comes from Cobetia sp. 5-11-6-3, assembly GCF_013374055.1. Lineage (NCBI taxonomy): Bacteria > Pseudomonadati > Pseudomonadota > Gammaproteobacteria > Oceanospirillales > Halomonadaceae > Cobetia > Cobetia sp. 5-11-6-3. Next base: position 192,294 of record NZ_BLWJ01000006.1, on the reverse strand, counting down.
TCATAGAAGCCGCTGGTCTGGCTCCAGCGCGCGTTGGCAGTCAGGCTCGGCAGGCGATAGAACGGCTTGTCCTCGTCATCCAGCGGAAAGTCCATCCGCTGATACCCCTGCGCCTTGAACTCGAGATCCCAGACGTCGCCACGGTAATTCAGTCGCGCGAGACGCTCGAGGCTGTCCGTCTCGGTCTCGCCGAAGTTGCGCCCGAAGTCATCGAAGTAATTGCCGTCGGATGCCGCGCCATACTTGAGCTGATAGGCCGTGCGCGCGTCATAGCGACCAGAGTGCTGGTAATTGATGTACCAGCGATCCTCGCCGATGAGATCCTCTTCATCGTCATCCGGATCACTGCCGCCATCGTCATCGGCCAACCAGGCGCCTTCCAGCGTGCCTTCGTCGCCACGCGGCAGCAGGTAACGGAACTCACCTTCCAGCATCTCACCGCGCTCTGAAATGTAGCGAGGCGTGATGGTGGCATCGTAATTCGGGGCCAGGTTCAGATAGATGGGCTGGGCATAATCGAAGCCGCTGGAGCTGGTGTAGCTGAGCTGCGGCCACAGCAACCCGGTGTGGCGGCGGTCATCGACCGGGAAACGCACATAGGGCCAATAGAAGACCGGCACGCCGCCCATTTCCATGCGCGCGTGGGTCGCCTCCCCCCAACCGGACTCCCGGTCGATGGTGATATCGCTGCCGACCAGACGCCACAGGCTGTTGCCCGGCTCACAGGAGGTGAAACTGGCATCCTTCAGGCGATAACGGCCATCTTCCAGACGCGCCAACTGCACCGCATCCCCCCGGATACGCTGCTTGTGGAAGACGTAGTGACCATTGTCGACGCTGGCCGCGTCGCTGTTGAGCGAGACGCGGGCATCATCTCCGCGCAGCAGCACGCCGGGCTGACGGTAGGTCACCGGGCCCTTGGCCGTCGCGGTGTCTCGCGCCTCGTTGACGCTGACCTCAGGCGATTCCAGCTGGGAATCACCCCGTCTGAGCACTACCTCGCCCATCAGGGTCGCGACGCCGTCATTGCCATAATTGGCCTTGTCGGCGGAGGTCGCGACCTGCTCGGGCGTGTCGCCCGCATCGATCCGGTAGGCCGGTGTCACGTAGCGACCGCTGCACAACTGCCCCTTCGGCACCTCATCATAAGGCTGCCAGTCGAGCTGGCTTGCCGACAGCGGCTCCGGCGGGGCGGCTTGCGCCATCAGCGGCGCGCCGGCGGCCAGCGGGGCCAGCGTCCACAGGAGACGCAGCACCAGCGGCTTGAGCCGCCATGTCGCCGGCTGGCTGACGGGGAGACGCGTCGCCGTCGTGGAAGACGCAAGACGACGATGCGGCCGCCCGAGGGCGGACACCGGCTTGCCCGTGTGTATTGAATGGCTGCGCTGGGCCATGGCTGCTCTGTGTCCTTGGCTGGGGGAATCGGTATTATACAGGCCCAGCAACCGGCCTTCCTGCTTGCCGGTTCCGCCTGTCCTGTGGTCACCACACCCCAGCATGCGGGGCCGCGGCACAGGCGTCAACTGACAGCCGGCCCCCGTATCCGCCGACAGGAGCCCCGCCCCATGACATCCGACGCCCGCCGTCAGGCCCTCCACGCCTGGGCTGCCGCACGCCACGACCTCACCCCCGACACCGTCCGCATGAGCGCGGTGGCCGACGACGCCAGCTTTCGTCGCTACTTCCGCCTGCATCTCGATGAGAGCGCCCCCGGCATGTCGCCCCGCATCCTGATGGATGCACCGCCGGAAAAGGAGGACAGCCATGGCTTCGTCGCCATCGCCCGCCAGTGGCGAGAGGCCGGCCTGCCCCTGCCCGTGGTCTTCGCCTTCGATGACGCCCGAGGCTTTCTGGAGCTTGAGGATCTCGGTGATACGCCACTGATGACGGCCCTGACCAGCACCGAACACGCTGACCACTACTATGGCGAGGCCATCGGCCTGCTCGAGCAGCTGCATGAACTGCCGCTGGCCGACCTGCCCGCCTATGACGATGCGCGTCTCAAGGCCGAGATGGACCTCTTCCCCGAATGGTGTCTGGAGCAGCTGCTCGACATGCCGCATGACCGCCGCTACGCCGCCTGGGAAACGCTCTGCGGACAGCTGCTGACGGCCGCGCGCGCGCAACCTCTCGTCACCGTGCACCGCGACTTCCATGCCCAGAACCTGTTCCTGCATGCCGATGCCGGCCAGTCGCGCGAGACGCTGTGGATCATCGACTTCCAGGATGCCGTCATCGGTCCCGAGAACTACGACCTGATCTCGCTGCTGCGTGACCGCCACTGGCGCTGGCCGGAGCCCGCCATGGCGCGCTGGATCGAACAGGCCCGCCTTGCCGCCCTGCCACGCTATGCCGCCGCTGGCCTGCCGGCCCCCAGCCCGCTCGAGTATCGTCAGAGCGTCGAGCGCATGGGCGTGCAGCGCAATCTCAAGATTCTCGGCATCTTCGCGCGCCTGACCCTGCGCGACGCCAAGCCACGCTATCTGACGCTGATGCCACGCTTCCTCGGCCATCTGCGTGAAGGTCTGGCCTTCTGCCCTGAACTGATCTCCTTCACCCACTGGCTGGATGAGGTGCTGACCCCGGCGCTGTCACTGCGTCTGGCCTCCGAGTGCGAGGCACGAGGCCTGCGACTGGCCAATGGCGAGACGCCGGAGATCAACCTTGACGACTACGATGAGCTGGCTGCACTGGCCGATCGCGCGGCACGCCTGATGCGCAACGCCGAGGCACGTCAGACAGATGTCACGCAGGAGAAAGGCTGATGCGCGCGATGATTCTGGCCGCGGGCTTCGGGACTCGCATGCGTCCATTGACTGACCACACGCCCAAGCCGCTGCTGAACGTCGCAGGGCGCCCGCTGCTGGAGCATCATCTGCTCAGGCTGGAAGCCGCAGGCGTGGATGACATCGTCATCAACGTCGGCCATCTTGCGCAGAAGATCCTGGAGCATTTCGTCGCTGCTCGCTCTCCCTGCGGCTTGCTGCAGGCGCGCTGGCAGGGCCGCAGGCGCGAACTGACGCTGACGTTCTCCCATGAGACGACGCCACTGGAGACCGGTGGCGGCATCGCACGCGCGCTGACACTGCCCGGCGCTCTGACGGCCGATGACGCCGACGAGACACCCTTCCTGCTGATCAATGGCGATGTCTGGTGCGATGTGGATCTCGGGGCGCTGATGGCCCAGGCACTGGTCAGCCAGACTCAGTGCCTGCCGCCAAGGCCGTTGGCGGGCCTGGTACTGGTGGACAACCCGCCACACCATCCGAGCGGCGACTTCCTGCTGATGCAGGATGGCGAAGTCCGCGACGGCCCCGTGAATGGAACGGACGAGCGCATGGACAACGCAGACCGCCTGACCTTCTCCGGCGTGTCATGGCTGTCCCCACGCCTGATCCGGCGCGCCCTGCACGAGACGCCGGCTCTGCGAGAGGGTGATGGCGTGTTCAAGCTGGCACCGCTGCTGCGCGATGCCATGCAGCGCGGGGAGGCACGCGGACTGCATCACCGTGGCGAATGGATCGACGTCGGAACGCCGGCAAGACTGGACGAGCTGGACAGGCTGCTCAGCGATCGCCCGGCACATCCGGAGGCATGAGCTCGCAGGCATAAGCTCAGCGCCGGACGTTCCTCCGGCCGCGGGCGCGGCAATGCTATTCTGTGCGCCTTCGTGCGGTCCCGCCTGCGCACCGGTGCACCTCACTGACTCATTGATTCACCGAAGGGAGAGAATTCGTCATGGCAATGAACACCAGCATCAAGTGGACCGATGGTCGCCAGTTCCTCGCGGAATCCGGCAGCGGCCACAGCGTCGTCATGGATGGCAATCCGGAAAATGGCGGACGCAACACCGGCCCGCGCCCGATGGAGATGCTGCTGATGGGGCTGGGCGGCTGCACCAGCTTTGACGTCATCCAGATTCTCGAAAAGGCCCGCCAGCAGGTCACGGACTGCCGCGCAGACCTCACGGCCGAGCGCGCCGATGGCGTGCCCAGCGTCTTCACCAGCATTCACGTCAACTTCGTGGTCACGGGCTACAACCTCAAGGAAGCACAGGTAAAACGCGCCGTGGAGCTGTCCGCCGAAAAGTACTGCAGCGCGTCATTGATGCTCAGCGCCGGTGGCGTCGAGATCACGCACTCCTACGAAGTCATCGACAGCGCCGCCTGATCATCTCCCGGCACTCCCCCTCTGCTACCCGCCGCCATGAGCGATCTGACGGCGGGTGGCAGAGGGGGGCTCACGCCAGCGAGCGACGCTCGACGGGAATTGACGCTGGCGTGTCAGCCCTGCCTGTGCATAATACGCCCCTCAAACCGGTTGTCTTCCCGGTCGCTCCTCGGCCATCGGCCACGAAACGAGCGCCGCAGGACACCTTCTTCGGCCCGATGTTCACCCCTGGATGGCGACGCCACACGGGCGTGATAGAGGCATCGGATGTCATACCACCCTCCCATCTCAAGGAGGCCTGGACGTGAGCGATCAACTCCGCCTTCACGGGTTCAACAACCTCACCAGTTCGTTGAGCTTCAATATCTACGACATCTGCTACGCGCAGACCGAAGAACAGCGTACGGCGTATATCGATTATATCGATGAACTCTACAACGCCGAGCGTCTGACCCAGATACTCAAGGATGTCACCAACATCATCGGTGCCCACGTGCTGAACATCGCGCGTCAGGACTACGAGCCGCATGGTGCCAGCGTGACCATCCTGATCGCCGAGCATGAGCTGGAAGAGACGGACCCCGCCCAGACGGAGCCGGGTCCTGGCCCGCTGCCCGAGACGGTCGTCGGCCATCTGGACAAGTCACACGTCACGGTGCACACCTACCCTGAGTCCCACCCGGACAACGGCATCAGTACCTTCCGTCTGGATATCGATGTCTCGACCTGTGGCATGATCAGCCCGCTGAAGGCACTGAACTACCTGATCCACAGTTTCGACTCCGACATCGTGACCATGGATTACCGCGTGCGCGGCTTCACCCGCGACGTGGATGGCAAGAAGCTGTTCATCGATCACGACATCACCTCGATCCAGGATTACCTGGCGGAAGACACCAAGTGTGCCTACCAGATGGTCGATGTGAACGTGTATCAGGAAAACATGTTCCACACCAAGATGCTGCTCAAGGACTTCGAGCTGGACAACTACCTCTTCGGCACCTCGCGTCGCGAGCTGACCTTCGAGGAAGCCACCAACATCGAAAGCCGCCTGCGTCGCGAAATGCTCGAGATCTTCTACTCGCGCAACTTCGACTGAGCCGGGCACGCCTCGAGGCATGCAAAAGCCCCTGACACCTTTGGGTGTCAGGGGCTTTTTTCTGGCCCGATCACGGCTCAACGCTTTCCGTCAGGCCCGGGGTCCGTCTTGCGTTGCGGCGCAGTGGTGCCGGCCTCGTCCAGACGCCGGGCCATCTCGTCATTGACCTCACGCTGGAGCGCCTCACGGCGCTGTTCGCGCTCCGCCAGCGACTCCCCCTGCATCACCGCCACTTCATCAAGCCGGGTGCGCAATTCACGCACCTCGGTCGTCAGCTCGCTGATCTGGTGGTAGAGCGCGCGGGTCATGTCGCGCTGGGCACGCGCCGCGCGCGCCTCCTGCTCACTGTCATCCTCGATGAAGATCGAACTGATGTAGGCCGCGAAGCTCCCGAACAACCCCACGCCTCCCACCATCAACAGCACGGCCACGACCCGCCCCAGAGTAGTGATGGGATAATAGTCCCCATAGCCGACGGTGGTCACCGTCACGACGGCCCACCACAGCGCCTCCTCGGCAGTGTTGATGGGGCTGTCGGGGTTGGGAGTCTCCACCATCAGCATGGTGAGTGCGCCGAAGACCACCAGCAGCACCGTGGCAGTGGCCGCAGAGGCGAACACCCCCTCGGCGCGATTGCGGAACAGCAGCTTCCAGATCATCTCCATCGACTTGATGGCGCGCAGCACCCGCAGTATCTGCACCACGCGAAACAGCCTCGCCCCCTGGAAGAGGCCTGCCGGAATACAGGCCAGCAGGTCGATCCAGCCCCACTTCATGTACTCACGCTTGCTCTTCGCACTGGCGAACCGCTTGCAGAAATCGACGAAGAAGAACAGGCAGACCACGTAGTCCATGTACTGCAGCAGTCGCTGGACCGGGGGCGACAGTTCGAAGATCAGATCCACGACCATCGCACCGATGACATACAGTGACAGCACCAGGATGAACAGCTGAAAGGGCGTGACGCGTTCCTGCATCCGAGGATCTCCGTAAATGGGGCTCAGGAAAGCCTACCCCATCCTCGACGCCCTGACAGTGTGAAGACACCGCTGTCGTGCTTGTGATGATTCATGCGCCCGGTAGTTCATGCGACCGAAGCTTCATGCGCTCGGTGATTCATGCGTTAGCCTCATGTGCCCGCGCTCATGACGTCTTGTCGCGCGACTCGTCGTCACTCGGAGGCTGGAAGGTAGACTGCTCGCTGATGTCTTCCCCACTGATGCGATTCAGAAGCTTGCGCAACTTGTGACGCTGACGGCGTGATGACAGGCGATTGGAATCCCAGCGCTCCGGTACCAGCGCACATTCTCCATTGGCATCGTGCAGACGGAAGGCACGCTCGACGCCGATCGGGTGGTCTTCACTGCCATAGATGCCGATGATGCTCAGCGTCAGGCGCTGGAATTTCAGCTGCTCATTGCTGGGCCAGTGACCGTCGAGCGAGATGCCATTGCGGCGCGCCATGCGCTCGATGACTTCAGAGAACGTCCCGATATGCAGGAAGTCGCCCGAGCCCAGCGGCCCCTGGCGCGTGGTATCGGAGATACGCCATTCACTGCTGCTGGAAGCCTCCTTCGCGGACTGTTCGCTGTCGCCGTCCTGCTGATTGTCACTTTGCTCGTCACCTTCCTGATAGCTGCGTTCGAACTCGGTGACATCCATCAGCAGGCTGCCATGACTGGTATCTAGCCGGGCGATGATGTGCTCGATGAAGATCGATTCGGCACTCATGTTGCTGACGATGCACAGGCTGTCGATCCCCTTGGACTTGCCGCGATTGATCAGCACGCGCGGGCGCCGCTGGCGACGGAAGTTGTGATACAGCAGCTGTGCGTAGACCAGCCAGATGAAGAACGAGCCGATACTGGCAATCGCCGAGATGGTTTTCGAGTGATTCGCGATCCACTCCATCATGCTGACCTCCCCTGTCAACGTTGTCTGGTGCACCCTTTCTTGGGGATGGCGACAGGGGATTGCGAGCATTGATATGGCGTTTAATCACGCCGCGCGAATCACCGGGACAGGGAATGCCTGAGCCGGACACGAAATGTCTGAGTCAAGATCACTCCCCCAGCAAGGATTGCCAGATGGCGATGACACGCTCGCGGTGCATGGCGATGAGCGGCACCTGTTCGAGATTGATGAGGCTGCCACGCTTTTCCAGCGCGAGGCGGTGGCTGGTATTGCGATAAGCCAGATAGGCCTCGCGCAGCTCACTGGCCTGTTCACCCGGCAGGCGCCCACAGGCCTCCAGCGTCTCGAGCAGTCGCATGTTGTCACTCCATCTCAGAAGCTCAGGCTCCTGATGGCTCATCGACAACACGCAGTACTGGGCCAGAAACTCGATATCGACGATGCCTCCCGCATCCTGCTTGAGGTGGAACTGGCCTGCATCCCGGTCCTTGGCGGAACTCCCCAGGTGATCCCGCATCTTGTGGCGCATGGCGACGACGTCCTTGCCCAGGGCATCGGCCTCTCGGGCCTGCCCCAGCACCTCCCGACGTGTCTGCTCAAACGCCAGCGCCAGCGCCGGATCCCCCGCCACGGCACGTGCCCGCACCAACGCCTGATGCTCCCAGGTCCAGGCCTGGGAAAGCTGGTAATCACGGAAGGAAGCCAGGCTCGAGACCAGCAGTCCGGAGTTGCCGGAAGGCCGCAGGCGCATGTCGACTTCGTAGAGGGCGCCGGCCGGAGTCACCGCGGTCAGCAGATGAATGATGCGCTGACCCAGCCGGGTGAAGAACAGCGGGTTGTCGAGGGGGCGCGGGCCATCCGTCTGGCCCTTGCTGGCGGCATCGTGCAGGAAGACCAGATCCAGATCCGAGCCATAGCCCAGCTCGATGCCCCCCAGCTTGCCGTAGCCGACGATCACGAAGCAGCCGCTCAGACTGTCCCCGGTGATCGGCTGGCCATCCCGCCCCAGCGGAAAGCCGTGCTTGCGGGTCAGGGTCTTCCAGGCCATCGCCAACACCTGCTCGAGGATCACCTCGGCGATGAAGGTCAGATAATCGCTCACCTTCATCAGCGGGCGCGCCCCCGCGATGTCGGAGGCCGCGACGTGCAGCACCTGGGCGTGCCGGAAGACGCGCAGCGCCTCGAGCAACGCCTCTTCATCATCTTCGGGGATGCGTGACAGCGCGATGCGCAGCTCATCGGCCAGACGCACCTTGTCGGCGGGCGAGTAGAGATTGTGCGGGTGCAGCAGCTCGTCCAGCAGCACCGGATAGCGCGCCAGCTGCTCGGCAATCCAGGGGCTCGCCGCACACAGGCGCATCAACTGCGTCAGTGCATCAGGATTCTCGCGCAGCAGCGCCAGGTAGGCCGTGCGACGCAACACGGCCTCGATCAGCGGCAGCACACGCTCCAGCACGCGACTGGCATCATGCTCGCCGGGCTTTTCCGGGTCGCCCGCCGCCGAGCCCAGCGCCTGCAGCAATGAGGGCATCAAGGCATCCAGACGATCAAAACCGATGCGCTGCATCCCCTGCACTGCCCGTGAGCGACGCAGGCTGTTCAGGCGCCGCAGACTCTCGTCGGGTGCCTCGAATCCGCTTTCGGCGAGCAGCTCCCGACCCTCTTCCACCGTCAGCTCATCGCGCCACAGGGCACGCCACTCATCGAGTGCCTGCTGCCCTTCGGGCGGTTCGGTTTCCTCGTCTTCCGGCGCGGCGATCACGTTGTCGAAGTGCAGCCGGATGCGAGCGCGCACCTCTTCGAGTCGCTCGGTGAGCGCCTCCCAGTCCGGCAGCTGCATCGCCAGCGCGAGACGCTCGCGCCCCAGCGGGTCCAGCGGCAATGTCTGGGTCTGGCGGTCGGCCTGCGCCTGCAGGGCATGCTCAAGATCACGCAGGAAGACGTAATCCGGCACCAGCTCATCCACGACCGCCTGTGGCAGCAAGCCAAGCTCGGGCAGTCGCGCGAAGGCTGTCTTGAGTGAGGTGACCTGCAGTTCCGACTCGCGCCCACCGCGGATCAACTGGAAGGCCTGGGCGACGAATTCCACTTCGCGAATGCCACCGGACCCCAGCTTGATGTTGTCAGAGAGCCCGCGGCGCTTGACCTCGCGATTGATCATCCCCTTCATCTCGCGCAGGGATTCGATGGCGCCGAAGTCCAGATACTTGCGGTAGACGAAGGGCCGTAGATGTGCGATCAGTCGCTCGCCCGCGGTGATGCTGCCGGCCACTGGACGCGCCTTGAGCATCGCGTAGCGCTCCCATTCACGCCCCTGATCCTGGTAGTAGCTGGCCAGCATCGAGAAGCTGCCCACCAGTGGGCCGCCGTCCCCCAGCGGCCGCAGGCGCATGTCGACGCGGAACACGAAGCCATCGGCGGTCATCGCATCCAGCGCCGCGATCAACTTCTGGCCCAGCCGCGTGAAATATTCCTGGTGATCCAGCGACTTGCGCCCGCCCGTCGTCTCGCCCTTGTCGGGGAAGGCGAAGATCAAGTCGATATCGGAGGACAGGTTGAGCTCTCCGGCCCCCAGCTTGCCCATGCCGAGCACCACCAACCGCTGCGGCTCTCCGAAGCGATCCGCTGCCGGGCGGCCATAGCGCGGTTCAAGAAAGGCCTCCAGCCATCCCAGCGCACCTTCAAGCGAGACCTCGGCCAGACGCGAGACCGCGCCCGCCGTGTCCCACATGCCCGTGCCATTGAGATCACGCCAGATGATGCCCAGCATGCGCAGCTGGCGGAAACGCCGCAGCACCTGCTGCATCGCCTTTTCATCCTCGGCGGCCGACAGCCCCTCCGCCAGCCGTGCGCTCAATTCCCGTGGCGGCAAGGCGCGTTCAAGCTCGCCGCTCTCGATCAGTTCGGCCAGAAGCTCAGGGCGACGGCACAGGGTATCGAGAGCGAAGTCCGACAGCGTGACCAGACGGGCGAGCTCGAGACGTTGCTGCGCCCCCAGCGCCAGAAACGTCGCCACGGGCGAGCTGGCATCGCCGCGCATCTCGCTGAGACTCCGGGCCTGCATCAGGCTCTCGTTCAGACGCTCCCGTGCGGCGCCGGCAGCCTCCTCCAGTGTCTGGCGACTGTGCTCGAATTGCTGGCCGAGCAGCGACTCCAGCGGCAGGAAGTCTGCCGGCAGCGGGAGATCCGCTGACGGACAGGAAGAGTGAGGTGATGAGGCGGGGGCGTTGTCGGGCATGGTCGTCTCCTTCGATCCGACCTTCAGCATAACGGAGGCAGAGGGGACATGACACGGCCATGCCCCACAGGCGATATGCCCTATCCGAACAGCTTGTCGTAGAGCAGCGTGCCCCAGGTCAGGCCCGCGAAGATCAGACCGAGCATCACCGCTGCCGAGCCCATGTCCTTGGCGCGTCCGGACAGTTCATGAAACTCCGGGCCGATGCGATCGATCGCGCACTCCACCGCGGAATTGAGCAGCTCGACCATCAACACGATCAGGATGGAGCCGACCAGCAGCAGCCACTCGATGTGCGATTCTCCGATCCACCAGGCGAACGGCAAGAGTAGCGCGCACAGGATCAACTCCTGCCGGAAGGCTTCTTCATTGCGCCAGGCCGCCTTGAGCCCCTTGAGAGAGTAACGCGCGGAGTGCTTGAGGTGGGTCAGGCCGGTATGCCGTGATTTCATCTTCGGGTCTCGTGCAGACGCAGCACGGTGGCTGCAAAGGCCGATCTTTCAATCGGACGATGACGTTTACCAGAAACACGTCTCGGGGAGAGCTGCCAGCACACCGGCTGGCGACCTCGCAGCGCTAGCTGCGCGATTTTCACGACCAAAGGCTACCCGAGACCTCATCACCGAGCATGCTCTAATACCGCCAGGCGCTCGATGACGGCGGCGATGATAGCAAAGCCCGCGATGTTGCGGCATTGCCGATACTGTCATCCAACAACAACAAGTCAACGCCCGGGAACTGCCCATGCCTTCCTCATCTCACGACACACGCCAGACACTCGGTCACGGACTGGCGCGCAACTTCCTCGGCCAATCGCCGCGCTGGTACAAGCAGTTGATGTGCCTGTTCCTGATCACCAATCCGCTGCTGCTGTGGTTCAGCGGCCCTCAGGGGGGGGTGATCGTCGGCTGGCTGTTGCTGGGCGAATTCATCTTCACGCTGGCCATGGCGCTCAAGTGCTACCCGCTGCAACCCGGCGGCCTGCTGGCGATCGAGGCCGTCGCCATCGGCATGGCCTCCCCGGATGCCATCATGCAGGAGATGGAGCGCAATCTGCCGGTGATCCTGCTGTTGATGTTCATGGTGGCAGGCATCTACTTCATGAAGCCGTTGCTGCTCTATACCTTCACCAAGATCATTCTCGGCGTCCGCTCCAAGACCTGGCTGTCGCTGATGTTCTGTCTGGCCAGCGCCCTGCTGTCCGCCTTCCTGGATGCCTTGACCGTGACCGCGGTGATCATCGGTATCGCGGTGGGCTTCTACTCCGTGTATCACAAGGTGGCATCAGGCAAGAATTTCGATACCCAGCATGATCACGCCAACGACATCAGTGTCGAGGCGATCCACAGCGAAGATCTCGAGGACTTCCGCGGCTTCCTGCGCTCGCTGTTGATGCATGGTGCCGTCGGTACCGCGCTGGGGGGCGTCAGCACCATGATCGGCGAGCCGCAGAATCTGGTGATCGCCAAGGCCGCCGAGTGGGATTTCCTGTCCTTCTTCCTGCAGATGGCCCCCGTCACCCTTCCCACCTTCTTCGCCGGACTTGCGCTATGCGTGCTGCTGGAACGCGGCCGCTGGTTCGGCTATGGCCAACGCCTGCCTGCCAGCGTCCGCCGGATTCTCGAGGACTATGATCGCCATCAGGATGCGCGCCGCACCCCGCGCGAGCGCGCAGCGTTGATCGTGCAGGGGGTGGTGGCCATCCTGCTGGTCCTGTCACTGGCGCTGCATCTGGCCGAGGTCGGGCTGATCGGGCTGGCGGTGATCATCCTGTTAACCGCCGGCAACGGCATCACCGATGAGCATCAGATCGGACGCGCCTTCCAGGAAGCGCTGCCCTTCACGTCACTGCTGGTGGTGTTCTTCACCATCGTCGCCGTCATCCACGAGCAGCATCTGTTCCAGCCCTTCATCCAATGGGTGCTCAGTCTGCCGATGGAGGACCAGGCGGGGGCGCTGTTCCTCGCCAACGGACTGCTGTCCGCCATCTCGGACAATGTCTTCGTGGCGACGGTATACATCACTCAGGTAAAGAACGAGTACCTGGCGGGCAACATCAGTCGTGAGCATTTCCATGCGCTGGCGGTGGCGGTCAACACCGGCACCAACCTGCCAAGCGTGGCGACCCCCAATGGTCAGGCGGCGTTCCTGTTCCTGCTGACCTCGGCCATCGCCCCGCTGGTCCGGCTGTCCTACGGGCGCATGGTATGGATGGCGCTGCCCTATACCGTGCTGATGACCCTGGTCGGCCTGGCCACCGTGCGCAGCTTCATCTGATCAGCGGCCCCGGTTGCGTCAGTCTCATCCCAATGTCGAGGTCTCGGGACTTCCCCGCGGCGTCGCTTGCAGGCACTGTGAGACCGAGCGTCTCACGCCAGACGCCCTGACACCTTCACGCAGGAAGAGCGCCAACACCAACGCCAATCACGAGGAGACTGCCATGTCCCGCGCACTGATGCTGCACGACGAGACCCCACGCGCCCGAGTCGTCGAACTCTCCGATGATCAGCTACCCGACCTGCCTGTCACGGTGGCCATCGAGCGTTCCGGCCTCAATTACAAGGATGCGCTGGCCATCACCGGCCGTGGCAAGATCGTGCGCGAGCTGCCCTTCGTGCCGGGCATCGATTTCGCGGGTCGTGTCGAGGCCTCCGATTCGCCGGACTTCCAGCCAGGCGACGAGGTCATCCTGACCGGCTGGGGCGTGGGCGAGCGTCATTGGGGCGGACTGGCCGAGCGCATGCGCGTCAAGCCCGAGTGGCTGGTCAAGCGCCCCGCGAACCTGAGCGCCGAACAGGCCATGGCCTTCGGCACGGCGGGCCTGACTGCCATGCTGTGCGTGATGCGTCTCGAAGAGGCCGGCCTGACGCCCCAGCAAGGCCCGGTGATCGTCACCGGTGCCACTGGCGGGGTCGGCAGCTGGGCAGTGCAGATGCTGGCCGAGCAGGGCTTCGAGGTCCACGCGGTCAGCGGCAAGGCCGAGCAGCGTGAGTGGCTCGAGTCACTGGGTGCGAGCGAGGTCCATCTGCGCAGCGATTTCGAGGAGAAGGGCCGTCCGCTGGAGAAGAGCCGCTGGGCCGGTGCCGTGGATACCGCCGGTGGCCAGGTACTGGCCAACCTGCTGGCGCAGATGCATTACGATGGCAAGGTGGCGGCCGTGGGACTCGCGGCGGGCGCCGACCTGCCCACCAGCGTGATGCCATTCATCCTGCGCGGCGTCTCATTGCTCGGCGTCGACAGCGTGATGATCAATGCCGAGCGTCGCCAGCAGGTGTGGCAACGACTGGCCGAGGTCTCCAGCGAGCTGCACGCGCGGATGCAGCTGGAGACGGTGGGACTGGATGACATCGCGGCACGTGCCGAGGCCATGATCGACGGCAACATCAGTGGCCGCGTACTGCTGGATCCCGCCCGCTGACATGCCAGCGCGCACCACGAATCGCAGCCGATCACGGAAAAAATGCGCCATTGCATCGAAAATTGCGCCAAGTCATTGATTGTTGCGGTGCAATACGCTGTTTGAGGTTAGCCAAGGCGGCCTCACGACGCTATGCTCTAGGCATCTCGTTACGCCCTGTCGAGCGTCCCGAGTGCCCTCCCCTCAGCCATGCCGGGCGTGTGGAGGATCACCCCGCCTTCGGGCGGGGTTTTTTGTGCCTGTCACTCAGGCCATGAAGACGAAAGCCCCCGCCAGCTGGCGGGGGCTTTCGTGTCATGCAGTCACGGCCGATGGATCAATTGCGCTCGATCATCGCGGTCAGGTCCTCCGCGACCGGATCCAGCACCTGCGGCCAGGAAAGATACGGTACGGCGGCACGCCCGTTGACCATCACGGCAAAGGCTCCCCAGCGGCCTGTCTGGGTGCGGAAGTAGCCCGAGATGGCGCGCACCGGCACAGGATTGTTGAGCGTTCCCGTCTTGACCATCACGTGGTTGCGGAAGGTCTCGCTGCCGCGCCGAATGAAGCGCATCGGACCATTGGCCGGCGCCTGAAGCCCAGCAACGAAAGTGGGGAACAGGGCCGGGCGGTGGTACATGCTGTCGAGCAACGCGATCAGACCATTGACGCTGGTACGGTTCTGCGAGGTCAGACCACTGCCTGAATACAGCGTCAGCGGGCCGTGACCCGGGATCGCGCTGGCGAAGGTCTCAAGCTTGGCACCTCCCTGACGCAGCGTGGCCTGACTGCCACCGACCAGTGCCAATGTCAGCTGGTCGGCCATGAAGTTGTTGGAGTAGTTGAGCATCCGCGTCAACAGCTCCTGCATCGGCTTGCCCTCGACACTCCCCAGCTGTACCGCACTGGAAGGCGGCGCCGTGGTGGTGATGTCCACGCCGCCCGTGACCGCGATGCCGGCACGCGCCAGCATGTCGCGCATCAGCTCGCCGGTATACAGCGCCGGGTTGGACACGGCACGGTAGATGCTGCGCGGCTGGCTGTCGGCGGCGATAGTGCCACTGACGACCAGCGTATCGCGCCCGTTGCTGGTGGTACGCCGCGCATTGAGGGCATTCTTTCCGCCGGCCGCGACGGTGGTGACCTGATTGTCGAAGATCTCGGTGGGCTGGGTCGTGTCACAGCTGGCAAGTCGCGCCGGCGCCTGACTGCCCGCCCCCGGCATCACCTTCACGCACCAGCTGGCATAGTTGCTGGCCGCGGACGACAGCAGCGCATCATAGGCGTTGCTCGAGCGACGCGAGGCATTGCAGCGATCGGTACTGATGCATGGCACCGGCCCGAAACGCCACTGACTGACCAGCAGGCGTCCCTCGATGCGCCGGATGCCTCTGAAGCGCAGCTCTTCGGTCAGACGCCACAGTTCTTCACTGGTCAATGCCGGGTCACCACTGCCCTCGAGCACCAGATCGCCGGTCAACACGCCGTCATTGATCGAGCCCGTGCTGCGCAGACGTGTGGAGAAGCGATACTGCGGCCCGAAACGGTCCAGCGCCGCGCCGGCGATATAGAGCTTGGACAACGATGCGGGCGTCAATTGCAGGCCGGGATCGACCGAGGCCAGCGTCTCGCCGGTGTCCAGCATGCGGGCCTGGGCGCTGACGATGAAGCCCTTGTCAGCCAGGCGAGTGAGGTTGTCGAACCCGGCTGCCTGCGCCGGCCCGGTCGCCACCAGGGTAGCGCCGGCGGCGATGGCCAGTCCGCGCAGCGAGCGCGTGAAGCGTAGCGGCATTCCCGACACCGCGGGGTGTGCCGCCGCCTTGAACGGGCGAAGCAGCGAAGAGAGCAACGTGGGCAGTAACGCAGGCCGCGCAGAGGTTGGTGCAGTGCGAAGTAGAGGCATGAGGCATCCAGTGACGTCGTCGGTGAGCATCCATGTCACAGCCGGATTGGCGCCGTGATGCCTCTAGCTTAATGAGGAGTGGCGCTGGAAAACAGATGCAGGACGGCAACTCCCCCCACGATCATCGCCAGACCCAGGATCGCCGGCAGGTCCGGCATCTCGCGATAGACCACCGCGCCGAACAGGGTGACCAGCACGATCCCCAGTCCAGACCACACCGCATAGGTGACGCCCAGCGGCAGGTCCCGCAGCACCAGCGTCAGAAGATAGAAGGCGATGCCGTACCCCACCACCACGATCAGGCTGGGGCCGAGTCGCGAAAAGGACTCGGAGGCCTTGAGCGCACTGGTCGCGATGACCTCTGCCAGTATTGCCAGCGCCAGAAAGACATAACTCATCGACTCACCTCATGGAATGTGGTGACGGGTGCTTCCGCTCACGGGCAGCCTTGCGTGCCAGCAGGCGGGTCATGACCGCGTCGAACAGTGGATTGAAGATCATGGCCCAGACAAGGAAGAAGGCCACGAAACCAAGGTCCAGCAACAGTGCCTGCCATAGCCCGATCTCCAGCCAGGCCGCGACGAGGAAGACCGTCACCAGCACCAGTCCCAGCTCGAAGCCGAGTGCCTGGGTGATGCGCTGAAGCATATTGCGCTGGCGAGTCGGTACCCAGCGGTCGAACATCCAGTTCCAGACCGTACTCCAGATCACGGCCAGCGTGGACATCACCACGGCCAGGCTCCCCATGCTCGCCAGATCATGCCCCGTCAACATGGCGGACAGCGGGGCCACGATCAGAATGCCGCCCAGCTCCAGCAACCCAGCCTGTGCCAATCGCTCTTTGTTGGAACGCATCACCGAGACTCCTGCTCAGACTTCGCACATGATGCCGTGCGGCTGTGCGAGGTGGATATGTCAGGCATTCTAGAGGTCATGGAGATGGATAAAAGTTAGTATCCATCTAGTATTCAGATGGATCGAGGCGAGAGGCAAGGCAATGAACTGGACACTGGAACAGCTGACGACGCTGCGTTGCGTGGCGGAAACGGGGTCTTTCTCCGCCGCGGCACGTCGTCTAGGCCGTGCGCAGTCCGCCGTCAGCACCGCCATCGCCAATCTGGAGATGGACCTGGGCTGCGAACTGTTCGATCGCACCCCGCGTACCCCCATCCTGACACCTGCAGGCAAGGCACTGCTGCACGAAGCCAATAGCGTACTGGTGCAATGCCAACGCCTGGAGGCCCGCGCACGCACCCTCAGCGAGGGCCTGGAAGCCAGCCTGACTTTGGCGATCGATGAAGCGCTGGTGGAGATGCCACCCGTGATGGAAGTACTGGAAAAGATGGCGGTGCAGTATCCGACACTGACACTGAATCTGCTCAATGGGGCTCAGGATGAAGTGGCGCGCTGGGTGGAGCAGCACGAGGCCAACCTCGGCATCCTGTTCTGCCAGCCGCTCTGTGCCATGGCACTGGAGCGGGAGGCTCTGGGACGACTGGAGCAGGTGCTGATCGTCGCCCGCGACCATCCCCTGGCACAGCTCGAGAGCCCGACCCACAGCGATCTGGCGGATCACCGTCAATTGATGATCGGTCAGCGTCAGCAGCTGGGCCCCGGCCAGGAAGCTCCTCGTTCACAGCGTTTCTGGCAGCTCAACAGCTTCTATGCCATGGCGGAACTGACGACACGTGGCCTGGGCTGGGCACAGGTGCCACGTCACATCGCCCATTACCCGCCCTTCCAGAAGCGGCTGACGATACTGGACCTGAGTGCACTGGGCGCCACCGCCGATATTGATATCGAATTGATCTCGCGACGTGACAGCCCCCGCGGCCCTGCCGCCAGCTGGCTGCGCCAATCACTGCGCGACACCTTCCGTGACAGTCACGCCGCCATCGCCAACCAGAACCTGCCGCCGGCATGACACGCCTCACACCTGCAGGGGGTAACGCTCAGGCGTGTGCTCGAGCTGGCATTCAAGGCGCCACAGCGCCTGACCGGACTCATGATACTTGCGCTCGAAGTGGGTCAGATAATCGCCGTGCGGGACAAAGGCCTCTGCCGTCACCTCGACACCGGTGGCATGACCGATGGCCTGAGCGAATTCCAGTGCGTAGATCTGCCAGTTGGTGCGCAACTCGAGCCGACCGCCCAATGCCATGATGATCGGAAATACCGGATGGCCTTGCCAGCGCATCTTGAGGTGACGCGCCTTGGGATAGGGGTTGGGATACAGCAGGGTGTGATGAGCCGGCGCCCAGCCTGCCGCCAGTGCGAGACGCCAGAAATCAACGAGATCAGCACGTACCAGCAACGCGTTGTCCGGAAGCTCGCCGTGCTTGCGAGTGAGGCGGTCCTCGCTGCGATCGACCCCGATCACCGCATGATCCGGATGGGCCAGTGCCAGCTGGCGGGTCGAGCGCCCGACGCCACAGCCGCTGTCCAGCCACAAGGGCTTGTCCTGTTCCGCCAGCCAGCGTTGCGCCTGTTCAAACGCCTCACGCGTGTGCTCCGCGACTGGCTTGCGAAGCGGATGTGCCATCGCACGGCGTACGCGCCGCTCGATGTCCTCGTGGGGGCCGGACTGGGGAGAGTCGATCTGACGGGAGTTGGCGTACATCGGAATTCCGGTGGCAGGCGAGCAGAAAATGGACGAGGGAATTCTAGCAGATTCCTCTTTCGGGAATCCGCCGCGCCCCGCTCGGTCTGGCGGCAAGCGCCGGCAGGCAATGCACAAAAAAAGGCGCATGCCTCTCGGCACGCGCCTACACCAACTCTAGCGACTCAAACAGCCCCTGAAGCATCTCATCCGTCACGCCCATAATCAAACAAACGATTGATCTTTTTTCGTGACCCAAGACCTCGGTGGAATGGCCTACCCTGCAACGCAGGATATCGCACAGTGTTCGCAGCGAGTCCTCGCTAGCGCCGCAGCCTGAGAGCAGGGTGCATGACGCCTGTATTGAGGGGGTGTTATCATCGCGGCATCATTTGGACGAATGCCCGCAGAGGCGTCGCCCAGACCAACGACTCACAGCATTTTTCACGAGGAAAGCGGCTTGTCACACTTACCGGTGATCGTCGGCATGGGCGGAGTCAACGCCGCCGGCAGGACTTCGGGTCATCAAGCCTTCCGGCGCACGGTGCTCGAGACTCTGTCGGAGACGGACCGCCAGGAGACCCTGCTGGGCCTTGCATCGCTCATGAATCTCGCCCGCTGCGACGAGCAGGGTCAGTGGTTCGATGCCGAAGGCCAGCCCGCCGAGGCACAGGCACTCGCGGCTCGTCTGGAAGAGCAGGTACTGGCACATTCCCTGATTCGTCGCATCGAAGACGAACGCTTCAATGACGCCGGGATTCCCGCCAACCGCCAGTCACGCCTGACGTTGACCGAGGACCTGAGCTTCACCCTGCGCAGCCGCCAGCTGCCGGAGCAGCCACCCGCCGCGTGGCAGATCCGCGAGCTGGACAATCGTCGCGTCGAAGTCACGGTGCCGGCAGGCGAATTCGATGTTCTTCTGCCGGACAACCGCAGGGCACTGGTCCGCGCCGCCGGTCAGCTGCCCAGCGGCTTCGCGCCGGAGCAGCTCTACCGCAGCGTGCATCACCCTCGCGGCCTGTCGATGACCATCTTCGGCGCCAGTGATTGCCTCGGCGACAGCGGACTTGACTGGGACTCGCTGCGCGACAGCCTCGACCCCGACGACATTGCCGTCTATGCCGGCAACTCGATCGGCCAGATGGACACTGAAGGCTGGGGCGGACTGATGAAGTCCTTCGTGGCCGGCGAGCGCGCCACCTCCAAGCAGATGCCGCTGGGCTATGCCCAGATGCCGGCCGACTTCCTGAATGCCTATGTGCTTGGCAATGTCGGGGGAGCCGGTGCCGCGATGGGTGCCTGCGCCAGTTTCCTCTACAACCTGAAGCTGGGCCTGAATGACATCCGCAGCGGACGCCGTCGCGTGGTGATGGTAGGCACGGCGGATGCGCCCATCACGCCGGAAGTCATTGAAGGGTTCCGCAGCATGGGAGCGCTGGCCGATGACGAGAGTCTCAAGGCCCTCGATGCGCTGGAAGTCCTCACTGACAGCGATTACCAGAAAGCCTGCCGTCCCTTTGCGCGCAACTGCGGTTTCACCATCGCCGAAGCGACCCAGTTCGTGATTCTGATGGCGGACGAGCTGGCGCTGGAGACCGGCGCTCGCATCCTGGGCAGTGTCCCGGATGTCTTCGTCAATGCGGATGGCTGGAAGCGGTCCATCTCGGCACCGGGCGTCGGCAATTACATCACGCTGAGCAAGGCGGTGGCGCTGGCGCGAGATATCGTCGGTGATGGAGGCGTACGCCAGCGCAGTTTCGTGCATGCACACGCCACCTCCACACCGAAGAACCGCACGACCGAATCCCATGTGCTCAACGAGGTGGCGCGGGCCAACGGTATCGAAGCATGGCCTGTCGTGGCGGTGAAGACCTTCGTCGGCCACAGCCAGGGCAGCGCGGCGGGTGATCAGACGGTCTCGGCACTCGGCAGCATGACCACCGGCATTCTGCCGGGCATTCCGACGCTGGATGCCATCGCCGAAGACGTGCATCACAGCCATCTCGACATCCGACGCGAAGCTCGCGAATTCTCGGCCGATGTCGCCTTCATCAATGCCAAGGGATTCGGTGGCAACAACGCCAGCGGCGTGGTGCTGTCGGCCGATGTCACGCTGAAGCTGCTGACAGCGCGACATGGTGACGACGCCCTGGCGGCCTGGCGTGAGCGCAGCGGCCTCTGTGAGCAACGTCGGGCGGACTATCTGGACAAGGCGCAGCGCGGTGAATTCACGCCGACCTACCGCTTCGGCGAGGGTGTTCTGGAAGGGCCGGAGCTTGAGATCACTGATCGCGAGATCCGCATTCCGGGATACGCGAAAGCCGTCTCTCTCAAGGTCGACAACCCCTTCGGGTCACTCTAGCGACACCTCGTGAGCGACTGCCGTGAAGAGCGCTCCCCCAGCCTGCTGGCCACAGCAAGGCTGGGGGTTCTACACTCGGACTGGCCACCAGCTTTCGCTCGTTGCCCGCAGGCGTCTTGCACCAAGACCAGAGCGCAGGCATCTCACCCTTCGTCGTCCATTGCAGCAAGGCCGTCCGCGATGGCCCGCTGACAGAGCACGAGTTCGTCATGCCCAAGAACATTGCCGTCTACCCCGGCACCTTCGATCCGATCACCAATGGCCATACCGACCTGATCGAGCGTGGTGCTCGCCTGTTCGACAAGGTCATCGTCGCGGTCGCCTACAGCCCGAGCAAGCAACCCGCCCTTCCACTGGAACTGCGCATCGAGCTTGCCCGACAGATTCTCTCGCATCTCGACAATGTCGAGGTCATCGGCTTCAGTTGTCTGCTGACGGAGCTGCTGGAACAGCAGAATGCGCGTATCATTCTGCGCGGCCTGCGCGCGGTATCCGACTTCGAGTACGAGCTGCAGCTGGCCAACATGAACCGGGCACAGGCGCCGCACGTCGACAGCCTGTTCCTGACCCCGGAACTGCAGAACTCCTATATTTCATCGACCATCGTGCGCGAAATCTCGCGACACGGGGGTGATGTGTCGCGTCTGGTGCACCCGATAGTGGCCGAGGCTCTTGCCAGCCACTTCAATCCGCCCGGCGCCGACACCGCCACAAGCTGAGGACACCACCATGGCCCTGATCATCACTGATGAGTGCATCAACTGCGACGTCTGCGAGCCGGAATGTCCCAATGGCGCCATCTCGCCGGGTGAAGAGATCTATGTCATCGACCCGGACCTGTGCACCGAGTGCGTCGGCCACTTCGATGAGCCGCAATGCCAGCAGGTCTGCCCGGTTGACTGTATCCCGCTCGACCCGGCCAACAAGGAAAGTCAGGAAGAGTTGATGGAGAAGTACCAGATCATCACGGCAGCGCTGGGCAACTGACCTGCACCTGCCCGCCACCACGAGCGCCTGCCCCGGTCAGGCGCTCGTGGTGGCCTGGCACTCCTGCAACGCCTGTAGAAGCCATGTCCTGACTCCCTCCTTGGCAGCATTCCTCTCCCTCCTGTCCTGTCGCCTCTCCTTTCTTCTCCCGCTTGCTCTTTTCTCTTCTATTGTTTTCTCTCTTCTCTCTTTTCAACCTCTTCCATCCTGCGTGCTTCGCGATGTGCGATGACCGCACGAGTCTCTATGCCAGCGGTCAGTCGCTGACACCGTGCAGGACGGCTCGCCTTGCGCGACTTCCCGGGAGGCAGGCGCCTCGCACTTTCATCAGCGATAAAGAATATGATGGTTGATAGCGCGACTATCGGTTAATTTCTGTTAGCACACAGTAACAGAAGTATTCTATCCTGTAGGGATACAGTCACCGATCGCCCTTCACGCGCACGGAATGCACATGTCATCACGCCAACTGCCGTCAGCCCTGAAAATGCCAGCCTTCAAAGCCCATACTCCACTTCCCGCCTCGGGATTGGTCGGTCTGGCCGGAATGCTGGTCTTGATGGTGCTGCTGATCCTGCTGCCACGCCCCGATATCTTCACGTCAGTCGCGCAATACCTCATCCCTCATTCACTGCTTGAGATCGGTGCGGTACTGGTCGCCTCGATGGCGGCCATTTCCATCTTCCAGGGCCATCGCAGCACGGTCCCCGTCAGCTTCGTGGTGATGGGCTGTGCCTTTCTGCTCTCGGCCTTCTTCGACCTGATTCATATCTTCAGCTATGACGGCATGCCGAACTTCGTCAGTGATGCGTCGGTACAGAAAGCCATCCACTTCTGGCTGGCGGGGCGGACGGCCTTCGTCGTGGCGCTGCTGGCACCCTGCCTGATCACCTCACGCCCGATGACGCGTCGCCGGCTGCCACTGGCGTTCGTCTTGACGCTAGTCATCGGCCTGCTGGTCAGCTGGGTAGGGCTCTATCATCTTGACTACCTCCCCGCGACCTTCATCCCCGGAAGCGGCCTGACGGCGTGGAAGATCGGTTACGAATGGGTACTGGCGATCGGATCCCTGATCGCCGCGATCCTGCTGCTCAGCTCCCGACGTCTGCCCGAGGGCACCAACATCAGCTGGCTGGCCGTCGCCGCGCTTGCCACTGGCCTCTCGGAGCTCTGCTTCACCCTGTATGCCACTGCCCACGACGTCTTCAATCTCCTGGGGCACCTGTACAAGGTGGCCGCCTACGGCATGCTCTACCACGCCATCTATTCCTCACGCCTGGTCTACCCCTACCAGCGACTCAAGGACATGAGCAGTGCGCTGGCAGAAGCGGAACAGCGCTGGCAGTTCGCGCTGGAAGGTTCAGGCGCCGGTGTCTGGGACTGGAAGCAGGACAGCGATCAGGTCTTCTACTCTCCGCAGTGGAAAGCGACGCTGGGCTATGAAGAAGAGGACATCGGCAGCAGCTTCGACGAATGGAAATCGCGCATACACCCTGACGACATGCAGCGGACGCTGGAAGACCTCAAGCAACACTTCGAGGGGCACAGCGTCGAGTACCGCAACGAGCATCGCATGCTGACCCGCAGCGGTGAATGGAAGTGGATTCTGGATCAGGGAAGAGTCGTCGAACGCTCACCGGACGGTCGACCATTGCGCATGATCGGCACCCACAGCGATATCGACTGGATCAAGGAACAGCAGCAACGCCTGATCACCAGTCGGGCACGGCTGCGCTCCATCTACCATTCGGCCCCCGTGGGCATCATCGTGGCAGATCGCAGCGGCACCATCGTCGATGCCAACTCCGCCATGCACAACCTGTTGGGCAGAGGTGAAGCCGAGCTCTTCCAGCAGTCCCTCTGGGGGCTGTTCTCCCTCGAGGAAGTCAGTCGCCTGAAGCGTGCCTGGGGGCAGCTCCAGCGCGAGGGCGGCAACTTCCAGGACGAATACCACATGCAGACCGCGCGCGGGCATCTGTTCTGGGCGGAAGTCACCCTTACTCCGCTTGAAGGCGAGGATCGCACCCTGGTGCTGGTCAACAACATCGAGGACCGTCGCCGCGCCATCGAATTGCTGGAGGAAAACGCGACGCTCTATCAGGAAGTCTTCAGTACCGGCAACGCCATCAAGCTGCTGATCGATCCGGAACTGGCTGAAATCATCGATGCCAACCCGGTCGCCGCCGATTTCTACGGCTACAGCATCGGTGAGATGTGTGGCATGCCCCTGGGACGCATCAACGTGCTGGCAAGCCAGACGCTCTCGAAGCGCATCCGTTCGGTAGTCAACCGTACTGACAACCACTTTGAGGCCAGCCATCAGCTGGCCAACGGCGAACTGCGTGACGTCGAGATCTTCACAGGCCCGGTTGACCTCAATGGCCGCACCCTGCTGTTTTCGATCGTGCACGACATCACGGATCGCAAACGCGCGCAACGAGACCTCCAGATCGCCAATCTCAAGCTGTCGCGCCTTTCGGAGAGCCGCACCCAGATCCATCATCTTTCGGAACGCCTGTTGACCTGCTCACGACTGGACGAGATCGTCACCCAGCTCAATGTGCGCCTGCCCAGCCTGTTCGCCGGCTGCGAGGGCACGCTGCAACTGGCAGATCCGGCGGATCACCAGCAGAAGACACATATCCAGTGGGGGACGGCTCCCACGGAAGTCTGCGTACTCAATCACTCACTGAGCGTCGGGGATACGGTGATCGGCAACTTCACGCTGCAGATCCCCTCTGACAGCGAGAGTCAGGAGCACCTCCGCCCGCTGGCAGAGGACGTCTGTCAATTGATCATGCTGGCGCTGGCTGACTTGCAACTGAAACAGGGGCTGGCCCATGAGGCACGTCGGGACACCCTCACTCGACTCTACAATCGCCGGCATCTGGATGAAGTGCTGCCACAGAAACTGGCAGAAGCCAGCATCGGCAACCCCCTTTCACTGGTAGTTCTGGATCTGGACAACTTCAAACAGGTCAACGATACCTACGGTCATGAGATGGGGGACCAGGTTCTGTCTCGCCTCGCCAGCATCATCCGCGAGTCGCTGCGCAGCTCGGATGAAGCCTGCCGTTATGGTGGGGAAGAGTTCGTCATTCTGATGCCGGGGGCCAGCGCTGCCGTGACACGCGCACGCGTCGAAGCCATCCTTGAAGCCTTCCGGGAAGAAAGTTTCGAGCATGACACCCTGGGACAGCTGACAGGGCTGAGCTTCTCCGCCGGCGTCGCCAATGCTCCCCACGACAGTCAGTCGACCGACACGTTGTTCAGCATGGCCGACAACGCGCTCTATCAGGCCAAGCGCTCGGGCCGTCAACGCGTTCTGTGCTTCAACAATCTGCCCCCCACCGAAGACCATCGAGTCACGACCTCTCCCAGATGAGGCCTCGTGATATTGCAGCGCTCGAGTTCAGCCTCTTTCCGCTGACCTCAAAGACGACACCGCCGGCCATGATGGCCGGCGGTGTCGTGTGCGGGGTCTTGTCACATTCCTGCATGGCTCTGGACAGGCGATGCTTCAAGTCGCCCCCCAGCGGGAGTCAGTCCCAGTCAACACGCGTCGTCTTGCAGCCAAGGCAGCGCGCGAAGGTTGCCTGCGCCGGTGTAGCCACCAGCACACGAGCAGTCTCATCGATATTCTGCCCCATGGCCGCGAACGGAGCCGAAACGACAAAAAGCGCTGCCCCCACGACCGTCGTCGCCAACAGCAGAGGGCGCCCGACAAGCGCATCAGCCACCATCATGCCGGCACTCGGAGTATCATCCCCCTGCTCGCTGGGCAACTCGATGGCATAGGCGGGAGATGCCAGCATCAGTGTCATGCCCGCAGCCGCGATTCCGTTGCGCAGCCACATGCCCGACTGAAAAATCATGGATTTCATGCTCAGGTCCCTTGCGTATGGACGCTCCAAGCGTCCCTGTTATGAGTCTATACACTGGGGCAAGCACCACCAGCGCCTGACAAGCCGTGTCATCCATCTCACGTTCTCTAGATTAGCGCTCCGAAAGCCATACGCCCAGCTCTCTCCCCTCATGCTGTGGTCAACGCCAACGGACTCACGCCGCGTCACCCGCGCTGCTCCTTTTACTGATTCAGCATCACCCACTACGGCAACGATCCCCAATGACCGATTCTTCACGACAAGCCGACCCCTCTTCTCCATCGGCCGCTCGCACCGACCGCCATCTCTGGCAGCTCGCCTGGCCGATCATCCTTTCCAATATCTCGGTGCCGTTGCTCGGACTGGTGGATACCGCCGTGGTCGGGCATCTGGAAGATGCGATCTATCTGGGTGCCGTCACGCTGGGCGCGGTGCTGTTCAGCTTCCTTTACTGGGGCTTCGGCTTCCTGCGCATGGGCACGACCGGCATGACGGCCCAGGCACATGGCCGTGGCGATCACGACCGGCTGCGAACGCTGCTCGGACAGGGCATTCTGCTGGCACTGGCCATCGGCATGCTTCTGATGCTGCTCGGCTCACCGCTCATTTCGCTGGGCCTGGGCTTGATGGAGGCCAGCGAGACCACTCGCGCACTGGCCCATGACTACGCCAGCATTCGCCTGTGGTCGGCACCCGCCGTACTGATCAATTACGTGATACTGGGCTGGTTTCTGGGCCTGGGGAATTCACGGGTGACGCTGGGTATCCTGGTGCTGACCAATGTGCTCAATATCGTGCTGGATCTCGCCTTCGTCCCAGGCCTGGGGATGACCAGTGATGGCGTGGCCCTGGCCAGTGTGATCGCGGATTACTGCGGGTTGGCGGCCGGCCTGTGGCTGGTGTCACGTCAACTCTCCCGCATGCCGGGTCACAGTGATCGCGCCGCCCTGTTATCACTGTCCGCCTGGAGCGTACTGATCCGCGTCAATCAGCACCTCTTCGTGCGCACCCTGTGTCTATTGGGCGCCACGGCCTATTTCACGTCCCAGGGAGCCAGCTTCGGGGACGAGACTCTGGCGGCCAATGCCGTGCTGCTGCAATTCGTGATGATCACGTCCTACGGGCTCGATGGTTTCGCGCAGGCTGCTGAATCCGAGGTCGGCCGCGCCGTGGGACAGGGAGACTGGCAGCGCTTCACTCGCAGCGTCAGGGCGGCTACGCGCTTCTCGTTGGTCACTGCCGCCGCCGCAAGCATGCTGCTATGGCTCCTTGGCCCGCAGATGATCGCCCTGCTGACGGACCTGCCCGAGGTACGACAACTGGCAATCACCTATCTGCCCTGGATGGTCGCCATGCCGTTGGTGGCCGTATGGAGCTACCTGCTGGACGGGATCTTCATCGGTGCCACCGCGACACGTGAAATGCGCAATACGCTGGTGGTCTCCCTGCTGGCATTCATCGGTCTGTGGCCCCTGCTCGAGAGCTTCGGAAATCATGGCCTGTGGCTGGCGTTCCTGCTGTTTACCAGCGTTCGTTCTGTCGTGCTCGGCGGCTACTATCTGCATCATCGCCGTCACCACTGGCGCTGAACCCTATCGAGCAGAGCACGCCCTGGGTTGATCCAGCGATGAAGTGCTCGCCAGGAGCATCGGAGCCCTACCCCTCGACCATCGCGCGATACTCTACTGCTATCGGATAGACTAATGTGAGCATGCCAACCCAACTCCCATACCGATAAAAAGCCACAGGGAGCATCACATGCTGCAATCGCTATCCCGGCCAGCCGTCAAGCTGGTCGAGCGCTATCTACCTGACCCCTATATCTTCGTATTGCTGTTGACCGTCGTCGCGGCCGCAGCCGCCATGCTGATCGAGCAACGCTCCCCCGCCGAGGTAATGCGCTACTGGGGCGATGGCTTCTGGAATCTGCTGACCTTCTCCATGCAGATGCTGCTGGTATTG
The DNA here is from genome assembly GCF_013374055.1 of Cobetia sp. 5-11-6-3. Taxonomy (NCBI): domain Bacteria; kingdom Pseudomonadati; phylum Pseudomonadota; class Gammaproteobacteria; order Oceanospirillales; family Halomonadaceae; genus Cobetia; species Cobetia sp. 5-11-6-3. The sequence goes on along the minus strand of NZ_BLWJ01000006.1, from coordinate 164,779 downwards.
ATCTCGGGGTTCATGCTCGCCAATACGCCGCCGGTGAAGAAGGGCCTGGCCAGCATCGCCTCGCTGGCCAGAACGCCTGGCAGTGCCATCATGCTGGTCACCTTCGTCTCGCTGATCGCCAGCTGGATCAACTGGGGCTTCGGACTAGTGATCGGTGCATTATTCGCCAAGCAGCTGGCCAAGATGATCAAGGTGGATTACCGGCTGCTGATCGCCAGCGCCTACTCAGGTTTCGTGATCTGGCATGCGGGCATCTCGGGCTCGATTCCGCTGACCATCGCCACCGCGGGCCACTTCACCGAGGAGAGCATCGGCATCGTGCCCACCTCGGACACCATCTTTGCCTTCTTCAATATCGCCATCGTCGCGGCGCTGCTGATCATCATGCCGCTGGTCAATCGCGCCATGATGCCCTTCGAGAAGGAAAGCGTGTACGTGGATCCGGCCCTGCTGGAGGAAAAGCCCACCGAGATCAGCGACCAGCCTCGTCCCGCCGAGCGTCTCGAGAACTCACCGATCCTCGCCTGGGTCGTGGGGCTGTTCGGCCTCGCCTGGCTGGTGGATCACTTCGTGATTCGTGGCGGTGGCCTGAATCTCAACGTGATCAACTTCAGCTTCCTGTTCCTGGCCATCGTGCTGCATGGCACACCGCGCAAGCTGCTGGACAGTCTGAACGAGGCCATCAAGGGCGGCGCCGGTATCGTCATCCAGTTCCCCTTCTATGCCGGCATCATGGCGATCATGGTGCAGTCCGGACTGGCGACTACCCTCTCCGAGGGATTCGTGTCGATCGCCAGCGCCGAGAGCCTGCCGTTCTGGTCCTTCATCAGTGCCGGTATCGTCAATCTGTTCGTACCTTCCGGTGGTGGGCAGTGGGCGGTTCAGGCACCGGTCATGATTCCCGCCGCCCAGGCATTGGGTGCCGACCTGCCACGCGTCGCGATGGCCGTCGCCTGGGGCGATGCCTGGACCAACATGCTGCAGCCTTTCTGGGCACTGCCTGTCCTGGCCATCGCGGGCCTGAAGGCCAAGGACATCATGGGGTTCTGTCTGGTGCAGCTGCTGGTGACCGGTATCATCATCTCACTGGGGCTGACCCTTCTATGAGAAGGTCGCCGTGACGAAATATCTCTGATGAGACGTTCGAATGCCACGACTCCCGGCCCCTCGCAACGTCATGCCACCTGGCCCCCGGGGAGTGATTCCTCGGGGGCCAGGTCGTTCAGAGAGTGCTGATATGCCGCTCACAGGGTGCCAAGTGACGCCGAATCCCTCAGACTGTCAGGGACAAGAATCATCCCGCTCCGATACCCGTCCCCAGGGTCACTCGAGCCTTTCTGACCCTGACTCGCTCATCAAGGATTCCTGCATGAATGACACCCAGCCTGATCAGGCCACCCTCAATGACGCCCTCCCCGGTCAGCACCAGTTGATCATGACCGAGTTGATGACACCGGACATGGCCAACTTCAGCGGCAAGGTGCACGGTGGCGCCATTCTCAAGAAGCTGGATGAAGTCGCCTACGCCTGTGCCAGCCGCTACAGCGGCAGCTACGTCGTCACTCTGTCGGTGGACCAGGTGCGCTTCAAGCAGCCGATTCACGTCGGCGAGCTGGTGACCTTCCTGGCCTCCGTCAATCATGTCGGCCGCTCCTCGATGGAGATCGGCATCAAGGTCGTCGCCGAGTCCATCCAGGGTCGCCTGATTCGTCATACCAACAGCTGCTACCTGACCATGGTCGCGGTGGATCCGGACGGCAATCCGGTTCCGGTGCCGCCACTGAACCTGGAAACCCAGGAGCAGAAACTGCGCTTCCACAAGGCCGCGATTCGCAAGAAGCTGCGCAAGCAGGCCGAGGAAGAGGAAAAGCGTCAGGAATCGATGGAATTCTGAGACACCGATCTCGAAAGCCAGTGCAAGATGCGGAGTGCGAGGTAGTCGCCACGTGGCAATACTGGGCGGAACTCCGTCACCGCGAGACGAACGATGACTCCTTCACGAGCGGCACAAGACGCCATCTGGCAACGCCTGCTGGCTCGCCAGTCGATTGCCGGTGAGTCACTGCGCTATGGCGTGATCACCACCGGCATCTTCTGTCGTATCGGCTGTCCCTCACCGCCTCCACGGCGTGACAATGTCAGGTTCTTCCCTGACACCCGCGCCGCGCATGCAGCCGGGCTGCGCGCGTGCCGTCGCTGTCACCCAGAGACGGATTCATCCTCGGACAACCGCGAGATCCCCGACATGCCACACTGGCTCATCGCCGTCTGTCGGCAACTGGAAGCCGCCGTCGCCGAGAGCCGGCCGACACCGTCACTGAGCCGTCTGGCCATCCTCACGGGCCTTGGCAGCTCTCACCTTCAGCGCCGCTTCAAGGCCTGGCTCGGCCTGTCGCCCAGCGACTATGCCAGCGGACTGCGCCAGCTGCGCTTTCATGATCTGCTCGAACAAGGGCGCGGTGTCACCGACGCCATCCTCACGGCAGGCTATCGCTCCACCAGCCGTGCCCATGCACGCGCCGGCGGCATGACACCCAGCGCTCGTTCGAAAGGAGGCAGTGGCGAGACACTATTGGCGATGCACTGGCCATGCAGTTTCGGTATGCCCGAGCATCACTGCTGGCTGAGCGCCGCGCTCAGTGAACGTGGAGTGGTGGCCATCCAGCTGACGGATAGCCGTGATGCTGGGCAGAGTGCTCTGGAAGCTCGTCTGCCAGAGGCTGACTGGCAACAGGTGACACCCGATGACGAGGCAGGGCAATCACTGCATGCAATGCTCGGTGCGCGCCTGCTGGCACTCTGCGAGACTCCACAGACGAGCCAGACGCTCTTCATCGAGCTGCCGCTGGATGTCCGCGGTACCGCATTTCAGCTGCGTGTCTGGCAGCAACTGAATACCACCCTGAGCGGCGAGACCCTGACCTACCGGCAACTGGCTGAAGCTCTGGGGCGACCCACTGCCAGCCGCGCCGTCGCCAATGCCTGCGGCGCCAACCCCCTCGCCCTGCTGACGCCCTGCCACCGTGTGGTGCGTGGCGATGGTGGTCTCGGTGGCTATCGCTGGGGAGTGGAACTCAAGCAGGCAAGGCTGGCTCAGGAGGCCGAATCCTCCGACAGATCATGAGGCCCGCCAGCGCACAGCGGCTAGAGCGTTGTGCAACGCAACGGCGGCGGGGCATGCAGCACCTCACGGACGATCTCCAGGGCCCGCGTCAGGACCTCACGACTCTCGGCGGCACTCAGGCACAGCCGCAATGCCTGTGGTGGAGGTTCATTGCCGACACAGAAAGGCTCGGCACTGGTGACATGTACCCCGCGCCGAGCCAATGACTCGACCACAGCCTGGCTACGCTGCCCTTCGGGTAGCACCAGCCACAGATCGAACGATGAAGGCCGCGAAGAGAGCGTCCACTCCCCCAGCAGAGTACGTGCCAGTCGCTGGCGCGCCCGCATCTCCTCCACCTGCCAGTCCACCAACTGTGTCGCATTGCCACTGGTCAGCCAGGCGCAGACCGTTTCCATCAGCAGCGGTGCCACCATCCAGCTGTGACTGCGCAGCACCGCGCCAATCCGGGACAGCACTTCCACCGGGGCGCGCAATACGCCCAGACGCAGACCGCCAGCCAGCAGTTTGGAGGTACTGAAGACATACAGGGTGCGCTCAGGAGCCATCTGATAGAGCCGCGTGCCGCACTCCTCGTTGGGCAGATATTGCACCCCATCTTCCAGAATCCAGAAGTCATGATGGCGCGCGAGGGCGACCAGGGCCTCGCGCCGTGCATGAGACAACTGCGCCGCGCCCGGATTGTTCTGCTCGGCCATCACGTAGACCATCCTGGGCACCTGCTGGCGACACAGCCGCGCCAGAGCCTCGACAACCATGCCCTCCTCATCCAGCGGTACTCGCAGCAGCTTCAGGCCCCGCTCAGCACTCGCGGCGATCAGTCCGGGGTAGGTCAGCGCTCCCGTGACCACCGCCTCTCCGGGGGCCAGCAAGGCCGACAGCGCGAGAGTAATGCCATTCTGCCCTCCCTGCGTCAGCATCAGCTCCTCGGGCTCGACCGGCATGCCGAGCTCGCTCATCCAGCTCGCAAGCAATTGGCGATGACTGCCCACCCCGAATTCATTCTGGTATTCGACACTCCGCACCAATGCCTCGGGGGAGTGGCTGATCGCGGTCAGCGCCGCCGCCATCCCCTGCTGCCGCGCCGGATGCGGCGGTGGCAGGCTCATGGTGAGATCCATCACACCAGAGGATGCCGAAAGGGAGTCATCTGACTCCGCCGCGATCCCGAATGATGGCCTGGCACGCAAGGCATGTCCGAAGCGCCTGTCGGGCACAGGCCCCGCGCTGACCGGCGCATTGACGTAGGTTCCGCTCCCCACACGCGCCCTGACCAACCCATGTCGCTCGGCCTCGGCATAGCCGCGTGTCACGGTACCGATCGTCACACCCAGCGCATCCGCAAGTCGGCGTTGCGGCGGCAGTCGCTCATCCTCCTTGAGCAGGCCTGAGGCGATATCGAGGCGGATGGCCTCCGCCAGCGCACGGTAACGCGGCAGGGTGGGATCAAGTGCCGGAATCCACATTGTCATGGTGACAAAAAACCTGTTGACGGTAATTGTCATCAGATTATGCTCAAAACATGGCACCAACAAGCCATAAAATGCTGGAACGTGCCGACATCCATCACAATTGAACCCATACAATAATGCGGCATCACGCCAACGCCCCACACGCTGAAGGACACCCATGGAATCCCTCGCCTTTCTTGCCCCAGCCACGCTCTACATGCTGTCGATGACCCTGACACCGGGGCCCAACAACGTCATGCTGACGGCTTCCGGAGCCAATCATGGCTATTGGCGCACCCTGCCGCATATCTTCGGCATCCTGATCGGCTGCCTGGTGCTGTTCATCGGCATCGCGCTGGGACTGGGACTGGTCTTCGAGCGCTACCCCATCGTGCAGACACTGCTCAAGGTGTTGGGGAGTGGCTATCTGCTCTATCTGGCCTGGAAGATTGCCATGGCCCCACCACCCGACCTGTCGAGCCGACAGGATGCACGGCCGATGAGCTTTCTGGCAGCCGCGCTGTTCCAGTTCGCCAACCCCAAGGCCTGGGTCATGGGTATCGCGCTGATGGCGGGCTTTCTCCCGGAAGACGGGCCGGTGTGGCTCAACGCGATTCTGCTGGCGAGCTTCGCGGAACTGGTGGCGCTGCCCTGCATCTCCCTGTGGGCAGGCTTCGGCACCGCCATCGGGCGTCTGCTGAATACCGATCGCGCCTGGAGGATCTTCAACCGCGTGATGGGGGCACTGACGGCCTCCTGCGTCATCTTCATCCTGGGCTGATCGTCGCTGGCCTGCGAGGGACGGCAGTACATCACGGATATCGAACACTGTTCGCATCACCACTGTTTTCCCTCGCGATGTTCGCTAGACTGTCAGGACGCTTTTTACACGCCTGCACAGGATGCTCCTCCATGCTGACGCTCTATGGTGATCGCCGCTCCGGTAACTGCTACAAGGTCGAGCTGCTGCTGCACCTTCTCGAACGCCATCACCATTACATCGAAGTCGACATTCTGGCCGGCGATACTCGCACGCCGGAATTCCTGACCCGCAACGTCAATGGCAAGATCCCGCTGCTGGAGCTGCATCGCGGTGAGACACTGTCAGAGTCCAACGCCATCCTGAACTACCTCGCCGATGGCAGCGATTATCTGCCGAGTGACCCCTTCCTGCGTGCCAAGGTGCTGCAGTGGCAGTTCTTCGAGCAATACAGCCATGAGCCCTACATCGCCACTGCCCGCTTCATCAATCGCTACCTCGGCCTGCCCGAGGAACGCCGTGACGAGTACGCCGCCAAGCAGGAGGGCGGCAAGCGTGCCCTGCGGGTGATGGAGCATCATCTCGCCGAATATGACTGGCTGGTAGGGGATCAGTTCACGATCGCCGACATTTCCCTTTATGCTTATACGCATGTCGCTGATGAAGGCGGTTTCGCGCTGGATGACTATCCTGCCATACAGGCGTGGCTGGCACGTGTCGCGGCGCGCCCGGGCCATTTCGATATCCCGCGCGACTGATATCTTCTCCAGCTGGCAGCCCCAGCGACCACCGGCTCACCTTCCATGACAGGCTCGTCGATGCTACCCGTCACCTATCGCCCCATGACACCCGCCGACCACTCGGCCTTCATGCACATGATGGAGGCCACCCCGGGGGTGGTGATCCGCAAGGCGGATGAGTATGCCGCCGTCGAGCGCTATCTGATCCGCAACCCCGGCATGAGCCACTTGGCCTTCTCCGGCGTGCGGCTGGTGGGATGTGCCATGTCCGGGCATGATGGCAAGCGCGGCTACCTGCAACATGTGATGACGGCCCCGGACATGCGAGGCCAGGGGATCGCGAGAACATTGGTCGAGCGCTGCCTGGACGCCCTGGCACAGGAAGGCATCGACAAGGTGCACCTGGATACCCTGCATGACAATCATGAGGCCCACCGCTTCTGGGAGCGTCTGGGCTGGGCGAATCGCAATGCCGAGATCGTGCGCTTCTCGCGCCTGCTGGTGGACGACCCCAACGCCTGACCTCTCTCGCTGATTTCCCGCAACCCTCGCTGAGCAAGGAGCTCTGACGTGCAATTTCTCGAAAATGACGACCTCGGCAAGTTGATCCTGCGCCTGACTCTGGGACTGCTGTTGCTGTTCCACGGCCTCTCGAAACTGCTCGGTGATGGCGGCACGTTGAGCTGGATCGCCGGCGAGCTGGAGAAGATGGGGATACCAGGCGTGGTGGCCTATGGGGTCTACATCGGCGAGATCATTGCGCCCATCATGCTCATCCTCGGCGTGCACGCCCGCATCGCCGGCCTGATCGTCGTCGCCAACATGCTGTTCGCCATTGCGGTGGCTCACATGGGGCAGCTGCTGAGCCTGTCATCGTCCGGTGGCTGGGCATTGGAACTGCAAGGCTTCTTCCTCGCCAGCGCACTGGCCGTCGTCTTTCTCGGCAGTGGCCGCTTCGCGGTGCAGGAGGACTGATGGCCGACGTCGTCACTGCCAGCACCTATTGCGAGAATGCTCCCCAGCACCCGATTCATGGTCCCTATCATGATCACGAATACGGCTTCCCGGTCAGCGATGACCGGGTACTGTTCGAGCGTTTCGTGCTGGAGATCAACCAGGCCGGCCTTTCCTGGCTGACGGTACTCAAGAAGCGCGAGGCCTTTCGCGAGGCCTACGAGAATTACGATATCGCGCGTATCGCCGCCTATGGAGATGAAGAGCGCGCGCGTCTGTTGAGCGATGCCGGCATCATCCGCAACCGCCTCAAGGTCAATGCCGTGATCCACAACGCGGGCGTGGTACTGCAGATGAAGGACTCGCACGGCAGCTTTCTCCAATGGCTGGATGCCCATCATCCGCAACCCTTGTCCGCCTGGGTCAAGCTGTTCAAGAAGACCTTCCGCTTCACTGGTCCCGAGATCGTCAACGAGCTGCTGATGAGCTGCGGCTATCTGCCGGGCTGTCATCGTGACGACTGTCCGGTACAGGCTCGCGTGCTGGACGCCGGCCCGCGCTGGGCCGAGCCGGGTGCCCTGGAGGCGATCCATGCGGATGCCTGACACCAGCTCGTCCTCTTCACTCCCCCTTCCCTCTCGCAGGTAGCCCGCCGATGGACTCCCTTACCCAGATCTGCCTCGGAGCCGCCGTGGGCGGTGCCGTCATGGCGCCCGCCATCCGACACTTGCCCGTCGAAAGACGCGGCGCTGCCATCCGTCATGCATTGCTCGGTGGAGCGGCACTCGGCACCCTGCCCGATCTCGACGTGATGATCGACTACGGCGACGCCGTCGCCAATTACACCCATCATCGCGGCTTCAGCCATTCCCTGCCGGTACTGGGGCTGCTGGGCATTCTGCTCGGCTGGCTGCTCGCCCGTCTTCCACGCCTGGCACCATTGGGGCGTGGCCGCCTGATCGCCTACTGCCTGCTGTGTCTGATCACGCACCCGCTGCTGGATGCCTTCACCACCTATGGCACCCAGCTGCTGTGGCCATGGCCAAGCCGACCGGTGAGCCTGGCCAGCATCTTCATCATCGACCCGCTCTACACCCTGCCGCTGCTGATCACCGGCCTGTGGGTCGCCATACGCGGCCACGCAGGACGATTGCTGGCCACTGGCCTGATGCTCTCGAGCCTCTATCTTGTCTGGGGGCTGGCCGCCAAGAGCTGGGTGGAACATCGCATGGCGCCGGTATTGGCCAGTCAGGGGTTCGCGGACGCCCCACGCATGGTGCAGCCCACGCCCTTCAACAGCCTGCTATGGCGGGTCAGCGTGGTCACGCCGCTGGCGGATCACGAGTGGATGGTCGGTGTCTTCGATTCCGACGAGCAATTGATGGCACTGGCGCGACGGGATTTCCCGCGCCAGCCAGCGCTGGATGCCGAGGTCGGGAAGCTTGAGGATGGACAGCGTCTGCGCTGGTTCGCCGCGCCCTACCTGCGGGCGAGCCGCGAGCGGACATCAGAGGGTGAGACGCTGCTGGCGGTGACCGATACCCGCCTGGGCTCGCCCGGCTATCACCCCTTCCGTTTCGCGCTGGCCCGCCAGACCAGCACACGTGAATGGCATTCTCTGGACGACAGCCAGCGACTGCCCAGTCAGCGTGTCGATCGCGCTGCCTTGCTGAGCCTCTGGCAAGCCATCCATGACCCGGCATCCCGCATGCAGCCAAGCCAGCGCACCGTCTCAGCCACGCCCTCCAGCCCCTCGACCGAGACAAGATAAAGCGCCGCTGATGAAGGCCCGAGAGACGACAACGCCCGCCATGGAAACCATGGCGGGCGTTGTCGTCTCAGTACTGCGGACAGGATCAGCCGAGGTACTTGATCATCACCCCAGCGGCCACCGCCGAGCCGATCACACCGGCCACGTTCGGCCCCATCGCGTGCATCAGCAGGAAGTTGTGCGGGTTGTACTCAAGCCCGACCTTGTTGGAGACACGTGCCGCCATCGGTACCGCCGAGACACCGGCCGACCCGATCAGCGGATTGATCGGTGTCTTGGAGACCTTGTTCATCAGCTTGGCCATCAGTACCCCGCAGGCCGTGCCGATACCGAAGGCGACCACGCCGAGGGCCAGAATGCCCAGCGTCTCCACCGCCAGAAACTTGTCGGCCTGCAGCTTGGAGCCCACCGACAGTCCCAGGAAGATGGTAGTGATGTTGATCAGCGCGTTCTGGGCGGTATCCGACAGACGCTCCACCACACCGCACTCGCGCATCAGGTTACCGAAGCAGAACATGCCCAGCAGCGGTGCGGCGTCCGGCAGCAGCATCGCCACCATGATCAACAGCACCAGCGGGAACAGGATCTTCTCGGTCTTGGAGACCGGACGCAGCTGCGTCATCACCAGGCTGCGTTCCTTGGCGGTGGTCAGCGCGCGCATGATCGGCGGCTGGATCATCGGCACCAGTGCCATGTAGGAGTAGGACGCCACGGCGATTGCCCCCAGCAGCTCCGGCGCCAGCAGACTGGCGACGTAGATGGAGGTCGGGCCGTCCGCACCGCCGATGATGCCGATGGCCGCCGACTGTTGCAGGCTGAAGTCCATCAGCCCCATCGAGGTCAACGCCACCGCGCCCAGCAGCGTCGCGAAGATGCCGAACTGCGCCGCCGCCCCGAGGAACAGGGTCTTGGGGTTGGCCAGCAACGGACCGAAATCCGTCATCGCCCCAACGCCCATGAAGATCACCAACGGCGCGATGCCGGAAGCGATCGCCACGCTGTAGAAGCTGTACAGCATGCCGTTGGAGAAGCCACCATCCAGCGCCATGTTGCTGGCCTGCTGCTTGAGCACTGCGGGAATCTCGCCATGCAGTGCCTGCTCCACCGCGTGACGTGCCTCATCCAGCGGCAGGCTGGCGATGTTGACGTTGAGAAGATTGGCCATCGAAGCCAACAGCTCCGGCTTGCCGAGATGGGCCGCCTGCTCGGCGGCAGACAGCGCCAGCCCGGCTTCCGGGATGTTGGCCAGAATGCCGCCGAAGCCGATCGGCACCAGCAGCAGGGGTTCGAAGTTCTTGCGGATCGCCAGATAAAGCAGGCCAAGGCCGATGACGATCATCGCCAGCTGGCCGAAGCTCATGTTGTAGAGCCCCGAGCCGTGCCAGAGGTTGAGTATCTTGTCCATGTCGTGTCGCCTTGCAGAGGAGCATCACCGACCGGCCCGCCGCGCATGACGACGGGCCGGACACACCGGCTCAGAGGGTGATCAGAACGTCGCCGACACTGACACTGTCGCCTTCCTTGACCTTCACCGCGGAGACGGTACCGGCCTGGTGGGCACGGATCTCGGTCTCCATCTTCATGGCCTCGAGAATGATCACGACATCTCCTTCCGCCACGCTGTCACCGACGGCGACATTGACCTTGAAGATGTTGCCCGCCAGCGGCGCATTCACCGGCTCACCGGAGGCGGCCTGGGCGGCAGGTGCCGCGGCTGCCGGAGCCGATGCCGCAGGCTCGCTGGCCTGCACCTGGGTGATGTCTCCGCCTTCGGCGACCTCGACGACATACTGCTTGCCGTTGACGTTCAGGGTGTAGGTCTGCGGGCCGCTCGACGCGCCTTGAGCACTGACGGCCGGAGCACCAGAGACCGGCGCTGCGGCGGCCTTGGATGCCTTGTCATCGACAGCCTGCGGGGCGGGCTCGAAGGCATCCGGGTTGCCACGGTTGCGCAGGAACTTGAGGCCGATCTGCGGGAAGAGTGCATAGGTCAGCACGTCATCGGTCTCGCGTTCGCCGCTCTCCAGCGCGATACCTTCCTCCCTGGCCTTGCCCTTGAGCTCCTCACGCAGACGCTCCATCTCCGGCGTCAGGTTGTCTGCCGGGCGGCAGGTGATCGGCTCGGCGCCTTCCAGCACGCGGGACTGAAGTTCGCTGTCGAAGGGTGCCGGCGCCGCGCCATATTCCCCCTTGAGCAACGCCTGCACTTCCTTGGAGATCGACTTGTAGCGCTCGCCCATCATCACGTTCATCACCGACTGGGTGCCGACGATCTGTGAGGTTGGGGTCACCAGCGGGATGTAGCCCAGGTCCTTGCGTACGCGCGGAATCTCGGCGAGCACGTCATCCAGCTTGTCACCGGCGCCTTGCTCCTTGAGCTGGCCTTCCATGTTGGTGAGCATGCCACCCGGCACCTGGGCGACCAGAATGCGCGAGTCGATACCGCGCAGACTGCCCTCGAATGCCGCGTATTTCTTGCGCACTTCGCGGAAGTAGGCCGCGATATCCTCGAGCTTCTCGAGGTCCAGTCCGGTATCGCGCTCGGTGCCTGCCAGCATCGCGACGACCGATTCGGTCGGGCTGTGGCCGTAGGTCATCGACATCGAGGAGATGGAGGTGTCGACGTTGTCGATGCCCGCCTCGATGGCCTTGAGAGCCGTGGCGGTGGAAAGCCCGGTGGTGGCATGGCACTGCATGTGGATCGGGATCGACAGGCTCGCCTTGAGGCGCGAGACCAGCTCGAAGGCGGTATACGGCGTCAGCAGGCCCGCCATGTCCTTGATCGCCAGCGACTGGGCCCCCATGGACTCGATCTTCTGCGCCAGCTCCACCCACATCTCCAGCGTGTGCACGGGGCTCACGGTGTAGGAGATGGTGCCCTGGGCATGCTTGCCCTGATCCAGCACTGCCTTGAGCGGACGCTCGAGGTTGCGCGGGTCATTCATCGCGTCGAAGACACGGAAGACATCGACACCGCTGGTCGCGGCACGCTTGACGAAGGCATCCACCACGTCATCGGCGTAATGACGATAGCCGAGCAGGTTCTGGGCGCGCAGCAGCATCTGCTGCTGAGTCTTGGGCATCGCTTCCTTCAAGGCACGTATGCGCGCCCAGGGGTCTTCGCCCAGGTAGCGAATGCAGGCGTCGAAGGTCGCGCCGCCCCAGCTCTCCAGCGACCAGAAGCCGATGTCGTCCAGCTTGGCGGCGATCGGCAGCATGTCATCGAGGCGCATGCGCGTGGCCAGCAATGACTGATGCGCGTCGCGCAGTACCACATCCGTGATGCCCAGCGGTTGCTTGTCCATGAGTGATCCCTTGTTCTTTATAATGTGGATATCGGGTTCTGCCGTGGCGGCAGGCTTGCCTTTCACTGCGCCTGCCACACAGAATATTGCACTCGAGAGGTGGTCTCCCCACCGGACGGCTCATGATAGAATCGCCGCTTTCTCGCTGCGGTGTCGCTCCGGCGCTCCGAGAGTACCAGCAGCACCGACGACTTCCGCGACATCTCAGTGCTTGTGATGATCCTGGCGAAAGCGGTGAATCGCCGCCGCCATGACAGCCGTCAGTTCGCTGTCATCCTCTGCTGCAGGTGCCGCCGAGACAGGCGCGCGCGTCGTGCGCGGTGCAGCCGGTAGCGGCGCGGGCGCAAAACGGTCCACCAGCTTGGCCATCGCCATCATGGCGACTACCAGCAGACTTAGAAACACGAACACGAACCCCATCCCGAACACCATCAGGTTCAAGCCTTCACCGAGCAGATCATTCTCTTGCATGCCAGTGTCCTCGAGTCATTCTCGTCATCGCGCCAATCAGGGTGCGGCATGAGCGATGATTGCCCATGCCTTCGATGATGCTCGACACGTCCAAGCGTTCACGCCGTTGCGTCGCTGGCCACTGTCGACACCCCATGCAGCGGCATTCAGTGCTTGTTGATCGCTTTAAAGTGCCTGATTCCACGGCAATTGCAATGACACCATCGTTGACCCCACAAGCCCTCGCGCGGGCTGGCCGCATCGGCATCGCGCCGATGGAAGGCGTGATTGATGACATCACGCGCGAATGTCTCACCGGCCTTGGCGGCTATGACTGGTGTGTGACGGAATTCGTGCGCGTGACGCATGTCAAGCTACCGCCTCGCGTCTTCAAGCGTATCTGCCCGGAGCTGCTGGAAGCCTCCCCGACACGGACGGCACGCACACGACACGACACACCGGTCGCATTGCAGCTGTTGGGTGCCGACCCCGAGGCGCTGGGCATCAACGCTCGCGTCGCGGCACGCCTGGGGGCACCCAGCGTAGACATCAACTTCGGCTGCCCGGCCAAGACCGTCAACCGTCACGACGGAGGCGCAGCCCTGCTGCGCTCGCCGGACCGCGTCTTTCGTGCGGTGGAGGGCGTGCGCAATGCCCTCAAGGGCACCGGGGTACCCGTCACGGCCAAGATTCGCCTCGGCTTCAACGACCGTCGCCTGGCACTGGCATGCGCTCAGGCAGCCCAGGCCGGGGGCGCCACGCAGCTGGTCGTGCATGGGCGCACCAAACAGGAAGGCTATCGTCCGCCAGCGCACTGGGAATGGATCGGCAAGATCACGTCCGAGCTCTCCATTCCGGTCGTTGCCAATGGGGACATCTGGGACATGCCCTGCTACTGGCGGGCTCGCTCACTGTCCGGCTGTCGCGATGTGATGCTGGGGCGTGCCGCCCTGGCCGACCCCTTCCTCGCGGCGCGCATCAAGCACTGGCAGATGACCGGGGAGTTGCTGCCCGAGACGGACTGGACACAGCGTGCACAGGTGCTGCTCTCCCACGCCGAACGCTGCGCCCATCTGCCTGACAAGGTGATGGTGCCGCTGCTCAAGCAGTGGATGAACATGATGCGCCAGAGTGGCAACGAGGAAGCGGAACATCGCTTCCAGGCCATCAAGCGCCACAAGGGGCGCGCCGAATTCTTCACCGGTCTGGTTGCAGGTACCTCGCTGGCATTGGCGCCGAGTCTGTTGACATCGGTGACCCGCATGCCGGAATCCGCCGACTTGCCCGCCCTCGCCTGATCCGTCCGAAACAAAAAAAGGCGCCCCTCGCGAAAAGGGCGCCCTAGCGATCGTCCGCCTGAAGGCGTGACATCACAGTCAAGGAAAACGGGGAACTGTCAGACATGACATGAAGGCAAGGATCGAGGCCATGCCGGCTGAGATCGCAGATGCCTGACTTTTCTTCAGACGAAGAAAAACCCGCTTCAGTGAAGCGGGTTTTTCAATTGGCGCGCCCTGGAGGATTCGAACCTCCGACCGCCTGATTCGTAGTCAGGTACTCTATCCAGCTGAGCTAAGGGCGCATAAACCTTGAAATCTGTGGCCTGAGCATTTCAAATGTCTTCAGGACTTGACTTGCGAGTGTTGTGTCTTTCCAACACCGTCTTGCATTGCAGTGGCGCGCCCTGGAGGATTCGAACCTCCGACCGCCTGATTCGTAGTCAGGTACTCTATCCAGCTGAGCTAAGGGCGCATCTTACTGCATTTGCACCTAATGGCGGAGAGAGAGGGATTCGAACCCTCGATAGGGCTATAAACCCTATACTCCCTTAGCAGGGGAGCGCCTTCAGCCACTCGGCCACCTCTCCTCATCAGGTACGGCGCATATCTTACTCATTTGATTGGGCTTTGTCTAGCCCCTGTGTCGATTTTTTGGCTTCGATGCAGAGCATCTCATCACCATTCGACAACAGGCTCGAGGCTGCGCGCCCCCAAGCAATCTCCCCGCATGAACCAGAACATGACGATGGCTAGCCTGTCGTCGCGTCTCGTTCGAGGGAGCGGGAATAATACCCAAGAAGAAGTCGTCTGTCGCCCCCTTTCCAGGAAAAAAGTGAATTTTTTCCTTATGGAACACTGACTTGACGCTCAGCCGCCCATTCAGCTCTGCCTGATGCCTCCGACGCATGCATCTGAGCCTGAACGGATCGAGTCACTCAGGCCGCCAGGACCGCACAGACCATATGCCAGAAACACGAACGCCAACCAGGTGGACAGCGTGGTTGGCGTTCGTGTGGTGCTCTCGAGAGTATCCGGAGCCATCTGGTGGCCATGACATGCCATCAGGCGATGGCATCACCATTGTCTTCCTTCTCGCGCTGGATACGCTGATAGATCTCTTCACGATGGACGGCGACGTCCTTGGGTGCGTTGACACCGATTCGCACCTGATTTCCCTTCACACCGAGCACGGTGACGGTGATGTCATCACCAATCATCAGCGTTTCACCTACTCTACGGGTCAGGATGAGCATGACTGATCTCCTTGTCAGTAATTCATACAGCCGGGACGGCAACAGGATTCGAAGTCAGCGACCGGCAGGGACGAGCCGGCCACCGAGGTGCATGAGGCTTGGAGATTATGCGTCATGCATGCTCCGACGGCCAACACCACCCCTTCATATCAACTGAATGACTCGTTGAATGAAAGCACCCGACACACCGGCTCTCCCCCAGAAGGTGCGATCGCCAATGTATCGGGTGCATGAGGCAGGGCCCCTGGCGCTCCTTGCCGGGCCTCACTTCCATGCAGTGCAGTCCCTGGCGGAAGGACGAGCCACCCACGGGTGGCAAGTCACTTCATCTGAGCACCATTGTGCTGATCATTCAATGCAAATCAGGCAGTCTCGTCGCTGACGGCTTCCGCATCCAGGCCGAAGGCGGTGTGCAGTGCACGCACGGCCAGCTCCATGAACTTCTCGTCGATCAGAACGGAGATCTTGATCTCGGACGTGGACACCATGCGGATGTTGATGCCCTCTTCCGCCAGCACGCGGAACATCTTGGAGGCGACACCGGCATGGGAACGCATGCCGACACCGACCAGCGAGACCTTGGCGATATTGTCATCGCCTCTGAGCTCACCACCGCCGACGGACGGAATGACCGTCTCGTTGAGGATGCGTTGGGTCGCCTTGAAGTCGCTCTTGGCCACCGTGAAGGAGAAGTCGGTCGTATTGCCGTCCGGGGAGACGTTCTGGACGATCATGTCGATCTCGATGTTGGAATCGGCGATCGGGCCCAGAATCTTGGAGGCGACACCCGGAATGTCCGGCGTGTTGAGCAGGGTCAGCTTGGCTTCGTTGACATTGAAGGCAATGCCGGAGATCAGCGGTTCTTCCATGTTGTCTTCTTCCTCAGCGACGATCAGGGTACCCGGGCCATCCTCGAAGGAAGACAGCACACGCAGGGGAACATTGTACTTGCCGGCGAATTCCACCGAACGGATCTGCAGGATCTTGGAGCCAAGGCTCGCCATTTCCAGCATTTCCTCGACGGTCACCGTTTCCAGACGACGTGCCTTGGAGCACACACGTGGATCAGTGGTGTAGACACCATCGACATCGGTATAGATCTGACACTCGTCCGCCTTGAGGGCTGCCGCCAGGGCGACGCCGGTGGTATCCGAGCCACCGCGCCCCAGTGTCGTGATATTGCCTTCATCATCGACCCCCTGGAAGCCAGCGACCACCACGACCTTGCCAGCATCGAGGTCTTCGCGCAGGTCATCGGTGTCGATGCGCTGGATACGCGCCTTGGTGTGCGCGCTATCGGTACGAATGCCTACCTGAGCGCCGGTATAGGAGGTCGCGTCGACACCGATCTTCTGCAGTGCCATGGCCAGCAGGGAGATGGTCACCTGCTCACCGGTAGAGACCAGCATGTCCATTTCGCGCGGCGTCGGGTCATCGTTGATCTCGCTGGCGAGACCGATCAGTCGGTTCGTCTCGCCACTCATGGCTGAGACGACCACGACAACCTGATGTCCTTCGTCGCGGAATCGCTTGACCTTCTCGGCGACGGCCTTGATCCGCTCCACCGAGCCGACCGAAGTGCCTCCGAACTTCTGAACGTATAGCGCCATGTGCGTTTCCGTTATCCGTGTCCGTTTGCGTTGTCCCCACATGAGACTCATGCGGGCCCAAAAAGAGGCCGGGTCTCCTCACGAGAAGCCCGGCCTTCATCTTGTCTTCTTACCCCAGCTGGGCGTCTACCCAGGCTGGCACGCCGGCCAGTGCCCCGGGAAGCGATGCGGCATCACTGCCACCGGCCTGCGCCATGTCAGCACGACCACCGCCCTTGCCACCGACCTGCTCAGCCACGTGACGCACCAGATCACCCGCCTTGATGCGCGAGGTCAGATCATCGGTGACGCCCGCAATCAGGCTGACCTTGTCACCATCCGCGACGCCAAGCACCAGAATGCCGGAACCCAGCTTGGATTTCAGGTCATCCATCAGGCCACGCAACTCCTTGCCGGAGACGCCTTCGACCTGCTTGGCCAGCACCTTGAGCCCCTGGACATCCGCGATGTCGCTCAGCATGTCACTGGCAGAGGCGGACGCCAGCTTGGCCTTCAGACGCTCAAGCTCCTTCTCGAGACCGCGGTTGCGCTCAAGCAGACTGGTGACACGCTCCTCGACCTGCTCCGGCTTGGCCTTGAGGCGCTCGCCCAGACGAGTCAGGGTCGCTTCCTGCGCCAGCAGGAAATCACGTGCCGCACGGCCAGTGATGGCTTCGATACGGCGCACGCCGGAGGCGATGCCAGTCTCGGCGATGATGTGCATCTGACCGATATCACCACTGCGCCTGACGTGAGTCCCGCCACACAGCTCGATGGAGAAGGCATCCTGACCGATGGTCAGCACGCGGACCTGCTCACCATACTTGGCATCGAAGAGTGCCGCCGCGCCGCGCGCCTTGGCTTCATCGAGAGTCATGAACTCGATGGTGGTCTCGGCGTTGGCGAGAATCTGCGCATTGACGATGCGCTCGACCTCGGAGAGCTGTTCTGCGGTCATCGCCTCAAAGTGACTGAAGTCGAAGCGCAGGCGCTCGGCCGTGACCATCGAGCCCTTCTGCTGGACGTGCTCACCCAGCACCTGGCGCAGCGCTTCATGCAATAGGTGCGTGGCGGAGTGGTTGCGCACGGAGGCAGCACGCAGATCTGCATCGACCTGCGGACGCACCGCGTCGCCCACCGCGAGCGAACCTTCGATCAGCACACCGTGATGCAGATGATGTCCGGCCTGCTTCTGGGTATCGCTGACCTGGAAACGGCCGCCCTCCAGATGCAGATAACCGGTATCGCCCGCCTGACCACCGGACTCGCCATAGAACGGCGTGGTATCGAGTACCACGATGCCCTTGGTATCGGCCTCGAGACGCTCGAGCGCATTGCCTTCGCTGTCGAACAGTGCGGTGACGGTCGCCTCACCCTCGAGGTGATCATAGCCGGTGAATTGCGTCTCGCCTTCCAGCGTCAGGTTGGCGGAATAGTCGCCCCCGAAATTGCTGGCAGCACGTGCACGCTCACGCTGAGCTTCCAGCGCGGCCTCGAAACCGGCCTCATCGAGGGTCAGTTCGCGCTCGCGGCAGATGTCGGCGGTCAGGTCGTAGGGGAAGCCGTAGGTATCGTAGAGCTTGAAGATGGTTTCGCCGTCGAGGGTATTGCCATCCAGCTCGGCGATGGCCTCCTCGAGCAGCTTCATGCCGTGCTCCAGCGTACGCGCGAACTGCTCCTCTTCCTTGAGCAGCACACGCTCGATCTGCTCACGCGCAGAGCGCAGTTCCGGATAGGCATCGCCCATCTCGGCATCCAGCGCCGCGACCAGCTTGTAGAAGAAGCTGCCGCGCGCGCCCAGCTTGTGACCGTGACGCACGGCACGGCGGATGATGCGGCGCAGCACGTAGCCACGCCCTTCGTTGGACGGCAGCACGCCATCGGCGATCAGGAAGGCACACGAACGGATGTGATCCGCCACCACGCGCAGCGAGGGAGTGGTGATGTTGTCGTGACCGATGATCTCGGCCGCCGCCGCCAGCAGATTCTGGAACAGGTCGATCTCGTAGTTGGAGTGCACGCCCTGCATCACGGCCGCGACGCGCTCCAGCCCCATGCCGGTATCGATGGACGGCTTGGGCAGCGGATTCAGCGTGCCTTCGGCATCACGATCGAACTGCATGAAGACCAGGTTCCAGATCTCGATGTAGCGATCGCCATCTTCGTCCGGGCTGCCCGGCGGGCCACCGGCGACGTCTTCACCGTGATCATAGAAGATCTCGGAAGACGGACCACAGGGGCCGGTGTCGCCCATCTGCCAGAAGTTGTCCTCGTCGAGACGCGAGAAGCGGTTCTGATCGATGCCGACCTCGTTGAACCAGATGTCACGGGCTTCGTCATCGCTGACGTGCACGGTGACCCACAGCTTCTCCTTCGGCAGGCCCAGCTCTTCGGTCAGGAACTTCCAGGCGAACTGGATGGCTTCGCGCTTGAAGTAGTCACCGAAGCTGAAGTTGCCCAGCATCTCGAAGAAAGTGTGGTGACGTGCGGTGTAACCGACGTTGTCCAGGTCATTGTGCTTGCCGCCGGCGCGCACGCAGCGCTGTGCGGAGGTGGCACGGCTGTAGCCACGCGGATCACGGCCCAGGAAGACATCCTTGAAGGGCACCATGCCGGCGTTGGTGAACAGCAGGGTCGGGTCGTTGTTCGGCACCAGAGAACTGGTGGGAACGATGGTATGCCCCTGCTTCTCGAAATAGGTCAGGAAGGCGTTTCTGATTTCTGCGCTTTTCATAGAGGTTCCGTAGCGATGTGCGTAAAGACGCTCCGGGGGTCTTCTTCTGCATGACTTCCGCATGGTTTCTGCATATTCATCCATGTGGGAATGCATGGAGGTGCAATGAAAAGCATGAAAGAAGGCGCCTGCCCCGTGCCGTCGCAAGACGACCTAGTATAACGCCTGTTCGCGCAAGCTAAAGGGGGGGAAATGGCTTGAGTGACCGGTTTGCGCGTTCCGAGCCATTGCCCGGGCAATGGCTGGCCTCACGCCTCGTCTTCCGTCCAGGCGGACTCCATGGCGTAGCGCAACTGCTCGTAGTCGAAGCCGCGCTGGAGCAGGAAGCGCTCTCGGCGCGCACGCTCCTTGTGACCCTCGCCCGCTGAGGAAAAGCGCCTTGCCAACGTCTCGCGCGCCAGCTCGAAGAAGTCCACCGCATCAACATGTCCGAAGGCATCAGGCACCGGATCACAGGCAGCACGCATCACGGCACCTGACGTCTCGTTGTCGATGCCACGCTGGCGCAACTCCTGCTGGATACGCCTGGGGCCCTGCCCCCTCAGCACCCGTGTCCGCAGGAAGCTGGCGGCGAAGCGCTCATCGGATTGCAGGCCTTCCTCGACCAGACGCTCCAGCACTTCCTCGATCAGCAGCTCGACCTCATCACGACTCAAGCGCGTCTCGGCGCCCTCCTCGCCACTCGCGGACTGCTCCGCCAGCGCATCATCGCTGACGGTCTGCAGGTAGTCGCGCTCCTTGAGATAGTCGTGCAGCTCGCGACGGCTGTGCTCGCGGCGTGCCAGACGTGCGATGGCGTCATTGCGGGCACGCCGTTGCGGCGTCATCGCGCCGACATCGAGGGGCTGATAGTCCGGCCCGACGGTCTCTCTTTCCTGATCGTGCATGTTGGCGCTCCTTTCTGGAGAGGCACCCGAGATGGCGAAATCCCCGGTGCAAAACGCACAGCGCCCGCCACCGAAAACGGGGCGGGCGCTGCAGATCACTGAAAGGCGCTGAAATCAGCGCTCAATGAACACGTTCTCGAGCAGGTCTCAATCGAGATCCAGATCATCTTCATTTTCGGCGACCACTTCTTCCTTGGCCTCTTCCTTGGTTTCCGGAGAAGCCAGCAGCTGGGCGCGAATCTGGCTCTCGATCTCTTCCATGATCGCGGGGTTATCCTCCAGATACTGGGCGGAGTTGGCCTTGCCCTGACCGATCTTGCTGCCCTGGTAGCTGTACCAGGCACCTGCCTTGCCGACCAGACCACACTGCACGCCCAGATCAATGACCTCACCGGCGTGGTAGATGCCCTTGCCGTAGAGAATCTGGAACTCGGCCTGGCGGAACGGCGGCGCGACCTTGTTCTTCACGACCTTGACGCGAGTCTCGTTACCGGTGACTTCATCGCCGGACTTCACGGAGCCGGTACGACGGATGTCGAGACGGACACTCGAGTAGAACTTCAGCGCGTTACCACCGGTGGTGGTTTCCGGGCTACCGAACATCACCCCGATCTTCATGCGGATCTGGTTGATGAACACCACCATGCAGTTGGCATTCTTGATGTGACCCGTCACCTTGCGCAGCGCCTGGGACATCAGACGCGCCTGCAGGCCGACGTGGGAGTCACCCATCTCACCCTCGATCTCGGCACGCGGCGTCAGGGCTGCCACGGAATCGACGATGATGACGTCGACACCACCGGAACGCACCAGCATGTCGACGATCTCGAGTGCCTGCTCACCGGTATCCGGCTGGGAGACCAGCATCTCGTCCAGATTGACGCCCAGCTTCTCGGCGTAGGACGGATCCAGCGCGTGCTCGGCATCGATGAAGGCACACACCTTGCCCTGCTTCTGGGCCTGGGCGATGACCGAGAGCGTCAGTGTCGTCTTGCCCGAGGATTCCGGACCGTAGATCTCGACCACTCGACCGAAAGGCAGGCCACCGATGCCGAGCGCGATATCCAGGCCCAGAGACCCGGTGGATACCGACGGGATGGCCACACGCGGGGCATCGCCCATGCGCATGACGGCGCCCTTGCCGAACTGGCGCTCGATCTGGGACAGCGCCGCGTTCAGCGCCTTGGTACGATTGTCGTCCTGTGCCATGTGGCCTCCTGTCGAACGGCGGCGCCGCATGGGCAACCACCTGAAATAGGAAATTCTCAAGCTTCGGGTGATGCAGAAACTGTCAGCCTAGCGGCTGGGCTGTCATGGCAAAACCCTGTATACATGGACAGTATGATGCCGCATGTTTCATCGTTCTGCCAGTCCGGTGATGCGCTTTTTCAGGCAGCAGTCTCAACGCAGAGGGTTGCATGCGTCTCGAGCCTCACCAGTTCAGCCCTGCCAGGCTTCCACGCATTCGATCAAGCCTTGCAATGCCACCCTCACGGCGGCGTCGCGCACGGCCTGCCGGTCTCCCGGAAAGTGGAAACACCGCGCCTGCTGTCGCGCCTCACTGCCCCATGCCAGCCACACCGTCCCCACGGGCTTTTCTTCACTGCCGCCTCCCGGACCCGCCACACCACTGATTGCCACCCCCAATTCGGCACCGCTGTCACGACACGCTCCCTTGACCATCTCGCGCACGACGGCCTCGGAGACTGCCCCGAAGTCCGCGAGCGATGCTTCGCTGACGCCGAGCAGACGCCGCTTGGCCGCATTCGAGTACGTCACATAGCCCGCCTCGAAATAGCCGGAGCTACCGGAAATCGCCGTGATCGCGGCACTCACGCCGCCCCCGGTGCATGACTCTGCAGCAGTGATCTGGACTCCGCGCGCCAATGCCAGCGCTTGCAGCTGCTCGGCCAGTGCATTCGCATCCGGTGCCTCGGACGTCGTATCCGTCAATCGGGCCATGAACGAACTCCTTTCTAGAAGTGGTCTGAGGAAAAGGGAAGCGAGCAGGAGGCATCACAGGCATTGGAGCCGGCCGCGCCAGTCCGTAGAATATCGCGCATCCCGCATGCCGTGTTCTCGCATGTGCGTCTTTTTCCCATTGCAGTGCAGTCAAGGAAGTCCATGGCCATGGCCAAGAACAGCGCGCCCCAGATGACGCCGATGATGGCGCAGTACATGAAGATCAAACGCGAGCACCCCGGTGTGCTGCTGTTCTATCGCATGGGCGACTTCTATGAGCTGTTCCATGAGGACGCCAAGCGAGCCGCGCAACTGCTCGACATCACCCTGACGGCACGTGGCAGCTCCGGCGGCTCCCCCATTCCCATGGCAGGGGTGCCTTATCACAGCGCCGAGGGTTACCTGGCACGCCTGGTGAAAATGGGCGAATCCGTGGCCATCTGCGAGCAGATCGGCGATCCCGCGACCACCAAGGGCCCCGTCGAGCGCAAGGTGGTGCGCATCGTCACACCGGGCACCCTGCATGACGAGGCGCTTCTGGATGCCAGCCGTGACAATCTGCTGGTGGCGCTGCATCGAGACGGTGAGACCTGGGGCCTGGCGGCACTGGAGCTTTCCTCAGGACGCTTCAGCGTACTGGAAGTCAATGGCGATGAAGAACTGCTGGCCGAGATCCAGCGTCTGTCACCCGCCGAGCTGATGGTCGGCGAGAGTCGTGAACTGCCAAGCAGTCTTGCCTCACGCCCGGGCCTGACCCGTCAGAGCGACTGGCATTTCGACCATGAGACCGCGTTGCGCCTGCTCTGCGATCAGTTCGGCGTTCAGGACCTCAATGGTTTCGGTTGCAGTCATCTGACCTGCGCGGTCACCGCTGCTGGTGCCCTGCTCGACTACGCGCGTGACACGCAGCGCACCGGTCTGCCCCACGTGACGGCGCTGGCCGTCGAGAGTCGCGACGATTCGGTCGTGATCGATGCCGCCAGCCGTCGCAACCTCGAGATCGACACCAATCTTGGCGGCAGCAGCGACAACACGCTGGCCAGCGTATTGGACGTGACTGCTACCGCGATGGGCTCACGCCTGCTCAAGCGCTGGCTCAACCGCCCGCTGCGCGATCAGACCCAGATCGGCCAGCGCCAGGCGGCAGTGCAGCGCTTGATGGAGGGTGACTACCCCTTCGAACTGCAAGGCCTGCTCAAGCGGATCGGCGATGTGGAGCGCATCCTGGCGCGTGTTGCACTGCGCAGCGCCCGCCCGCGGGACATGGCGCGCCTGCGTGATGGCCTCAATACACTGCCAGAGCTGCGTGCCGTGCTCGCCAGCGTCGAGAAAGGCAGTGCCATCGATGACCTGCGCGATGGCATCCGCCTGTTCCCCGCCCTCTCGGCCATGCTCAGCGAAGCGCTGATCGAGAATCCGCCGGTCGTGCTGCGCGATGGCGGGGTGATCGCCGATGGCTACGACGATGAGCTGGACGAGTATCGCGGCCTCTCCGAGAACGCCGGTCAGTATCTGGTGGCCCTCGAGACCCGTGAGCGTGAGCGCACCGGCATCAGCAACCTCAAGGTCGGCTACAACCGCGTTCATGGTTACTTCATCGAGCTGCCGCGCTCCCAGTCAGCGGAAGCTCCGCCGGAATACATCCGCCGCCAGACGCTCAAGAATGCCGAGCGCTTCATCATCCCGGAACTCAAGGAATTCGAGGACAAGGCGCTGTCGGCCAAGTCCAAGTCGCTGGCCCGCGAGAAGCTGCTGTATGAGCACCTTCTGGATGACCTGAATACCGAACTGGATGGCCTGCAGCAGACGGCACGCGCCCTGGCGTCACTGGATGTGCTCACCGCCTTCGCTGATCGCGCCGCCGCACTTGACTTCGTCCGCCCACAGCTCAGCGACACGCCGGGAATCGACATCGAAGGCGGCCGCCACCCGGTGGTGGAACATGTCAGCGACCACCCCTTCGTGCCCAACGACGTGCGCTTTGACGATGCGCGCCGCATGCTGGTGATCACCGGCCCCAACATGGGCGGTAAATCCACCTACATGCGTCAGACCGCGCTGATCGCACTGCTCGCGCATACCGGCAGCTTCGTACCCGCCGCTCGCGCCTGCATCGGCCCGCTGGATCGCATCTTCACGCGTATCGGCTCCTCGGATGACCTGGCCGGTGGCCGCTCGACCTTCATGGTCGAGATGACCGAGACTGCCAGCATCCTGCACAACGCCACCGACGAGAGTCTGGTGCTGATGGATGAGATCGGTCGCGGCACCTCGACCTTCGATGGCCTGTCATTGGCCTGGGCAAGCGCCGAGCACCTGGCCCGCACGCGCGCCTTCACGCTGTTCGCGACCCATTATTTCGAGATGACGGCACTCCCCGAGCACGTCGATGGCGTGGCCAACGTTCACCTGACCGCCGCAGAGCATGGCGATGGCATCGTCTTCATGCACCGTGTCGAGGAGGGGCCGGCAAGCCAGAGTTATGGCCTGCAGGTTGCCCAGCTGGCCGGGGTCCCGCAGAACGTCATCCTGCGTGCACGTGAGAAATTGACCAGTCTCGAGCAGCAGGAGGTCGATCGTCCGCAGGTTGCCCGTGAAGATGCACTCGGCCAGCCAGTACCGCAGCAGAATGATCTCTTCGCGGCACCGCCTCACCCGATCGTCGAAGCCTTGACCCAGCTGGACCCGGATGACCTGAGCCCCAAGCGGGCACTGGAACTCATCTATGAATGGCGCAAGATCCAGTAAGCGGCGGAGTGAGTCGACTGACAAGTCGCATGACACCATGCGCCTGCCGACACTCGACAGTGCGCGATGGGCATAGCACCATTCCAAAACGATCCGCCCACGCTGATTGCGAGGGCGGCAGAGCGCCACTAGAATAACGCCTTATAACACTCGCGCCGCTTATAACCTGAAACTCAAGATGCCGCTCAGACGGCACAGAGTGGCGCTGGACCACGACCTACGAGAGACGCCGACCCGCGTCAGGAGACCCAGATGGCATTCATCGTCACCGAGAACTGCATCCGCTGCAAATACACTGACTGCGTGGAGGTCTGCCCGGTCGATTGCTTCTATGAAGGCCCCAACTTCCTGGTCATCAACCCGGACGAGTGCATCGACTGCGCTCTGTGCGAGCCGGAGTGTCCCGCGGAAGCCATCTTCTCCGAGGACGAAGTGCCGGAGAATCAGAAGGAATTCATCGAGCTGAATGCCGATCTGGCCGAAGTGTGGCCGAACATCAGCGAGAAGAAGGACGCCATGGAAGACGCTGAGAAGTGGGATGGTGTCGAAGGCAAGCTCGAATACCTGGAGCAGTAAATGCCCTGCCCGACCTGACCGGGCAAGCACCAGGTTCTCATCAAGACGGCAGCCACTCCCTCAGGGGTGGCTGCCGTCTTCGTCTTGAGCGCTCATGGTCAGCCAGCCCGGCGGGTGGGGCCGAAAAAAAGGCACAAAAAAGGGCAACCCCGAAAGGTCGCCCGCTCCAAGCGTGTCCCTGTCGATCCGTCCTGGATCGTGTTCCTGGGTGCTGTCCCTGCCCGTCATGGCATCCTGCCATTCAGAGCGCACCGTCACGCATGGGGCATTGTGGCACTGCTTGCGCAGCTGTCCCACCACAATGCCCGTTTCTGCTTATTGCCTGCCCTGCTGTCCTGCTCATGCAACTGCATCGCAGATGCATTGCCCGGCATCCTGCCCGTGCCGCTCCTGACCTGCCTCAGCTGACAGTCTCATGATGTTCCGTGATCTGACATCCTTGCCTCGGCATCCTGCCGTCGAGATTCTGCCGCTGATTGCCTCGTCTGCCTGACACGGATGATGTCCCGTCATCCGTCACTCCTGTGAAGGCGAGCTTCCTGACTGCATATCGGGTCGAGCCCCATCAACCATCCCTGTCGTGATTGCGCGTCCGCTGCCAATGACGATACCGTCACTCTGGATCTTCCTGATCCGGTACTTCCTGTACCTGGCCATTCATCCGTGGTCCCTGGCCAATTCCTGCCCGCTCCTCGGGCAAGATGTCATGCAGTGCTGCTGCTTCCGTCATCCTTGACGGTTCCTGTTCGCTGAACATCCTGTTCAGACGAGTCGGGCATCCTGCCCGACATACTCCCTGGAAGATCATCAAGAGCATCCTGCTCAAGGGTGCGGTGTCCCGCCGCATCCCGCTTCCATGACGCTATTCTGGTCAGCAAGCCGTCATCAGGCAACTAGCCAAACCGCTCAGACGCATCGGGACAAACAAGGAAGCTTTTAGATAAAACTGTTTTAAAACAGTGATCTATAGAAAAACATACGATTGAACACGTATCCGGAGTGCAGCAGTTATCCTCTATGTCCTGCATATCTTGTAGGAAAAGGCTTACATGAACTGACTGCAGAGATGGGGAAAGTCCACGTACTTGAGACGCAACCTGCGCGGACAGCACGTGTAACGCACGACGGGGCCGTACCCGAAGGTACGACCCCGTCATGTGGAAGCGTTGTGGATGCCGACGACCAAGACGGCATCCACAAGCCTGTCGCCTGTTTACTGGCCCTTGATCTCTTTCAGGCCATTGTAGGCGACATCGCCCAGCTGCTGCTCGATCACCAGCAGGCGGTTGTACTTGGCGACACGGTCAGAGCGGCACAGAGAACCGGTCTTGATCTGCCCGGCACAGGTACCCACGGCGAGGTCGGCGATGGTGGTGTCTTCGGTCTCGCCACTGCGGTGGGAGATGACCGCAGTGAAGCCAGCGGCCTGCGCCATCTTGATCGCATCCAGGGTCTCGGACAGTGAACCGATCTGGTTGAACTTGATCAGGATGGAGTTGCCGATGCCTTCATCGATACCACGGCTCAGGATGCGCGTGTTGGTGACGAACAGGTCATCACCGACCAGCTGCACCTTGTCGCCGAGCTTGTCGGTCAGCAGTTTCCAGCCTTCCCAGTCAGACTCGTCCATGCCGTCTTCGATGGACACGATGGGGTATTCGTCCGCCAGCTCGGCCAGGTAGTCGACGAAACCACGTGCATCGAAGCTCTTGCCTTCACCAGACAGGTTGTACTGGCCATCCTTGTAGAACTCGGAGGAGGCACAATCCAGCGCCAGGGTCACGTCAGTGCCCAGCGTGTAGCCCGCATCGCTGACCGCCTGCTTGATGACCGCCAGCGCTTCGGCATTGGAGGCAAGGTTCGGTGCGAAACCACCTTCGTCGCCCACGGAAGTGCTCAGATCGCGGCCCTGCAGGACCTTCTTGAGCGCGTGGAAGATCTCGGCGCCGGTGCGTAGCGCTTCACGGAAGGTCGGCGCGCCGACCGGCTGGACCATGAACTCCTGGATGTCGACATTGTTGTCGGCATGCTCGCCGCCATTGATGATGTTCATCATCGGCACCGGCATGGAGTACTTGCCCGGCTGACCGTAGAGCTCGGCGATGTGAGCGTAGAGCTCGATGCCCTTGGCCTGGGCAGCTGCCTTGGCTGCGGCCAGGGAGACCGCGAGGATCGCATTGGCACCCAGCGATTCCTTGTTCTCGGTGCCATCCAGCGCCAGCATGGCGTCATCCAGCGCACGCTGGTCCAGTGCATCCATGCCCACGAGACGCTCGCGGATCGGGCCATTGACGGCTTCGACTGCCTTCAGTACGCCCTTGCCCAGATAACGGCTCTTGTCGCCATCACGCAATTCCAGCGCTTCGCGCGAACCGGTGGAGGCACCGGAAGGCGCGCAGGCGCTGGCACGTTGTCCACCTTCCAGCACGACCTCGGCCTGTACGGTCGGGTTACCACGGGAATCGAGCACCTCAAGGGCGCGGATTTCGACGATATTGGCCATCTTGTGTCGTCCTCTACACGGGGGATTGAAACACCACGACGGGCATCTTGCCCATAGCGCAAAAAGGCCGCTCACAGGGTAGTGAACGGCCAGTAGTCATGTTCAGCGAATATCCAGCGGCGCAAAGCCCTTCACCAGCGAATCCAGCGATTGCAGCTGGCGCAGGAAGGGTTCGAGCTGATCCAGCGGCAATGCGCAGGGGCCGTCACACTTGGCGTTGTCCGGGTCCGGATGTGCCTCGAGGAACAGGCCTGCCAGCCCCAGCGCCACGCCGGAACGGGCCAGATCGAAGACCTGCTCACGACGACCACCGGCAGAATCGGCCCGCCCACCCGGGCGTTGCAGCGAGTGGGTGACATCGAACAGCACCGGCAGCCCCGTATCCTTCATCTCGGCCATGCCGAGCATGTCGACCACCAGATTGTTGTAGCCGAAGCTGGAGCCGCGCTCGCACAGCAGAATCCGGTCATTGCCCGCTTCACCGCACTTGGCGACGATATGGCGCATTTCGTGCGGGGCCAGGAACTGCGGCTTCTTGACGTTGATGATGGCACCGGTGCGCGCCATGGCCACGACCAGATCCGTCTGGCGCGCCAGGAAGGCGGGCAGCTGGATGACATCGGCCACTTCGGCCACGGCAGCTGCCTGATGAGGCTCGTGGACGTCAGTGATGATCGGCACGCCAAAGCGCGACTTGATCTCGGCGAGGATCTCGAGCCCCTTCTCCATCCCCGGCCCGCGATAGGAGTGCATGGAGCTGCGATTGGCCTTGTCGAAGCTGGCCTTGAAGACGTACGGCATGCCGAGGCGCGATGTCACCTCGACGTATTGCTCGGCGACTTCCAGTGCCAGCTCACGCGATTCCAGCACGTTCATGCCACCGAAAAGCGTCATCGGCCGATCATTGGCGACTTGCAGGCCTGCAAATTCGATCACGCGTTGTTCGTTGCTCATCACTGCACCGTCCATCAAAAACGTTGCCCACCGGCGGCTCAGCCGCGATGCCCTTGCCTGCCGGACATTCTTGATGAGCCGCCGCGGAAAAGACCCACGGGCGCCACTCTGGCGTGACGCCCGGCGATCACCCTATCACTCGCCGCGAGTCCGCGCCGCCTTGTGATTGAGCGCCGCATTCACGAAGCCGGAGAACAGCGGGTGACCATCACGCGGGGTGGAAGTGAACTCCGGGTGGAACTGACACGCCACGAACCACGGGTGGTCCGGCAGCTCGACCATCTCGACCAGCGAGTTGTCGACGCTGCGGCCCGAGAAGATCAGACCGGCCTCTTCCAGCGCCGGCACGAACTGGTCGTTGACCTCATAGCGGTGGCGGTGACGCTCGACGATCTCATCGCTGCCATAGGCCTGATGCGCCTTGGAGCCGTTGAGCAGACGACAGGCCTGACCGCCCAGACGCATGGTGCCGCCCAGGTCGGATGCCGCGTCACGGGTCTCGATCTTGCCTTCCGGCGTCAGCCATTCAGTGATCAGACCGACCACCGGGTGCTGGGTGTCGTGAGTGAACTCGGTGGAGTTCGCATCAGTCCAGCCTGCCACGTTGCGGGCAAACTCGATGACCGCGACCTGCATGCCCAGACAGATACCCAGATACGGCACCTTGTTCTCACGTGCGAAGCGTGCGGTGGCGATCTTGCCTTCCACACCCCGCTCGCCGAAACCGCCCGGCACCAGCACCGCGTCCTTGCCGATCAGACGATCGGTACCGTTGCGCTCGATCTCTTCGGAATCGATGAAGTCGACGTTGACCTTCACACGTCCCTGGATACCGGCATGAATCAGTGCCTCGTTCAGGGACTTGTAGGCGTCCAGTAGCTCCATGTACTTGCCGACCATCGCGATGTTGATGGTCTTGAGCGGGTTGAGCTTGGCATCCAGTACCGACACCCACTCGGACATGTCGGCCTCTTTGGCCTCCAGGCGCAGCTTGTCGCAGACAATCTCATCGAGACCGGCTTCATGCAACATCAGCGGAATACGATAGATGGTGTCGGCATCCTGCAGCGACACGACAGCACGTTCCTCGACATTGGTGAACAGCGAGATCTTGCGACGCTCGCTTTCCTCGATCTCGACTTCGCTGCGGCAGATCAGGATATCCGGCTGGATACCGATGGAGCGCAGCTCCTTGACGCTGTGCTGGGTCGGCTTGGTCTTGGTCTCACCAGCCGTCTTGATGTACGGCACCAGCGTGAGGTGCATGAAGATGGCACGCTCGCTACCCAGCTGGGCGCGCAACTGACGGATCGACTCCAGGAATGGCAGGGACTCGATGTCACCGACGGTGCCACCGATCTCGACCAGCGCGACGTCATAGCCTTCACCGCCAGCGATCACGCGACGCTTGATCTCGTCGGTGATGTGCGGGATGACCTGAACCGTTCCACCCAGGTAGTCGCCGCGGCGCTCCTTGCGCAGCACGTGCTCGTAGACACGGCCGGTGGTGAAGTTGTTGCCCTGGGTCATGCGCGAGCGGATGAAGCGCTCGTAGTGACCGAGGTCCAGATCGGTTTCCGCGCCATCTTCAGTGACAAAGACTTCGCCGTGCTGGAACGGGCTCATGGTGCCCGGATCGACGTTGATGTACGGATCCAGCTTGAGAATGGTGACCTTGAGGCCACGGGCCTCGAGAATAGCCGCCAGCGAAGCGGATGCGATGCCCTTGCCAAGCGAGGACACAACGCCGCCCGTCACGAAGATAAATCGTGTCATGGAAACCTGCCGAAAACGTGAGCTGTAGGAGAGATCCGGGGGAACGGATCAGGATGGGTCGCCAGTCTAGCGGAAAGGCTGCTCCGGCTCAATTTGATTGCCACTCCATCCATCCTTGGTGACGCCGCCACGGGCACCCGCCCAACGTATCAGGCCCGCCGTGGCGGGCCTGATACGTGATACTGCGATCTCCTTACACTTCCAGGAAATCGAGAATCCCTTCTGCGGCCCGGCGACCTTCATCAATGGCGGTCACCACCAGATCGGAACCGCGCACCATGTCACCACCGGCGAACACCTTGGGATTGGTGGTCTGGAAGGCGAGTCGCTCGGCACTGGTCGCGATGCGCCCACGCTCATCGACCCCGATATCAAAATCGGTGAACCACGGGGCAGGACTGGCCTGGAAGCCGAAGGCGACGATGACGGCATCCGCCGGCAGGATCTCTTCGGAACCCGGCACCACTTCCGGGCGCTGGCGCCCGTTGGCGTCCGGTTCACCCATGCGGGTACGCACGACCTTGACGCCCTCGACCTTGCCCTCACCGACCACCGCCACCGGCTGGCGATTGAACAGGAAGTCGACGCCTTCCTCACGAGCATTGGTCACCTCACGACGCGAGCCCGGCATGTTGGCCTCGTCGCGACGGTAGGCACAGGTCACGGTAGCCGCGCCCTGACGGATGGAAGTGCGGTTGCAGTCCATCGCGGTATCACCACCGCCGAGCACCACGACCTTCTTGCCTTCCATCGAGACGTAATCGGCCGGATCCTTCTCGAAGCCCAGGCAATGATTGACGTTGGCGATCAGGAAGTCGAGCGCCTTGTGAACCCCCGGAAGATCCTCGCCCGGGAAACCGCCGCTCATGGCGTTGTAGGTGCCCATTCCCAGGAAGACGGCATCGTATTCCTCGAGCAGGGCATCGAAGCCGATGTCACGACCGACCTCGACATTGAGACGGAACTCCATGCCCATCTCTTCGAAGATCTCGCGGCGGCGCGTCATCACGCCCTTCTCGAGCTTGAACTCCGGGATACCGAAGGTCAGCAACCCACCGATCTCCGGATGACGATCATAGATCACCGGACGCACACCGTTGCGCACCAGGATATCGGCGGCACCCAGACCCGCCGGGCCGGCACCGATGATGGCGACGCGCTTGTCCGTCCAGCTGACCTTGGACATGTCGGGGCGCCAACCCATCGCGAAGGCGGTGTCGGTGATGTACTTCTCGACCGAACCGATGGTGACGGCACCGAAGCCATCATTCAGGGTGCAGTCGCCTTCACAGAGACGATCCTGCGGGCAGACGCGCCCACAGACTTCGGGCAGCGAGTTGGTCTGGTGCGAAAGCTCCGCAGCCTCGAGGATGTTGCCCTCGGAGACCAGCTTCAGCCAGTTGGGGATGTAGTTGTGTACCGGACACTTCCACTCACAGTAGGGGTTGCCGCAACCCAGGCAGCGATGCGCCTGACTGGCCGCTTCCACCGGCTTGAACTCGGCGTATATCTCGTTGAACTCGCGGGCACGCACGCGAGCATCTTTCTTCTGCGGGTCCTGACGACCCACATCGATGAACTGGAAGTCGTTGGCGAGCTGATTGGCCATGATGAATCCTCTCTCAAAATCCGGGCACCGTCGCGGTGCGGGCCCTCACCCGGGGCTTGCCAGGGTGAGGGATGCGGTCACTCCGGCTGACGCCGGGACTGATCGAGCAATCCCCCCAGGCTTGCCGCCTTGGGCTTGACCAACCAGAAGTGACGCACGAAGTCAGGGAAATCACGCAGGATGTTGCGACCGCGCTCGGAGCCGGTCTCGGCCACGTATTCCTCGATCACTTCGCGCAGATGGCGACGATAGGCCTCCATGGCTTCGGTATTGATACGGTGGATTTCCACCAGCTCGTGGTTGTACTTGTCAACGAAGTCTCGACTCTCGTCCAGTACATAGGCGAAGCCGCCGGTCATGCCTGCACCGAAGTTGACGCCGGTTTCGCCCAGCACGCAGACCAGCCCGCCGGTCATGTACTCACAGCAGTGATCGCCCGCCCCTTCGATGACGGCATGCGCACCGGAGTTGCGCACCGCGAAGCGCTCGCCGGCAGTTCCCGCGGCGTACAACTTGCCGCCGGTCGCCCCATACAGGCAGGTGTTGCCGATGATGGCCGTCTTGTGGCTCTCGAAGCGCGAGCCGCGCGGCGGCACGATGGTCAGCTTGCCGCCATTCATGCCCTTGCCGACGTAATCGTTGGCATCGCCTTCCAGATGCATCTCGAGGCCATGCGCATTCCAGACCCCGAAGCTCTGCCCTGCCACGCCGGTCAGGCTGACCTTGAGCGGCGAGCCCGCCAGTCCTGCCTCGCCATATCGCTTGGCGATCTCACCGGAGACGCGCGCCCCGATGGAGCGATCGCAGTTGGTGACATGGAAGCTGAACTCGCCACCGCTGCGGCTGTCGATCGCCGACTCCATCGCCGCCAGCATCTCGAGGTTCTTGGCGCCGGGGTCATGCGGCTCGTTGCGGCTGACCTGGCAGAACTGCGGCGCGTCCTCGGGCACGAAGTCATTGCCCAGCAACGGCGTGAGGTCGAGACGACGCTGCGCGTTGGTCTCGCCTTCCAGCACTTCGAGCAGATCGGTACGACCGATCAGGTCGGTGATCTGGCGCACGCCCAGCAGCGCCATCAGCTCGCGCACCTCTTCAGCGATGAAGCGGAAGTAGTGCTTGACCATCTCGACGGTGCCGCGGAAATGCTCATCACGCAGCGCCTGGTGCTGGGTCGCGACACCGGTGGCACAGTTGTTCAGGTGACAGATACGCAGGTACTTGCAGCCCAGCGCCACCATCGGTGCCGTCCCGAAGCCGAAGCTCTCGGCCCCCAGAATCGCCGCCTTGACCACATCCAGACCGGTCTTGAGGCCGCCATCCGTCTGCAGACGAATCTTGTGACGCAACTGATTGATGCGCAGCGCCTGGTGCACCTCGGGCAGCCCCAGCTCCCACGGGGAACCGGCATGCTTGATCGAGGTGATCGGGCTGGCCGCGGTGCCACCGTCGTAGCCGGAGACGGTGATCAGGTCGGCATAGGCCTTGGCGACACCGGTGGCGATGGTGCCGATACCGGGCTCGGAGACCAGCTTGACCGAGACCTGCGCTGACGGATTGACCTGTTTCAGGTCAAAGATCAGCTGTGCCAGATCCTCGATGGAATAGATGTCATGGTGCGGCGGCGGCGAGATCAGTGTCACCCCCGGCACGGCGTAGCGCAGACGTGCGATCAGGTCGTTGACCTTGCCGCCCGGCAGCTGACCGCCCTCACCGGGCTTGGCGCCCTGTGCGACCTTGATCTGCAGTACCTCGGCATTGACCAGGTACGCCGGCGTGACACCGAAACGCCCGGACGCGATCTGCTTGATCTTGGAGGAGCGCACGGTGCCGTAGCGTGCCGGGTCTTCACCGCCCTCACCGGAGTTGGAGCGCCCGCCGGCCTCGTTCATGGCCTGCGCCAGCGCCTCATGTGCCTCGGGAGACAGCGCGCCGAGAGACATGCCGGCGCTGTCGAAGCGCGGCAGCAGTGATTCGACGGACTCGACTTCCTCAAGCGGCAGCGGCTCGGCCACGGGCTTGAGGCTCAACAGATCGCGAATGGTCGCGACCGGGCGCTCGTTGACCAGGCGCGCGAATTCCTTCCACTTGCCGTAGTCCCCCTGCTGCACGGCCTGCTGCAGCTTCATCACCACGTCAGGGTTGTAGGCGTGGTACTCACCACCGTGCACGTACTTGACCAGACCGCCCTGCTTGATGCGCTTGCGCGGCAGCCAGGCTTCACGCGCCAGCAGCTCCTGCTGGAACTGCAGTTCGGCGAAGCCGGCGCCTTCGATGCGCGAGGCCATGCCGGTGAAGCACATGTCCATGACTTCACTGTTGAGCCCTACGGCCTCGAACAGCTGCGAACCACGGTAGGAGCCGATGTGCGAGATGCCCATCTTGGACAGGATCTTGTAGAGGCCCTTCTGCATGCCCTTGCGATAGTTCTCGCGGGCATCGGCCGGGTTGCCGGACAGCTCGCCGGTGCGATGCATGTCGGCCATCACCTGATAGGCAAGGTAGGGGTAGACCGCCGTGGCGCCCACCCCGAACAGCACTGCCATCTGGTGTGCATCACGCGCATAGCCGGTCTCGATGACCAGATTGACGCGCGGACGCAGTGCCAGTGCTCCGAGGTGATGGTGAATGGCACCGGTCGCCAGCGCCGCGTGAATCGGCAATTGTCCCTTGGCGAGCCCGCAGTCGCTGAGCACCAGGATCACCTTGCCATTGCGCGCCGCTTCCTCGGCCTGCTGACAGATGCCCTGAAGCGCCTGCTTCAGAGAGTCCTGACTCGGGTCATAGTGCAGCTTGAGCGTCTGGGAGGTGAACGCCGGGTCCTCATGATTGACCAGCGCATTGAACTTGCGCGGTGACAGCACCGGCGTGGTCAGGATCAGACGATGCGCGTGTTCCGGCGTCGCGTCAAAGATGTTGAGCTCGGCGCCACAGCAGGTCTCCAGCGACATCACGATCGCTTCGCGCAGCGGATCGATCGGCGGATTGGTGACCTGGGCGAACTTCTGACGGAAATAGTCGGTCAGTACGCGGTTCTGGCGCGACAGCACGGCCATCGGGGTGTCATCCCCCATGGAGCCGACCGCCTCCTGACCGCTCTCGGCCAGCGGGCGCAGCAGCTGATCACGCTCTTCAAAGCTGACCTGGAACATCTTCTGATAGACGTCCAGCGTGTCCGCTTCCATCGGCTGGAAACGCGCCAGCTCGGTCAGCGCGGACTCGAGGTAATTGGCATTTTCACGCAACCAGCGCTTGTAGGGATGGGCCCCCTTGAGGCGCTCGCTGACCTGATCGGTGTGCAGCACTTCACCGGTCTCGGTATCGACACCCAGCACCTGCCCCGGCCCGACACGCCCCTTGGCGACGACATCTTCCGGCTTGTAATCGTAGGTACCGATCTCGGAGGCCAGCGTGATGAAGCCATTGCGGGTGATGACCCAACGCGCCGGACGCAGACCGTTGCGGTCCAGCATGCACACGGCGTGGCGACCGTCGGTGAGCACGATGCCCGCCGGACCATCCCAGGCTTCCATGTGCATGGAATTGTATTCGTAGAAGGCCCGCAGGTCGGAATCCATCTGCTCGACGTTCTGCCAGGCCGGCGGCACCATCATGCGGATGGCGCGATAGATATCCATGCCACCGGTCAGCAGCACTTCCAGCATGTTGTCCATGCTGGAGGAATCGGAGCCGACCGTGTTGACGATCTCGTCCAGCTCGGCGATCTCGGGCAGCTGCTCGGAGACGAAGTTCTCCTTGCGCGCGTTTGCCCAGCCACGGTTGGCCTCGATGGTGTTGATCTCGCCGTTGTGGGCGAGGAAGCGGAACGGCTGGGCCAGCGGCCAGCGCGGCGCGGTGTTGGTCGAGAAGCGCTGGTGGAAGACACAGATTGCGGTCTCGAGGCGCGGGTCGCCCAGGTCCTTGTAGAAGCGCGGAAGGTCTTCCGGCATCACCAGACCCTTGAAGGAGATGACCTTGCCGGACAGCGAGCAGACGTAGAAGTCCTCTTCGCCCTTCAGCGCCTGCTCGGCGTATCTGCGCGCCATGAACAGGTCGACATTGAAGGCGATATCGGTACGTTCACTGGAAGCTGCAACGAAGACCTGACGAATGCGCGGCAGGCAGTCGCGGGCCATCGGGCCGCACACGCTGTCATCCACCGGCATGTCACGCCAGCCGAGCACCTCGAGGTTGCGTGCCGTTAGAGCGGACTCGAAGGCATCACGCGCGTCCTGTTCACGCGCGTCATCATTCGGCAGGAAAAGCGTACCGACGGCATAGCGCTCGCCCAGCTCGAGCCCGAGCGTCTCTCGGGCGATCTGGCGCATGAAGCCATCCGGCATCTTGAGCAGCAGGCCGCAGCCATCACCGGTCTTGCCGTCAGCAGCGATACCACCGCGGTGAGTCATGCACGTCAGGGATTCAATGGCAGTCTGCAGCAGCTCATGGCTTGCCTGCCCTTCCATATGGGCGATCAAGCCGAAGCCGCAGTTGTCGCGGAACTCTCCCGGTTGGTGGAGACCTTTATTCATGGGCGTGCCTCACGGAGAAATCATGTGTCCAGATGCTTTTCAACAAGCATTTTCGAGGTTATAGTTATCGGTTATCTTTATTTTTATGCCTGCCGATAGTGGCGCCATCAGTGTCGCAACACGACGCCAGATTTCCCTCGAGCATATCCCCGCGCTTCCCCACCGCGCAATTCTCCACAGGTCGCCCATCGGGCAAAAAAACCTGACAAAACCGAAGGTTAGAGACACCTCATTCCAAAAAACCCTGTAGGCTCAAGCGCTTAGCGGGTAGACATGCCTCGCGGGTTTCGCCTTGCAACTTTAGTCTTGGATGAATAAAAAACAGCGTTTTTATTCAATTCTCCCCATACCGATTACGCATACGGCATACCAATTCAGGAATCACGCCCCGCTAATGCACCTGTCTTGCACACTCGCCGGTACACCCGACCCGTACATCGGACATGCGCCTTGGGCACGTCCACCTGAAGTGCCCACTGACGCTCGACAAAAAGAAAAGCCGCCACCCTGAGGTGACGGCTTTTCTTCTGCGGCAGATTCCGTGCACCAGCCAACGGCTGGTCGAGGGATCAGTGGCTGCTGCGCGGCCAGTGCTCCAGCATGTCCGCCAGCAGGCCGGCAGGCGCCTCTTCGGTAATCACCGCACGCCCGATACGCTCGAGCAGGATCAGACGCAGACGGCCATCGACATTCTTCTTGTCCAGCTGCATGTGACGCAGGAAGTCCTCGACCCCCATGTCCTCCGGCGCTTGCAGCGGCAGACCGGCCTTGCCGATCACCTTGGCGATACGCTCGACATCGGCACTCGACAGCCACCCCATGCGCGCCGAAAGTTCAGCGGCCATCAGCATGCCGGTGCCGACGGCTTCACCGTGCAGCCAGACGCCATAGCCCTGGTCCGTCTCGATGGCATGCCCGAAGGTGTGGCCGAGGTTGAGCAGTGCGCGCACGCCCTGCTCGGTCTCGTCCTGCGCCACGACATCCGCCTTGATCGCACAACTGCGGCGGATGGCCTCTCCGAGCAAGGTTTCATCCAGCGCCATCAAGGCCTGCATGTTGTCTTCCAGCCAGCTCAGGAAGCTTTCATCCCACAGCAGGCCATACTTGATGACCTCGGCCATGCCCGCCGACAGCTCACGCTGCGGCAATGTCCTGAGGCTTGAGGTATCGATCAACACCAGTCTCGGCTGCCAGAAGGCACCCAGCATGTTCTTGCCGCGCGGATGATTGACGCCGGTCTTGCCCCCCACCGAGGAATCCACCTGCGACAACAGCGTGGTCGGCACCTGGATGAAGGCCGCCCCCCGCTGATAACAGGCGGCGGCAAAACCGGTCATGTCGCCGATGACTCCCCCACCGAGGGCGATCAAGGTGCAACGACGATTGAAGCCGGCCTCGAGCAGGGCATCCCAGATCAGACCGATACTGGCCATGTGCTTGGTCTGTTCGCCATCCTCGAGAATCACCTCTCGAATATCCAGACCATCGCCAAGTGATGCCTTGAGCGCCTCCAGATACAGTGGCGCCACCACGGTGTTGGTGACGATCATCACCTGACGACCGGCGAGATGCTCACGAATGAGGTCTCCTCGCGCCGTCAGGCCCGGGCCGATGTGAATGGGGTAACTACGCTCGCCAAGTGCGACATCGAGACGATGAGCGGGAGCCAGGGACATGATGATTCTCCTTGCGGCGAAACGAATGACGGCGCCTGAATGTAAGCGAGAGCCAGACTCCCCAGGGGAGTCTAGCCATGCACGTGGAGCGGGTCTGACAATGCCTTGAGCCGGCGCCGGATCTCGTTGGTGACCGCACGCGGGCTGCGTCGATCGGTACGCACGATGATATCCGCGGTGTCGCGATAGAGAGGGTCTCGCAGCTCGAAGAGACGCTTGAGCACCCGCCCCGGGTCATCCTGCTGGAGCAGAGGACGATTGCGGTCACGTCCGGCACGCTTGAGCTGCTGCTCGACCGGAGCATAGAGATAGACCACCGTGCCGCGCTCTCGCAGCACACGCCGGTTGGCTTCGGCCATGATGGCACCACCACCGGTGGCCATCACGACATCGGACAGCGAGGTCAGCTCGTCAATCACGGCCTGCTCGCGCCCGCGAAAGCCTGCCTCGCCCTCGACATCGAAGATCCAGGGGATGCTGGCACCGCAGCGATCTTCGATCACGTGGTCGCTATCGCAAAATTCACGATGCAAGTCGGCCGCCAGCAGGCGGCCGATAGTGCTCTTGCCGGCCCCCATGGGGCCGACAAGGAATACGTTGGGAATCACATGCATCAGCGCACCGCCAGGCCGTCCTCGATGATCTTCGGGGTAATGAATACCAGCAATTCTACCTTCTCGTTGGACTCTTCGGTATAGCGGAAGAGATTCCCGATCACCGGCAGATCCCCCAGGAAAGGTGTCTTGAAGACGCTGCGTATCTGTTCAGAGGTCAGAATACCGCCCAGCACCACCGTCTCGCCATCATTGACCAGCACCTGAGTCTCGATTTCATTGGTATCGATGGCCGGCTCGCCATTGAAGCTGTCATCGGACACGTCGTCATTGTTGATCAACAGATCCATGATGATGCGGTTGTCCGGGGTGATCTGCGGCGTGACCTCCAGCGCCAGCACCGCCTCCTTGAACTCGATGTTGGTCGCGCCGCTGGAGGTCGCCTCCTCGTAGGGAATTTCCTGACCCTGCTTGATGACGGCCTTCTTCTGGTTGGCGGTGATGATCTTGGGCTGGGAGATGGTCTGGCTCTTGCCTTCGCTTTCCAGCGCCGAAAGCTCCAGATCCAGCAGGATGTCGCCGGACAGGTAACCGAAGCTGAAGGTGCTGCCCGGATCACTGTCGTCACCCAGATTGACGCTCAGGCCACCGTCACTGGTCGTGCCGGTCGAGGCGCCTTCCAGGCCGAACTTGCCGTTGCTGCTGTTGGAAAGCCCCCAGTTGACACCGATTTCACTCGACACGCTGCTGCGCGCGATCACGATGCGCGCCTCGATCTGGACCTGACGCACCGGAATGTCGAGATACTCGAGGGTACCGCGAATGGACTCCAGAGTGTCGCGCGTGTCCTGGATCAACATGGTGTTGGTACGCTCATCCACCATGACACGACCGCGCTCGGAGAGCAGGCCGATACCGCCTTCACCGCGCAGCAATGCCGCCAGGTCCGCCGCCTTGGCATAACGCACCTGAATGTACTCCGTCGTCAGGGGCGCCAGCTCCTTGACCTGCTGATTGGCTTCCAGCTCCTTGCGCTCAAGTGCCGCCAGCTCTTCCGCCGGCGCGACCATCAGCACGTTGCCCATGCGGCGACTGGCAAGGCCATTCGACTTGAGCACCAGGTCCAGCGCCTGATCCCAGGGCACTTCCTTGAGGTTCAGGGTCACGTTGCCGGTGACGTTGTCACTGGCCACCAGATTGAGCCCAGTGAAGTCCGCGATGATCTGCAGCACCGAGCGCACTTCGATATTCTGGAAGTTCAGCGAGATCTTCTTGCCGGTGTACGGGAACTTGTCCTTGATTCGCTCCGCCTGCTCTTCCCGTGTCAGCGGCTTGACCTCAAGCACCAGCTCGTTGCCGGCCTGGGTGGCCAGCTGGGTGTAGTAACCATTGGCATCCACCACCAGGCGCACACCATCACGAGTACGCTGTGGGTCGATCCTCGAGACCGGAGTCGCGAAATCACCGACATCCAGCACCTGATTCAGCTCTGGCGGCAGGGCGACACCCTTGAGATCGATATAGATCTTGCGGCCACGCTCGGTCACACGAGACTCGACATTGGCGCGATTGAAGTTGACCACGACACGCCCTTCCCCCTCACTGCCCCGACGGAAATCGATACCACTGACGGAAGGCTCCGCCGCGACTTCCAGTCCGCCACCCTGCTGCTGCGGCTGCGCGGACTGGCCTGACGCGGCGGCGGCCACCGGACCGCCCTGCTCACCGACGATGACATAGAGGCTATTGCCTTCGGTACGCGTCACATAGGGACGGGTCTGGCTGAGCTTCATGACCAGGCGCGTACGCGAGCCGGCCTCCAGCGCCACCAGCTCCTCGACCCCATTGAGGCCGAGCTCGAAGCGGCGCTTGTCCAGCTGACTGCTGGTATCCATGAGATCGATGGTGATACGCGGCGGTGTCTCGATCCGGTATCCCTTGACCTCAGGCACCCCGCCGGCGAAATCGAGCTTGAGCTCCATCCGATCGCCACCCAGCGAAGTGAATTCCAGATCCT
Source organism: Cobetia sp. 5-11-6-3 (assembly GCF_013374055.1). NCBI lineage: Bacteria > Pseudomonadati > Pseudomonadota > Gammaproteobacteria > Oceanospirillales > Halomonadaceae > Cobetia > Cobetia sp. 5-11-6-3. The sequence continues at coordinate 123,577 of NZ_BLWJ01000006.1, read as the reverse complement.
GCAGCGTGGAGGCCGCCTGCGCCACACTCGCCATCAGGCTGCCGAAAGCCGCCAACCCCAGCAGACTCATTCGTTGCAATCGCGTCATGTTCCCTTGTCCCCTGTCTCGCTGCGGCTCCGCCCAGCCATTGAGGCTGATCGCGCCTTATTCTTGTCGAAGCATTATGGTGTCGGTCATCGACCGCTCATCTTCCGTGACGATTCTGCAGACAGCGCCGCCAGCACGCGCTAACCGCTGGCATCTGCCGGTTGAGTCAATGCCATGGCGCGGGTTCGTTCGATCCAACCGCCCTGACCGTTGGGCACGATTTCCACCAGGTCCAGCTGAGTATCACCGATGCGAATGATGCGGCCGAAATTGCTCCCCATGTGTCCGCCGACACTCACACGCTGCACCTCCTGCTCCGGCGTCAAGATCAACGCCGAGCGACTGCCGTCCACATCCAGGGTCCCCACCATGCTGAGCTGCTCCATCGGCCAGGCCTCAAGAGGCTCGCGGGGGCGATCCAGATCCGGCCGCACGCCATTGTCCACCATGGCGAGCTCCTCCTCCGGCTCCGGCAGTCGCGACTGGAAAGGACTGCGAGCATCTGCCATGTCGTACGTCACGGGATGATACTCGGGCTGAGGCGGCAGGTCCTTGACCTGCCCCGTCGGCCGCCCTCTGAGCGACTCGAGCTCGCTCTCCAGCGCAGGCAGCTGCGGATCACCACAACCGGCCAGCAGTGTCAGCAACATCGCACCACCCAGCACGACATGCTTGCGACGTGTCGTCAGACTCATCATTTACCTCCCGATGGCAACGGTGCGCCTTGGCGGTAGTTGTAAGTCTTGGCCAGCAGCGACAACTCCAGGTCTTCACCCTGCGAGACCGGTGTCAGCACGAAGTCATGCAACGTCACGATACGCGAAAGCCCGGCGACCCCTGACACGAAGGCGGCAATGCGGTGGTAATCGCCGCGCACCTTGATATCGAAGGGCTGTTCGACGTAGAAATCGCGATTCTGGGCCGGCTTGAGGCGAATGTATTCCACCTCCAGCTGGTTGTTGATGGCCGTCTCGCTGATGTCATCGAGCAAAGCCGGCACTTCGGCATCGGTCGGGAGCATCTCGAGCAGCTGTTCCATGCGCGTCTCCAGCTCGGCCATCTGCTCACGCATCACGGGCAGATTGGCCGCCTTGAAGGCCTTGGTCTCGAACTGGCTCAGCAGCTGACGCTCCTTGGCCTGCAGGCGCTCAAGATCCTCGGCCTTGGGCGCCGCAAGGAACCAGTGGGACGCCCAGAACAGGGCACCAAAGACGATCAGCACCAATACCACCTGCAAGGTGACGGGCCAGATACCCGCCTCCTTGAGGTCGAGATCCTGGAAGTCCGTCGACTTGAGACGACGCACTTCGGCATTGAGGAAACTCATTTCCGACCTCCCTGCCTGGCGGCCTTCGTATCGGCAGCACTGGAAGCGACAGCCGTCGGTGTCTCGGGAATCATGATATTGAAGCTGCGACGATCATCGTCGCTGCTCTGTACGTCAGACAGTGTCGGCGTACCGAAGACATCCGATGCCGCAAGCGTGCGCATCAGACCGGACACCTGACGCGTATTCTCCGCGATGCCGTTGGCCTTGATCTGACGTCCGCTGCGACTGATGCTCTGGTACCAGGCACCCTCGACCAGCGTCGCAACGAGCTGATTGAAGACACGTACCGTTTCCGGGCGCGAGAACTGCAGACTGCGAATCAGCTCGATCTGCGCCAGCATCTGATCACGCCGACTCTCGATATCCTCGACTTCCTTGATATCGCGATTCAGCCGCGCCATTTCCTTCTCGATGAAGGCATGCCGCTGCTTCTGCGCCTCGAGCTGGCTCTGGTAATACTCGCTCATGCCAAACCCGGCCCCCACCCCTACCACGGCGGCCAGCGCCAGAATGCCGAAGAAGCGCTTGCTGCGTTTCTCGCGACGCTCCTCACGCCACGACAGCAGATTGATCTCGATGGTCATGAGCGCTTCCTCATCGCAAGCCCGCAGGCCGTCAACATCGCAGGGGCATCACCGGCCAGCGCCTGGATGTCGACTCGAGGGTTGACGCTCATGTGCGTGAAGGGATTGGCCATGATCACTTCCAGTCCGGTGTGCCCTGCCAGCGACTCACGTAATCCGGGAATGGCGGCGGTCCCTCCTCCCAGCAGAATGCGCTGGACCTCACGACGCTTGCCGGCGGTGTAATAGAGCTGCAGGGAGCGCGCGATCTGCTGCACGAGCGTGTCACGGAACGGATCCAGCACTTCACTGTCATAGGTGTCCGGCAGACCACCGCGCTTCTTGGCCAGACCCGCTTCGTCATTGGAAAGATCGAAACGGTTCATGATCTCGTCGGTCAGCTGACGCCCCCCGAACACGGCATCCCGGCTGTAGACGATGCGACCGTTCTGGATGACATGAAAAGCCGTCATGGTGGCACCGATATCGACGACCGCGACGCACTCTTCATTGTCGTAGGTAGGGGGGAGCTGATGGCGCAATTCACCGAAGGCACGCTCCAGCGAAAAGGTCTCGACATCGACCGCTGACGGCTCAAGGCCGGCCTGCTCGAGCGCGGAGGTGAGCTGATCGACATCCAGGCTGCGACAGGCCACCAGCAGCAGATCCTGCTGATCAGGATTGCGGGCATTGACCCCCAGATGCTGGAAGTCGAACGCCACGTCATTGAGCGGGAAGGGAAAATGCTTCTCGGATTCGAGCGCGATGCGTTGCTCGATCTCGTCATCGGCCAGATTGGTCGGAAAACTCAATGTCTTGGTGATGGCGGCACTGGCCGGCACCGCCACGACGGCTCGTCGCGAGCGCGGCTGGGCCTGCTCGACCGCGCGCTTGATCGCCAGCACGACTTCATCCATGTCGCGGATGCGCCGCTCGACGACTGCGCCTTCCTTCAAGGGGCGCACCGCGTAGCTATCGATCTGGTATCGATTTCCGTGTCTGGACAGCTCCAGGAGCTTGACGGTCGCCGATGTGATATCGACGCCAATCAGTCCCTTGCCGGCGGATTTGAGTCCCAGCAATTGGCATTCCCCTGCTCTGATGACGACCCCGTCTGACTGGCGGGCCGCCGCTTCCCGTGCGGCACCGCCGCGGCACCCTCTTCTGCTGAGAGGTTACATTATGTTTCGCAGAATAACACAACAGACGCGCAAGACAGGGTTCAACGCTGGCCGCATCTGGACCCGCTACTTATAATGCCCCAGCAATGGAATTGCCAATCCCCCCGCAGCCACCCGCCTTTCATTACCCACGGACCCTGTCTTGCCCATGAAGCTATTGAGACGACTACTTTCGCCAGTGTTCTGGCTGCTGCTGTCACTGTGTGCTGCGGGATTGCTGGCCATCGTCGGCGCCTCCCTGTATTTCGCACCTGGCCTGCCCGATGTTCATCAACTGCAGGATACCAAGCTGCAGACGCCGCTGCGCATCTACACCCGTGACGGCAAGCTGATCGGCGAATACGGTGACCAGCGCCGCATCCCGGTCACCTTCGACGAGATCCCCGAGACGTTTGTGGATGCCCTGCTCGCGGCCGAGGACAGCAATTTCTTCTCGCACCCGGGCATCGACCCCAAGGGCCTCGCACGTGCCGCCGTCCAGCTGGCTTCCAGCGGCAGCATCCAATCGGGCGGTAGCACCATCACCATGCAGGTCGCGCGCAACTACCTGCTGACGCTGGATCAGACGTTCACGCGCAAGATTCGCGAAATCCTGCTGTCACTGCAGATGGAGCAGATCCTCTCCAAGCAGGAGATCCTCGAGCTCTACGTCAACAAGATCTTCCTGGGCCATCGCGCCTACGGGATCGCGGCTGCGGCACGCACCTACTATGACAAGTCTCTCGATGAACTGACCCTGGCCGAGCAGGCCATGCTGGCAGGCCTGCCCAAGGCCCCCTCCAGCTTCAACCCGCTCACCAACCCTCAGCGCGCCCTGATCCGTCGCAACTGGATCCTGCTGCGCATGAAGGAACTGGGCTATATCGAGCCTCAGGCCTATGACGAGGCCGTCAAGGCACCGATCACCGCGGCACGCCATTACACGCGGCCGGAAGTCGAGGCGCCCTACGTCGCAGAGATGGCCAGAAGCTTCGCGGTCGATCGTTTCGGTGACAAGGCATATACCGACAATGTGCGTATCACCACGACGCTGGACAGCAAGCTGCAGCCGCAGGCTCGCGATGCCTTGATCAAGGGCCTGATCGACTATGACACCCGCCATGGCTGGCGTGGCGTGGAGGAATCCGGTATCGCGGCGTCACTGGCGGAAGCTCAGGACCAGACCGATCAGGCCGGCCTCGAAGAAGAGATCTCTCGCTCTCCCGAAGTGCTGGAAACGGCCAGACAGGCCGCCCAGAAGAGCGAGAAGCGCATCGAGGGCATCGACCGCGATGTCTCCAACTGGCTGAAAGTGCTGGATCGCACGCCGGACTATGGCCCGCTCGAAGCCGCCATCGTGGTGGAAAATGATGGCAAGCAGATGAAGGTCCTGCTGGCAGACGCCAGCCTGGCCACGATTGGCTGGGACGGCCTGAAATGGGCTCGCGAGTACAAGAGCTCCCGCTGGCGCGGTGGTGTACCCGGCTCTGCCGCCGAGATCGCCAAGGTCGGCGATCTGGTGCGCGTCATCAAGGAAGATGATGGCTATCGCCTGGGTCAGCTGCCGGATGCCCAGTCGGCCATCGTTTCACTGGACCCGGAAAGTGGCGCCATCCTCGCACTCCAGGGCGGCTTCAGCTATTCCGCCAGCAAGTTCAATCGAGCGATTCAGGCACGTCGTCAGGCCGGCTCCATCTTCAAGCCATTCATCTACCTCTCGGGACTCGAGCAGGGCGGCATGTCACCGGCGACCATCATCAACAATGCTCCGGTGGTCATGCAGGATGGCAACAAGGTATGGCGCCCGGAGAACGCCGGCGGCAAGTTCACTGGCCCGACCCGGATCCGCGTTGGTCTCTATCGCTCCCTGAACCTGGTGTCCGTGCGACTGCTGCAGACCGTCGGTCTCGAGAAGACGCTCGACTTCCTCGTCAAGGTGGGCTTCAAGCGCGAAGAGCTGCCCAACGGTCTGTCACTGGCACTGGGCAGCGCCTCGCTGACACCGCTGGAAATGGCCCGTGCCTACGCCGTACTCTCGAACGGCGGCTTCCGTGTCGAACCCTGGTACATCGACACCGTCACGCGCGGTGACGACGAGACCGACTACGAAGCTCATCCGGCCGTCGCCTGCGCCAACTGCACGCCGGGCATGGTGACCGTCAATCGTGATGGCCGTCAGTATCCGCTGGCCGAGCGCATCGCCTCGCCGGAATCCATGTACCTGATCCGTGACATGATGGAAGACGTCATCAAGCGCGGCACCGGCCGTGGGGCCCTGACGCTTGGTCGCGATGACCTGGCTGGCAAGACAGGGACCACCAATGACCAGCGTGATGCCTGGTTTTCCGGCTTCAACAGCAAGCTGGTCGCGACCGTCTGGGTCGGCAAGGACTCCAATGACACCCTCGCCGAGTACGGTGCCCAGGCCGCGCTGCCCATCTGGGTCGACTACATGCGTGGCGCCCTCAAGGGCATGCCATCCGCCAGGATGGAGCGCCCCGATGACATCGTGAGCGCGACCATCGACCCGGAGTCCGGCAAGCGCCTGCACAGTGGTCAATCCGGCGGCGTCAGCGAGCTGTTCCGCAAGGACAATCTGCCGCCCTACAAGGAACGCACCATCCGCAAGGAGCTGGAGCAACAGAGCGGCTCAGAAGGTACTGGAACTTTCGAGGCCATCTTCTGATCTGAAGCAGGTCACCTGCGCCCGTCCACACCGCGCGCAGTGAGGTGAAAGAAGAGCGGCCCATGGTCGCTCTTCTTTCATCCATCTGGCCTCGCTGTCCTTCAATGCCCCCTTTCACCATGCCCGGAGTCTGCATGCTTCACCCATTGCCCACACTGCGCATGACCCTGCTGCTGTGTCTGGCCCTGAGCCCGCTTCGCGAGGCCAGTGCCGATGATGACCTCTTCTACGCTCCCCCCGCCGCCAGCGAGGATTCCGAGCCATTCAGCGGTCAGGCCGAGCTGGGCTTTACCAAGCTCTCCGGCAACTCGAACAGCGAAACCTTGCTGGGCAAGGCCCGCCTGTCCTGGCACCTCAAGCCCTGGACCCATACCTTCCGCATGGAAGCCAAGCATGTGTCCAGCAGCGGCGAGACCACCACCGAGCAGTACCTGATCGGTCAGCGTGAGCGCTATGACCTGGGGCGTGATCGCTATGCCTTCGGGCTGCTGCGCTGGGAGAAGGAGCGCTTCTCCGGCTATGACGATCAAGTCACCTCCATCGGGGGGTACGGGATTCGCCTGCTGTCAGGCCCTGAGCACAACCTCTCTGTCGAGGCGGGCCCGGGCTATCGCTACGACAATATCACCGAGGGGGATCACGAGAACTATCTCCTCGGCTACACGGCCATGGACTATCGTTGGCAGCTGTCTGATACCTCGAATTTCGAGCAGCAGTTCTCGGTGGAAGGTACCCGGGACAACATCATCAGCCGCAGCTATACCGCACTGACCGTCTCCATCAATTCCAGCCTGGCCTTGAAGCTCTCCCACGAGATCAAGAACAACACCAGCCCGCCGGATGACACGGACGCCAAGACCGACACCACCACCGCCGCCTCGATTCTCTACAGCTTCTAGTGCGCAACCAAAAGCTGTTGGACAGACAGCAAAAAGCCCTCGCCGGACATCTCCGACGAGGGCTTTTTCTTCAGCACCCCGCAAGCGGGGCCCGATGACGCTTAGCCGTAGACCTGATCCGCATTGGTCAGCGGGTAATGCGCCGGATAGGGCTTGCGCGCAACACCGGAATCGATGGCGGCTTGCGCCACGGCAGCCGGCAGACGCTCGAGCAGACGCGCATCCATCGGCGTCGGGATGATATACCCCGGACCGAATTCGAGGCTGTCGATCTCGTAGGCATCCAGCACGTCCTGGCTGACCGGCTCGCGAGCAAGGTCCTTCAGCGCGTGAACGGCCGCCAGCTTCATCTCTTCATTGATGCGTGTGGCTCGCACGTCCAGCGCACCGCGGAAGATGAACGGGAAGCCCAGCACGTTGTTGACCTGGTTCGGGTAATCGGAGCGACCTGTCGCCATGATGACGTCCGGACGCGCTTCACGAGCGGTATCCGGATGGATTTCCGGATCCGGGTTGGAGCACGCGAACACGATCGGCGTGTCAGCCATCTTCTTGAGCTGCTCGGCCTTCAAGAGATTGGGGCCGGACAGGCCGACGAAGACGTCCGCACCTTCGATGACATCATCCAGCGTACGCAGCTCGGTCTCGGTGGCGAACATCGCCTTGTACTGATTCAGGTCATCACGGCCGCTGTGGATCACGCCCTTGCGATCGAGCATGAAGATGTTCTCGACCTTGGCACCACTGGAGACCAGCAGCTTCATGCAGGCAATCGCGGCAGCACCGGCGCCCAGGCAGACGATACGCGCGTCTTCCAGGGACTTGCCGGCGATATCGAGTGCGTTGAGCATGCCGGCAGCGGTGACGATGGCCGTGCCGTGCTGGTCATCATGGAAGACCGGGATGTTGCACTGTTCGATCAACGCCTGCTCGACTTCGAAGCACTCCGGTGCCTTGATGTCTTCCAGGTTGATGCCACCGTAGGTGGTGTGGATGCGACGCACGGTATCGATGAAGGCCTGCGGGCTTTCCGCATCGATCTCGACGTCGACGGAGTTGATGCCAGCGAAGCGCTTGAACAGCACGCCCTTGCCTTCCATGACCGGCTTGGAAGCCAGCGGCCCGAGATTGCCCAGCCCCAGGATGGCGGTGCCATCGGAGATGACGGCGACCAGGTTGCCCTTGCCGGTATACAGGTAGGCATTTTCCGGATCGGCAGCAATCTCGCGGCACGGCTCGGCTACACCCGGGCTGTAGGCCAGCGCGAGGTCCTTGGCAGTTTCTGTCGGCTTGGTCAGCTCGATGGACAGCTTTCCGGGAATCGGTTCGGCGTGATATTGCAGTGCTGCTTTCTTCATGGCATCAGACATGCGTGTCATCCGGTATTTTAGCGGGGGTTGGCTGTGACCAGAATATAGAAAAACCCCCTCGCGAACAACCAACGCAACTTGTTGTTATAAAAGGAGTTAATACGGATGTTTAAAAACTGTTTTAGCCATTCGTCTAACGTTATGGATGCCCCGCTCAGTCATAAACCTTTCCTTATCACTGACGGGTCGGCGTGGCGTTTCGCCCCGCATATCTCCTGAAAATCCGCGCAATGACCGCGCGCATCCGGCGCCGGAAATGAAATGCCTCCTGCGCAGAGGGTTGATGCGTTGGTGGCGCTGGAATAGTGCCAGCTCGGCACCAATCCCCTCACCTGCATCGAATGACAGGCACAAAAAAACCCGCTCGCAAGCGGGTTTTTTCGTTGATGGCGCTGCGCGATGCACAGCGCCATGCAAGCGACAAGCAGCTGAAGGTATCAGCGCTTGATGGCAGCACCGAAACGCTTGTTGAAGCGCTCGACGCGGCCACCGGTGGTAGCCTGCTTCTGCTTGCCGGTGTAGAACGGGTGGCACTCGGAGCACACGTCCAGCGCGAAGGTCTGCTTGGAAGTGGAACCGATTTCGTGCTGCGCGCCGCAGGAGCAGGTTGCGGTCTGGCGCTGGTAGTCCGGATGGATACCCTGTTTCATGGTGTGTAACCTCAGGTCGCTGTGCACCGCCACCTGATCGATTGCCAGGCACCGTACACGGGTTTTGGATGTAACCGGTCATTCCGCCGACTCCGACGGAAGGCGACACATTTTACCAGCCATCTGCGACAAGACCAAACTTTATGGCGTTTATTGCCGGCAACACTCTGTAGACTGCGTGGCGTTTTCCTCTCGTCTTCTCATTCTCTCTTCCTCGGATGCCTTGCGTGCCTGACACCAGCGACAAGACTGCGACTCACCTGCCCGGACGTGTACTGGGCATCGCGATTCCCGGCCCCCTGCGCGACCTGTTTGACTATCTGCCAGCACGCCAGCCACCTCGCCATGGCTGGCAGGTCGGTCTGCGCGTGCGCGTCGAGTTCGGCCGTCGCCAGCTGGTCGGGGTGATCGCGGAGCTGCGCAGCGACTCACACTTTCCCATCGAGAAGCTCAAGCCCGTCAGCGAGGTGATCGACGAAGCGCCATTGCCGGCCGACTGGCTGTGGATATGTCAGTTCACCGCACGCTATTACCAGCACTCGCTCGGCGACACCTTCGCGCAGGCGATGCCATCGCTGCTGCGCCAGGGACGCGCCCTGGAAGCACGCACCCGTGAGCGCTGGTCACTCACCGACAAGGGGCGTATCACGGAGCCGGCCAGCCTCGGCCGCGCGACCCGCCAGATCGCATTGCTCGAGCTGCTCGCTCAGCACCGTCATGGCCTGGTACACAGCGCGATCACCGCCCAGGGCTTCACCCGCCAGCAGCTGGAAACCCTGCGCAGTCGTGGCTTCATCGAGTCACGTGAAGAGCCTGTCACCGGCGCCACCCCGGAGCAGGCCAGCAAGGGCGTGCTGGCCGAGCCCAGCCTGGCACTCAATGACGAGCAGGGCCGCGCGCTCTCGCGCCTGCATGAAGGCCTGAGTCGCTTCTCCCCCACGCTGCTGGAGGGCGTGACCGGCTCCGGCAAGACCGAGGTCTACCTGCAACTGATCGAGGCGGTGCTGGATCGCGATGGTCAGGCCCTGGTGCTGGTGCCCGAGATCAGCCTGACGCCCCAGACGCTGGAGCGCTTCCGCAGACGTTTCCGCGTCCCCCAGGTGATGCTGCATTCCGGCGTCAGCGATGGCGAGCGCCTCGATGGCTTCGAGGCGGCACGCAGCGGTCGCGCGCGCATCGTGATCGGCACGCGCTCTGCCATCTTCACGCCGATGGCCAGACTCGGCGTGATCATCGTCGACGAGGAGCACGATGGCTCCTTCAAGCAACAGGACGGCCTGCGCTATCACGCTCGCGATCTGGCGCTGGTGCGCGGCAAGCAGGAAGGCATACCCGTGGTGCTCGGCAGCGCCACACCGTCCCTTGAGAGCCTGCGCCATGCACGCGAGGGGCGCTTCACGCATCTGCACCTGCATCAGCGCGCCGGACGCAGCCAGCCGGCCCGCCTGCACCCCGTCGACCTGCGCGGCCGCATGACGCTGGGCGGACTCTCCACCCAGAGCCTGGACGCCATCGAGAAGCGCCTCGCCCAGGGCGATCAGGTGCTGGTATTCATCAATCGGCGCGGCTTCGCTCCGACGCTGACCTGCCATGCCTGCGGCTGGATCGCCGAATGTGACAACTGCGACGCACGCATGACCCTGCATCGCCATCCCCCGCAGCTGACCTGCCATCACTGCGAACGCACCCGCCCGCTGCCGGATGCCTGCCCGGCCTGCGGCAGCGGCGATGTTCGTCCGCAAGGCGCGGGCACCGAGCGCACCGAAGAGCTGCTCGGCGAGAAATTCCCCGACGTGCCGGTGCTGCGCATCGACCGCGACAGCACCCAGCGCAAGGACGCCATGAGTGAAGCGCTGGCAGTGATCCGCCGTGGCGAACCCTGCCTGCTGGTCGGCACCCAGATGCTGGCCAAGGGCCACCACTTCCCCCACGTCACGCTGGTGGTGGTGGTCAATGCCGACAGCGGACTCTACGCCGCCGACTTCCGTGCGCTGGAGCAATCCGCCCAGCTGCTGGTGCAGGTCGCCGGGCGTGCCGGACGCGCCGAGCGCCCCGGTGAGGTGCTGATCCAGACCCGCCACCCGGAAGACCCCAATCTGCTGACACTGATCCAGGCCGGCTACCCACAGCTGGCCGGCGAGCTGTTGGAGGAGCGCCGCATCGCGCAGTTGCCGCCGTTCAGTCATCTGGCCTTGCTGCGCGCCGAAGCCACCGATCAGCAGCAGGTCGAGCAGTGGCTGTTGAAGGTAGGAAGCGCCCTGCGTCAGCACATCGACAGTGCCGACCTCAAGGTGGACTGCCTCGGCCCGGTACCGGCGCCGATGGAGCGCCGCCAGAATCGCTATCACGCCCAATTGCTGTTGCGCGCGGCGAAACGCGGCCCGCTGCATGAAGCCGCCGCCTGGCTGGTGACGCTCTGCGAGCAGGATCGTGACGCGCGCCGCCTGCGCTGGTCACTGGATGTCGATCCCATCGGCATGGCCTGAGTCTGCCAGGGGGACTCAGGCAGGTGTCGCCAGCCCCGATACTGAACTGACCACTATCCCGCCAGGACACGGATTGCGCCGTGATTGATCACGACGGTTTATGCAAGCCGCAGGATCGGTGATAATGCCCGCCATCGTGCAGCGACATCCGCACTCCCCCATTGCCCGCAGGCCTGATGCCTGCAACCGCCTGCTCCAGAGCACGCGGTGCGACCTGAGCCGTGAAGAGACCGATATTCCATGAAAGAGACGATCATCGAACTGCTGGGCCAGGCCCTGGATTCCCTCAAGGCCGACGGCACCCTGCCCGCCGACGCCAGCCCGCAGATCAAGGTCGACCCGACCAAGGACAAGACCCACGGCGACTACGCCAGCAACCTGGCGATGATGACGTCCAAGGCTGCCGGCATGAAGCCGCGTGAGCTGGCCGAGAAGCTGGTCGCCGCCCTGCCGGCCTCCGACGCGGTCTCCAAGGTCGAGATCGCCGGCCCCGGCTTCCTGAACTTCTTCGCCGAGACCGGGGCGGTGGCCGACATCGTGCGCCGCGTCTTCAGCGAAGGTGACCGCTTCGGGCACAGCGACGTGGGCGCCGGCGAGAAGGTCCAGGTCGAGTTCGTCTCCGCCAATCCGACCGGGCCGCTGCATGTCGGTCACGGGCGTGGCGCCGCGGTCGGCGACGTGCTGTGCCGCCTGCTGGCCGCCACCGGCCACGACGTCACGCGCGAGTTCTACTACAACGACGCCGGCGCCCAGATCAACAATCTGGCGCTCTCCGTTCAGGCACGCGCCAAGGGCCTGGGCCCGGATGACGCCAGCTGGCCGGCTGATGGCTATCGCGGTGACTACATCCGCGAACTGGCCGCCTCCTACATGGCCGGCGATACCGTCGAAGCCGATGGCAAGCAGGTCACGGGCGCCGCGCAACCTGACGATCTCGACGCCATCCGCGTCTTCGCCGTCGCCTACCTGCGCCATGAACAGGATCTGGACCTCAAGGCCTTCGGCGTCGAGTTCGACGTCTACTTCCTCGAATCCTCGCTCTACCGTGACGGCAAGGTCGAAGACACCGTCAAGCGCCTGGTCGACAACGGCTATACCTACGAAGACGATGGCGCCATGTGGCTGCGCACCACCGACTTCGGGGATGACAAGGACCGCGTGATGCGCAAGCGTGACGGCGGTTACACCTACTTCCTGCCGGACGTCGCCTACCACCTGGACAAATGGCAGCGCGGTTTCACCCAGGTCATCAATGAACAGGGTGCCGACCACCACTCCACCGTGACTCGCGTGCGTGCGGGCCTGCAGGCCCTCAAGGCCGGCATCCCGGAAGGCTGGCCTGACTACGTGCTGCACCAGATGGTCACCGTGATGCGCTCCGGTGAGGAAGTGAAGCTCTCCAAGCGTGCCGGCAGCTACGTGACCCTGCGTGACCTGATCGAGGAAGTCGGCCGCGACGCTACCCGCTACTTCCTGGCGGCGCGGCGCGCCGACTCCCAGCTGACCTTCGACATCGACCTGGCCCGCTCCCAGTCCAACGACAACCCGGTCTACTACATCCAGTATGCCCACGCCCGCGTGCACAGCGTGCTGCGCAAGGCCAGCCGTGAAGACAAGGCCTTCGATGAATCTCTGGCCATGGCGCAACTGTCCTTGCTGACCAGCGATCAGGAAAAAGCCGTGATGAATCGCATGGCCCAGTTCCCGGACGTCGTCACCCACGCCGCCAAGGTGCGGGAACCGCAGCAGGTCGCTCAGTATCTGCAGGACCTCTCCTCTGACTTCCACACCTGCTACAACGCGGTGAAGGTGATGGTCGAGGACGACGCGACCCGCAACGCGCGCCTGGCGCTGGGTCTGGCGACCGCTCAGGTCATCCGCAACGGCCTGGCCCTGCTGGGTGTCAGCGCTCCCGAGGAGATGTAAGCCATGGCTGCTCGCCGCCCCGCCAGCAAGAAGCCCGCTTCCCGTCAGGGAGCCAGCCCCCGCCGGCAGCCCGCCGCCAGTCAGAGCCGCGGCTTCCCGGGGTGGCTGTGGGGGATCGTCGGTCTGGTCGCCGGCTTCGTGCTGGCTCAGTATTTCCAGCAACAGGCGCCGCGTCTGCCGGTGGCTGCCATCGTGCCCAAGGCCAACACTCAGCAGAATGGTCAGCAGGCCGCACAACAGGGTAGCCAGCAGGACAAGGCATCGCAGAAGGACACTCCCGAAGAGAGCGGCGGCAGCATGCCGACCTTCGAGTTCTACACTCTGTTGCCGGAAACCGAGGTGATCGCCCCCAAGGTGGATGAGTACAAGTCCACTCCGCGTCCGGGCAGCGCCGAGAGCACCAAGAAGTCCGAGGCTTCGCTGACCAACTACATGCTGCAGGCGGCCTCCTTCCGCGAGATGTCCGATGCCAGGAAACTGGCCGGCAAGCTCAAGGATCTCGGCCTGCTGGCCAAGGTCAGTGACGTCAATGCTTCTGGCGGTACCGTCTGGCACCGCGTTCAGGTCGGCCCGTACAAGGACACCCGCGAGCTCAACCGCGCACAGGATCTGATGAACACCCAGGGCATCGAGCCTCTGCTGATCAAGCTGCAATGACCTCGGCATGACGCCACAGGCCAACGGGCCCGCTCACATGTTGAGCGGGCCCGTTGCGTAAAGGGTGCCAGCCCTCTGCACAACGGGCGTCAACGCTGAGTCGCCGATGACTTGAAACCCGCATCAGCGCCCCCATTTACAGCATTCCGGTGAGATATCAGACCGCGATCCGCCATGGTGGCAGTGACACGTCGCGGCAAGCAGTGGCAATTGCCAGACTGACGACCACCACCCGTTTTACGCGACGAGGCCCTGGCCCCGTCTGCCCCGAAATGCCATGCCCGGCCCCGTTCACCTTATTCCAATCGCCGGCATGCTCTCTCAGGAGTTATCCATGACCACGATCGTCTCCGTGCGTCGCAACGGCCAGGTCGCCCTGGCTGGTGACGGCCAGGTATCCCTTGGCAACACTGTCATGAAAGGCAACGCCGCCAAGGTGCGTCGCCTGTATCGCAATCAGGTGCTGGCCGGCTTCGCTGGCGGTACCGCCGATGCCTTCACGCTGTTCGAACGCTTCGAAGCGCAGCTCGAGAAGTATCAGGGCCAGCTGGTGAAATCCGCCGTGGAACTGGCCAAGGAGTGGCGCTCCGACCGCGCCCTGCGCAAGCTGGAAGCCATGCTGGTGGTGGCCGACAAACATGCCTCGCTGATCATCACCGGCAACGGTGACGTGGTCGAGCCCGAACACGGCGTGCTGGCCATCGGCTCCGGCGGCAACTTCGCCGAAGCCGCCGCCCGCGCCCTGATCGAGAACACCGAGCTGTCCGCCCGCGAGATCACCGAGAAGTCCATCTCCATCGCGGCCGACATCTGCGTCTTCACCAACCACAATGCCATCATCGAGGAGCTGTCCTGAGATGTCCCAGATGACCCCGAAGGAAATCGTCAACGCCCTCGATCAGCACATCGTCGGTCAGCCGGAAGCCAAGCGTGCCGTGGCCGTGGCCATGCGCAATCGCTGGCGTCGCATGCAGCTCAACGATGATCTGCGCCCGGAAGTCACCCCGAAGAACATCCTGATGATCGGCCCGACCGGTGTCGGCAAGACCGAGATCGCCCGTCGTCTGGCCAAGCTGGCCGGCGCGCCCTTCCTGAAGATCGAGGCGACCAAGTTCACCGAGGTCGGCTACGTCGGACGTGACGTGGAATCGATCATCCGTGACCTGGTCGAGGTCGCCATGAAGCTGGTGCGTGAAGAGGCCATGAAGGAAGTGCGCGACAAGGCCGAGGATGCCGCCGAGGATCGCATCCTTGATGCGCTGCTGCCGCGCGCCCGTGGCGAGGAATATGATGCAGCGGCCAACAACAGCAGCACGCGTCAGATGTTCCGCAAGAAGCTGCGCGAAGGTCAGCTGGATGACAAGGAAATCGACATCGAGCTGAGCCCGGCCAGCCAGAGCCTGGATTTCGCCACCCCGCCGGGGATGGAAGAGATGACCAGTCAGCTGCAGTCCATGTTCTCCAGCATGGGCAAGCAGCAGAAGGAAAGCCGTCGCATCAGCGTCAAGGAAGCCCTCAAGCTGGTTCACGAGGAAGAAGCGGCCAGAATGGTCAGCGATGAAGACCTCAAGAGCCGTGCCATCGAGGCCGTCGAACAGAACGGTATCGTCTTCCTCGACGAGATCGACAAGGTCGCCAAGCGTGGCGAGTCCGGCAGTGGTGGCGACGTGTCCCGTGAAGGCGTGCAGCGCGATCTGCTGCCGCTGATCGAGGGCTCCACCGTGTCCACCAAGCACGGCATGGTCAAGACGGACCACATCCTGTTCATCGCTTCCGGCGCCTTCCACCTGTCCAAGCCCTCGGACATGATTCCGGAGCTGCAGGGCCGTCTGCCGATCCGCGTCGAGCTCAATGCCCTGACCCCGGACGACTTCAAGCGCATCCTGACCGAGCCGTCCGCGGCATTGATCCGTCAGTACAAGGCGCTGCTGGCCACCGAAGGCGTCGAGCTGAGCTTCGCGGATGACGCCATCGAGCGTATCGCCCAGATCGCCTATCAGGTCAACGAAGGCACCGAGAACATCGGCGCGCGTCGTCTGCATACCGTGATGGAACGCCTGCTGGAAGAGATTTCCTACGAAGGTGCCGATCAGGCGGGTGAGCTCAAGGTCGATGCCGCCTATGTCGATGCTCGCCTGGGCGACCTGGCGTGTGACGAAGACCTGTCGCGCTACATTCTCTGACGTCTGGCGTCAGCGCCTGACCCGCGAGAAGCCCTCATGGCGGCAATCGCCACCCTGAGAGATGCCACTGACGCCCGATCCGGCTTGGCCCGGTTCGGGCGTCAGTGCATCATGCGACATAGATACGTCGACGCGCCCGAGATGTCGCTCGACGCCCCTGTTCCTTCGGTCGCCTTACAGCGTGGTGTCATGCTGGACGGCGGGCTGACACGAGGATGCCCTGATGAGCCACGACACTCCTGAAGACCACGCTGCCGAGCAGGACGAACCCCGCAGTCAGCAGCGCGACTACCGCCTCAATGAGCGCCACGCCCGTGACGCCGACGAGGCCCCGGTACCGACGCGCGTGCACTACCACAAGTCGGAGCGTGAACTGGAACTGGGCTATGCGGATGGCCAGACCTTCCGCCTCAGCACCGAATTCCTGCGCGTGATGTCCCCCTCCGCGGAAGTGCGCGGTCACGGTGTCGGCCAGGAAACGCTGCAGGTCGGCATGCGCCACGTCGGTCTGGCCAACATCACCCAGAGCGGTCGCTATGCGCTGAAGCTGCATTTCGATGATGGCCACGACAGCGGCCTTTACACCTGGGAATACCTGTGGGAACTGGCCAACCGCCGCGATGCCATGTGGGCCTACTACCTGCGCCAGCTGGAAGAGGCCGGTGCCTCGCGTGAGCCGCTGGGCATTCCGCTCAATCAGCTGTAAGCCACTGATGCCAATGGGGCGCGGCAAGATGTCCGACTCGACGTCTTGTCAAAAGACAGCCCGCTGGCCAGCGGTTACAATCGAGCCACTGCGAAAGCTCACCATATTGCGCTGACGTCCCCCATGGGTGGCGTCACAACAGGGGAAGTCATGGACAAGCGTACGACTCACTTCGGTTATCAGGAAGTTGCCGTGGACGAGAAGGCAGGCCGCGTCGCGGATGTCTTCCACAGTGTCGCCGCCAAGTACGACGTGATGAATGACCTGATGTCCTTCGGCATCCACCGTCTGTGGAAGCGCATTACCCTGGAGCGTGCCGGTGCCCGTCCGGGCCAGACGGTGCTGGACATTGCCGGTGGCACCGGGGATCTGACGCTGAAGTTCTCGCGCCTGGTCGGCCCGAAGGGTCGCGTGGTGCTCGCCGACATCAACGCCTCGATGCTCAACGTCGGGCGTGACAAGCTGCTCGACCGCGGCGTGGGTGGCAATGTCGAGTATGTGCAGGCCAATGCCGAGGCGCTGCCCTTCCCTGACAACACCTTCGACATCATCACCATCGCCTTCGGGCTGCGCAACGTCACCGACCAGGCCAAGGCCCTGCGCTCCATGCAGCGCATCCTCAAGCCCGGAGGCCGTCTGCTGGTGCTAGAGTTCTCCAAGCCGGTCAATCCGCTGCTCTCCACCGCCTACGATCAGTACAGCTTCCGCCTGCTGCCGAAGATGGGCGAGATGGTCGCTGGCGACGCCGATTCCTACCGCTATCTGGCCGAATCCATTCGCATGCACCCCGACCAGAAGACCCTGGCCGGCATGATGGAAGAGGCAGGTCTCGAGCGTGTCGAGTTCACCAATCTCACCGGTGGCATCGTCGCGCTGCACCGTGGTATCAAGCTTTGAGGCTGTCATGGCATTGCTGACCCCCCTGCTGGTGGCGACGGCGGAACGCACGCTCAACCGCCTGCTCGCCCGTGACCCCGCCTCCGCCATGCGCCTGAATGCGCTTGCCGGCAGACGCCTGCTGCTGCGCCTGGAGCGCCCCGCCTTCGACCTGCTGGTGCACTTCGACCTGCAGGGGCTGCATCTGCTGCGCCTGCCCGAGGCCAACGAGAGCGACGGCGACGTGGTGGTGGAGCTGGACATGGAAACTGCCGCGGCACTGCTGTCCGGTGAGCCCATCGAGCGCTTGATGTTCGAGGGCCGCCTGGCCGTGCGTGGCCGTCTGCACCTGCTGGAAAGCGCACGGGATCTGGTGATGGATCTCGATCTCGACTGGGAAGGGGCCTTGAGCGAATGGTTCGGCGAGACCCCCGGTCATAGTCTGGCCACCGGCCTGCGCAGCCTCGGTCGCTTCGGGCTGACCAGCCGCCGTGAGCTGGAGCTGGATCTGCGCGAGTATCTGACCGAGGAAGCACGCTGGCTGCCCGGCCATGCTCAGCTGCAGGTCGCGCGGGACGAGCTGACCGAGCTGACCCAGTGCCTGGATCGCACCGAGGCACGCCTGGCGCGCCTGCGACGCCATCTGGAGGCCGTCACCACGCCACAGTCCGCTGATCGGGAGTGCCAGCCGTCGTGAGACTCTATCGCCTGCTGAGCATCCTGTGGGTCATCGCCCGCTATCGACTGGATGATCTGATCCCGCTGTCTCGCGTACCTGCGCTGCTGCGGCCGCTGGTCAAGCTCTCACCGCTGCGCCTGCTGCCTGTCGGCAAGCGCTCGCGTGGTGAGCGCCTGCGGCTGGCACTCGAAGCGCTGGGCCCGATCTTCATCAAGTTCGGCCAGATGCTCTCGACTCGTCGTGACCTGCTGCCACCGGACGTCGCCGATGAGCTCAAGCGCCTGCAGGACCAGGTGCCGCCCTTCGAGAACGAGGTGGCGCGCGAACTGGTCGAGCAGGAGCTGGGCATGCCGGTCGAGGAAGCCTTCGCCGAATTCGAGGCGCAACCGCTGGCCTCGGCTTCCATCGCCCAGGTCCATGCGGCACGCCTGCACGATGGTGCCGACGTGGTGGTCAAGGTGATCCGCCCGCGCATCGAAGAGGTGATGCGCAAGGATATCGGCCTGCTGTATCTGCTCGCGCGCCTGCTGATGAAGCTCTCGCCGGAAGCACGGCGTCTGCGCCCCGTGGAAGTGGTCTCCGATTACGAGGCCACGCTGTTCGATGAGCTGGACATGCACAAGGAGGCCGCCAACACCTCCCAGCTCAAGCGCAACTTCCTCGATTCGCCCCTGCTCTACGTGCCGACCATCCACTGGCCGCTGACGCGGCGCCGGGTAATGGTGCAGGAGCGCATCCGCGGCATCCCGGTCGCCGACATCGACGAGCTGGAAGCCCAGGGCACCGACTTGAAGAAGCTGGCCGAGCGCGGCGTGGAGATCTTCTTCACCCAGGTGTTCCGCGACAACTTCTTCCACGCCGACATGCACCCCGGCAACATCTTCGTCTCGCGAGAGAACGCCCATGACCCGCAGTTCATCGCCATCGACTGCGGTATCGTCGGCAGCCTGACCCGCGAGGACCAGGACTATCTGGCGCGCAATCTGCTGGCCTTCTTCCGTCAGGATTACTACGAGGTCGCGGCGCTGCACATCGAGTCCGGCTGGGTCGGGGAAGGCACGCGCGCCAACGAGTTCGCCGCGGCCATCCGGGCCGTCTGCGAGCCGATTCTCGAGAAGCCGCTCAAGGACATCAGCTTCGGCCAGGTGCTGCTGGGCCTGTTCCAGACCGCGCGCCGCTTCAACATGGAAGTCCAGCCGCAGCTGGTCCTGCTGCAGAAGACGCTGCTCAACATCGAGGGGCTCGGCCGTCAGCTGTATCCGGATCTCGACCTGTGGGCCACCGCCCGCCCCTATCTGGAGCGCTGGATGAAGGAGCGCGCCGGCCCCAAGGCGTTCTGGGCCGAGATGGTCAAGCAGGCTCCGGAGCTGTCACATCAGCTGCCGCAGCTGCCGGTGATGGCCTTCCAGGCCATGCAGCGCATCGACGATGAACACCGCGCTCGACAGCGTCAGACCGAGGCACTCGCCACGCTGCGCGATCGTGTCAATCATGCGTCCAGCACCGGCTGGCGCTTGCGCGCAGGTGGACTGCTGATCGCCGTGGCCTTCGGCTGGCAACCGCTGATCGCCTGGGCCGAGACGCAACCGATGATGGTGCTGGTCGGCGCGGGGCTGGGCATCGTGCTGTTGCTGTGGCGCTAGCCGCGCCCCTGCTTCGCTCGCGGCGCTGACCGAAACTTGCCGCCCCTCGGGGCGCAGTGCAATATGATTGTCATGTAACCCTTGCATCCTGAGTCGCCGGGCCTTGCCTCGCGGCAGTGCTCGATGAGGCAGGAGCCTCGGGCTGGACTCGCTGCCTTCGCTCGGGCCCGGTTGTCCGGCTGGCCGCGACGCTCCTGCAACGGTTCTCATGCAACGGTTCTCATGCAACGGTTCTCATGCAGATAAGGTTTTCATGCCAGACCCCATGCTTTCAGGAATGATGATTCATGAGTGATATTCTCAACCGCCTGTCAGACGTACTGGCAGAGCGGCGCGACGCTGATCCGACGTCCTCCTATGTCGCGAGCCTGCATCACAAGGGCCTCAACAAGGTATTGGAGAAGATTGGCGAAGAGGCCACGGAAACGGTACTGGCCGCCAAGGATTTCACTCAGGACGACGTGGACTCCCACCGTGCAGTGATCGGTGAGACCGCCGACCTGTGGTTCCACTCGCTGGTAATGCTTTCTCACCTCGGGCTGGACCATCAGGACGTGCTGGATGAGCTGGCGCGACGCTTCGGCGTCTCCGGCCATGATGAAAAGGCCGCTCGCGGTCAGTGATGATCAAGCAGACGACTTGCAGCGCAAGCCGATTTCCCTGGCAGTGGTGCTCTCACCCTGCAAGACTCAAGGCCTCGTGACCTAGTCCCATCGGCCAAAATGGAGAACTTCCCATGTTAGGTGGCATCAGTATCTGGCAGCTCCTCATCGTGCTCGGCATCATCATCCTGATCTTCGGCACCAAGAAGCTCCGCAACGTCGGATCAGACCTCGGTGGCGCGGTCAAAGGCTTCAAGGGCGCCATGAAGGAAGAGGAAAAGGCCCCCGAAGACACGGCTCCTCAGCAGAAGGTCTCCCACGGTGAATCCCGCGGCGATACCATCGATGTCGAGGCCGAGCGCCGCGATACCGCTGACAAGCGCTCGTAAGCCGCATGTTCGACATCGGCTTTTTTGAACTGGCACTGATCTCGCTGCTGGCATTGATCGTGCTCGGCCCGGAGCGTCTGCCCCGGGCGGCACGTACGGCGGGATTGTGGCTGGGGCGCATCAAGCGCAGCGTCTCGGGGATCCAGCAGGAAATCAGCGCCCAGCTGGAAGCCGAAGAACTGCGTCAGACGCTCAATGAGCAGAAGAAGCAGCTCGACGAGACCCTGGCACATGCCCGCAATGAGGCGCGTGAGGTGGAAACCACCATCACGCGTTCCTCGCCCGCGTCACAGGAGGATGCCAACGCCTCGCCTGCCGCCGACAGTGCTCGCTCGACGACGGAGACGACCTCAGGCGAGCAAGAGACCTCCGCCACCCCCACCAGTGAGTCACGGGAGCCGCGTTCCTGATGAGTGATCCGCATGACCCGCAGCCCTCCGCCTCCGGCGAGGCTGCCCACGCCCCGCTCATCGAGCATCTGATCGAACTGCGCTCCCGCCTGCTGCGTGCGACTGTCGTGGTCCTCGTGGTATTCGCGGCGCTGTATGGCTTCTCCAATCAGATCTATCTGTATGTGGCCGAGCCGCTGATGGCCCTGCTGCCTCCCGGCTCTCAGATGATCGCCACCGAGGTGGCCTCGCCCTTCCTGGCCCCCTTCAAGCTGACACTGGTGGTGGCGCTGTTCCTGGCGATTCCGGCGGTGCTCTATCAGGCCTGGGCCTTCATCGCGCCGGGACTCTACGAGAACGAGAAGGCGTTGGCGTTGCCGCTGCTGGCCTCCAGCATCCTGCTGTTCTATGCGGGCGCGGCGTTTGCCTACTATGTCGTCTTCCCGCTGCTGTTCCAGTTCTTCACCACCACGGGCCCCGAGAACGTGGCGATCATGACGGACATCAATCAGTACCTGAATTTTGTCCTCAAGCTGTTCTTCGCCTTCGGTGTGGCCTTCGAGATTCCCATCGCCACCTTCCTGCTGATCTGGACGGGGGCCACGTCCGTGGAGGTGCTGAGCAAGAAACGCCCCTACATCGTGATCGCCTGCTTCGTGGTCGGCATGCTGCTGACACCGCCTGACGTCATCTCGCAGTCATTGCTGGCGATTCCGATGTGGCTGCTGTTCGAGGTCGGGATTCTCGCCGCACGCGCCTTCAAGCGCCGCCGTCCGGCGAGCGATGATGAGGCCTCGCAGCAGGCCCCCTGACGCGAAGACTCGAGCAGACAGCGCCTGAACGATGACGCGCAAGAATCATGACGCAGGAAACGACGAAGCCCCCGCCAATGGCGGGGGCTTCGTCGTTTCCTGCTGGGTGCCGTGCGACCGTGTCAATCCTGTTGACTGGCCTTGGCCTGGTCTTCCTCGATCCAGCCGTTCAGACGCTCCACCAGCTTGAAGATGCCTTCGGCAGCCTCGGAGATGCGCTCTGCCTGCATGTAGGCTGGCGTCGTGATCACGCGATTGGCGGCATCAATCACGATATCCGTCACCTCACAGCTCTTGTGCAGACCGCCCTGGGCACTGATGGCGCCGGAGACTTCAGGGTCCGTGCCGATGGTGACCGAGATCCCCTCGCCCAGCAGCTTCGGCACCATCACCGGCGCGATGCACATCACGCCGATCGGCTTGCCGGCCGCATGGAAGGGCTGCACCACCTCGCGCAGACCATCCACCAGCGTCAGATCCGCGCCCTTGACGGCAAAGTTGCTGAGATTCTTGGCGGCACCGAAGCCACCGGGCAGAATCAGCGCGTCGAAGTCCTCGGCGGACAGCTCCGGCAACGGACGCACCTTGCCACGCGCCAGGCGAGCCGACTCGGTCAGCACATTGCGTGTCTCGTCCATTTCCTCGCCGGTGGCGTGGTTGAGCACATGATGCTGATCGATGTCCGGAGCGAAGCACTCGTAGCGGATGCCCAGCTGATCAAGCCGAAGCATGGTCAGGGTCGTTTCGTAGATCTCGGAGCCATCATAGACACCGCAACCGGATAGGATCAGGGCTACCTGCTTGGTCATGTGTTACTCCATTGACGGTGAACTGCTCGGCGGCTGCCGACAGGTCAGAAGTGACAGATTCGTACAGGAATCCGCTACAGGCAAGCACCATGTGAAGAGGTACCGGCTGGAAAGGACAGATGATGCCGGCAGCCTGCAGCACCTGGGTATTCGTCACTCCGATGCCCCAAGACTATGGGCGGCATGACCACATCTCAAGGGCGCCCCTCGCGGTTCGGCGGGCAGGATGACAGTGCACACGACGCGACACCCTGCCCCATGCCGCGCCCCTGTTCCGACCTGCATGCACTGATATACTCGAAAGCATCGTGCCGACAGCTTGCTCGGCCAATCCCATCTCCTTCGGTCGTATGGGCGCCGTCTGACCTGTAATATCATTGAAATATTATAGACCTAGACTTCCAGCGTCCCTCACGGAACCGGAGCCTTAGATCCGGAGAGCCTCTCTTGAGTCAACGTACCCCACGCCAGTTTCCTGCGATTCGCATGCGCCGCATGCGCAAGGACGATTTCTCTCGCCGCCTGATGCGCGAGAACCAGCTGACGGCCGATGATCTGATCCTGCCGGTCTTCGTGCTGGAAGGTTCGCAGCGTCGTGAAGCCGTGACCAGCATGCCCGGGGTCGAGCGCCTGTCCATCGACCTGCTGGTCGAGGAATGCCGTGAGGTCCATGCGCTGGGCGTGCCGGCCATCGCGCTGTTCCCGGTGATCGATGCCGAGGCCAAGAGCCTGCTGGCCGAGGAGTCCTACAACGCCAATGGCCTGGTGCAGCGCGCGGTGCGTGCCCTCAAGGAAGCCATCCCGACGCTGGGCGTGATCACCGATGTGGCGCTGGATCCCTACACCGTGCATGGCCAGGACGGCATCCTCGATGATGACGGCTACGTGCTCAACGACCGCACCGTGGACAC
Organism: Cobetia sp. 5-11-6-3; assembly: GCF_013374055.1. NCBI lineage: Bacteria > Pseudomonadati > Pseudomonadota > Gammaproteobacteria > Oceanospirillales > Halomonadaceae > Cobetia > Cobetia sp. 5-11-6-3. The sequence goes on along the minus strand of NZ_BLWJ01000006.1, from coordinate 99,763 downwards.
CCTGATCAAGCAGGCACTGTCACACGCGGAAGCGGGCGCCGATGTCGTGGCCCCTTCTGACATGATGGACGGCCGCATCGGCTCCATCCGTGCCATGCTGGAACAGGAAGGCCTGATCAATACCCGCATCATGGCCTATTCGGCCAAGTACGCCTCCAACTACTACGGCCCGTTCCGTGATGCGGTGGGCTCGAGCGGCAATCTGGGCAAGGCCGACAAGCAGACCTACCAGATGGATCCGGCCAACAGCGACGAAGCGCTGCATGAAGTGGCCATGGATCTCGCCGAGGGCGCCGACATGGTGATGGTCAAGCCGGGCATGCCCTACCTGGATGTGGTGTCCCGCGTGAAGCGTGAACTGGAAGTGCCGACCTTCGCCTACCAGGTCAGCGGCGAGTACGCCATGCACATGGCCGCCTTCCAGAACGGCTGGCTGGATGCCGACAAGGTCATTCTCGAATCATTGATGTGCTTCAAGCGTGCGGGTGCCGACGGCATTCTCACCTATTTTGCCCGCCGGGCCGCGGAACTGCTGGCGGAGAAGAATCGCCTTTGACTACCCCGGCGACCGTGTCTGACCGGGGTCATGGAGTTGATGATGGAACAGACCCACAAGAACGCCATAGATGACGCGTCAGACACCTCGCTGGACACCGCTCCCCAACCGCATCAGGACGCTGCCGCCCCGGCGGCGTCCCGGGGGAAAGAGGGCGACATGGAGCTGGTCACCGACGAGCCGCCAGCCCTTGAACCTCCGCCCCTGCGCGTCAATCGCACGCGCAAGGGCATTCACGCCAAGGTCACGCCCTCCCCCGAAGCCGACCTGGCCGACCCCGCCCTGTATTTCAACCGTGAGCTGTCGAATCTGCAGTTCAACATCCGGGTACTGGAGCAGGCGCAGGACACTTCGCATCCGCTGCTCAACCGGCTGATGTTCCTGCTGATCTTCACGTCCAACATGGACGAGTTCTTCGAGATCCGCGTGGCGGGTCTCAAGCATCAGATCGCCTTCGACCGCACCGAGCCCGGCCCGGATGGCATGCTGCCCGGCAAGGTGCTCGACGAGATCTCGCGCATCACCCACGAGCAGGTGGAGCGCCAGTACCGCATCCTCAACGAAGAACTGATCCCGGCGCTTGAAGAGCAACACATCCGCTTCCGTCGCCGCAATCAGTGGAACGATGCCCAGAAAGCCTGGGTTCGCGAATACTTCGAGGAAGAGATTCAGCCGGTCATCAGCCCGATCGGGCTTGATCCATCACATCCCTTCCCGCGCCTGGTCAACAAGAGCCTCAACTTCATCGTCGAGCTGGAAGGCAAGGACGCCTTCGGGCGCGAGGGCGGCCTGGCCATTCTTCCGGCTCCGCGCTCGCTGCCGCGCTTGATTCGCGTGCCGGAAGCGCTCGCAGAGAGCGGCTATACCGAGTACGTCTTCCTGTCCTCGATGATTCATGCCCATGCCCAGGAGCTGTTCCCGGGGATGAAGATCAAGGGCTGCTACCAGTTCCGGCTGACGCGCAACGCCGACCTCTCGGTGGATGCCGAGGATGTCTCGGATCTGGCCTCGGCGCTGCGCGGCGAGCTGCTGGCGCGGCGTTACGGCGATGGCGTGCGCCTGGAAGTGGCGGACAACTGTCCGGAGGCGCTCTACACCTTCCTGCTCAAGCAGTTCGAGCTGGAGAAGCGAGACCTGTATCAGGTGAAGGGACCGGTCAACCTCAATCGCCTGATGGAAGTCATCGGCGACGTGGGCCGCGAGGACCTGCTCTACGCACCGTTCACTCCCGGCACGCCCAAGGCACTCAAGAGTGACAACAGCCTGTTCGATGCCATTCGCCGCGAAGACATCCTGCTGCATCACCCCTTCCAGTCGTTCTCGCCGGTCGAGAGTCTGCTGGCCGAGGCAGCGCGCGACCCGAACGTGCTGGCCATCAAGCAGACGCTCTATCGCACCGGCGCCGATTCCAACATCGTCTCCTCGCTGGTGGAAGCTGCACGCCAGGGCAAGGAGATCACCGTGGTGATCGAGCTGCGCGCCCGCTTCGATGAAGCCGACAACCTGCAGCTGGCCTCCCGCCTTCAGGAGGCAGGCGCCATCGTCATCTATGGGGTGATGGCCTACAAGACCCATGCCAAGATGCTGCACATCGTGCGGCGAGAAAATGGCGAGCTGCGCCACTATGCGCACCTCGGCACCGGCAACTACCACGCCAAGACGGCGCGCCTGTACACCGATTACAGCCTGCTGACGTCCAACGAGACCTTGTGCGAGGACGTGCACAAGGTCTTCCAGCAGCTGACCGGCATGGGCAAGCAACGCAATATCGAGAAGTTGCTGCATGCCCCCTTCACACTGCATGAGCGACTGGTGGAGATGATCGACCGGGAAGCGCGCAACGCCGAGAAGGGCAAGCGCGCCCACATCATCATCAAGTGCAACTCACTGACCGAACCCAAGCTGATCCGCGCGCTGTATCGCGCCTCACGCGCGGGCGTGCAGTGCGATCTGATCATCCGCGGGGTCTGCTGTCTGCGCCCGGGCGTTCCGGGCATCTCCGACAATATCCGCGTCCGCTCGGTGATCGGTCGCTTCCTGGAACATACTCGCACCTTCCACTTCCACAATGCTGGCCAGCCGGAGACCTGGTGTTCCAGCGCGGACTTCATGGAGCGCAATATGTTCCATCGCGTCGAGACCTGCTTCCCGTTGCTCGATAAGAAGCTGGCGCAGCGCATCCGCAAGGACCTGGACACCTATCTGGTCGACAACTGCCAGAGCTGGCGCCTGGAAAGCGATGGTCACTACACCCAGCTGGATGCCGGCGATGCAGAGCCGATCAGCGTGCAGGAAACCCTGCTGTTCGCCTACGCTGCCAAGGCCTGATCGCGCCCCGCTCGGGCCCGCCTCATCCGGCGCAGTCCATTCACCTGACTCTCGGCCCTCACGCTTGCGTGGGGGCCGTCTGCGTTGAGTAGACAAGCCTTGTCCCAGTCCTCCTGTCCCGATCCTTCTGCCCCCCAACCAGACAATGAAAAGGCCCCCGCATCTTGGATGCGGGGGCCTGGCAGCTGACGATCGGATTAAGCGCTCAACGGATCAGACGCCGATCTGACCACCATCTTCACGCTGGATGACGACGGTCGCGGCGCGCGGGCGCACACTGCCGTCAGTTTCGGCAGTCGCATCCACACTCTGCGGCCAGTTGCCGGGATGCTGGATATTGACGAACAACGCCGTCCTGTCAGGTGTCGCGAAGATGCCGGTCACTTCACAGCCGTTCGGGCCAACCGCGAAGCGCTTGAGCTGTGCCTGGTTATCGGCACCGATCACGGCAGCATCCCCTTCGGCCTGCTGAAGCGCGGCCGGCACGACGGCCAGTAGCTGGTCATTGGTGACGTCCGCCACACCGGCATAGCCGTTGTCCGTCTGGATCCACAGGATACCCTGCTCGTCCTCACGTTCGTCGAAGTAGAGGCCATCCGGACTGGCGAATTCATTCATCTCGGTCAGGCCGGACAGGTTGTCGGCATCACTGGCCGCCGCACCGAACACGAAGATCTCCCAATCGAAGACGGTGTGATCTCCCGCCTCGCGCCAGCGGATGATCTGTCCTGCCTCGTTGTCACCGCGCGGGTTGGCGGCATTGGTCGGCGCCGTCTTGTAACCGACTCCCGGCTCCTCGATGGCCTTGCCGTCATTGGTGAAGGCAGCCGCAGTACCCTCTTCGGTGCGCTTGGAGTTGTTGGTCAGTGTCATGTAGACCTCACCGGAAGCCGGGTCGACGGCACCCCACTCCGGGCGGTCCATCGGCGTGGCGCCCATTAGATCCGCCGCGTCCGCGGTATGGATGATGACACCGGCCAGATCATCGGCCGCCAGGCCCAGTGCAGCGGCCAGCGTCCGGCCATCCTTGGTCACGGCGTCCGGCGTCAGCTTCAGCCACTTGCCAGTGCCGTCGGCGGAGAACTGGGCAACATACAACGTGCCCTTGTCCAGATACTTGTCACCGATCGCCAGGCGATTCTTGTCGGCTCCCGGCACATGCGCATCGGCGGCCTCCCATCTGGCATCGGAGACGAACTTGTAGATGTATTCGTTGCGCGAGTCATGGCCTGAATAGAACACCACCGGCTCGCCTTCGACCAGCTTGCCCGGCCAGCAACCTTCATGGCGGAAACGTCCCAGCGCGGTGCGCTTGACGGCCTTCTCACCGGTGTAGGGGTCGATCTCGACGATGTAGCCGAAGGTACGCGGCTCATTGCGATAATCCTTGTCGGCACTGTCCGCCGTCGGCGTATTGTCGAAGCGCGCGAATTCGCCATCGACTTCGCTGGCATCTCCCGCGGCGGTTTCCCAGCCGTAGCGGCCACGCTCGGTCTCGATGCCGATGCGATCATCATCGCTCTGACGATCACTGCGCTTGACGAAGTACCCCGGCCAGTTCTCCTCACAGGTCAGGTAGGTGCCCCAGGGAGTATAGCCGTTGGCACAGTTGTTGTTGGTACCACGCGTGCGCGTGCCATCCGGAGAGAAGGCAGTCTTGACGTAATCACTGCCTGCCACCGGGCCACTCAACACCATCTCGCTGGCGCTGGTATAGCGACGGTTGTAGCCGGAGTTGCTCACCACATGCCACTTGCCGCCGGCATCCTTCTTGACTTCGACGACGGTCACGCCGTGGGCATTGATCTCGGTACGCACTTCATCGGCCGGGCGCTTGCCGGACTCCGCATTGGTCGCGCCGCCCTTGGGCGCCCACAGAGCATCCTGATCGATGTACTCATTGTTCATCACCAGCAGGAAATTGCTGGAGGCGGTGTCTTCGCTCAGCGCGAAGTTGTGCATGCCGTCGTGATGCATGCCGATGCTGTTGAGCTGGGCCTCCGGCGTCATCGCCAGCGATTCACTCCACTGCGGTGCCTTGTCGTTGAGCGGGGTGCCCCACGGTGCCAGGACATGGGCGGTATACCCTGCAGGTACCACGAAGGCATCCGTGCGAGAGCCCTTGATGGACTCGAAGGCCAGCGCCAGCGGTGTCTTCGCCGGGGTCCCTGTGGTCTTGCCGCTGTCGGCATTGGCCGCACCGCTCAGGCCCGCCAGCCCGAAGCCGCCCAGCATGCTGGCAGCCGCCATGCCCAGACCACCCTGCAAGACGCGACGACGGGAAAGGTGCTTGTCGATGATGGAAGAGAATGTCTCGTTGTGACTGGCATTCAGTAGGCGATGATCTTCAATTTCCTTGCTCATGCTGCTTCCCCGTAGTCAGGTTGCGGGTTGTTCTTTTCAGGCCTGGCCCCTGTGAGGCCGCCAAGGGCAACAAGAGTGATACGCGAACCAAATGACAGTCGTATGACGCGAACGATACGCCTCATGCAAACGACAGCGCCCGACGGTCGCATGACCATCGGGCGCGGGGAATTCACAAGCGCGAGACCTGCTCCGTCAGCCGTGAGGAAAGAGGGCTTCACCAGCAGGGTGGTGTCTGGGTCAGGCGTCTCGCAGACGCTCTGCCGCCAGACTCAGCAGATGCTCCGTCGTCTCCCACCCGAGACAGGCATCGGTCACGGAAACGCCATGGCGCAGCTGCGAGAGCTTGTCCGCTGCCGGCAATGCCTGCTTGCCCTCGTTGAGATGGCTTTCCAGCATCACGCCGATCAAGGCGTCATCACCGGCCAGACGCTGGGAGAGCACATCCAGCATCACTTCGCTCTGACGACGGTGGTCCTTGCGCGAGTTGGCATGACTGCAGTCGACCATCAGTCGCGGTGTCAGACCGGCCCCTTCCAGCTCTCGCCGGCAGGCGGCCACCGAGTCTGCATCGTAGTTGGGCTGACCATGGCCGCCCCGCAGCACCACGTGGGTGTGGGGATTGCCCGCGGTCTCGATCAGCGCCGGGCGCCCGCTGTCATCCATGCCGAAGTGGCGATGCCCGTGAGCTGCCGCACCGATCGCCTGCACGGCGACCTCGACCCCACCATCGGTTCCATTCTTGAAGCCTACGGCGCAGCCAAGGCCGGAGGCCATCTCGCGGTGGATCTGTGACTCGGTGGTGCGTGCCCCGATGGCCGCCCAGCCGAGCAGGTCTTCCAGGTAGGCGGCGGTCAGCGGCTGCAGCAGCTCGGTCGCCACCGGCAGGCCCAGCTGGTTGATCTCGCGCATCAGCTCGCGCGCCTGACGCAGGCCGCTGGCCATGTCATCACTGCCATCCAGATGCGGATCATAGGCCAGCCCCTTCCAGCCCACCGTCGTGCGCGGCTTCTCGACATAGACACGCATCACCAGCTTGAGGCGATCACGGACCTGCGGTTCGATCACCGCAAGGCGCTGGGCGTATTCACGCGCGGCCTTGAGATCATGGATGGAACACGGGCCGACCACCACCAGCAGACGATCATCCTCCCCGGCAAGAATCGCGTTGATCTCAGCGCGGTGCTGGCGAATCTGGCCGGCCAGGTCAGCATCCACCGGCAGCTGCGCGCGCAATTCGCTGGCGCTGGGCAGGGCTTCACGACTGATGCGTCCGGGAGTGGTCGGTGTCTGGGCGGCATCGAAGCGGGTCACGGGGGTAGTCTCGGCGGTCATGGTGTCGACAGTGGTATCGGCTGTGTGCGGGTCATTCGTCAACACGCGTTCAAGGCTGGCGTTCATGGTCTTCTCTCCTGTGACGAAGCTTCGGCTTCATCACGCAATATTCACTCTGACAGACAGGGACTTCGCGAATCGTCACCCCGATGTTGCTCGCCCTGCCCCGCGGTGACAGCGGAAAGAGGCAGGACGCCGCTAAATCGCCAGCGCCAATAACCATGCACGACCCGAGCGGAAGCGAAAGAGAAGCGGGTAGTCGGGATCGTGGTACGCATGGTCATTCCTCCAGTCATTCATGCTGCAATCATCGTTGGCACGTTAGGGTGGCACGCCTCTCTCGTCATGAGAGATTGCCGGGCCCAAACGCAAGAACCCCCGGTCGTGGCTGCGACCGGGGGTTCTTCAAGGTGGTGGCAGCCCGTACGAGACAGGCACGCCGTAACCTCAGGCGCGCCCCTGTGTAAACCAATACCAATAGCCGGCCGCACACGCAGCCGACGCCAGCTGACCCGAAGGGCAGGCAGCGGCAGTGCGAAGGCGGGAGCTTGAGGATTGATTCATGGGTCGGGCCGGTGTCCAGTGATGACGATGAAGCGTCGATGACTCTATCCTTGCACTACGAAACGTCGCACGCAAGCGTGATCGGGCAACAAACCGTTGCCTGCACGTATAAAGAAGGACTATCAGCCCGGAGTGGCATCAGTATAACCTTTGGTTGTCGAACGACATGATCGGCAACGCGCATTCGTCCAGCGGTGCCTGACACCGCGCCCACAGCTTGGAATGCATGCATGCAGGATTCCCGAAATGAAGCACTGATAGAGTATCTGTCGGGATGTGCCCGGCAGGATGCCAAGGCACTGGATCGACTTTATCGCGCAACCAGTGCGCATCTATACGCTCAGTTGCTGCGTATCTTGAGGCATGAGGCATCCGCGCAGGATTGTCTTCAGCAGGTCTACATCCGGGTATGGGCCGCCGCCGGCCAGTATGACGCCGGCCGCGCCCGCCCGATGACCTGGCTCGGCACCATGACCCGCAACATCGCCATCGACTGGATACGTCGACAGCGACCCAGCGAGCACGACAGCGACGAATTGATCGCTGCCATGCCCGGTCGAAGTGATATCGAGGCAGATGTCGACCTGGCCCAGCACAGTGGTGAACTCCACCAGTGTCTGGCCGAGCTGAATGACGATCAACGCCGCGCCCTGGAACTGGCCTACTTCGAAGGCCTCACCCACCAGGATCTGGCCAACCAACTGGACCAGCCCTTGGGCACCGTCAAGAGCTGGGTCCGACGTGGACTCGAGAGGTTAAAGACATGCATGAGTCATTTGATCTGAGCGATCCCGAACTGCGTGAAACCGCAGCGGGCGAGTACGCGCTCGGAACCCTGACACGCAGTGAGCGCGCCGCTTTCGAATCGCTGCTCTCCGTGAGTCACGACCTGCAGCGCGATGTGGAGCGCTGGCGCGAACACCTGAACGTGTTCAATGAACAGCTTCCCCCTGTCGCACCGCCCGCCGATGTCTGGCAAGGCATCGCCGAGGCGACGGGCACCGCCCGGCAGCCGTGGTGGCGTCGCCTGGGCCTGTGGCAAGGCATGACGGCCACGGCGTTCAGCCTCGCACTCGCCGTCAGCCTGACCTTCAGTCTGGGTCAGAACGAGAGCATGGAGAGCGACTACGTGTTCGTGGTCAGCAACCCTGACAGCAGCCCCGGCTGGATCGTCAATGCCTCCCACTCGGGTGAGATGATGGTCCAGGCCGTCAGCCCCAACGCCCCGGCCCCCGGCAAGGTCTGCGAGCTGTGGCTGATGGCCAAGGATGGCAAGGAGCCGATGTCACTGGGCATCCTGCCGCACTCCGGCACCATGAAGGTGGAAGTGCCGAAGGAATATCTGGCCGCCTTCCCCGACAGCGACCTGGTGATCACGCTGGAAAATCCGGGCGGCGCTCCCTCCGGTCAGAACATGGGGCCAACGCTCAAGAAAGGCCAGTTCACCGCCGTCGAAGGCCGCCACATTCTGTAGGCACTGCCTGCAAGCACTGGCGGCAAACGCTGCGTCACCACACGACGTCGCATCAACGAAAAGGCCCCCGCTTCTCAGCGGGGGCCTTTTTCATGCTGCCCTGCCGGGCCTCGATCCCTGGAGGCTACCCGGACACCGGCAGGAAACACCCGTCACGTGAGATGACGTCCGCCATCCACCGGCAGTGTCGTGCCCGTGACATAGGGACTGTCCAGCAGATAACGCAGCGCCTGCCAGATCACCCCTGGGCCCGGCACACTCTGCATCGCAGACTTGGCCCGCGCTCGCTCGGCGTAGTCATCATCGTCGTCCGGGCGCAGCATGATCAGCGCCGGAGCGATGGTGTTGACCTGGATGCGTGGCGCGAACATCGATGCGAACGACAAGGTCAGATTCTCGAGCCCCGCCTTGCTGGCCGCGTAGGCCGCATGCTTGCGCGAGCCTTTCTGGACCACGAAATCACTCATGTGAATGATGTCGGCCTGAGTCTCGATACCTGCCTCCAGCAGATCACGCAGCGCCAGATTGATCAGATACGGCGCCTGCATGTGGACGCGAAACAGATGCTCGAACATCTCGCCGCGCTCCTCCGCCCCACCATCCGGCGCCCAGTCGCTGGCATTGTGCACGATGCCCCTCAACGTCGGCGTCATCTCACGAATCGTCGCGATGAAGGCCTGGATGCCCGCCTCACTGGAGAAATCCGCCTGGACGGTGCGGATACCCAACGCCCGCAGGGCATCGAGCTCTTCGCGCTCACGTCGGTAGCTGATGATGACGGGATGGCCATCATCCACCAGACGTTCGGCGCAGTAGCGCCCCAGTCGCTGGGCGCCACCGGTGATCAGAATGGGGGACTGACTCATTCACTCGACTCCTTCAGGCAACGTCAGGCAGCTTCAGCCGGATACCAGCGCCGGATCCAGCAGCGGCTCGCGTGGTGCATAACTGAAGACATCGGAGCTCAGCGCGCCGGCCTCGACCCCCAGCGGCGTCAGCGCATCGACACAGGCATAGACCATGCCGGGCGAGCCCGACAGATAGACGCGCTTGCCTGCCATGCTCTCCGCATGCGCTCGCAGCGCATCATCGATACGACCGATATGGCCATTGAAGCTTGCCTCGACCCCAGCCGCTTCCAGTGCCTGATGGTGGGCATCACCCGCCTCAGGCGCTTCTTCCAGTACCGGCACGTAGCGGAAATTGGGCTGACTGGCGGCCCAGTGGAGCGCGGCGCTTTCCAGATACAGATCCCGACGCTCACGCGCGGCCCACCACAGTTCGATGGGCTGATTGAGGCCGTGTGCAAACGCTGCCTGCAACATGGCATGCATCTGCGAGAATCCGGTACCGGCACAGATCAGCACGATGGGACTGGGGTCGTCGAGATCGAGCACGCATTCGCCATTCGGCAGGCGCAACTCCAGCTGATTGGCCGCGACCAGCAGGCTGCGCAGACGCGCCGAGTTGCTGCGCTCCGGCCAGTGCTGGATATGCAGCTCAAGCACGCCATCTCCCTTGGCAGCGTTGGCGATGGAGAACGGTACCCAGGTGGTGTCGTCGAGCTTCATCTCGAGATACTGGCCCGGCGCATGCGCCAGGGCCTCGGGACGTGCGGCAAAGCGCACACGAAACACGTCCGGGGTCAGGTCTTCCACACTCTCGACATGACAGGTCAGGGTCCGCGCCGTCATCGTATCCTCTTGTTGTCTGAAGCCTGCCGCGACGCCTGGCGCCGAGGCAGGGTAAATGCATGAGTGGTGATGGTCAGGTGAGACTCAATCCAGAATGCCCAGACTGTCCCAGCGCTCATCGACCCGCGAGACGATCTCGTCGCTCATCACGATGGGCTCGCCCCATTCGCGGTCGGTCTCGCCGGGCCACTTGTTGGTGGCATCCATGCCCATCTTGGAGCCGAGCCCCGCCGTTGGCGAGGCGAAATCGAGATAGTCGATCGGCGTATTGTCGACCAGAACGGTATCACGGCTCGGGTCCATCCGCGTGGTGATGGCCCAGATGACATCTTCCCACTTGCGGGCATCGACATCATCATCCAGCACGATCACGAACTTGGTATACATGAACTGGCGCAGGAAGCTCCAGACTCCCATCATCACGCGCTTGGCGTGGCCGGGGTACTGCTTCTTCATCGTCACCACCGCCATGCGGTAGGAGCATCCCTCCGGCGGCAGATAGAAGTCGACGATCTCCGGGAACTGCTTGCGCAGAATCGGCACGAAGACCTCATTGAGGGCCAGACCGAGAATCGCCGGCTCATCCGGTGGACGCCCGGTATAGGTCGAGTGATAGATCGGATCGCGCCGATGGGTGATGCGCTCGATGGTGAAGACGGGGAAGGTCTCGACCTCGTTGTAATAGCCGGTGTGATCGCCGTAGGGGCCTTCCGGTGCCATGTCATCCGGATACAGGTAGCCCTCGAGGATGATCTCGGCGCTGGCCGGCACCTCGAGCTCCGACAGGCCGCATTTGACCAGCTCGGTGCGCGAGCCGCGCAGCAGCCCCGCGAAGGCATACTCGGACAGCGTATCCGGCACCGGAGTGACAGCGCCCAGAATCGTCGCGGGGTCAGCCCCCAGCGCCACGGCGACCGGGAAGGGCTCACCCGGATGGGCCTTCTGCCACTCACGGAAATCCAGAGCCCCGCCACGGTGCGCCAGCCAGCGCATGATCAGCCGATTCTTGCCAAGCTTCTGCTGACGGTAGATGCCGAGATTCTGACGCTCCTTGTGCGGCCCGCGGGTAATCACCAGCGGCCAGGTCACCAGCGGCGCGGCATCTCCGGGCCAGCAGTGCTGAATCGGAATCATGTTGAGATCGACATCATCCCCCTCCAGTACGACCTCCTGACAGGGCGCACGCTTGACCCGCTTGGGGCCCATGCTCATCACCTGCTTGAAGATCGGCAGCTTGTCCCAGGCATCACGGAAGCCTCTGGGCGGCTCCGGCTCCTTGAGGAAGGCGAGCAGCTCGCCGACTTCGCGCAGTGCCTCGACCGACTCCTGCCCCATGCCCAGCGCCACACGACGCGGCGTGCCGAACAGATTGCCCAGCACCGGCATGCTGTGGCCCTTGACGTTCTCGAACAGCAACGCCGGACCACCCGCCTTCAGGGTGCGATCGCAGATCTCGGTCATCTCCAGGTAAGGGTCCACCTCGGCACGAATGCGCTTGAGTTCGCCCTTCTCTTCCAGCGCCGCGATGAAATCGCGCAAGTCTCGATACTGCATGGGAGTTTCCGGTCGGCTTGATCAGGTTCCGAGCATACCATTGCCAGCCGATAGTCGGCAGGCCGACAACGCAAGACGCCCATCTCCTGATCAGGAGATGGGCGTCTCGGGAAGTGCGGATTCCCCACGTGATTCCGTCATTGAACGGAATCACGTGGGGAATCCATGGCATTGCCTCGTCAACTCAGGACATCGGCTCAGCGGCGCTTCATGGCCTCGAAGAACTCGAGGTTGGTCTTGGTATCTTTCAGGCGGTCGATCAGGAATTCGGTCGCGGCCACGTCTTCCATCGGATTGAGCAGCTTGCGCAGGATCCACATGCGCTGCATTTCATCTTCAGACGCGATCAGGTCTTCACGACGCGTACCGGAACGACGGATGTTGAGTGCCGGGAAGACACGACGCTCGGCCAGCTTGCGGTCGAGGTGCGCTTCCATGTTACCGGTGCCCTTGAACTCCTCGAAGATGACTTCGTCCATCTTGGAACCGGTGTCGACCAGTGCCGTGGCGAGGATGGTCAGACTGCCGCCTTCCTCGATGTTGCGCGCGGCACCGAAGAAGCGTTTCGGCTTCTCGAGGGCATGCGCATCGACACCACCGGTCAACACCTTGCCGGAGGACGGCACCACGGTGTTGTAGGCACGCGCCAGACGCGTGATGGAATCGAGCAGGATGACGACATCCTTCTTGTGCTCGACCAGACGCTTGGCCTTCTCGATCACCATCTCGGCGACCTGGACGTGACGGGCCGGCGGCTCATCGAAGGTGGAGGCCACGACTTCGCCGCGCACGGTGCGCGACATTTCGGTGACTTCCTCAGGACGCTCATCGATCAGCAGCACGATGAGGTGACATTCGGGGTTGTTGCGAGTGATGGAGGCGGCGATGTTCTGCAGCATCATCGTCTTGCCCGCCTTGGGCGGTGACACGATCAGACCACGCTGTCCCTTGCCGATCGGGGCCGTGAGATCCAGGATGCGCGAGGTGATGTCCTCGGTGGAACCGTTGCCGATTTCCATCAGCAGACGCGATTGCGGGAACAGCGGCGTCAGGTTCTCGAACAGGATCTTGTGCTTGGCGTTCTCGGGACGGTCAAAGTTGATCTGATTGACCTTGAGCAGCGCGAAGTAACGTTCCCCTTCCTTCGGCGGACGAATCTTGCCGGAAATGGTATCGCCCTTGCGCAGATTGAAGCGGCGAATCTGGGACGGGGAAACGTAGATGTCGTCGGGGCCAGCAAGGTAGGAAGAATCCGCACTGCGCAGGAAGCCGAAGCCGTCCTGCAGGATTTCCAGCACACCATCACCATAGATATCCTCGCCGCTTTTCGCGTGCTTCTTGAGGATGGCGAAGATGATGTCCTGCTTGCGCGAACGTGCCAGGTTGTCGATCCCCATGGTCTGGGCGAGTTCCAGCAGTTCCGGGACGGTATTTTGCTTGAGTTGGGTAAGATTCATCGGCTTGTTTGAACGTAGCTCGTGTCAGCAGGGCTGAAGATAAGAAGGGAATCGAGAAGACGAGCAGGAGGCAGAGACTGACACTGTACTGTGTGAGTGCAGGCTGATCTCGACAGCATTCCCGGGGGCAAGCGCCTGAGTGGAAAGAATACAGGTGCCAAAGGTTCAGGAAAGATCACTCACCACGGCCGTACAACGGATTCGGCAACGGAGTGTCGAGCGACTGCAGCCCGTCCGCAAGGACATGGGGCGTCGTGCTTCCTGACGTAAAAGTCTTCTCGATATGGAATCTAGCGGTATGAATCGCCTGGTGGCTGACCTGTGAATAGAAGGACAGAATTACCAGAGGGCTGGCTGACAACTGGGGGACCGTGGGACGGTCGACATGACGCAATCAGAGAGCGTGTAATCAGGCGAACGCCTCGATGGTAGTCAAGCTTCACCTCGAACGCAAGTCCCGTGCTCAGAGGCCATGCCAGCGCAGCCCGGGGGACGGGGCCGCCGCTCAACTGACGGCGTCATCCCCCATCACAGGTTGGCATCCAGGAAGGCGGCCAATTGCGCACGAGGCATCGCCCCGACCTTGCTGGCCTCGACATTTCCGGACAGGAACAGCATCAGGGTCGGCACGCCACGAACGCCGAAACGGGACGCCAGTTCAGGGGCCTCATCGACATCGACCTTGACGATCTTCAACCGCCCTTCATATTCCTCCGCCAGCGACTCGAGTGTCGGGGCCACCGTCTTGCACGGCCCACACCAGGAGGCCCAGAAATCCACCAGTACCGGCTGCTCGCTCTCCAACACCACGGATTCAAAGTCTCTTTCTGAAATCGGTGCCACACGTTCGCTCATCGCGACGTTATCTCCCAGGCCACATCGGCCTTGCTGATCTTCCTGCAGGTAAATGATGATGCTTCAGCGTGACGACGATGACGGCAAGCCCCGGGACGGGCGGTGTCACGCGAGCGCCTTGCACGAGAGGCATCGCTCTCTGGCGCTTCGCACGACTGTCATGTCGCACCAGTAGACTACCACGCCCTGTCTCTGACATGCCCCACTCTCGACCGATCCTGCCGACGACATGCCATGAGGTTTGACACCTCACACAAGTCGCCGCAACCTTGATCCAGACTGACATTGCATTCTTTACCGTGATACTCCGCAGCGTGGACGGCTTGGCACATGGCGCCCTGCCCTCGAGGACAGCGCATGTAGCAGCGCCCGTTCGCGCAAGGCCTGCCAGCAGGACCTGCCACAAGGACCATGCATTTGAGTGATTCAGCCTCCTCCCTACCTGACAGCTCCCCCGCTGCCACGGACACCAGTGACGATGCACCACTGTTGAAGCTGGCCGCCATCGATCTCGGCTCCAACAGTTTCCATCTGCTGCTGGCCAATCATCAGGCCGGGCAATTGCAGGTCGTGGCCAAGCAGGGCGAGAAGATCCAGCTGGCAGCTGGCCTGGATGAAGACGGCATGCTCAGTGAAGATGCCATGGAGCGTGCGCTCAACTGCCTCGCACAGTTCGCGCCCTTCCTGGATGGCATCGAGGCGGAGCATCTGCGCATCGTCGGCACCAACGCGCTGCGTGCCGCGCACAACAGCCAGACATTGATCGATCGCGCCGAGGAATTGCTGGGGCATCCCATCGAGATCATCGCCGGCCGTGAAGAAGCGCGCCTGATCTATCTGGGGGCCGCCCATGCCCTGGCCGATGTGCATGGCAAGCGCCTGATCATCGACATCGGCGGCGGCTCGACGGAATTCATCATCGGTGAACAGTTCGAGCCGCTGTTGCTGGAAAGTCTGCACATGGGCTGCGTGGCCTATACCAAGACATTCTTCTCTGACGGCGAGATCAGCGAGAAACGCATGCGCCGTGCCGAACTGGCCGCTCGCTCGGAGCTGGCCAGCATACAGCGCAGCTATCGCGAGCTGGGCTGGGACGACCCCGTCGGCTCCTCCGGCACCATCAAGGCAGCCGCCAGCGTGATGGAAGCCCATGGCTGGGCAGCACACGGCCTGGTGACTCGCGAGGGACTCCATCGTCTGCGCACCGCTCTCTTGGGATTCAAGCGTCTCGACAAGGTCAGCCTGCCAGGCCTGAAAAGTGACCGCGCCAGCGTCTTCCCGGCCGGGGTCGCGATCCTGTGCGGTATCTTCGAAGCCCTGGAACTCGAGCAGATCCGCTACTCCGATGGCGCGTTGCGCGAAGGCGTGCTGTTTGATCTGATCGGTCGCAATACGGCGGAAGACTCGCGCATCGCGGCCATCGATCTGCTGCGTCGTCGCTATGGTATCGACACCCGCCATGCGGCCAACGTGCGCGATACCGCGCTGGCGCTGTTCGACCAGGTCGCGGATGCGTGGTCACTGGGGGCAACCTCCCGTCAGATGCTGGCCTGGGGGGCCGAACTGCATGAAGTCGGGCTGGCCATCTCGCATAGCCAGTTCCATCGTCATGGCGCCTACCTGATCGAGCATTCCGACCTGCAGGGGTTCTCGCGACCGGAGCAGAAGGCGCTCGCCTTCCTGGTACGCGCCCATCGTCGCAAGTTCGCCAGCCGGGAGCTTGCCAATCTGCCGCTGACGCTCCAGCCACGCCTCGCCCGTCTGGCGCGCCTGCTGCGCATCGCCGTGATGCTCAATCATTCACGCCCTGAACAGCCTGTCCTCGGCACGCAATTGAGCGCCAAGGGCGACGAATTGCGACTGAGCCTGGCAGAAGAATATCGGGATCACAGTCTGATCTGTGATGACCTGACCCAGGAAAGCAGTCTGCAGAAGGCCGCCGACATGACGCTCACCCTCGAAGGCGTCGACTGAGAACGGTCGCCGCCCTGGCCTCGTGCTGTCCCGCCACTACGCCCAGGGCCCCGTGAGACTCTCTGTCGAGACTGACTCCCGGGGCCAACTTCTAAGGCCCACAGTCAGCCACTCGGCTTCGCTCGCAACCACCACCCGCACGCGGGATGCCATAGCGCCACGATGACTTGATCGCGGACACGTCGCGCCACCCGCAGCTGGTGGCGCTGCCAGGGCGGGATGTCGGCTTCCTGCAGCAGGCGCTTGAGGTCCCGCCGGCCCCTGTCAGCCAGGCGCATGACATCACCCGGCTGACGCTGGCCGATCACGACTTCGTCCTCCTGCGCGGCCAATGCCTGCCAGCTCTGTCTCGCCCGATCATCCAGTTCACGCCGTTGGCAGTCACTGACCCCATCACCAAGACCATGCCTTGTAACGGTATCACTCGCCTGCCACCACAGCTGACCGCGCCAGAGGCGCACCACCAGACTTGAGACCGGACTGTGCCAGCGCACCTCCGCCACCGAGTCCGGCGGCGTGACGATCCACTGCTGCAGACTGGCCAGGCGCCCGCGCGGCGGCACCGGCCAGCCGCGTGATTGGCACAGGTGGCGCAGGACCAGACGCTGACGTGGCTCACTCAACTCGCCCAGACGTGCCAGCGACAGCTGCACCTCTTGCTCTTGCTCTTGCTCTTGCTCCTGCCCTTGCTCCAGCTCCTGCCCTTGCTCCAGCTCCTGCCCTTGCTCCAGCTCCTGCCCCGGCGTGACGCGCTCCGCGCCTGACAGCCGTACCTTCGCCAGCAGCTCGGCCGCCAGCTCATCCAGCAATGACTGCTCTTCCTGGAGCTGCTGCGCCGAGCGCGCAAGGCTGCCCGCAGCCTGTGGCCAACGCCCTTCGAGTGCCGGCAGCACCGTGTGACGCAGATAATTGCGATCGAAACGCTGACTGAGATTGCTGGGGTCCTCGCACCAGTCTCGTGAGACACATAGCCCTTGCTGACTCGCCAGAGTCTCGAGATCACGGCGAGAGACATCCAGCAGCGGGCGTACCAGTCGTGCACGCGCATGGGGGGGCAGATCTCGCCCAGTGGACAAGTTGCCCACGGTCAGCGCCCGCTCAGGCGGCATGGCCGCCAGCCCGCGCCCGCCACTGCCGCGCAGCGCGTTGAGCAACAATGTCTCGGCCTGATCATCCTGATGCTGCGCCAGCCACAGGCTATCGCCCGCCGCCAGACAGGCCGTCAGTGCCGCCAGCCGCGCCTCACGTGCGGCAGCCTCCACGCCTCGCGACTTGAATGCGGCCTCATCCAGCGCCAGATGGCGCACACTCAACGGCAGCCCCAACCGCGAGGCCAGCCTGCGCGCCAGACGCTCGAAATCATCATTGGCCGCCTGCAGGCCATGGTGCACATGCACCAGCCGCAGTCGCCGTGGGCACTCCTGCGCCGCTCGCGCCACCAGCCTCGCCAGCATCACCGAATCCAGTCCGCCCGAGAGTGCGATCCATACCGTGTGCCGTGAATCCGTTGCTGCCAACGCCGCACGGACGGCAACGAGTGCACGCGATTCCGCCATCTCGCCAAGAGACTGCGGAGACGAGGACATCGAGTCCAGTGAAGAAGACAGAGACATGCCGGGCTCCCGTCGCGAAAGCAGATGGATGGAGTGAGCGGAGAAAAAGCGACCCTGAACGCAAGGACGCCCCCGGAAGATTCCGGAGGCGTCCTGGTCACTCAGGCGTGAACTGCATGCGCATCAAGCGTGATGTGCAGAGATCATGCCGGTGCGCCGTAGCTCATCAGGCGCTGGTAACGACGCTCCAGCAGGGCGTCGGTATCCAGCGCGCCAAGACGCTCCAGGCCTTCACCCAGCGCGGCCTTGATGCTGTCGGCAGCAGCTTGCGGGTTGCGGTGCGCGCCACCCAGCGGCTCCTTGATCAGGTTGTCGACGAAGCCCAGCTCCTTGAGGCGCGAGGCCGTGATGCCCATGGCATCAGCGGCATCGGCGGCACGCTCTGCGCTCTTCCACAGGATGGAGGCACACCCTTCCGGCGAGATCACCGAGTAGGTGGAGTACTGCAGCATGTTGAGCTCGTCACACACGCCGATGGCCAGTGCACCACCGGAACCACCCTCACCGATGACGGTGGAGATGATCGGGGTCTTGAGACGCGACATCACTGCCAGATTGTAGGCGATGGCCTCGGACTGACCGCGCTCCTCGGCACCGATGCCCGGATAGGCACCCGGGGTGTCGATGAAGGTCAGGATCGGCATCTTGAAGCGCTCGGCCATCTCCATCAGACGGCAGGCCTTGCGGTAGCCTTCCGGACGCGGCATGCCGAAGTTGCGACGCACCTTTTCCTTCACGTCACGGCCTTTCTGGTGACCGATCACCATCACCGGCTTGTCGTCGAGACGCGCGATGCCACCGACCAGGGCTTCATCGTCCGCGTAGTGACGGTCGCCGTGCAGCTCATCGAAATCCGTGAACAGGTTCTCGAGGTAGTCGAGGGTATACGGACGCTGCGGATGACGCGCCAGCTGAGATACCTGCCAGGCACCGAGGTCCTTGAAGATGGACTCGGTGAGCTTGGTGCTCTTGTCCTGCAGACGAGCGATCTCGTCAGACAGGTTGACCTGGGAGTCGTTACCGACCAGACGGAGTTCCTCGATCTTGGCCTGCAGCTCGGCGATCGGCTGTTCAAAGTCCAGATAATTGGGATTCATAAGGCGTTTCGTTCGTCGTCTCGGGCAGCCAGGAAAGCGAGTCGGCCGGGTCACTCCCCCTGAGCAAGCGCTCAGGCGATCTGTGGCTCACGGCGGTCACAGTCGGCATGGAATTGGGTACGGAAAAGATAGGGGGGCATTATCGCACCCTGTTCGACAGGTGCAAACCTTGCCCGCCCGTTCGGCGCGGGATTGCCTCTCCCCCACGCCCTTCACCACCTGGTTTCACTTGCATCATCAAGGGGAAGGGATGGCGTCCCTCCCCCTTGATCCACAATCACTCACGGTACTTGAGTCGCACGCCGCGCTGGCCTTCCACCTCACCCAGCTGGATCAGCAGTTCATCGCTGGGGGCGACGCGCCATTGCTCGCCAAGCTCCAGCCAGGCCTCCGCGGCGGCATTGCGATAGCGTAGCCGCATCGGCAGGCCTTCGCTGGCCAGGTGCGGCGTCAACAGCGTGGATAGCTGCTGGGTGAAGCGTCCGCCGATATCCTCGGCGGCGATGCTCATCTCGACGGCCTCACCGAAGCGCGCCCGCGCATCGATGATCGGCGTGACATCCTTGCCACGCAGGCGCAGGCCGCCGGAATAATCATCCTGACTGACCTCCCCCTCGACGATCACCACGCTGTCAGGTACCAGCTTGTTGCGTACCTGGTCGTAGAGTTCGCCGAACATCGAGGCCTCGATGCGTCCGGTGCGATCATCCAGGGTCACGAAGGCCATGGTATCGCCACGCTTGGACTTCATGGTGCGCATGGCGATCACCAGCCCGGCGATGCGCTGCGGCTCCCGCGACGGCTTCAGGTCGCTGATGCGCGCATTGATGAAGCGCTTGAGCTCACCTTCGTATTCATCGATGGGATGGCCGGTCAGATAGAGCCCCAGGGTGTCCTTCTCGCCGGTGAGGCGCTCCTTGTCGGTCCACTCACGCGCCTTGCGATAGCCGGCGTAGACATCCGTTTCCGGCTCGCTGAAGGCATCGCCGAACATGTCGGTGATGCCGACATCGTTGTTGGCATGATTCTGGGAGGCGGCCTTGAGCGCATCCTCCACCGCCAGCATCAGCACCGCACGGGACGGGCCGATGTTGTCCAGCGCCCCGGAGCGGATCAACGCCTCCAGGGTGCGCTTGTTGATCTTCTTGGCATCGATGCGCTTGCAGAAGTCGAAGATGTCGCTGAACGGCCCACCCTCGGCACGTGCGCTGACGATCGCCTCGATCGGGCCCTCGCCCACGCCACGGATCGCGCCCAGCCCGTAGACGACGCGCCCTTCGAGGTCGACGGTGAACTTGTAGCCACCGATGTTGACGTCCGGTGGCGTGACCGTCAGGCCGATATGGCGGCATTCCTCGATCAGCGGTACCACCTTCTCGATGGTCTGCATCTCGGTCGAGATCACCGCGGCCATGAACGGCCCCGGATAGTGCGCCTTCAGCCAGCCCGTCTGGTAGGAGACGAGGCCATAGGCCGCCGAGTGGGACTTGTTGAAGCCGTAACCGGCGAACTTTTCCACCAGGTCGAAGATGTTGCCCGCCAGGTCCTTGTCGATGCCCTTCTCGGCACACCCTTCCATGAAGCCGGCACGCTGCTTGGCCATCTCTTCCGGCTTCTTCTTGCCCATCGCGCGGCGCAGCATGTCGGCCTGGCCCAGCGTGTAGCCGGCCAGCACCTGCGCGATCTGCATGACCTGCTCCTGGTACAGGATGATGCCGTAGGTCGGCTCCAGTACCGGCTTGAGCAGCTCGTGCTGATAATCCGGGTGTGGATAAGACACTTCGGAGCGACCGTGCTTGCGGTTGATGAAGTCATCCACCATGCCGGACTGCAGCGGGCCCGGACGGAACAGGGCCACCAGGGCGATCATGTCTTCCAGGCAGTCAGGCTTGAGCTTCTTGATCAGCTCCTTCATGCCGCGGGATTCCAGCTGGAAGACCGCCGTCGTCTCCGCCTTCTGCAGCATGTCGAAGGTCTTGGCGTCGTCCAGCGGAATGTCATCGATCTCCAGCGGCGGCAGCCCTTCACGCTCACGGACCTTGTCGACCATCTCGGTCGCCCAGTCGATGATGGTCAGGGTACGCAGCCCCAGGAAGTCGAACTTGACCAGCCCGGCTTCCTCGACATCGTTCTTGTCGAACTGCACCACCAGACCGCTGCCATCCTCTTCACACAGCAGCGGCGAGAAATCGGTCAGCTTGGTGGGAGCGATCACCACGCCCCCGGCGTGCTTGCCGGTACCGCGGGTGGTGCCCTCGAGCTTGAGCGCCATCTCCCAGATTTCCTGGGCCTCTTCATCGTTCTCGATGAATTCCTTGAGCTGAGGCTCCTGCTCGATGGCCTTCTCCAGCGTCATGCCGACTTCAAAGGGAATCAGCTTGGAGAGCTTGTCGCCCAGCGAGTAGGGACGCCCCTGGGCACGCGCCACGTCACGCACCACCGCCTTGGCGGCCATGGTGCCGAAGGTGACGATCTGCGAGACCGCATTGCGCCCGTAGCGCTCGGCCACGTAATCGATGACGCGATCGCGCTTCTCCATGCAGAAGTCGACGTCGAAGTCGGGCATGGAGACACGTTCCGGGTTCAGGAAGCGCTCGAACAGCAGGTCGTATTCCAGCGGATCCAGATCGGTGATCTTCTGGGCATAGGCCACCAGTGAGCCGGCACCGGAACCACGCCCCGGGCCGACCGGCACGCCGTTGTCCTTGCCCCACTGGATGAAGTCCATGACGATCAGGAAGTACCCGGGGAAGCCCATCTGCAGGATGATGTCGAGCTCGAAGTCCAGGCGGGAACGATAGCGCTGTTCGGTGTCAGCCCAGGCTTCGCTGTCGCGGGGATGCCTGTCGCGCGGATAGAGCTTCTCGAGGCGTTCCGTCAGGCCATCATGGGAAACCTTGCGGAAGAACTCATCCATCGTCATGCCTTCCGGCACCGGGAACTCGGGCAGGAAGTAGGTCCCCAGCTGAACCGTCACGGAACAGCGCGCCGCGATCAGCACGCTGTTCTCGAGCGCTTCGGGAATGTCGGCGAACAGCTCGTGCATTTCCTCGGCGGTCTTCAGGTACTGCTCATCGCTGTAGCGGGTCTCGCGGCGCGGGTCATCCAGCGCCTTGCCTTCCCCGATGGCCACGCGCGTCTCGTGGGCCCAGTAGTCCTCACGCTTGAGGAAGCGCACGTCATTGGTGGCGACCACCGGAGTATCGGTCGCCTCCGCCAACGCCACCGACAGGTGCAGGCACTCTTCCTCGTACTGGCGCTGGGTACGGGTCAGCTCCAGATAGAAGCGATCCCCGAAGACCGCCTTCCATTCGCTCAGCAGGGTCCGTGCGGTGTCTTCGTGATCCGAGAGCAGATGACGCCCGATCTCGCCCTCGCGCCCCCCGGACAGCACGATCAGCCCCTCGGCCTGCTCGAAGATCCACTGCTTCTCGAGATAGGCACGCCCCTGCTTCTGGCCGTCGGTCCAACCGCGCGAGATCAGCTCGGTCAGATGGCGATAGCCGATGTCATTCATCGCCAGCAGCGTGATGCGGTAGGGACGCGTGACGTCCTGCGGATTGGTCATCCACAGATCGGAGCCGATGATCGGCTTGATCCCGGCCCCTCGGGCATTGGAGTAGAACTTGACCAGCCCGAACAGGTTGGCCTCGTCGGTGACCGCGACAGCCGGCTGGCCTGCCGTGGCGGTCGCCTTGATCAGCGGCTTGACGCCGGGCAGACCATCGACGAGAGAGAACTCGGTGTGAACGCGCAGGTGAACAAAGGGCGTGGTCATGGAATCGGCTCGTGAAGTCTGCGTGACGGTAAAGGATTCAGTCGCGGCGGGTAACGATGGCCGCGCTGACGCTGCCGGCGCCTCGGACGCTGAAGGCGGGGACTCCGCTGCCAAGGATAGCGCGTCGGGGGCAGCGTCTGAAGGCGCCTCGCCTGTCAGGACGACCTCGACTGACGGGGATGCCGTGGTCTCACTGGCATCAGTCAGACCACGGCTGGCGGCTTTTTTGCAGCGGGAGACTGGCTCGGCTCACTCGTCGCCAGGGCCGCTTCCTGCTCTGACGGCCCCGACGATTGCTCTGACGGCCCCGACGATTGCCCTGATGACTCGACAGCCTTGTCCGGCTCAGCGGTTGGCTCAACCGGGGCTGGCAGCGCGATCAATGCATCTTCCGGCACGGCCTGCGGCACATGCCCGGCCATGTAAAGCCGCTTGACCGGCCCGAAGCTCTTGCGATGCAGAGTAAGGATGCCATGCGTCTCGATGGCAGCCTGATGCTCGCGGGTCGGGTAGCCCTTGTGACGCGCGAAACCGTAGGCGGGGAAGCAGGCATCCA
This sequence comes from Cobetia sp. 5-11-6-3, assembly GCF_013374055.1. NCBI lineage: Bacteria > Pseudomonadati > Pseudomonadota > Gammaproteobacteria > Oceanospirillales > Halomonadaceae > Cobetia > Cobetia sp. 5-11-6-3. Next base: position 76,564 of record NZ_BLWJ01000006.1, on the reverse strand, counting down.
GCGCTGCCATCTGGGCATCGCGGTATACCTTGGCCAGTATGGAAGCCGCGCCGATGGCGGCGTGGCGCAGGTCGCCCTTCACCACTGCCATGCCGGGAATCTCGTGCCCCGGCAAGCGGTTGCCATCCACCAGCAGATATTCCGGGCGTACGCCCAGGGCATCGACAGCACGCCGCATCGCCAGGTGCGTGGCCTGATAGATGTTCAGCTCATCGATCTCTTCACTGGTAGCCTCGGCGATCGCCCAGGCCCAGGCACGCGCACGAATCTGCTCGTACAGTGCCAGGCGCTTCTTCTCGCTGAGTTTCTTGGAGTCGGTGATGCCCTCGATGGGGTCATTCGGGTCAAGAATCACCGCTGCCGCCACCACGGGCCCGACCAGCGGTCCACGCCCGACCTCATCGATACCTGCCAGCAGCTCCCCGTGATAGGGGATCACCAGCGCAGGGAAATCATCGGCAGGTTTGCGCTTGCGACTGGCGGGCAGAGCGGCGGGTCGATCGGCAGAGTCGGTCATGGTATCTCGGGGCGTCAGACAACCGACAGACCACTGTTGCGGCCTGCCGATCAGGGGGTATCAGTCAGTAAAGGCATCACGGGCGGTCGTGATCAGCGCCCCGCCAGCTCACCGATGGCAATGGCGGCCGCGGCGCTGGCATCACAGGTCAACTCACGATGCATGGCGACGAAGCGCTCACGCAGCTCACGCTGGCGACAGACATCGCCGGCGGCACGCGACAGCAAGGGAGCGAGGCTTTCCTCGATGGACTCCGGCGTGGCAGCGTCCTGGATCAGCTCCGGCACCAATGTCTCGCGGGCAATCAGGTTGGGCAGCGAAATCCACTCGGTCTTGACCATGTGCCGTGCGATGCGGTGGGTCATCGGCGCCATGCGATAGGCCACCACCATCGGACGATGACACAGCAGACATTCGAGCGCTGCCGTACCGGAGGCCAGCAGCACGGCATCGGCGGCAGTCATCGCTTCACGCGACTGGCCATCGATGAGGTGAATGCGACCGCGATCCAGCGCCTCGCGCCCCTGCATCAGTGACTCAAGCTCGCTACGCCGCAGCGGCGTGGCGGCCGGAATCACCACTTCAAGCGCAGGGTAACGCTGGCAAAGGCGCTCAATGGAGGCCAGGAAGGTCTCGCCGAGGAAACGGATCTCGTTGCCACGGGATCCCGGCAACACCGCCAGCAACTGCACGTCGGGGGCAATCCCCAGCTGCAGGCGGGCAGCATCGCGATCATCCTCGAGCGGCAACTCATCCGCCAGCGGATGGCCGACGAAGGTCACCGGCACCTGATGTTCGCGATAGAAGGCCGCCTCGAAGGGCAGGAAGGTCAGCATGCGATCGACGGCACGGCGGATGGTCTTCACCCTGCCCTGACGCCAGGCCCAGACGGAGGGACTGACATAGTGCGCCGTGGTGATGCCCCGCTTGCGCAGGCGCAGCTCGAGCCCCAGATTGAAGTCGGGAGCATCGATACCGATCATCACGTCAGGCTGCCACTCAAGCGCGTCGCGCAACAGATGGCGACGCACCTTGATCAACTCCGGCAGATGCTTGAGCACCTCGACCAGCCCCATGATGGAGAGAGTTTCCAGCGGATAGAGGCTGTCGAAGCCTTCGGCCTGCATGCGCGGCCCCCCGATGCCACGAAACTCGACATCGGGATGACGCGCCTTGAGCGCGCGCATCAAGCTGGCACCGAGGATGTCACCGGAGAGCTCTCCGGCTACCAGGTAGATGCGCATGCTCAGCGTGTCAGGCCACGAGTGGACGCCTTGAGCGAGGCGATGAAGACATCGCGCTCGGCGAGAGGCGGCTCACCTTCCAGCTTCTCGAGTGCCTGCGCCAGTGTCAGCCCCTGACGGAAGACCGTCTTGTAGGCCGCGTTCAGGGCGGAGATGGTCTCGCGACTGAAACCACGGCGCTTGAGGCCGACGCTGTTGAGGCCATGCGCCTCGGCAGGGTGCCCATTGACCATCACGAAGGCCGCGATGTCCTTGGTGATGATGGAGCCACCGCCCGCCATGGCGTGCTCGCCGACATGACAGAACTGGTGCACCGCCGACAGTCCGCCGAGAATGACGTGATTGCCCAGATGGACATGCCCCCCCAGCGTCGCCTGATTGGCCATGATGCAGTCATCCCCGATGATGCAATCATGGCCCACGTGCGAGTAGGCCATGAACAGGTTGCGACTGCCGATGCGTGTCAGGCTGGCATCCTGGACGGTACCCCGGTGCAGGGTCACACCCTCGCGAATGACGTTGTCATCCCCGATCTCCAGGCGTGTCGGCTCACCGGCGTACTTCTTGTCCTGGCAATCCTCACCGACCGAGGCGAACTGGAAGATGCGGTTACGCTCACCGATGACCGTCGTACCCTTGATGACGACGTGCGGCCCCACCACCGTGCCAGCGCCGATCTCGACGTCGGCACCGATCACGCAAAACGGACCGACCTCGACATCGTCGGCCAGGCGGGCGCCGGGATCGACAATGGCAGTAGGATGTATCAAGCGACCTTCCTCTCGGCACAGATGATTTCGGCTTCACAGACCACGTCACCGTCGACCTTGGCCTGACAGGCGAACTTCCAGATACCACGCTTCTCGCGCAGCACGCGGGCGCTGATCTCGAGCTGGTCGCCCGGCATGACCGGACGCTTGAAGCGCACGTTGTCACTGCCCACGAGGTAATAGATGTAACCATCGGCAGGACGCTTGTCGACCGTCTTGAAACCCAGAATACCTGCCGCCTGAGCCATGGCCTCAACGATCAGCACACCCGGCATGATCGGGTGTCCCGGGAAGTGGCCATTGAAGAACGGCTCATTGATGCTCACATTCTTGCGCGCGACGATGAACTCGCCAAGGGACAGTTCCATGACCCGATCGATCAGCAGGAAAGGATAGCGGTGCGGGAGATACTCACGGATCTCGTTGACGTCCATAACCATTGGCTTGCAACCTCTGAAATAACGAAATGCCTGCCGCACTCGGGCAGGCATGTAATGACGGTCCGGACCGCCGTTCTGGCAATGGCGCGCATTATAGCGTCCTTGCGCGCGACTGGCAGCCGCTCATTGCCCAGAGTCGCCGGGCTGACGAGATGACCTGCCTGGACAGGCGCTCGGCACAAGGCACAAAACCAGCGACCACTGCCTCATGGACAACGCCTGCTGGCACCTGCCGCGGTGCCAGAGCAGCGCTACCTGTCCTTCAAGTCCTTCTCGACCTGGTTCAGACGTCGTGCGAGCTGATCCAGCTGCTTGAAACGCACGGCATTGCGGCGCCACAGGCCATTGTCCATCGCCCCGGTACCCGACGAGTACACGCCCGGCTTGGTGATGGAATTGGTCACCAGACTCATGCCGGTGACCTGCACGCCATCACAGATTTCCAGATGCCCGGCAAGCCCCACGCCACCGCCCATCAGACAGTAGCGACCCACCTTGGTGGAACCGGCGATGCCGACACAGCCGGCCAGCGCCGAGTGATCTCCGATCTGCACGTTGTGCGCGATCTGGACCTGGGAGTCGATTTTGACGTCATTGCCGATGATGGTGTCGCCGAGTGCTCCTCGGTCAATGCTGGTGCAGCTGCCGACCTCGACATCATCACCGATCATCACGCCACCCAGCTGGGCGATCTTGTGCCAGCCCTTGCCGTCGTGGGCGAAACCGAAGCCGTCGGCACCGATCACGCAGCCACTGTGCAGGACTGCCCGCGCCCCGATGACCACCCCGTGATAGAGCGTGACATTGGGATGCAGCAGACACCCTTCGCCCAGCACGCTGTCAGCGCCAATGACGCACCCGGCCTGGAGACGGGAGCCATCCCCGATACTGACACCGGGGCCGACCACCACCTGCGGGCCGATCTCGACATTCGCGCCCAGCGTGGCCGTCTCATCGACGACCGCACTGGGATGCACGCTGGCCTGCGGTGCCTGTGCCATGGGATCGAACAACCGTGACAGCTCGGCATAGGCCAAGTAAGGATTGTCCAGCACCAGCGCATGGCTCTTGCACTCGTCGAGATGACTCTCGTGCAGCAGCACCGCCGTGGCCTGAGAGTCCGCGAGATACTTGAGGTAGGCGCGATTGGCGAGGAAGGCGATATCGCCTGGCGCCGCGTCCACCAGCGTCGACAGACCAGAGACCCGAACGTTCGGGTCGCCAACGAGTCGAGCACCCAGCCGCTGAGCCAGATCCTCGAGAGTGTAGGAGAATTGTTGCTTTTTCATGCTGTCTCTAGGCGTCGGGCGCCGCTGGCTCGCATTCGCGTAGGCATGCTCAATGCTGGCATCGCGCGCCGTGACGCGCGACGACATCAGTTGAGCGAGTTGAAGACCTGGGTGACCTCATCGGTCAGGTCGAGACCATCCTTGCTGTAGACCGTGGCACTGCGGTCCACCAGCAGCTCGACACCGTGCTTGTCGACGACCTGCTGAATGGCCTTGTCCAGCTTGGGCTTGGATTGCTTGAGGAATGCCTGCTCGGCCTGCTGCTGCTGCTGCTGGACCTGGCCGCGCAGCTGCTGGAACTGCCCGCCCTTCTGGCGCAGTTGCTGCTGCAGTGACTGGCGCTCGGAATCCGACATCACCGCACCATCCTTCTGCAGCTTGTTCTGCATGGTCTCAAGCTCCTTGGCCAGCGCCTTGGCCTGATCCTGCTTGCCAGCCAGCTGATTCTTGAGCTGATTCATGGAGCGCTGGGCAGCATCGGAGCTCAACAGCGCCTGGCGCCAGTCCATGACCGCCACTTCCGTGGCCTGGGCCATCATCGGGGTCGCAAAGGCTGCGAGGCCGCCTGCCAGACACAGTGCGCGGGTCAATTTACGCATCATAAAACTCCTTGTAGGCCTGTTGTTCGGTGACCGACGCCAGAACAGGAACGGCGGCGCCGGCAGCGGGGACATGACGCCACATCGGTTGCCCACCGGTGTGGCGTCATGTCCGCCTTAGAAGGTCTGGCCCAGTGAGAACTGGAAGATCTCGGTGTCGTCATCATCATCGTCACCGATGGGCTGCGCGACACTGAAGGTCAGCGGGCCAACCGGCGTGATCCATGACAGGCCGATACCGGCGCTGTAATTCAGATCGCCGAGGTCCACGCCACTCTCGCAGGAACTGGAATAGCTGGAGCCGACATCGTAGCAGGACGTCAGATAGGTATTCCCCGCATCCACGAAGAACGACGGCTGGACGCTGCGCTTGTCCTTGACGAAGGGCATCGGGAAGATCAGATCGATCCCGCCCTCGACCAGGATGTTGCCGCCCAGGGTATCGTCATCACCGTCATCGACCTCGGTGGATGCCTGACCCAGGGTGTTGGAGCTGTAACCACGCACGCTGCCCAGACCACCCGCATAGAAGTTCTTGAAGAACGGGTAGGTATCGCCGGAGAACGAATTGGCATAGCCAAGTTCGGTCCGGAACTTGAGCGACCAGTCATCATGCAGTTCGAACAGCTTCTGCCCCTTGTAGCGGAACTTGTAATAGTCCGCATCGGAGCCGGGCACTGCCACTTCCAGTGACAGCAGCTGCGAGCTGCCCGCCGTGGGCAGGATGCCGCGGTTGAGATTGTTGCGCGACCAGCTGGCGGTCAGCTTGTAGAGGTTGAAATCCTCGCCCTCATCACTGATGTACTGCGTGACCTCGGCGGGGCTGTCATCGAAGTCCTTGACGCGCACGAACTCGTAACCGGCACCGAAATTCAGGCGCGACAGTTCGTTGATCGGGTAACCGAAGTTGATGCCACCGCCGAAGCTGTCGGTCGCGTAGCTGGCGACATCGTCATCATCGTCGTAATCCACCTTGCGGTAGAACAGGTTGTAGCCACGCGAGATGCCATCCAGTGTCCAGTACGGGTCGGTATAGCCGAAGCTGACATTGGTGTAGTCATCGGACTTCTGGGCATTGATGTTGACTTCGTTGCCGGTGCCCAGGAAGTTCTTCTGCGACAGCCCCACCCCGTAGATGACCCCGTCACCCTGAGAGAAGCCGACCGACGCCGAGATCGAGCCCGACGGCTGTTCCTCGACGTTGTAGTTGACGTCCAGCTGATCCGGCTCGCCGGCGACCGGACGCGTGTCCACATCGACCTGCTTGAAGAAGCCGAGACGCTCGAGCTTCTGCTTGGATTGCTTGATCTTGTCCGTCGAGGCAGGCGCACCCTCGAGCTGGGTCATCTCACGACGCAGCACCTCGTCGGCCGTCGTGGTATTGCCCTTGAAGTTGATGCGACGCACGTAGGCGCGCTTGCCGGGGTCGACCGCAAAGGTCAGATCCACCGTCTCGCTCTCTTCATTGACCTCAGGCACGGCGTTGACCTTGGCGAAGGCGAAGCCGTCGGCTCCCAATGCCTGACGCAGGGCCTCGCTGGAGGCCGTCACATCACGCTGGGAATAGAGGGCATCCGGAGCGAGCTTGACCAGATCACGCGCCCGCTCTTCCTTCATCTTGATGTCGCCGGCGAAACCGATCTCACCGATCTTGTACGGCTTGCCTTCGTCGACATTGATGGTGACGAAGATCTCGGACTTGTCCGGCGAGATGGACACCTGGGTCGAGCGCACCTGGAAGTTCACGTAACCACGATCCAGATACCAGGACTTGAGCGTCTCGATGTCCCCGGTCAGCTTCTCGCGTGAGTATTCGTCGTCGGAGAACCAGCCGAAGAACCAGCTCGGGCGGTCTTCCAGCTCGAGCTGTTCACGCAGGGTCTCGTCATCGAAGGCGGAGTTGCCGACGATGTTGATCTGGTGGATCTTGGCGACCGCACCTTCCTTGACGTCGATATTGACCTGAACACGGTTGCGCTCGAGGGTTTCCACCGAGGTCTCGATGCGAGCGCTGTAGCGGCCCTGCGCCTGGTAGACGCGTTCCAGCTCGCGCTGCATCTCTTCCAGGGTGGAGCGCTGCAACACCTGACCTTCGGCCAGCCCGGCTTCCTTGAGACCCTTGCGCAGGTCCTCGTCGGGAATCTGCGAGTTGCCGTCGATCTCGATCTTGGAAATCGTCGGGCGCTCGACCACGTCGATGATCAACACATCGCCATCACGCTTGAGGCGAATATCATCAAACAGGCCAGTGTCGAACAGCTGGCGCGCCGCGGAGGACAGATCATCATCCTCGACGGTCTGATCAGCGGAGACGGGGAAGGCGTTGAACACGGTGCCCGCAGACACGCGCTGAAGGCCTTCCACCCGGATGTCGGATACTTTGAAAGACGCGGCCAAGGCGCCTTGACTGGCCCCGAGCAGCGCAGCTGCCAATCCAATGGTCTTGAGTTTCATGCAGTCGCTTCGCTTCTCTGGATTCCGCCCGCTTGGATAAACAGGCACCTTATACACAACCCCTGGCTACTGACAAGACAGCACCCCTGGGGGTCGGCAATCGGGGCCGAAGTCGTGTGGGCATGATGACGGGAGTTGGCCATGTTGGCCAGCCCGTGCAATGAATTGACCCTCATGAGGGGCGACAGTTCAGCTCTGGTTCATCTTGCAGGAAACGCGAGGCAATCCTGAGGTACCCCGTCTTCGCCATCCTGGTGGTTACCACAGACGCATGAGGTCGAAATAGATCGCCATGAACATCAACGACCCGACCAGCGCCATGCCGATCCTGAGCCCGGCATTCTGCACCTTCTCGGACAGTGGCTTGCCGCGCACCGCCTCGACCAGATAGAACAGCAGATGCCCGCCATCCAGCACCGGAATCGGCAGCAGATTCAATACCCCGAGACTGATGGACAGATACGCCATGAAGCCCAGGAAGGCTTCAAGCCCGGAGCGAGCCGTATCACCGGCGATCCGCGCGATGGTGATCGGTCCGGACAGATTGGAGGGCGCGATCAGGCCCACCAGCATCTTGCGGATGGAGTCCAGCGTCAGCACCGTCATCTCGCCGGTCTTGCTCACCGCCTGCCCTACGGCAGCCAGGGGCCCATAGCTGAGCTCACGCTGATACTCTTCCGGCCAGCTGACATTCTCGACACCGGCGCCGACCTGCCCCACGACACGCCCGTCATCGAGCGCATTGCTCGCGGGCGTCAGTGACAGCGTCTCTTCCTTGCCATCACGCGCCACCAGCACGGACAGCGTTTCGCCCGGCGCACCGCGCACACGCTCGACGAAGTCGATCCAGTCCACCACCAGCACGCCATCAATGCTGACGATACGGTCTCCCGCCTTCAAGCCGGCAGCCTGCGCCGCACCGTCCTCCAGCACTCGCCCCAGCACCGCCGGCAACTGGGGCCGCCAGGCGGTGATGCCCAGCGTGACCAGCGGACGCGGCGGATCCTGATCCACCAGGAAGCGCTCGACATCCAGTGTCTGTTCACGCGAGGCACTGGCGCCCGGAGCACGGGTGGTGATCGTCAGCTGGTCGTCCCCTATCGCGCCGATGAGGCGCAGATTGATCGCCTCCCAGCTTGGTGTCGGCTGATCATTGATGGCGACGATTTCCGCATCGGGCGTCAGCCCGGCACGCCCTGCAGGAGAGTCCGGCGCCACCGCTCCGACCATCGGTACCACGGTCGTGGTACCGGCGACGAACAGCGCCCAGTACGCCAGAATCGCCAGCAGAAAATTGGCCAGTGGCCCTGCCGAGACGACGGCGATGCGCTTCCAGACGGACTTGGTATTGAAGGCCAGATGGCGCTCCGACGGGTCGACTGGCCCCTCGCGCTCATCCAGCATCTTGACGTAGCCGCCCAATGGAATGGCCGCGACACCGTATTCCGTGCCGTGGCGGTCCGTCCACGACCAGAACGGCTTGCCGAAACCGATGGAGAAGCGCAGCACCTTGATGCCGCAACGACGCGCGACCCAGAAATGACCGTACTCATGGATGGTGATCAACACCCCCAGCACGACGATCACGGCAAGAATATTCTGGATCACACCCATCACGCGCTCCTGGAAATTGGTGCCCGAGATGGGCAGCCTGCCCTGTCACGCCCACAAGGAAAGTGACAAGACAGTGCAAGATAGGATTTCAGGGCCCGACGAGGGCCAGTTGGGCGGCTGCCAACTCACGCGCCGCGGCATCTTCGGACAGGATCACCTCGAGACCATCCACCGCCAGGGGCGGGCGAGCCTGCATGACGGCTTCCACCACCACTGGGATACGATCGAAGGCCAGGCGGCCCTCAAGGAAGGCTGCCACTGCCACCTCATTGGCGGCATTCATCACTGCAGGCCAGGTGCCGCCTGCCGCGATGGCTTCACGCGCCAGACGCAGACACGGGAAGCGCGTCTCATCGGCGGCACGGAAGTCGAGTCGCGCCACCTGGAAAAGATCCAGCGACTCGACGCCGGCATCGATGCGCTCTGGCCAGGCCAGCGCGTAGGCGATGGGCGTGCGCATGTCGGGATTGCCCATCTGGGCCAGCACCGAACCATCACTGTAAGCCGCCATCGAGTGAATGACACTCTGGGGATGCACGACGACCTGGATGTCGTTGGGCCCACAGGCGAACAGCCAGCAGGCCTCGATCAGTTCCAGCCCCTTGTTCATCAGGGTGGCACTGTCGACGGAGATCTTGCGCCCCATCGACCAGTTGGGATGCGCGCAGGCCTCGGCCGGCGTCACCGTCGCCAGGCGCTCGGCAGGCCACTCGGCCTCGTCACGGAACGGGCCACCCGAGGCAGTCAACAGCAGCTTCTCGACCCCGATGGGGGCCAGCCCATCGCGATGCTCGGGCGGCAGGCACTGGAAGATGGCGTTGTGCTCGGAATCGATGGGCAGCAGCGTCGCACCATGCTGCTTCACCGCATCCATGAACAACTGGCCGGCACACACCAGCGCTTCCTTGTTGGCCAGCAGGACGCGCTTTCCCGCACGCACCGCAGCCAGAGTCGGCAGCAGCCCGGCAGCACCCACGATGGCCGCCATCACGCTGTCTACCTCGGGGGCCTCGCTGATGTCCACCAGCGCCTGCTCACCATGACGTACCTCGATGGGCGTGCCCTGGTAGCTCTCGACGCCCTCGAGCGCCTCACCGAGCCACAGCGCCGCCTCGGCGGAGGCGATCACCGCCACCTGAGGTCGATGGACCAGGCACAGCTCCAGCAATGCCTCATGGCGCGTGGCGGCACTCAATGCATGCACCACATAGCGCTCCGGATGGCGCGAGATCACATCCAGCGTGCTGGAGCCGATGGAGCCGGTGGCCCCCAGAATCGTGATGCGCTGCACCGGCGCATTGGAAGACATGTCACCCGCCATCACGCACCACCTCCCAGCACCCAGGGCAACAGTAGCGCAAACAACGGCACGGCCGCCGTCAGACTATCGATGCGGTCCATGATGCCGCCGTGCCCCGGCAACAGCTGACTGGAGTCCTTCATCTCACGCTCGCGCTTGAACATGCTTTCCAGCAGGTCTCCCAGCACCGAGACGCCAGTGACGCCCAGCGTGACCAGCAGCAGCGGCAGCCAGTCGGCCTGCCCTGCCAGCGCATAGCCGGTGGCCAGCAATCCGGTGGCGACCAGCCCGCCGTAGACACCTTCCCAGGACTTGCCCGGACTGACACGTGGCGCCAGCTTGCGCTTGCCGAATCGCTTGCCGGAGAAATAGGCACCGATATCCGCCGCCCACACCATCAGCAGCACGTACAGCAGCCACTCGCCACCGCTGGTCTTGAGCTGGAGAAAGCCGAACCAGGTCGGCAACAGCGCCAGGACCCCGACACCCAGTCGCATGCCGGTGGCATGCCATTCCTGACGCTTTTCGGGGTAATGCATCACCCAGCGCAGATTGACGGCCCATGCCAGCGCCGCCAGATAGAGCGGCCAGCGAGCCTGGGAGGCATCCGCCCACCACACCAGCAGCATCGCCAGCGCCATGCAGGCAGGAAACAGCAGACGCGCCGCGCCGGCACGCACGCCGGCAAGATTGGCCCACTCCCAGGCGGCCAGTGCCACCACGCCCCCGGTCATGACCGCAAAGGCGGCACCGTCGAGGCCAAACAGCCCCCACAGCGCCAGCGGGGCGAGAATGAGCGCGGTGATGATTCGTTGTTTGAGCACTAGAGCCCCTCGGCGTCGAGTTGTTCGCTGGTCATGCCGTAGCGCCGTTGACGCTGGGCATAGGCATCGAGCGCCTCATCGAAGGCCGCCGAGTCGAAATCAGGCCACAGCACCGGCGAGAAGTAGAACTCGGCGTAGGCCAGCTGCCAGAGCAGGAAGTTGGAGATACGCTGCTCGCCACTGGTGCGAATGCACAGATCCACTTCCGGGAGCGAACTCAGACAGACCTCGGCCCCGAGGCGGGACTCGTCGATATCCGCGGCCTTGAGCTCGCCTCGCTCGACCTGCGTCGCCAGACGTCGGGCAGCCTCGGCAATGTCCCAGCGGCCACCGTAGTTGGCGCAGATGACCACATGCATGCCGCGATTGTCGCGCGTCATCTCTTCGGCACTGCGGATATGTTTCTGGATGGAGCTTGAGAAGCGGCTGCGCTCCCCGATCACGGAGAGGCGTATGTCGTGTCGATGAAGCTTCTTGACCTCACGCTTGAGCGCCATGAGGAACAGCTCCATCAGCGCACTGACCTCATTGGCCGGACGCTTCCAGTTCTCGCTGGAGAAAGCAAACAGGGTCAGTACCTCGACGCCCTGCTCGGCAGCGCGACGGATGGTACTGCGGACGGTCTCGGCACCGGCACGATGGCCACGGATACCAGCCCAGCCGCGGGATTTCGCCCAGCGGTTGTTGCCGTCCATGATGATCGCCACATGGCGTGGCGTGGAGAGGGAATTCGGTGACGTCATGGGGTCTCGCTACGAGCACCGGATGCCGCCGACAGGGTGCCGGCGGCAGACCCGATCAGACCTGCATCAGGTCAGTTTCCTTGTGCTCCAGAGCACTGTCGACTTCCGCCACATACTTGTCGGTCAGCTTCTGGATCTCGTCTTCTCCGCGACGTGCATCGTCTTCGGAGATGTCCTTGTCCTTGAGCAGGCTCTTGATGTCGCCATTGGCGTCACGACGCACATTGCGAAGCGCCACGCGGGCGTTTTCCGCTTCTGCACGCGCCTGCTTGGTGTAACCACGACGCGTCTCTTCCGTCAGCATCGGCATCGGCACGCGAATCACGTCACCGGCGGTGGACGGGTTGAGACCCAGGTCAGAAGTCATGATGGCCTTCTCGACCTTCGGCACCATGGGCTTTTCCCACGGCACGACAGTCAGGGTGCGCGCATCTTCGGTGGTGATGTTGGCCACCTGATTCAGCGGCACCTGGCTACCGTAGTAGTCGACCGTCACGGCATCGAGAATGCTCGGATGCGCACGACCGGTACGAATCTTGCTGAAGGCGGCACCGAGGGACTCGATGGTCTTCTTCATGCGTGCTTCGACGTCTTTCTTGATATCGTTGATCACAATCTTACCCTCTATCAATCAGCGTGCCTTCCTTGCCACCCACCACCAGGTTGAGCAGCGCGCCTACCTTGTTCATGTTGAACACCCGTACCGGCATGTCATGGTCACGCACCAGGCAGATGGCGGTCAAATCCATCACGCCGAGCTTCTGCTCCAGCGCGTCGTCATAACTGAGGCTCTCGTACTTCACGGCATCCGGGAACTTGACCGGGTCCTTGTCGTAGACACCATCCACCTTGGTCGCCTTGATGACGGCATCGGCATCGATCTCGATGCCACGCAGACAGGCGGCGGAATCCGTGGTGAAGAACGGGTTGCCGGTGCCGGCGGAGAAGATGACGACGTCACCCGAGGTCAGATAACGGATCGCGGTACGGCGGTCGTAATGTTCTACCACGCCACTCATCGGGATGGCAGACATGACGCGAGAGCGGATGTTGGAACGCTCCAGTGCATCACGCAGCGCCAGACCGTTCATGACGGTGGCCAGCATGCCCATGTGGTCGCCGGTCACGCGTTCCATGCCGGCTTCCTGCAGGGCCGCGCCACGGAACAGGTTACCGCCGCCGATCACGATGCCGACCTGGACACCGATGCCCACCAGCTGACCGATTTCCAGCGCCATGCGATCCAGCACCTTGGGGTCGATGCCGAACTCGCCATCGCCCATCAGGGCCTCACCGGAAAGCTTGAGCAGTATGCGCTTGTACTTGGCATTGCGTTCAGCGGAAATGGTGGCCATGCGAATTTCTCCTGATACTGACATACGGGGACGGGGCGGCCCGAAGGCGGGGGCCAGATACACGATGGCGTGCGACTAAGCGCACGCCATCGTGAGAAGCGAAAACAGTCAGCCCTTACGCGCGGCTGGCCTGCTCACGGACTTCAGCTGCGAAGTCCACTTCTTCCTTCTCGATACCTTCACCGACTTCCATGCGCACGAAGGATACCACTTCACCGCCGGCAGCCTTGACGAACTCGGCGACGGTCTGGTTCGGGTCCTTGACGAACGGCTGTTCGGTCAGGCTGTTTTCAGCCAGGTACTTCTTCAGACGGCCCTGGGACATCTTCTCGGCGATTTCCGCCGGCTTGCCAGCCATGTCCGGCTGAGCAAGGATGATGGCCTTCTCGGCGTCCATCTGTTCCTGCGGCATGTCTGCCGGACGTGCACAGACCGGGTTCACGGCTGCGACGTGCATGGAGACGTCCTTGGCCGCGTCAGCGGTGCCGCCCTGCAGCAGGGTCAGAGCCGCGATGCGACCGCCGTGGACGTAACCACCGACGACACCACCGGCCGGCGCTTCGACCAGCTCGGCGCGACGCACGGAGATGTTCTCACCGATCTTCTGAACCAGCTGACCACGAGTGTCTTCCAGCTCGCCTTCCATCAGGGAAGCGATATCGGTGTTCTTGGTCTCGAACACGCGGTCGGCGATCAGCTTGGTGAAGGCCTGGAAGTTGTCATCGCGAGCGACGAAGTCGGTCTCGGAGTTGACTTCGACCATCACGCCATAGCTGGCATCGTCGGCGACCTTGATGACGATGGCGCCTTCAGCGGCCACACGGCCAGCTTTCTTGGCGGCCTTCAGGCCGGAGTTCTTGCGCAGGTTCTCGATCGCGAGCTCGATGTCGCCACCGGCTTCGGTAAGAGCCTTCTTGCATTCCATCATGCCGAGCGCAGTACGCTCACGCAGTTCCTTGACCATAGATGCGCTGATAGCTGCCATGGGATGAAACCTCTGTCGTGTCGACGTCTTTGAATACGGGAATTCGGTCACGACCGCTTGAGCGGTCGCAAATGAGGGGGCCGTGGCCCCCTCATTGCCTGACCTGACTGCCGCTTGGCTAGGCCATGCCGCACTTAGTGTAGCGCAGCGTGTGTGACAGTCAGATCAAGCCGCCAGGATCACTCTGCTGCGTCTTCTTCAGCCGCAGTTTCGACGAACTCACCGGCCAGCTCTTCTTCCTTGTTCTTGCCACAGGCGCCTGCAATTGCCTGGACATAGATCTGGATGGCACGGATGGAGTCATCGTTACCCGGGATGACGTAGTCCACGCCGTCCGGGTTGGAGTTGGTATCGACGACGCCGATGACCGGGATGCCCAGCTTGTTGGCTTCGTTGATCGCGATGCGCTCGTGGTCAACGTCGATCACGAACATGGCGTCCGGCAGGCCGCCCATTTCCTTGATACCGCCGATGGAACGCTCGAGCTTGTCCTGCTCACGAGTGGCCATCAGGACTTCTTTCTTGGTCAGCTTCGCGAAGGTACCGTCTTCATGCATCTGCTCGATTTCGCGCAGGCGCTTGATGGACTGACGGATGGTCTTGAAGTTGGTCAGCATGCCGCCCAACCAGCGATGGTTGACGTACGGCTGGCCAGCCTTGCGAGCTTCTTCCTTGATGATCTTGCCGGCAGCGCGCTTGGTGCCCACGAACATGATCTTGTTGCCATTGGCAGCCATCTTCTCGACCACTGACACGGCTTCGTTCAGCGCCGGCAGGGTGTGCTCGAGGTTGATGATGTGGATCTTGTTGCGAGCGCCGAAGATGAACTTGGACATCTTCGGGTTCCAGTACTTGGTCTGGTGACCGAAGTGTGCGCCTGCCTTGAGCAGATCGCGCATGTTGACTTGCGCCATGTGAATATCTCCTGGATATCGGGTTGGGCCTCCACGTCCCCCATGGATCCGACCGCTTGCGCGGCACCCGGGACCATGTGACGGAACGTGTGTGGATTGGGGTTATGTACGTCAGTCCTTTCAATGTCGCCTCGGCCAGATGCCCGGAGGTGGCCGATCGAGGAGAATTTGCAGGAAAGCGCGCGGCTTTATACCATAGCTCGACCACGATATGAAGTCGCGACTGCCCGACACGGCACGCGATGCGTCGCGCCATTCCCCCGCCACGCGCGGCCTGGCGGCGTTTCATCCCTCTTATCTCCTGCCTCGAGTCCTCATGAACATTCCCATCAAGACAGCTGAAGAAATCGACAAGATGCGCGTCGCCGGCCGTCTGGCGGCTGAAGTGCTGGAGCTGCTCGACGAGCACGTCCGTCCCGGTGTCACCACGGGCGAGCTCAATCGCATCGCTCACCATCACATCACCGAGGTTCAGGGCTGCATTCCGGCACCGCTCAACTACCACGGCTTCCCGAAATCGATCTGCACCTCGATCAATCACGTGGTCTGTCACGGCATTCCCGATGACAACAAGAAGCTCAAGAAGGGTGACATCCTCAACATCGACATCACCGTGATCAAGGACGGCTATCACGGCGACACCTCGAAGATGTACATCGTCGGGGAACCGACCATCCAGGCGGAGCGCCTGTGCCGCATCACCCAGGAATGTCTCTACAAGGGCATCGAGCTGGTACGCCCGGGCGTGCGTCTTTCCGAGATCGGTCGCGCCATCCAGAAGCATGCCGAAGCGGCAGGTTACAGTGTCGTGCGTGACTTCTGCGGCCACGGTATCGGCGCCGGCTTCCATGAGGACCCGCAGGTGCTGCACTATGACGGCTACGAAGCCCGTGCCGACGCCGAGCTTCTGGAAGGCATGTGCCTGACCATCGAGCCGATGGTCAATGTCGGAGGCTACAAGGTGAAGGTACTCAAGGACGACTGGACAGCCGTGACCAAGGACAAGAGCCTGTCCGCGCAGTGGGAGCACACCCTGCTGGTCACCGCCACCGGCGTCGAGGTGCTGACACGTCGCACGGAAGAGGACCTCTCCTTCCTCGAGGGTTGATCACGATGCTTCTGCACCACTACCACTTCGTCGAGCGTGAAGCGCTCTACGATGCCGTCACCTTCGACGGCGAGCTGGCCACGACGAAGACGCCCATCCCGCTGTTCAAGCGGGCTCTGGCACAGGTACAGGAGCGTCTCGAGGCCCGCTTCAAGGCGGGTGCCGACATCCGCGACCTCATCCATGGCCGTGCCCGCGCCATCGATCGCCTGCTGGCCATCGCCTGGCAACGCCAGGCCTGGCCGGATGATGGCATCGCCCTGCTCGCCGTGGGCGGCTATGGCCGTGGTGAGCTGCACCCGCACTCCGACATCGACCTGCTGCTGTTGCTGGAGCAGGACGATGACATGCCCTACCGTGAGGCGCTGTCCGCCTTCATCACCTTCCTGTGGGACATCGGGCTCGAGATCGGCCAGTCGGTGCGCTCGCTGAGTGACTGCGAACGTGAGGCCCGTGCCGACGTCACCGTGATCACCAACCTGCTGGAATCCCGTGTCATCGCCGGCCCGCAGCGGCTGCGCGAGGCCATGCGCGAGCGCCTGGGTACCGACCGTCTGTGGCCGGCCGAGGCCTTCTTCGAGGCCAAGTGGCAGGAGCAGATCGCTCGCCACCACAAGTTCGCCAATACCGAATATCACCTCGAGCCCAACATCAAATCATCCCCCGGTGGCCTGCGCGATATCCAGATGATCGGCTGGGTCGCCAAGCGTCACTTCGGGGTCGAGCGCTACGACAACCTCGTCGAGCTGGGCTTCATGAATGACGCCGAGCTGCGCATCCTCAGCCAGGGCCAGGCCTTCCTGTGGCAGGTGCGCTTCGCGCTGCACATGCTGGCCGGACGCGCCGAGGACCGGCTGCTGTTCGACCACCAGCGCACCATCGCCGAGCTGTTCGGCTTCCAGGACACGCCCGAGCACCTGGCGGTCGAGCAGTTCATGAAGCGCTACTATCGTCACGTCACCGCCTTGGCGGGTCTCAACGACATGCTGCTGCAGCACTTCGATGAGGCCATCCTGCGCCATGACGAGCCGGTCAACATCGTGCCGCTCAATCCGCGCTTCGAGATTCGCAGCGGCTACATCAGCCTGCGCGAGGAAGGCGTGTTCCGCCGTCGCCCCGCCGCGCTGCTGGAGCTGTTCCTGCTCATGGCCCAGCACCCCGAGATCGAGGGCGTGCGCGCCGACACCATCCGCGCACTGCGTGATCATCGTCACCAGATCGATGACGCCTTCCGTGACGACGTCCGTCACCAGAGCCTGTTCATGGAGCTGATGCGCTCCGGCGGCAACGTGCCACGCGTCCTCAAGCGCATGGCGCGCTACGGCATCCTCGGCAAGTACCTGCCGGCCTTCGGTCGTGCCGTCGGCCTGATGCAGCATGACCTGTTCCACGTCTACACCGTCGATGCCCACACCCTGCGCCTGCTCAAGGTCGCCCAGGAATTCCGCGCCCCTGACGCGGAAGAGGAATTCCCCGTCGCCGCCGCCTTGATCCGTGAACTGCCCAAGCTGGAATTGCTGTGGATCGCGGGGCTCTATCATGACATCGGCAAGGGACGCGGCGGCGATCACTCCGAGATCGGCGCACTGGAAATCGAGGACTTCGCCCGCCGTCACGATCTCAGTCAGCGCGACACTCGCACCCTGAGCTGGCTGGTGCGTCACCATCTGCTGATGTCGATGACCGCGCAGAAGCAGGACATCGCCGACCCCGAGATCATCACGCGCTTCGCCGAGATCGTCGGCGACGAGACGCATCTCGACTACCTCTACGTGCTGACGGTGGCCGACATCAATGCCACCAACCCCTCGCTGTGGAATGGCTGGCGAGCGGCGCTGCTGCGTCAGCTGCACATGGAGACGCGCCGGGCGCTGCGACGGGGCCTGGAGCATCCGCCGGAACGCCACGAATGGATCGCCGAGACCCGCGAGGAAGCCCTGTCACTGCTGGCCGGCATGGGCACCTCACGCAGCGACGCCGAAGCGCTGTGGGCCAGCCTCGGTGACGACTACTTCGTACGCTACGCGCCCAGCGAGGTGGCCTGGCACACCCAGGGCATCCTGGCACGTCAGGCGTCCCCCCAGCTGGACGAGCATGGCGAACCTCTGCCGCTGGTGCTGACCAGTGCACCCACCGAAGAGATGACCGAAGGCGGCACCAAGGTCTTCATCCATACCCGCTCGGTGGACAACCTGTTTGCCGCCACGGCGGCGGCACTGGAGCAGCTGGGGCTCTCGATCCACGATGCACGCATCGCCACCTCGAGCCACAACTGGACGCTCAATACCTTCATCCTGCTCGACGATGACGGTGAGCCGATCCGCGACGCCGCACGTCTCGCCGACATCCGCACCCATCTGGTCGAAGAGCTGGATGACCCGGATGACTACTCGGTGATCGTCAACCGTCACACACCGCGTCAGCTCAAGCATTTCCGCATCGCGCCACGCATCACGCTCAGCCAGGACTACACCAATGGCCGCAGCGTGCTGGAAGTGATCGCCTCTGACCGCCCGGGTCTGCTGGCGCGCATCGGCCGCGTGTTCATGGAGCACGAGATCGCCATCGATGCCGCCAAGATCGTCACCCTGGGCGAGCGCGTCGAGGATATCTTCTTCATCACTGACCGCGCCGGTGAGCCGATCACCGACCCAGAGCGCCAGACGCGCCTGCGTGATGCCCTGACCGAAGTGCTCCAGGTCGGCGAGCGCGGCTGACGCGTCACGCAGGCATGAACAGCGAGAGGCCGCCGGCACCCCGCGATTGAGGGGACCGGCCGCCTTCCCTATAATCGCGAGTCGACCTGCATGGCAGTCCGGCGGACTCGCGGACGCCTTCCTTCCTGCTCGGCCGGCAACGGCCATCACCCATGGAACGTGCATGAACCCGGATCTCGACCAGCTCAAGCCCTACCCGTTTGAAACCCTGGCCAAGCTGCGCGGGGGCGTCGTCCCCAACCCCGCTCTGGACCCGATTGCGCTGACCATCGGCGAGCCGCGTCACGCGCCGCCCGAGTTCGTGCTCGACACCCTGCGCGAGCACATCATGGGCGTGGCCAAGTATCCCGCCACCGGCGGCCTGCCGGAATTGCGCTCCGCGATCGCCAGCTGGCTGGAGAAGCGCTTCTCGCTCAACGCCACCCCGGATATCGACCAGCAGGTCCTGCCGGTCACCGGCACCCGCGAGGCACTGTTCGCCTTCATCCAGGCCTCGCTGGACAGCACGCGTCCGGCGCGCGTACTGGTGCCGAACCCCTTCTATCAGATCTACGAAGGCGCGACGCTGCTGGCCGGCGGCGAGGTCACCTACCTGCCCTGCCCCGCCGAGAACGGCTTCCGCCCCGACTACGCCGCGGTGCCGGCCGAGGTATGGCGTGACACCCAGATCGTCTTCGTCTGCTCGCCGGGCAACCCCACCGGCGCGGTGACGCCGCTGGCCGACTTCCAGCAGCTGATTCGCCTCGCTGACGAGCACGACTTCCTGATCGCCTCCGACGAGTGCTATTCGGAGCTTTACCTCGACGAAGCCACACCGCCGCCGGGCCTGCTGCAAGCCTGTGCCGCCATGGGTCGTGATGACTACGCGCGCTGCGTGGTCTTCCACTCGCTGTCCAAGCGCTCCAACCTGCCGGGCCTGCGCTCCGGCTTCGTGGCCGGCGATGGCGAGGTGATCCGTCGCTTCCGTCACTACCGCACCTATCACGGCTGCGCGATGCCGCTGCACCACCAGCACGCCTCCATCGCCGCCTGGAATGATGAAGCCCACGTGCTGGCCAATCGCGACGCCTACCGCGAGAAGTTTGCCGCCGTGACCGAGATCCTCGCGCCGGTGATGGACTTCCCGACCCCGGAAGCCAGCTTCTATCTCTACCCGGCCGTGCCGGGCGGGGATGACGCCGCCTTCACCCGCGAGCTGCTGCGTGAAGAGGCCGTCGGCGTGCTGCCGGCAAGCTACATGGCGCGTGAGGTGGACGGCGTGAATCCGGGCGCCGGGCGCATTCGTCTGGCGCTGGTGGCCGAACTGGAACAGACCGTCGAAGCCGCCCGGCGCCTGCGTCGCTTCGTCGAACGCCTGCGCTGAGCGCCAGGCCTGCACGGGCTGACAGCAGCCCAACACTGGATGACAACCCCGCCCGGCGAGGCGGATTGGCTCAAGGAGACCGCCATGCACGTGCTCTACGGCATCAAGACCTGCGATACCTGCCGCAAGGCGCGCCGCGCCCTCGATGGCCGGGGCGAGCCCTATCGCTGGCATGACCTGCGTGAGGATGGCCTCTCCGCCAGCCTGCTGGAATCCTGGCTGGAGCAGACCGCCTGGAGCAGCCTGCTCAACAAGCGCAGCACCAGCTGGCGCAACCTGAGCGATGAACAACGTGACAGCCTCGATGCCAACTCGGCACGCGCACTTATGCTGGAGCACCCGACCCTGATCAAGCGCCCCATCCTCGAACGCCATCCGGCCGAGGACGAGGTGGATCTGGTGATCGGCTATGACAAGGCGGTCTACGAACCGCAGGACTGAGTTACCTCTTACACCACTGGACACCCCGGAGATTGACACGATGTTGAGCCTTGCCCTCGGAATCGGCACCCAGAACACCACCGGCGACTGGCTGGAAGTCTACTATCCTGCCCCGCTGTTCAAGCCGACCGCTGCCGTTGCTGACGCCGCTCGCAAGGCACTGGACGCACCGGCCGGCACCACTGCCACCAGCTTCCTGCCGGAGCACTGTGCCGCCCTGGCCAGCGCCCTGCGCGACGCCGGCGACAGCGCCCAGGCCGAACTGGCCGAAAGCCTGGCCAGCTCCCAGCGCCCGCTGGTCGCCATGTTCCTCGAGGAAGATGCCGCGCCGCAGAGCGTGCCGGAGGTCTACCTCAAGCTGCACCTGCTGTCCCACCGCATGGTGCGTCCGCATGGCATCGACCTGACCGGCATGTTCGGTCTGCTCAAGAATGTCGCCTGGACCAGCGAAGGCGCCATCGACATCGAGGAGCTGCCGGCGCGTCGTCTCAAGGCCCGCCTGGAAGGTCGCACGCTGTCCGTGGACTGCGTCGACAAGTTCCCGAAGATGACCGACTACGTGGTGCCGACCGGCATCCGTGTCGCCGATACCTCACGTGTGCGTCTGGGTGCCTACCTGGGCGAAGGCACCACCGTGATGCACGAAGGCTTCTGCAACTTCAATGCCGGCACCGAAGGCCCGGGCATGGTCGAAGGCCGTATCGCTGCGGGCGTCTTCGCCGGCAAGGGCTCCGACCTGGGCGGTGGCTGCTCCACCATGGGCACCCTGTCCGGTGGCGGCAACATCATCATCAAGGTCGGCGAAGGCTGCCTGATCGGCGCCAATGCCGGCATCGGCATCCCGCTGGGCGATCGCTGCACCGTGGAAGCTGGCCTCTACATCACCGCCGGCACCAAGGTCATGGTCTTCGACAATGAAGGCAAAGAAGTCGAGACCGTCGCGGCACGTGAGCTGGCGAACCAGGATGACCTGCTGCTGCGTCGTAAC
Source organism: Cobetia sp. 5-11-6-3 (assembly GCF_013374055.1). Taxonomy (NCBI): domain Bacteria; kingdom Pseudomonadati; phylum Pseudomonadota; class Gammaproteobacteria; order Oceanospirillales; family Halomonadaceae; genus Cobetia; species Cobetia sp. 5-11-6-3. Next base: position 54,899 of record NZ_BLWJ01000006.1, on the reverse strand, counting down.
TCCATCACCGGTCGCGTGGAATGCCTCACCAACAAGAGCGCCATCGCGCTCAATGATGCCCTGCACGCCCACAACTGAGGCGCGCGACGGCTGCCTGTCAGGCAAGTGAGCCAGCAGGTAGCCGCGGCATCTTCCGGCTCGGGCAGCGATGCTCGAGCCGGCACGAAGACATTTCGTCTCCCCCGAATTTCGCGTTGCCGCTCCTCGCGGCAACGCCTGCAGCGATGGCCCATGATGACTGATTCACACGCACCGCTTCCGTCACGCCCCAGCAATCTCTCGCCGACGCTGGAACTGGCCTTCGACCTGATCGAGCGCCCTTCCGTCACACCGGATGATCTGGACTGCCAGGCCCTGATGATCGACCGTCTCGAGGCACTTGGCTTCACGATCACCCGCCTGCCCTTCGGTGATGTCGAGAATTTCTGGGCAGTACGCGGTCATCATGGTCCGGTACTGGCCTTCGCCGGCCACACCGATGTCGTGCCCACCGGCCCGGAAGCCAACTGGCAGTATCCGCCGTTCTCACCGTGCATCGATGACGCCGGCTTCCTGTGTGGCCGTGGTGCCGCCGACATGAAGGGCTCGCTGGCCGCGATGCTGACCGCCACCGAGCGCTTCGTGACCGCCAACCCGGACCACGAAGGCCGCATCGCCTTCCTGATCACCTCCGATGAGGAAGGCCCGGCGGTTCACGGTACCCGCGCGGTGGTCGAGTATCTGCGCGAGCACCACGAACGCCTGGATTACTGCATTGTCGGCGAGCCGTCCTCCACCGACTATGCCGGTGACGTGATCAAGAATGGCCGTCGCGGCTCGCTGGGTGCCGTCATGCACGTGAAGGGCGTGCAGGGCCACGTGGCCTATCCGCACCTGGCACGCAACCCGATCCACGAGGCCGCCCCGGCACTGGCCGCCATGGCCGCTGAACACTGGGACGACGGCAACGACTTCTTCCCGGCGACCAGCTTCCAGATTTCCAACATCCGTGGCGGTACCGGCGCGACCAACGTCATCCCCGGCGAGCTGGAAGTGGTGTTCAACTTCCGCTATTCCACCGAGCTGACCGCCGATGACCTCAAGCGTCGCACCTACGAGATCCTCGAGAAGCACGGGCTGGACGTCGAGATCGAGTGGAACCTGAGCGGCGAGCCCTTCCTGACACCGGAAGGCGCGCTGGTCGATGCCGCCGTGCACGGCGTGGAACGCGCGCTGGGCCGCAAGCCGGTACTGTCCACCTCCGGCGGCACCTCGGACGGGCGCTTCATCGCCACGCTCGGCACCCAGGTGGTAGAACTGGGGCCGGTCAACGCGACCATCCACAAGATCGATGAACGCGTCATGGCCAGCGATCTGGATCAGCTCTCCAGCGCCTATGAACACATCCTGGAATACCTGTTTGTCCCCGCGACCCGAGAGACCACGGCATGAGCGAGACCCCGCACACTGACGCCGATGAGCAATACCCGGACATCGAGATCTACCTCAAGCCCTTGAGCCTGGAAGCGCTCGGTGCCTGGCTGGGCGAGCAGTTCGGGCAGGTCGTCGTCTTCCAGCCGGCCGGCAAGCTGCAGCACCGGACCCGCCTCACGCGTGACGGCGCCGAGATCGCGGTACTGGTCGTGGAGAAAGTCGCTGACGGGTTCGCCAGCCTGTGGTTCGACAGCGCCAGCACTCCCTGGGCACGTGATGTCGACTGTGCTCGCGCCGCCGCCCGAGGGCTGCAGGTCGAGGCGCGCTGCTCGCTGGGCAGCTGGCAGCCAGGCGATGAGCCGGACCGCTTCTTCCGCGTCATGGCCGATGGCAGCGAAGAGGCCTTCACCTGGCCAGACCAGGGCTGAGTGACGCGACGCTCGTCACCCCAATGTGCAGGCCATGAACGACAACGCCCCCGCAGGCTAGCCTGCGGGGGCGTTGTCGTCTTTCACTGAGCGAGTCAGCGATCAGGTGATGACCGTCACGTCATCCGCCTGCAGGCCACGCTCATTGCTGATGACGTGGTAACGCACCTTCTGACCTTCGGCCAGCGTGCGATGGCCCTTGCCACGGATGGCACGGAAGTGCACGAAGACATCTTCACCGCTCTCGCGGGTCACGAAGCCATAGCCCTTGTTGACGTTGAACCACTTGACCTCGCCGATCTCACGATCGTCGTCCTCGACTTCGGCCAGCGCCGCGGAACGCGGTGTCAGCACCGGAATGGCCAGGGTGGCGACCAGCAGCAGAATGAAGACGGCGACGGCAGCAGCGGCGTAGGCCAGTTCAAAGCCCTCGATACTGAGTGCAGTGGACAGCGTGTCGGCCAGCTCGCCGCCGGTCAGGGTGATGAAGACGGCAATCAGCAACGGTGCCGGCAATGCCAGCAACAGACTGATGATGAAACAACGGAAGAACGATTTGGAACTCATCAAGATAAACTCTCTAAGCAATGGATTAAGGTGGAACGCGACAAGGCAGAAGGGGGTACTTCAGATGATCCATATCAGAATGTTCTGCCAGACGCCGCAGCAAGGGCAGAATCCGGGAGGATGACGACACGCGATGCGACCGTCAGTCGTCGGACCTCTGCCTGAACGCAACGCCTCACGGCGATGCCCGTGGCTGTCACTGACACTCGGTGTCAGCCTGGCCACGTCGTGGCTCGTGATGCGAGTCTCCCCACATCAGTCGATGGAACCGGCAGCCATGTCAGTGCCAGAGGCGAAACTGACAGCTGCCGTCAACAGGTGCACTGCGCGAAAAGAAAGCAGAACACACCGATATCAGTCTAACACGCCTCACCAGAATGCGTCTGATGCCACCACGTGCCTCCCCTCAACCCTTGTCGGTCCGCTTGTGGCTGGTGATATCCTCACGCCACTGACTCACCCACCGGGACTGACACCTCTCTTCAGGAGTTCATAGCGCATGTCGACCCCGACCGATCTTCCCGGCGATGCTCGGCTGGAAGCACGCCTGGAGGCGCTCGAAAGCCGCCTGGCCCACCAGGATGACTGGCTGGAGACGCTGGATCGCACCGTGATTGCCCAGCAACGCCAGATAGAGACGCTCGAGCGCCTCACCGCGCTGATGAGCGCGCAGCTGCGCCAATTGCGCGAATCTGACAGTGAACGGACACAGACCGACTCACTGTCGCCTGCCGACGAGCTTCCTCCTCACTACTGAAGCGAGCACTGACGCCTGTGATCAAAACGCAGAACGGCCCCGCAGCGCATGCCACGGGGCCGTTCTTGTGCGTGCCTCCCTGACGGCTTGTCAGGAGACGCGAGCGCGGAGGGTCAGGCCACTCAGGCAGTCAGACCATCCAGATAGCGCTCGGCGTCCAGCGCCGCCATGCAGCCAGTACCGGCAGAAGTGATCGCCTGGCGATAGACGTGATCCATCACGTCACCACAGGCATAGACACCGGGGATGCTGGTCTGGGTGGCATTGCCTTCCAGGCCGGACTGGACCTTGAGATAGCCGCCCTGCATCTCCAGCTGGCCTTCGAACAGGCTGGTATTCGGACGATGGCCGATGGCGATGAACACCCCCATCGAGTTCAACTCCTTGGTGGCACCACTCTCGACATGACGCAGACGCACGCCGGTGACGCCGGAGTTGTCACCCAGCACCTCATCCAGCGTGTGGTGCCATTCCACCGCCATGTTGCCGTTCTCGACCTTGTCGAACAGCTTGTCCTGCAGAATCTTCTCGGCGCGCAGGCTGTCGCGACGGTGCACCAGGGTGACCTTGGAGGCGATGTTGGACAGGTACAGCGCTTCCTCGACCGCGGTGTTGCCGCCCCCGACCACCACGACTTCCTGATTGCGATAGAAGAAGCCGTCACAGGTCGCGCAGGCCGAGACGCCCTGGCCCATGAACTGCTGCTCGCTCGGCAGGCCCAGATACTGTGCACTGGCACCGGTGGCGATGATCAGCGCATCACAGCTGTAGCTGCCGTTGTCACCCTTGAGCAGGAACGGACGCTCGCCGAGAGTCACTTCGTTGATGTGATCGAACAGGACTTCGGTCTCGAAGCGCTCGGCGTGACGGCGCATGCGCTCCATCAACTCCGGTCCCTGCACGCCGGCATCATCGCCCGGCCAGTTGTCGACATCGGTGGTGGTGGTCAGCTGGCCACCCATCTGCATGCCGGTGATCAGCAGCGGCTTGAGGTTGGCACGCGCGGCATAGACGGCAGCGGTGTAACCCGCCGGGCCGGAACCGAGGATGATCAGACGTTCGTGACGGACATTGCTCATGGATGACCTCAAGACAGATGAAGGCGGAAAATTCACCAGACGCCGGGTGACGACTGATGATCTATGTACTGAGCGATGCAGACAGCGCCTGCGATCGGCATGGCTCAGGACACGGAGTGGATGGTGAACAGGGACTGCGCAGATTAGCGCAGACGCGCCGAGCTTTCAGCACTGCGCTCAGACCGGCATCGCAGAAGCTTATGACGCTAGCCTCAGATACACGGAAGCCGCCGCCAGGGGCGACGGCTTCCGGTTCGCCTGCCAGTCGAGCCACTCATGGGAGGGTGTCGAAAGGCGGACGCTCGATCAGTCAGCGATGACGCGGCTGATCGCGACCAGGCAGCGACTTACAGGCTGCTGGAGTGACCTGCCAGGTACTTGGCGACACCTTCAGCGGTGTCCTTCATGCCTTCCTGACCTTCTTCCCAGCCTGCCGGGCAGACTTCGCCGTTGGTCTGGTGGAACTGCAGGGCCTTGACCATGCGGACCATCTCGTCGACGTTGCGGCCCAGCGGCAGGTTGTTGACGACCTGGTGCTGAACGACACCATCTTCGTCGATCAGGAAGGACGCGCGCAGCGCGACGCCAGCTTCCGGGTGCTCGACACCGAAGGCCTGCACGATTTCGTGCTTGACGTCAGCCACGATCGGGAAGCCGACTTCACCGATGCCGCCAGCGTCCGGAGAGGTCTTGCGCCATGCGTGGTGAGTGAACTGGGAATCGATGGAAACACCGATGACTTCAACGCCGAGTTCCTTGAACTTCGCCAGACGGTTGTCGTGGGCGATGATTTCAGACGGGCAAACGAAGGTGAAGTCCAGCGGCCAGAAGAACAGCACACGCAGCTTGCCGTTGGAATCAGACAGCTTGTAGTTGTCGACGATGGTACCGTCGCCCAGCACAGCTGCGGCTTCGAAATCCGGGGCCTGACGTCCGACCAATACGCTCATGGTGATCTCCTGAGAAATGATGATGGAAGGCGCAAAGCCGCCTTCGTGATGAATCGCCACACAGACTAATCGCCTCAGGTGGCAGATGCCAAATGTTTGGCGCAATCACCATCATAGAGTTTGCCTATGAAAGCTCGATGACGATGCCTGCTGCGCCGGAATCATAAGTGACCTCTGAAACAGAATACAGTATCTCCTGTGCACTGCTCGGGATTCTCGCTCTTGCGGCGCGATTCGGGGCAGATGCGCTGAATCAGGGCACCTGAGATCGCGTCTGAGATCGCCCCCCGAGGTCAGAGCACGTCATCGTCCTGGCCGATATCCAGGCCGTCCAGCTCACCACTGGCGGGGTCCACCTGCTGGCGCACCTGAATCGGCTGACAGCAGCGCTCGCAGTCGATGATGTTGGTCAGACTGCCCTCGCCCAGATCCAGGAACACCGTGAAGGGCGTGTCACAGTAGGGGCAGTTGATTTCCGCCTCATGCAGCGCCTCACTGGTCACGCCTTCATGCTTGTCCTCGAGCAGCTCATGTCCCGGCCACTCATCGGACTGCCCCGAGGAATGCTCCGCCAGCCACTGCTCGACGGCAGCATCCAGTACCTCGTCATCTTCCGGCAACTCACCCGGCTCACGCCCTTGATCACTCATGCCAACCTCCGTCATGTCATGTGAGAGATGCGATTGATCGCGGCGAAGGCCTTGCCAGCGGCTGACAGTCCACGAGCCATGAGCGCCATGCTCACCTCCCTCACGATGTCTCTCATCCGTCTCTATGGCAGCGAACGCGACGCGGGGTTCCTCACTGCGCACTATCCTCAAGCAAGCAGGCGCTTGAATTCCGGTCAGATGATGACCATAGCCTTATATAGGCAGTATCCCGCGATTTGGCAGTCGCTCTCAGGCGACGCGTCGCAGCCGGCCAAGGCACCTGACGCACCTGTTGGATGACACATCAGCAGTCTGGCCGGTGAAGACAACGACAAGGAGGAGAATCATGGGTTCCCAGCGCTCTCAGTCACTGGATTCGCTCAATACCCTCTCCGAACTGCAGGTCGGAGACAGGCAATATCACTACTACTCGCTCAAGAAGGCCGCCGAGTCGCTTGGCGACCTGACGCGACTGCCCTTCACGCTCAAGGTGTTGCTGGAGAACCAGCTGCGCTTCGAGGATGGTGACACTGCCACCAAGGACGACATCAAGGCGCTGGCCGACTGGCAGAAGACCGCCTCCAGCACTCATGAGATCGGCTATCGCCCAGCCCGGGTGCTGATGCAGGATTTCACCGGTGTGCCCGGCGTCGTCGACCTGGCCTCCATGCGTGACGCCGTCAAGACACTGGGCGCGAACCCCGAGAAGGTCAATCCGCTGACCCCGGTGGATCTGGTCATCGACCACTCGGTGATGGTGGATCACTACGGCGACCCGAGCGCCTTCAAGGACAACGTGCGCATCGAGATGGAGCGCAACCGCGAGCGCTACGAGTTTCTGCGCTGGGGCCAGCAGGCCTTCGACAACTTCTCCGTCGTCCCGCCGGGTACCGGCATTTGTCACCAGGTGAATCTCGAGTACCTGGGTCGCGCCGTCTTCACCCGCGAGGAAGATGGCAAGACGCTCGCCTACCCTGACACCCTGGTCGGCACCGACTCCCACACCACCATGATCAATGGCCTGGGCGTGCTGGGCTGGGGTGTCGGCGGGATCGAGGCGGAAGCCGCGATGCTCGGCCAGCCGGTCTCGATGCTGATTCCGGAAGTGGTCGGCTTCAAGCTGACCGGCAAGCTCAACGAAGGCATCACCGCGACGGACCTGGTGCTGACCGTCACCCAGATGCTGAGAAGCCGTGGCGTGGTCGGCAAGTTCGTCGAGTTCTACGGTGATGGCCTGGACGACCTGCCACTGGCGGACCGCGCGACCATCGCCAACATGGCGCCGGAATATGGTGCCACCTGCGGCTTCTTCCCGCTGGATGACGAGACGCTCAACTACATGCGTCTGTCCGGCCGCTCCGATGAACAGGTCGCGTTGGTCGAAGCCTATGCCAAGGAGCAGGGTCTGTGGCGTGAGCCGGGCCATGAGCCGATCTTCTCCGACACCCTGGAGCTGGACATGGGTGAGGTCGTCGCCTCTCTGGCCGGCCCCAAGCGTCCGCAGGATCGCGTCGCGCTCACCGACATCAAGCAGACCTTCGAGAAGATCCTCGATGACCAGCTGGGTCAGATTCCCGCGGTCGAGGACGGCAAATGGCTGTCCGAGGGTGGCCAGACCGCCGTCGATGTCGAGCAGAGCTACGAGAAGGATACCGACTACAGCGAGCTGGACGGCGAGACCTTCCGTCTCGATCACGGGGACGTGGTCATCGCCGCCATCACGTCCTGCACCAACACCTCCAACCCCAGCGTGATGCTGGCGGCAGGCCTGGTGGCCCGCAAGGCGCGCGAGAAAGGCCTGCGCACCAAGCCATGGGTCAAGACCTCTCTGGCACCGGGCTCCAAGGTCGTCACCGACTATCTCGCCTCGGCGGGGGTTCAGGATGACCTCAACGAGCTGGGCTTCAATCTGGTCGGTTATGGCTGCACGACCTGCATCGGCAACTCCGGCCCGCTGCCGGACCCTGTCGAAGCCGCCATCAACGAGCGTGACCTGACGGTCGCCTCGGTGCTGTCGGGCAACCGCAACTTCGAGGGTCGCGTGCATCCCAACGTCCGCACCAACTGGCTGGCGTCACCGCCCCTGGTGGTGGCCTACGCCCTCGCCGGCACCGTGCGCACCGACCTCTCCAAGGAGCCGCTGGGCAAGGACAACGACGGCAACGATGTCTTCCTCAAGGACATCTGGCCCACCCAGGCGGAAATCGCCACGGCCGTCGAACAGGTACGCACCGAGATGTACCGCAAGGAGTACGCTGAAGTCTTCGACGGCGACGAGACCTGGCAGGCCATCGAGGTACCGGAAGCCGAGGTGTATGAGTGGAAGGATTCCACCTACATCCAGCATCCGCCGTTCTTCGAAGGCATGGAGCGCGAGCCAAAGGCCGTGCAGGACGTCGAGAACGCTCGCGTGCTGGCCATGCTCGGCGATTCGGTGACCACTGACCACATCTCACCGGCCGGTGCCATCAAGCCGGACAGCCCGGCGGGTCGCTACCTCAAGGAGAACGGCGTCGAGGTCAAGGACTTCAACTCCTATGGCTCGCGTCGCGGCAACCACGAGGTGATGATGCGCGGCACCTTCGCCAACGTGCGTATCCGCAACGAGATGCTCGATGGCGTCGAGGGCGGCGAGACACGCCACGTGCCCTCCGGCGAGCAGATGGCCATCTACGATGCCGCCATGAAGTATGCCGAGGAAGGCACGCCACTGGTGGTGGTCGCAGGCAAGGAGTACGGCACCGGCTCCTCACGTGACTGGGCCGCCAAGGGCACCCTGCTGCTGGGCGTCCGTGCGGTGATTGCCGAGTCCTATGAGCGCATCCACCGCTCCAACCTGATCGGCATGGGCGTGGTGCCGCTGCAGTTCCCCGAAGGCGAAAGCCGCCAGTCTCTCGGCCTGACCGGTGATGAGGAAATCAGCATCAGCGGTCTGAATGACCTGACGGCCGGCGGCAAGGTCCAGGTCACCTTCAAGAGCGACAAGGGTGAGCAGAAGATCGAGGCGCTGTGCCGCATCGATACCGACAACGAGCTGGAGTACTACCGCCACGGCGGCATCCTCCACTACGTGCTGCGCGGCATGCTGTAACCCGCCAGCCGCTGACCACAGCGCTGACTGCAATACAAAAGCCCCCGCAGGCATGGCCTGCGGGGGCTTCTTCATTTGCACACTCTGTTTCAGGCAACCTGTTTCAGGCAATCTGCTTCATGCGCTCACTGACGGCGCAGGCGCGATCAGAACGCCTTGCGACGGTAGGCGCGGTAACGCGGCTGCCAGAAGTTCTTCTCGATGTTGGCCTGGATGATCTCATCGCTGGAGGTCAGCGCCACGCCATCGGCCTGGGCCTGACGTGCTACATCAAAGGCGATCTGACGGCTGATGTCCTGGATATCGCCCAGCGACGGCAGCAGCGCGCCCTCGCCCTTCAGGACGATGGGAGCGTTGTTGGCCAGCGCGTTGGCCGCGGCCATCAGCATGTTGTCGGTGATGCGTGAGGCGCTGGATGCCAGCACACCCAGACCGATGCCCGGGAAGATGTAGGCATTGTTGCACTGGGCAATCGCGTGGATGTGGCCGTTGTGCTCGACCGGCGCGAACGGGCTGCCAGTGGCGACCAGTGCCTTGCCGTCGGTCCACTCGATGACTTCCGCCGGGGTCGCTTCGACGCGTGAGGTCGGGTTGGACAGCGGCATCACCAGCGGGCTCTCGCAACCGGCCTGCACGGCACGGATCACGTCTTCGCTGAACAGGCCACGCTGGCCGGATACACCGATCAGCACGCTCGGCCTGGCGGCCTTGACCACATCCAGCAGGCCGCGGTCACCGAAGTCGGCCACGCTTTTGACGTCGTGAGCCAGACGGCTCTGGAAGTCGTAGAGGCCTTCCATGTCGCTGGTCAGCAGGCCGAAGCGATCGACCATGAAGACACGCTTGCGGGCCTCGGCCTCGTCCATGCCTTCCTTGACCATCGCCACCACGATCATCTCGGCGATGCCACAACCGGCACTGCCGGCACCCAGGAAGGTCACGCGCTGGTCGGAGAGCTTCTCGCCCTTGGCCTTGCAGGCCGCCATCAGGGTCGCGACCACGACGGAGGCGGTGCCCTGGATGTCGTCGTTGAAGCAGCAGACTTCATCGCGGTAACGCTCGAGCAGCGGCATGGCGTTGGCCTGCGCGAAGTCCTCGAACTGGATCATGGCTTTCGGCCAGCGACGCTTCACGGCTGTGATGAACTCGGCTACGAAGGCGTTGTAGTCATCACCGGTGACGCGCTCGTGACGCCAGCCCATGTAGCGCGGGTCGTCGAGCAGCTTCTGGTTGTTGGTACCCAGATCCAGCGAGATCGGCAGGGTATAGGCCGGGCTGATGCCGCCACAGGCGGTGTACAGCGACAGCTTGCCGATGGGGATGCCCATGCCGCCGATGCCCTGATCGCCCAGGCCCAGGATACGCTCGCCATCGGTGACGACGATGACCTTGACGTTGTCCTTGGTCGCGGAGCGCAGGATGTCATCCATGTGCTCGCGGTCCGGGTAGGAGATGAACAGGCCACGGTGGTTGCGGTAGATGTTGGAGAACTCCTCGCACGCCTGACCGACGGTCGGGGTGTAGATGATGGGCATCATCTCCTCGAGGTGCTCCTCGATCACGCGGAAGAACAGGGTCTCGTTGTCGTCCTGCACCGAGCGCAACAGGATGTGCTTGTCGAGGTCGGTGGCGCACTGCTGATACTGGCTGTAGACGCGCGCGACCTGCTCTTCGATGCTCTCGACATTCTGCGGCAGCAGGCCCATCAGATTGAAGCTGACACGCTCCTCGAGGCTGAAGGCGCTGCCCTTGTTGAGCAGCGGCATCTCGAGCAGGCTCGGGCCGGCATAGGGAACGTACAGGGCGCGCTTGGAAGTATCCGTCATGGCGAGACTCTTGAATCAGTGGGGACGACCTCACGCTCGGCAAGCTTCTCGGCATGCCGGCAGACACGCGCAGCATGCCCGCTGAAGCACCGCAGAAGACCTGCTGGCAACCGGGCGTCCGAGGGACCTTTCGACGTGCAGTTTCCACGTGCGAACAAGGCATGATGATAGCACGCGCAGTGCTATCTCCGGCAGCCTGTGCAGGGTCGACGTGCGTTGCGCAGACAAGGGTGCTGCATGACGAGAAACGCCCCGCACATCCCCCTGACGGGGAAGGAGCGAGGCGTTCGAGGTCACGTACTGAGAATGGCTCAGGCCAGATCGGCACGCGATGCCGGCTTGCGCGGCGCAAGCGCGAAGAACGGGCGCAGCTTCACGCCCAGCATGTTGCCGGCGAAGGCCATCACCAGCCACAGCCAGCCATGCAGGCTGCCGGAGGAGATGCCGCCGAAGTAGGCACCGATGTTGCAGCCGAAGGCCAGGCGCGCGCCGTAGCCCAACAGCAGACCACCCAGCACGGCAGCCACCACCGAGCGCAGCGGAATGTTCCACTTCGGCGCGAACTTGCCGGCCAGCAGCGCCGCCGCCAGCGCCCCCACCACGATACCGATGTTCATCACCGTGGTGATGTCTTGATAGAGCGGTGCGGCCAGCGCCTTGGCATTGCCCGCCGCCTGCCAGTAGCCCCAGTCACTGACATCGAAGCCCAGCGCGGTATAGGCCTTGGTGCCCCACAGCGCGAAGGCCGAGGTGATGCCCCACGGGCGACCGGCCAGCGCCAGCGTCACGAAGTTGAGCAGCGCCAGCGCCACGGCACCCGCCAGCAGCGGCCAGGGGCCCCGCAGAAAGCGTGACAGACCACGCGGCTGACTGTCGGTCACGGCGGCCTTCTCGAGCTCACCGTGACGGCGCTTCTCCAGCGTGCGTGTCACCACCACGATGATGGCGAACAGCACCAGGCTGACGATGATGCCACCCAGCGCGCCGAAGCTGTCCACCAGCGAGACGGCGGGCAGCGACGGCAGGCTCTGCCACCAGCTGAAGTGCGCGGTGCCGATCACCGAGCCGACGCAGAAGAAGATCAGGGTGATCACCATGCGCGCATTGCCGCCACCGACGGTGAACAGCGTGCCCGAGGCGCAGCCGCCGCCCAGCTGCATGCCGAGCCCGAACAGGAAGGCACCGACCACCACCGAGACACCCAGCGGCGAGACGAAGCCGGAGACCTCCTGCCCCCACAGACTGCCCGAGGCCAATACCGGGAAGAACAGCACCACGGCGATCGCCAGCATCAGCATCTGGGCACGCAGGCCGCGTCCTCGGCGCTCGGTGATGAAGACTCGCCAGGCGGAGGTGAAACCGAAGGCCGCGTGGTAGAGCACCACGCCCAGCGCGCCCCCCACCAGCAGCAGCAAGCCCTGGCGCCAGCCGGACACCAGCCCCAGCAGGATGGCAGCCACCACCAGCAAGCCTCCGGCCAGAATGGCCTTCGGGTTGATGGCGGTCGTCGGCAGGCCGGACTGGCTGGCCTTGCCGGGTATCGCATCGTGACTCATGTCTTGCTCCTTGAACGAAGTCGTCATGTCGCGTTCATCAATGCGGCAAGCCTAACGCGTTGCCTTATAGCTGTGAACGAATTTTCAGCACGCCATCCATTCCGCCATGGAATATAAGTCACCCCCGTCAGCTCACCTCCCAGACGACGACGCCCGCCATCGAAAGCGATGGCGGGCGTCTGATGCCGGGCTGTGCAGGGTGTCCTCGAGATTACACGAAGTTGCCCAGACCGACGGCACGACGCAGGCGCTCCATCATCGGCGCGGCCTCATCGCGCGCACGCTCGGCACCACGCTTGAGGATGGCTTCGACATGTGCCGGATCTTCCATCAGCTCGACGTAACGCTCACGCGGCGCCTTGAGATGATCGTTCAGGTATTCGAACAGCTGATTCTTGGCATCGCCCCAGCCAATGCCGGCGGCGTACTGCTCACGCATGGCGGCGACTTCCGCCTCGGTGGCGAAGGCGGAATAGATCTGGAACAGCGAACAGGTATCCGGGTCCTTCGGCTCCCCCGGCTCCAGCGAATTGGTCTTGATCTTGCGCACGCTCTTGAGCAGCTGCTTCTCGGTGCCGAACAGCGGAATGGTGTTGTTGTAGCTCTTGGACATCTTGCGGCCATCGAGGCCCAGCAGCAGCTGGGATTTCTCGTCGGTCACCGCCTCGGGCATGGTGAAGTAGTTGCCCTTGAAGAGGTGGTTGAAGCGCCCGGCCATGTCACGCGCCATCTCGATATGCTGGATCTGGTCACGCCCCACCGGCACCTTGTGGGCATTGAACATCAGGATGTCCGCCGCCATCAGCACCGGATAGCTGAACAGCCCCATGCTGATGCCACGATCCACGTCCTCGATGCCCGCGTCCTCGTTCTCGGCCACGGCGCCCTTGTAGGCATGCGCACGGTTCATCAGGCCCTTGGCGCAGACACAGTTGAGCAACCACATCAGCTCCGGAATCTCCGGCACATCCGACTGGCGATAGAAGATGGCGTTGTCGGTGTCCAGCCCCAGCGCCAGCCAGGTGGCGGCGATCTCACGGCGGGATTCCTGCACGCGCTTCGGGTCCTGACACTTGATCAGAGCATGGAAATCGGCGAGGAAATAGAAGGACTGGACCGTCGGGTCCTGGCTGGCCTCGATGGCGGGCTTGATGGCGCCGACATAGTTGCCGAGGTGAGGGGTGCCGGTGGTCGTGATGCCGGTAAGAACGCGGGTCTTGGTCATGGATGCACTTCTTGGGCGTCTGAGTCGGGGAGCGTGCCACTTGGCGGGACCTGCTCACAATGAATCACGACAGGGCACGACGGCGCGCATCACGATGCGATGAACCCGCCATGTCCTGCCGCTGCATTGCACTCATCTTACCCTGAGGGGCATGGCCTTCGTAAGGGCCGGACAGACGACCAGCGCCCCATGCACGCCATGTGCCCACCGGCAGGTGTCAGCCCTTTGCCAGTGCATCTTCCAGCGAGATCACCGGCATGCCGAAGGCAGCGCCGACTTCCGCAATCGTCAGCTGGCCGGCATGCACGTTGAGGCCTGCCGCGAAGTGACGATCTTCCCGCAATACCTTGCGATAGCCGCCATTGGCGAGCTTCACCACATAAGGCAGCGTCGCGCTGGTGAGTGCCTGGGTCGAGGTACGCGCCACGGCCCCCGGCATGTTGGCCACGCAATAATGCACGACACCATCGACGAGATAGGTCGGTTCCGCATGGGTCGTGGCGCGACTGGTCTCGAAACATCCGCCCTGATCGATCGCGACATCCACCAGTACCGCACCGGGCATCATGTTGCGCAGATGCTCGCGACGGATCAGCTTGGGAGCCGCGGCACCGGGCACGAGCACGGCCCCGATGATCAATGCCGAATGGCGTACCGCCTCATCCAGCGCCTCGGATGTCGAATAGACCGTACGAATCTGTCCCTGATAGCGGTGATCCAGCGTCTCGAGGCGGTTCAATGACGTATCGAGAATCACCACCTCGGCGCCCAGCCCCAGCGCCATGCGCGCCGCATTCTCCCCCACCACGCCGCCGCCGATCACCGTGACCCGCGCCGGTGGCACGCCAGGCACACCGGGCAACAGCACCCCCATCCCGCCTTGCGCCTTCTCCAGCGCATGCGCACCGGCCTGGATCGCCATGCGCCCGGCAACGCGACTCATGGGTGCCAGCAGCGGCAGACCACCGGCGGTGTCGGTGATGGTCTCGTAGGCAATCGCGGTCACCCCGCTATCCAGCAGGCTTTCGGTCAGCTCACGGGCGGCGGCCAGATGCAGGTAGGTGAACAATGTCTGGCCGCTGGTGAGACGTGCCACCTCGGCCGGCTGAGGCTCCTTGACCTTGAGTATCAGCTCGGCCTCACGAAAGACCTGCTCGACATCCGATTCAAGACGAGCCCCGACCCCCTGGTACTCGGCGTCACTGAACCCACTGCCCTCACCCGCACCACGCTCGACGATGACGTCATGGCCATGGGCAATCAGCTCTCGCACCCCGGCGGGCGTCAGAGCGACACGGTATTCGTGGTTCTTGATTTCCTTCGGCACGGCGATCTGCATGACGAGCTCCTTGCACTGCTGGCGGAATACGGTGATGTCATCTCGACACCTCCTACAAGCACAGCAGACTCGTCAGCGTCGCGCCAATCAGATGCCAGCAAGATTCACCAAAACACGACAGCAATGCAGTGGAATGCAGGGAATCATCGTTGGCTGGCAGCATCCTCGCTCACCAGCACCGCCGAATAGCATTCACGGTAAGCCTCGGGCATGCGTCTGGCTCGCCCACTCGAGAGTTCGATGCAGACGAAGCGCGTGCGTGCCTCCAACAGCGTCAGACCATCCGAGCAACGACGCAGCTGAAAGCGGCGCGTCAGGCTCAGGCGGCCATCGCACGCCACCAGCCAGGTGGCCAGCATCAGCGAATCGCCAAGCCGTGCGCTGGCCAGATAGTCGATCTCGTGACGATGCACCGCCATGCCACGATCCTGGGCACGATAGTGTTCAAGGCCCAGCCCCAACGCTTCGGAATGCGCCCAGCTGATTCTCTCCAGCCAGCGCACGTATTCGGCATTGTTGACATGGCCATAGCCATCCAGCGCCTCGACACTTACCGCGATCGGCAGCAGGAAGGGAGACGGCAGCGCCCACCCTTCACAGGTTTCCCGCAAGGGGGCCGTGTTGCCGATGACGGTCTCCGATGCCTGTACGTCCGTCATGCCACGAACTCCGTGTCGTCATCCTGCTTGCGGGGCCCTGCATCATCACGCATGGGCGCACTGGCACCGCAGGACCAGCATTCACTGAAGCTGCCTTCGAGGCGCTCCCCGCAGGCGCACTGCCAATCCGGCTGCGCAGGCGCGGCCTCGATATGCGCCAGCAGCTGGCGAGCGCGGGCGAGATTGTGCTCGGCAACCCACAATTGCGGCTCGCAATCGTTGACGGGCAACTCCCCGGCTGCCGAACCCAGCAGACGGTTGCGCAGCTCGCACGGGATACCCTCGCTTTCCAGAAGGTTGCGCCAGTGATCCAGCAGCACGAGATTGTGATGGGATGTCAGTCGTCGATACATGCCGTCAGACTATCAGAGTCCGGGCGCTACGGAAGCCATCAACGACAACGCCGCCCCGAAGGGCGGCGTTGTCGTTCGTGCCAAAGGACACGTTCATCGCTCGCGATCCCGATCGCGCTCCTGGTCGCGACCCGAGACTCGATCTCAGTCGCGATAGACCCGCACACCGAGCGCCTTGAGGTAGGAGGTCTCGGGGATGGACGGGTGCACCGGGTGGTCGCTGGCCTGATGGCCCTGGAAGATGACCTGACCGTGGCGGTCCTGGTGACGCACGGCGCCGCGCACCACATCCATCAGGCGCTCCGGCGCGAGATGCATGGAGCAGGAGCCGGACATCAGCAGACCGTCGCGGCCCAGCAGACGCATGGCTTCACGGTTGAGGCGTGCATAGGCGCGCTCACCGTTGGTGATGTCCTTGCGCTTGCGGATGAAGGCGGGCGGATCCGCGATGATGACGTCGAACTGCTCGCCTTCCGCGCGCAGGGCCGTCAGTGCCTCGAAGACATCCGACTCCGCGATGGAGACGCGATCCTCGACACCGTTGAGCACGGCGTTGCCCGAGACTCGCTCAAGTGCCGCACCGGAGGCGTCGACACACAGCACTTCGCTGGCGCCATGCGCCGCCGCCTGCACACCCCAGCCACCGACGTAGCTGAACAGGTCCAGCACGCGCTTGCCTGCCACCTGACGATTCAGCCAGGCACGGTTGTCGCGGTGATCATAGAACCAGCCGGTCTTCTGGCCATCCAGTACCGGCGCGCTGAACTGGACCCCATTCTCTTCCAGCAGCACGCTTTCCGGCAGCTCGCCATAGACGACTTCGACGTTGCGCTCGAGCTGTTCCTGACGGCGACCGCTGGAATCGTTCTTGAACACGATGGCGGTCGGCTTGACGACCTTCAAGAGCGCATCGACGATCACTTCCGCCAGTCGCTCCATGCCGAAGGTGTTGAGCTGGCAGACCAGCACGTCGCCGAAGCGATCGACGATCAGACCCGGCAGCAGGTCGCCCTCGCCGTGGACCAGACGGTAGAACGGCTTGTCATAGAGGCTCTCGCGCAGTGACAGCGCCTGGTTGAAGCGATGCACCAGCAGCGAGCGGTCCAGACGCTGTTCCGGGTTGCGCGAGACGATACGAGCGCAGATCAGCGAGTTCGGGTTGACGTAGGCAACGCCCATCGCGCGGCCGTTGCTGGCCTCGATGATCGCCTGGGCACCCGGCTCGAAATTCTTGAGCGGCGTCGCGACGGTATCGACTTCATTGGAGTACAGCCACAGATGGCCAGCCTTGAGGCGGCGATCAGCATTCTTCTTCAGGCGCAGACGTTCAGTCACGGGAATCATCCATAAGACAGGGAAAGGGACAGGACGACGACAGGGCGCGCCCGAATGGGGCCATTCTAGTCGTCATGGCGGCCCCGGTCACGGAGCCTCCGGTCAAGTGATCATCAAGGGTCAGTGAGACATGTCTGACCCGTGCCGGCACGGACGGCACTAGCTCTGGCAATGAGGGCAGAAGCAGCTGGCACGCTGCCCGAGCACCAGGCTCATGATCTCATGGCCACACTCGCGGCAGGGCTCGCCCCCTCGCCCATAGACGTTGAGGCGCTGGGCGAAGTAGCCGGGCTTGCCATCACCACCGACGAAATCACGCAAGGTGGTACCGCCTTGCTCGATGGCGGCCGACAGCACGCTGCGTGAGGCCTCGGCGAGGCGCTCATATTCCTCCAGGGAGGTCTCCCCCGCCGGACGACGCGGGTCGATGCCGGCCATGAAGAGCGCCTCACTGGCGTAGATGTTGCCCACGCCGACCACATTGGCGTTGTCCATCAGGAAAGGCTTGATCGCCACGCGTCGCTTGCGCGAGCGCGCGAAGAGAAGCTCACCGGTGAAGGCGTCCGACAAGGGCTCCGGCCCGAGCCTCGCCAGACGTGTGTCAGCGTGCGGGTCACCGCGCACGAAGTCGACGAAACCGAAGCGACGCGGGTCGTGATAGCGCAACACCTGGCCATTGCCCAGCACCACATCGACATGGTCATGCGTGCGGGGCGGCGTGCCGATGGGTACCAGCCTCAGACTGCCGGACATGCCCAGATGCCAGAGCAGGTGGCCATCGGCGATCGGCAACAGCAGGTACTTGGCACGGCGCGAGAGCTCACCGAAACGCTGCCCCACCAGCCACTCCGCCAGCTCACTCGGTACTGGCGTGCGCAGCCGTGGCTGACGCACGATCACCTCGGTGACCTCCTGGCCCTCGACCAATGGTGCGATACCACGGCGAGTCGTCTCGACTTCCGGTAATTCGGGCATGCTTCCTCCTCGACTGACCGCCAGACGCACAACAGGGTGACGACAGAAGCCGCCACCCTGTTGCAGGATGCCGGAACTCCGACATCCAGATACTCGAAAACCCGGTCAGGACCGGGTTTTCGAGGGTTCCGACAGCACGCTGGCGGGAGACAAGATCACTTGATCTTGGCTTCCTTGTACATCACGTGCTTGCGAACGACCGGATCGTACTTCTTGAATTCAAGCTTGTCCGGAGTGTTACGCTTGTTCTTGTCGGTGGTGTAGAAGTGGCCAGTACCGGCACTTGACACCAACTTGATCTTGTCACGCATTTTCAGTTTCCTTCCACAGTCGCATTCACCGAACGATTGAGAGCGCTGCCCTCGGCTCGGTTGCCATTGCTACAGGGGCTGTCTTCTAGTGTTTAGAAGCGCTCGCCACGTGCAGTGAGGTCCTTGAGGACTTCGTCGATACCCTTCTTGTCGATGATGCGCATGCCCTTGGTAGAGACGCGCAGCTTGACGAAGCGCTGCTGGGATTCAACCCAGAAACGGTGGGTGTGCAGGTTCGGCAGGAACCGGCGACGAGTCTTGCGCTGGGAGTGAGAAACGTTGTTACCAGTCACCGGGCGCTTGCCGGT
Source organism: Cobetia sp. 5-11-6-3 (assembly GCF_013374055.1). Taxonomy (NCBI): domain Bacteria; kingdom Pseudomonadati; phylum Pseudomonadota; class Gammaproteobacteria; order Oceanospirillales; family Halomonadaceae; genus Cobetia; species Cobetia sp. 5-11-6-3. The sequence continues at coordinate 36,077 of NZ_BLWJ01000006.1, read as the reverse complement.
AACCTGACATACTTTGGACATTGGAGCCTCCAACCGCTGCGTTGGCTAAGTTGTTCAAAACCTGTCGGGCAAACCGGAAGTGGCAGGCGCCGCCTCATGCCCTGATTTCAAAGTGTGTTACGTCCATTCCGGAAGACAAGCTTCAGGGTACTGGAACGTGCAGGCGCAGCATTTTACCCGAAGAGGAACGCGAAAGCACGCCCAAGACGGATTTTTTTCGCCAACACGCTTCGCCCGAGCTGTCACATCGGTACAGACGCTTGCTTAGCCAGACGCTTCACTCAGCCAATGTCGGCCAGAGTGGTCGCGAATTCTGTGGTGGGTGGTACGGGAGGCGCAACATTACCACAATCGACGCCCTGTTTTGCAATCCCTGTCACCCGGCAGGCCCGACAATTGACCAGACCGGACATCCGCAGGGCGCCTCCTTCCCATCCGCTCCTTCTTCTTCCTTCTCTTCCCCCCTGCTCTCGTCTCAGCGCCTTGTCGAAAGAGGTCGCACAAGACCGAGGCGATGCCTGGCTCACAACCAGCCACGCTCGGCGAAGGAGATCACCTCGCCGTCCCCCACCACGAAGTGATCCAGCACCCGGATATCGAAAAGTCCCAACGCCTCTTCCAGGCGCTGGGTGATACGACGATCGGCATCACTGGGCTCCGCCACTCCGGAGGGATGGTTGTGGGCGAGTATCAAGGCACCCGCGTTGAGCGCCAGCGCCCGCTTGACCACTTCACGCGGATAGACGGCAGCAGCATCCAGCGTGCCGGTGAAGAGTGTCTCGAAGCGAATGACGCGATGCTGACTATCCAGGAAGAGTGCGGCGAAGACCTCATGTGGCAGATCACGCAGATGAGAGGAGAGATAGCGCCGTACCAGCAGCGGTGAGGTCAATGCCGCGCCGCGCATCAACAGGCTTTCCAGGTGTCGACGGGACAGCTCCAGCGACGCCTGCAACTGTACATACTTGGCATCTCCCAGGCCTCGCGCGGCACAGAAATCCTGCTGACTGGCTTCCAGCAGTGGGCGCAGCCCGCCGAAGGTGGTCAACAGATCGCGCGCCAGGTCCACCGCCGAACGCCCCTTGATTCCCACTCGCAGGAAGATTGCCAGCAACTCGGCATCTGACAGCGCAGCAGCCCCCGATGACAGAAGCTTCTCACGGGGCCGCTCCCCGATTGGCCACTCCCTGATGCCCATGCACACTCTCCTCTCGTGACAGTGATGCTGACATCCGGCGCGCCACGAGAGTGGCCATGCCTGCCTCAGGGCAGGCCCACCGACACGCCAAGGAGCATGACGCGACATCAGCATTTGGACTGAGAAGCGTGGTCTTCGCCCGTCACTGCCGCCAGCGTCACTCTCAACGCTTGCATGCCTGGCGCGCTTTCTGGCTGGCTGAGCCTTCCTGGCTCGCGGCTCGTCGTACCGCGACAGGTCAGTGTCCGCACCCGCGACAGACGGCGTGCCCGGCCAGCGACGCTACGCAAGGTTGCATCACGGTGATATGGTAGAGGCGAACGCGAGAGCTTTGACATTGACGGATCAGGGATGCAGGACACCATGCACTCACTCGCCGGACGGCGCATTCTGCTGGGCATCAGCGGCGGTATCGCAGCGTACAAGGCGGCGCTCATCACTCGTCTGCTGAAAAAGGCCGGGTGCGAGGTACGCGTCGCCATGACCGAAGGTGCCCAGGCCTTCATCACGCCGTTGACCCTGCAGGCGCTGTCGGGCAATCCCGTGCATACCTCGCTGCTCGATCCTGAGGCAGAGGCCGGCATGGGACATATCGAGCTGGCGCGTTGGGCGGAGGTCATTCTCATCGCCCCCGCCACTGCCGACCTCATGGCCCGCCTGGCCCATGGCCGTGCCGATGATCTGATCACTACCCTGTGCCTGGCCAACAACGCACGCTGGGTCGTGGCCCCGGCGATGAATCAGGCGATGTGGGCGCACCCTGCCACCCAGCGCAACGCCCGGCAGCTCAGTGCCGATGGCTGGACGCTGCTCGGCCCGGCCAGCGGCGAACAGGCGTGCGGCGACGTGGGAGCCGGGCGCATGCTCGAGCCAGAGGAGATCGTCGCCGGTCTGAGCGAGCTGCTCGATGAGGGCGAGCCGGCACCATTGCCGGCGGCGGGCCTGACCATCACCATCACCGCCGGTCCGACCCGGGAAGCGCTGGATCCGGTGCGCTATCTGAGCAATCACAGCTCCGGAAAGATGGGGTATGCCCTGGCCAGCGAAGCCGCGGCACTGGGCGCAAGAGTTCGCCTGATCAGTGGGCCTGTCGCCCTGCCCACACCGCCTGGCGTCGAGCGCATCGATGTCGAGTCAGCCTTGCAGATGCAAGGCGCTGCCGAAGCGGCGCTGCAGGATAGCCAGGTCTTCATCGGCTGCGCCGCCGTCGCCGACTTCCGACCTGCCGCTGTCGCCGAGCACAAGCTCAAGAAGCAGGTCGGCGAAGAACAGATGCAGGTCCATCTGATCCGCAATCCCGATATCATTGCCGGCATTGCCGAGCAGAGTCAGGCGCGGCGCGCCAACGGACAGCCCGCTCCGCTGGTGGTCGGCTTCGCCGCCGAGACTCGCGATGTCCTTCGCTATGCCCGCGACAAGCTGACACGCAAGCGTCTCGACATGATCGTGGCCAATGACGTCAGCACCCCGGGACTGGGGTTCGGCAGTGACAGCAATGCCGCCACCCTGGTGTGGCGACACCCCGGCCAGGCAAATGACAGACTGCATGAACAGGCCATCGCAGCCTGTCCCAAGATTGCGCTGGCGCGTGCGATTCTCGAGCGCGCACTGGCACTGCATCAAGACGGCGCCCTCCATGGTGCCGCCAATTTGAACATGGCGACCTCCGCCATCGATGACCAGGAAACACCTTAGATGACCCGCCCCCGGCTCGAACTCAAGATCCTCGACGAGCGCGTTCGCGATTACCCGCTACCCCACCATGCGACTCCCGGCAGTGCCGGCATGGACCTGCGCGCACTGCTGGATGCCCCGCTGACACTGGCCCCGGGCGCCTGTGAGCTGGTGCGTACCGGCCTGGCGATCCATATCGCCGACCCCGCGCTGGCCGGCATGATCCTGCCGCGCTCCGGCCTGGGGCATAAACACGGCATCGTGCTGGGCAATCTGGTCGGTCTGATCGATTCCGACTACCAGGGCGAACTGATGATCTCGGTCTGGAACCGCGGCGACAGCGAGTTCGTGCTGGAACCCGGTGAGCGACTGGCACAGTACGTGCTAGTCCCGGTAGTACAAGCCGAACTGGTCGAGGTCACGGAATTCGAGACCAGCCAGCGCGGTGAAGGCGGCTTTGGCCATTCTGGTCGTCATTGACGGGTCGTCACTGACAGCGCATTGCAGACGACTCGCCACCGAAACCCGACAGCGCTCCGTGACAGACGGAACCGCTTGCTAGCCGCACCCGTCGGCATGCCGCGATAGTGTTCGCACGGCATGCCGACCATGACTTCTCACGATTGATTCAACCGACAGGGATGCACCATGAGTCAGGTACCCGCTTCAATTTTTCGCGCCTACGACATCCGTGGCATCGTGGATGAGACCCTCACCGAAGACGGCGTGCGCGCCATCGGCCAATCCATCGGTAGCGAAGCCGCGGCACGCGGTGAGTCCACCGTCGTGGTCGCCCGCGATGGTCGCCTCTCCGGCCCGCGCCTGTCCAAGGCGCTGATTGCCGGCCTGCGCGATGCCGGCCGTGATGTCATCGACATCGGCATGGTGCCGACCCCGGTGCTCTACTACGCCACCAATATCCTGGAAGGCACCCGCTCCGGCGTAATGCTGACCGGCAGCCACAACCCGGCCAACTACAACGGTCTGAAGATCGTGCTGGCGGGTGAGACCCTGTCCGGCGACACCATCACCGACCTTTATCGCCGCCTGCAGGAAGGCGATCTGGCGCAAGGCGAAGGTAGCCTGCGTGAAGAAGACGTGCGCGAACGCTACCTGGATCAGATTACCGGCGACGTGGTCGTCAAGCGTCCGCTCAAGGCAGTGGTCGATTGCGGCAATGGCGTGGCTGGTGAGCTGGGCCCGGAGCTGATCCGTCGCCTCGGCGTCGAGACCATCCCGCTGTTCGAGGAGATCGATGGCAACTTCCCGAACCATCACCCGGACCCGGGCAAACCGGAAAACCTGCAGGACCTGATCAGAACCATGCAGGAAACCGGCGCGGACATCGGTCTGGCCTTCGATGGCGACGGCGATCGCCTCGGCGTCGTCACGCCCAAGGGCGAGATCCTGTATCCCGACCGTCTGATGATGGCACTGTCGGAAGACCTCATTGAACGTGTACCGGGCGCGCGCATCATCTTCGACGTCAAGTGCACCGGCAACCTGGCCACCGTGATCGAGAAGGCGGGAGGCACACCGGAAATGTGGCGCACCGGCCACTCCCTGATCAAGGCGCGCATGAAGGAAACCGGCGCGGCCCTGGCCGGCGAGATGAGCGGCCACATCTTCTTCAAGGAGCGTTGGTTCGGCTTCGACGATGGCCTCTACGGCGCGGCGCGTCTGCTGGAAATCCTCGCCAAGCAGGATGTCGATGCCGACACCTTCTTCGCACGCTATCCGCAGGATCTGGGCACCCCCGAAATCAACGTGGAAGTGACCGATGAGACCAAGTTCGCTATCGTCGAGCGACTGGCCAGCGAAGGTGACTTCGGTGACGACGGCGTGAAGACCACGCTGGATGGCATTCGCGTCGACTACGCCGACGGCTGGGGCCTGTGCCGCGCCTCCAACACCACACCGGTGCTGGTACTGCGCTTCGAAGGCAAGTCAGAGGCGGCGCTGGAGCGCATCAAGGACAGCTTCCGTGCCGCACTGAAGCAGGCCGAGCCAAGCATCACCGCCCCATTCTGATCGAGGCGTTCTGATCGGCCCGGACAGGCGATCAACGACCGGCGCGGCAGCAGGATGATCGCCGTGCCGGTCCGCTGACTCCCCGGCCCGGGTGACTCTTTCCCATGGCAGCGCCGGTTGCCATCACCTCTTTCCATGACGTGGTGCGCGCAGGCGTAACGCAAGTGATAGTCTCGAGTGACAGTGTCCGAACTCTCCTTTCGGACCCAATTTCTGTGGAGTGATACGTTGATGAGCCACGCCAACCGCGACCCGCACCAGGTGGTCGAGGTCCTGTCCGAAGCCCTGCCCTATATCCAGCAGTTCTCGGGCAAGACCGTGGTGGTCAAATACGGCGGCAACGCCATGACCGAAGATACCTTGATCGACTCCTTTGCCCGCGACATGGTGCTGATGAAGGAAGTCGGCATCAACCCGGTGGTCGTGCACGGTGGCGGCCCTCAGATCGGCGCCCTGCTCAAGAAGCTGAACATCGAATCACGCTTCGTCGACGGCATGCGCGTGACCGACTCAGAGACCATGGATGTGGTCGAGATGGTACTGGGCGGCCTGGTCAACAAGGGCATCGTCAATCTGATCAACCAGTGCGGCGGCAAGGCCATCGGCGTCACCGGCAAGGACAGCGGCCAGATTCGCGCGCGCCAGCTCAAGGTCACCCGCCACATGCCGGGCATGAATGCCTCGGAAATCATCGATATCGGTCACGTCGGTGAAGTCGAGCATGTCTCGACGGATCTGATCGAGCTGCTGACCCGCAATGACTTCATTCCGGTGATCGCGCCGATCGGCGTCGACGATGAGGGACGCAGCTACAATATCAATGCCGACCTGGTCGCCGGCAAGGTCGCAGAAGCGCTGGGGGCGGAGAAGCTGATGCTGCTGACCAACGTCGCCGGCCTTCTGAACGCCGAGGGCGAAGTCATGACGGGGCTGACCACCGAAGCGGTGGATGGACTCATCGAGGACGGCACCATCTATGGCGGCATGCTGCCCAAGATCAGCTGCGCGCTGGATGCCGTCAAGCAGGGCGTGCGCAGTGCACACATCATCGATGGTCGCGTACCGCATGCCACCCTGCTGGAAATCTTCACCAATGCCGGTGTCGGCACCTTGATCAGCAATGCTGATCCGGACACCTCCAAGGCATGAAGAGCATAAAGCCGGGGCCAGACTTCCGGTGATTCGCGCGAGGCCAGCGACACGCCTCAGGACACGGACCCGCCCGCAGCACATCGCTGCAGGCCGCGAGAAATGACAAGATTCCATGACGCAGGCGAATCCAAAACAATCACGTCGCGAACAGATCCTCCAGGCACTTGCCTTGATGCTGGAAGAGGACAGCGGCAAACGTATCACCACCGCGGCATTGGCACGTCAGGTCGGCGTCTCCGAGGCTGCACTCTATCGTCACTTCCCCAGCAAGGCGCGCATGTTCGAAGGGCTGATCGAGTTCATCGAGAGCACCCTGTTCGAGCGCATCGCGCTGATTCTGCAGGACAACGATACGGCTCATGCCAGGGTGCACCATATCCTGAGCCTGCTGCTTGGCTTTGCCGAGAAGAATCCCGGACTGTGCCGCCTGCTCAACGGCGATGCCCTGACCGGGGAGACGGCTCGTCTGCGCGTGCGCATGGCGCAGCTGTTCGAACGTCTCGAGACCCAGCTCAAGCAGGTGCTGCGCGAGGCCGAGCCTCGTGAAGGCCTGCGGCCTGCCATTACCGTGACAGCCGCAGCCAATCTCCTGCTGGCCAGTGCCGAAGGCCGCATCGGACAGTATGTCCGCAGCGACTATCGCAAGCGACCCACCGAGCACTGGGAAGAACAGTGGAGACTGTTGAGTCGCGACCTGCTGCTGAGCAGCCAGGAGCGGATTGCCGTCTGACGGCCCTCCGCTTGAGCAAAAGAAAAGCCCCCGCCTCGAAGAGACGGGGGCTTTTTCATGCCACCTTCACGTGCAGACTCAGTTGCCAGGCCCATAGCGCTCGACGATGGCCGTCGCCGTCATCGGGCGTGCCAGCAGGTAGCCCTGATAACTGTCGCAGCGCAATCGCTTGAGCCCCTCGAACTGCGCCTGTGTCTCGACACCTTCCGCCACGATCTCATGCCCCATCGAATGCCCCAGACTGATGATGGCACCTACCAGCTGGATGGCCTGCTCATTGGCTCCCTGCTCGCTGGCCACCTGACCGCCGCGCCCTTGCTCGGACGCATCTTCCGCCAGGGCGTCCATCTTCATCACGAAGCTGCGGTCGACCTTGAGCACATCCAGCGGCAGGGAAGACAGATAGGACAGTGACGAGTATCCCTGCCCGAAGTCATCCAGCGCCACACGCACACCGAGCTCCCGCAGTGCTCTCAGCACGCTGAGCCCACCCTCCATGTCCTGGATCAACAGGGTCTCCGTGACCTCGACCTCTAAGCGCGTCGGCGCGAGATTCTGACTCTCGAGCACGCTGATCACTTCATGCTCATAGCCCGAGGTCAGCTGGCGCGCCGAGAGGTTGACGGCCATGCGCGGCATGTAAAGGCCGCTTTCCTGCCAGCGCACCATCTGGGCGCAGGCCTCTTCCAGCACGAAACGCCCCAGCCGGAAGATGAGCCCCGTCTCTTCCGCGAGCGGAATGAACTGGGCCGGAGAAATCATGCCCAGCTCAGGATGCTGCCAGCGCAGCAGCGCCTCGACCCCCAGCAGCTCTCCCGCCGCGTTCAGCTGCGGCTGGTAGTGCAGGAAGAGCTGCTGGCGCTCGATGGCCTGACGCAGGTCCTGCTCCAGCGTCATGCGCGAGGCGACATGCTTGTCCAGCGAGGACTCCCAGCGCAGGGCATGATCGCCACGCGACTTGGCATGATAGAGCGCCACGTCCGCATTGAGCATCAACGCCTGGGCGTCACCATCTGCCTCGGCCAGGGAGTAGCCGGCCGTCAGGCTGATGATCAAGGGACGCCCAAGAATCGTGAAGGGGCGCTCCAGCTTCTGCTGGACATCGGCCACGATCTGCTCGGCTTGCTCGCCGACCTGAGGGAAGTAGAGGCCGAACTCATCCGCCCCGAGACGCGCGACCAGGCCACCGGGCGGCAGGATGCGCCGCAGGCGCTCACCGATCGAGACCAGCAGCTGATCCCCCGCCTCATGCCCCAGGCCATCATTCACCGTCGAGAAGCGATCGATGTCGGCATAGATCATCACGCCTCCGATCGCGACCCGCTCATCCGCCGCCGCCATGAAGGCCTTGCGGTTGTAGAGCCCCGTCAAGGCATCGTGGCGCGCCAGGTAGTCGAGCTGACGCTCCGACTCCTTGTGGGCGCTGATATCCAGCAGCAGGCCTTCCCAGTAACGTACACCCTCCTCTCCCTCGATCATCACGCTGCGGTCCAGCACCCAGCGCTCGTGATCCGCGACGATTCTGAACACCTGTTCATGACGCATCTGAGCGCACATCGCCCAGTGACGCGCCGACGCGACGGACGGGCGATCCTCGGGATGGATCAGCTCGTTGAGGGTGATGCCGGCCCCGACCAGAGACTCGGCTGAACGGCCGAACAATTCCGCGGCACCACTGCTGATGAAGGTCAGCGTGCCGGTGTTGACCTCGATGCGATACACCACACCGGGCAGGTTATCCATCAAGGTCACCAGAGTACGCGAGCGCGCCGCCATCGATTCAAGCTCGCCCTCCAGCTCATCGTGGCGCTCACTGCGTTGCCGCTCGGCACGCGCGATCATCACGCCAAGCACCACCAGGAAGATGCCCCCCAGCAGCAGACCGAACCAGATACGCTGCCACCAGACCCACCACAGGCTCGAGACGGGCTGACTGACGACACTGAACAGCTTGAGTGGTGCGATAAAACTGCCCGCCGCCATGCGCGGACGGCCATCAAAGCCGTCCACGTGATAGCGCCGCACGCCACGCTCGGAGATGTACTTGCCCATGTTGGCCAGCGTCGGCAACGGCAACTTTCCCGTCACCCCCAGCGCGTGCTCCTGGGGGCTGGAAAACAGCAGCAGTCCGTTGGTCGAGAACAGGCGCAGGCGCTGCCCGTCATCCGCCCCCGGATTGGCCAGCAGACTTCTGGACTCCGAGAAATCCAGGCACCCGATCAGCAGCCACGCCTTGTCCTCGAGCTGCATATGGCGATAGAAAGGCAAGCCGGGCTGTCCGGACCCGAGAGGCAGTGCCGAACCGAACAACAGATTGCTTCTGCCGGGCAGGGATTGCGCCTCGGCCTGCGAGAGCTGCCACTTGCAGCTGCGCCCGACACCGATCTGATTGAGACTGCTGCCACGATAATCGGCGAACGGCACCATCATCAGGGAGACCAGCGCCGGATGACGCCCCAGCGCACTCTCGAGCGAGCCTCTCCACTGCCTTGGTGTCTCCTCGTGCAACACACGCTCGAGCACCATCATCTCGCGGGCGACATCCGCCACGAGCTGTTCAGTCGAGATGTGCAGTTGCGTATCGAGCGCTTCGAGGCGTTGCATCTCCTGTTCGCGGACATCAAACCATTGTCCCGCCAGAAACAGCCCGCCCAACACCACCAGCAAAGCGACATTGATGCCAAGGATGCGCCACAGTGAATGTGTGCCTGGTTGACGCGAGGTAATCGGGTCCACATAGCCACCAATGAGGAAGGGAAATGACCGCTTAGCGTAGTGCAACAGAATGAAACATTCTGTTGCACGATACAACTGTCTACTGCCATAGCCGGTCGTTTCACTGTCCCTCAACGACAGAAGCCCCGCCGGAACACCGGCGGGGCTTCATCTACTGCGGGAAGTCAGCGAGGGAGTGTCAGGCAGCGAACCCTTCGCTCATGTCACCCATCGATTCACGCAGCTTCTTCATGGCGTTCTTTTCCAGCTGACGGATACGTTCTGCCGAGACACTGTAGATGTCTGCCAGCTCGTGCAACGTCGCCTTGTTGTCGCTCAACCAGCGCTGCTGGAGGATATCGCGCGAACGCTCATCCAGTGCTGCCAGTGCCTTGAGCAGACGCCCGTGGGAGTCATCTTCCAGATCCTGCTGCTCGACCTGAGCCGCCGGATCGAGACTGTGGTCCTCGAGATAATTGACCGGCGCCTGGTAAGCGGAGCTCTCGTCATCACTGGGACCCGCATCGAAGCCGGCATCGTGTGCCGAGAGACGACTTTCCATCTCGCGTACCACCGATGGCTTGACGTCCAGGTCGCCTGCGATGGCGTCCACTTCTTCATTGTTCAGCCATGCCAGACGCTTCTTGGCACCGCGAAGATTGAAGAACAGCTTGCGCTGGGCCTTGGTGGTCGCGACTTTCACGATGCGCCAGTTGCGCAGCACGAACTCGTGAATCTCGGCCTTGATCCAATGCACGGCAAAGGACACGAGGCGAACGCCCTGATGGGGATCAAAGCGCTTGACCGCTTTCATCAGGCCGACATTGCCTTCCTGGATCAGGTCCGCCTGCTGCAAGCCATAGCCGCTGTAGCTGCGCGCGATATGTACCACGAAACGCAGGTGCGACATGACGAGTCGACGGGCCGACTCCAGATGATTCTCTTCATGCAACCGCAGGGCAAGCTCATGCTCCTCTTCAGCAGTAAGCACAGCGATACGGTTCACCGACTGGATATAGCCGTTTAGATCTTGACCCGGTGACAGGTGGCCAAGTGGCTGAAGACTGGTGCTCATAATGCAGATGTCTCCATGGTTGCCTAACACGCATGCAAGTAGTGAGACTGTGAAGGTTGCGACAGGTTCCCGTCAATAGCTGTACATGACGTGTACAATTGTCATGACGAGTAGCGCTTCGTAACACCAGCGGGTGTGCGGTACGTTTAACCACCCACCAGCCCCTTCACTGACGCCCGGCGCAATTGTTTCCGGAGCGTAACTGATTACCTTTCTGGAGGGGAACACTGGCGGAAAACCGCGAAAAAAGATCGGCATCAGCGCGGAGAAATACTCGCCAGATGACGTCCGACCGCGATCCAGGCCCCCAACCAACCCAGTATTGTACTCGAAAACAGCAGCGTGGTACCCCCTGTGATGCCCAGTGCGGGCAACACATAGTTGCCGCCATAACTTTGTACAAGAGCCGTCACGGGTGCCGCCAACCAGTTACCGCCAAGCGCCAGAATGCCACACGCCAGCAACCCGCCGCCCAGGCCATACCAGGCACCGCTATAAAGGAAGGGACGCCGCACGAAGGCGTGGGTCGCACCGATCAGGGTCACGACCTCGATCTCCTGCCGGCGGCTCTCCACCGACAGCCGGATGGTATTGCCTACCACCAGCAGCACCCCCAGTCCGAAGAGTAGCGCAAGTCCCAGCGTCACTTTCTGACCCAGCTCACTCAATTGACGCAGACGCTCCAGCCACGCCAGATCCAGCCGTGCACTCTCGACGCCCGGCTCGCCCTCGAGGCGTGCGGCGAGATCGCGGACGGATTCCGGCGAGGTATCCAGCGGCGTGATGACGATGCTGGCCGGCAAGGGGTTGTCGTCCAGCAGGCTCAGTGAGCGCTTGAGATCGAGTGCCTGGGCGAATTCCTGCATGCCCTCGGCGGCAGTGATCAGACGTACGCCTCCGACGCCCGGGGCGCCGCGCAGCGAGTCCGACAGCGTCAGTGCCTGGCTCTCGTCGACCGACGTCTCGAGATAGAGGGTGAGCTGAGCGCTGTCATTGAGCTCATTGTCCAGCAGGCGCGCGCTGTCCAGCGCCAGCCACAGCGCGGCAGGCAGTGTCAGCGCGATGGCGATCGCCAGCATGGTCAGCAGGCTGGCGACCGGAGTGACCAGCAGACGGCGTGCGCTGTCACGCGCCATGGCGCCATGATGACGCAGCCAGCTGCGATAGCGACTCTCGACGGAAATCCGGCTGGAGCGCGCGCCCTTGCGCGCCTGACGCTCGACAGACTCCGTGGATTCGACAGCGTCCGAGGCGGCCTTGGCGGCACGACCTCTTCCCGCTTGGCGCTTGTCGGACGAGGACTCGTGGTGAGTGCGGGGAGGGCTCATCGGGCCTCCTTGTCGGCAATCAGGCGACCGTCGGAAAGCTCCAGCGTGCGATGGTGCAGACGCGCGATCAGCGCCAGATCATGACTGGCGATCATCACCGTGGTACCGATGCGATTGAAGTCCTCGAACAGACGCATGATATCGGTCGAGAGTTTCGGGTCCAGGTTGCCGGTCGGCTCATCCGCCAGCAGCAAGGCTGGCTTGTTGACCACCGCACGCGCGATGCCCACGCGCTGCTGCTCCCCCCCGGAGAGTTCGATGGGCAGCGCCTTCTCGCGATGCAGCAGGCCCACCTTGTCGAGAGCGGCACGCACGCGACGCGCCTGCTCGCGCGGCGTGACCCCCTGGATCATCAGGGGCAGCGCCACGTTGTGGAAGATGTTGCGATCGCTCAGCAGCTGATGGTCCTGAAAGACCACACCGATCTGGCGGCGGTAGTAAGGCACCTGCGAGGCATGCAGGCGTCCGATATCGTGCCCGGCCACCAGGATACGGCCACGCGAGGGACGCTCGAGGAGCATGATCAGCTTGAGCAATGAGCTCTTCCCTGCCCCGGAATGCCCGGTCAGGAACGCCATCTCGCCACGCTCGATGCGAAAATCGAGCCCGGCGAGTGCATCGAAGCGCCCTCCATAGCGCTTGCCCACATGCTCGAAGGCAATCATGCCTCGCGTGTCTCCGCGCCATCCGCCGGACGTGCATCCTCTTCCTCTCCGGCACGCGCGAACAGGGCGTTGACGAAATCGTCCGCCGCGAAGGGCCGCAGATCATCCACTCCCTCCCCGACGCCGATGTAGCGAATCGGCAGATTGAGCTGCTTGGCCAGCGCGAAGATGATGCCACCCTTGGCGGTACCATCCAGCTTGGTCAGTGTCAGGCCGGTGATGTTGACCGCTTCATGGAAGGTGGAGGCCTGTGACAGCGCGTTCTGACCGGTACCGGCATCCAGCACCAGCATCACTTCATGGGGCGCGGCGACGTCCAGCTTGGCCATCACGCGCTGCACCTTCTTGAGCTCTTCCATCAGGTGGCTCTTGTTGTGCAGACGGCCCGCGGTATCGGCGATCAGGATATCGACGTTACGCGCCTTGGCGGCTTCCAGGGCGTCATAGATGACCGAGGCGCTGTCAGCACCGGTGTGCTGCGCGATGACCGGCACCTTGTTGCGCTCGCCCCAGACCTTGAGCTGTTCCACCGCTGCGGCACGGAAGGTATCGCCCGCCGCCAGCATCACGCTGCGGCCCTGGCTCTGGTAGCGCTTGGCCAGCTTGCCGATGGTGGTGGTCTTGCCGACCCCGTTGACCCCGATCATCAGGATCACGAAGGGGCCATCGCCCTTGGCCGGCAGCTCGAGATCCTTCGCGACCGGCGCCAGCATCACGCGCAGCTCTTCCTGCAGCGCTTCGTAGAGCGCCTGCGGCTCCTTCAATTCCTTGCGCGAGATACGCGCGGTCAGGTTGTCGATGATCTCGGTGGTGGCCTCGATGCCCACATCTGCCATCAGCAGCTGGGTCTCGAGGTCTTCCATCAGCTCATCGTCGATCTGCTTCTTGCCGAGGAACAGACTGGCGACACCCTCGGTCAGGTTGGCGCGCGTCTTGCCTAGACCTGCCTTGATGCGCGCGAAGAAGCCACGACGCGGCTTCTCACGTCCATCGCGCGCCGTATCGCGGGCATCCTCATCGTCCACCGTGGCATCAGCCTCCACCACGGCGACTTCGGCAGCACGGGCCTCTTCTTCCAGGCGAGCCTGCTCCAGCGCGGCCTGTTCTTCGGCCTCGATGGCGGCCAGCTGCGCGGCAGCCAGGCGCTCTTCTTCTTCGCGGGCGGTGAGGCGCTCAGCTTCAGCCTTCTCAGCTTCAACTCGGGCGGCTTCCTCGGCGGCGAGGCGCTCGGCTTCGGCCTTCTCAGCTGCCGCCTTCTCAGCCTCGACGCGGGCGGCTTCCTCGGCGGCGAGACGCTCGGCTTCGGCTTTCTCAGCTGCCGCCTTTTCAGCCTCGACACGGGCGGCTTCCTCGGCGGCGAGACGCTCGGCTTCGGCTTTCTCAGCTGCCGCCTTCTCAGCCTCGACACGGGCAGCTTCCTCGGCGGCCAGGCGCTCGGCTTCCGCTTTTTCGGCCTCTAGCCGGGCTGCCTGCTCGGCAGTGTCCTGCTTGCCGGAGTCCTGCTCGTGGGCCGTGGCATCTTGTGTCTGTTCAAGAGCCTGTTGCTCGAGGGCCTGCTGCTCGGAGGCTTGCTGCTCCTGAGCCTTGTGTTTCTTGCGCTTGAAAAAACCGAACATGGCGAGACAGTCCTGAACTCGTGAAAGTGGCGTCATCCTACCATCCCTTCAGGCCTTAAGGTACGCACCACGCGGCATCCGGCGTCGCACATGCTAGACTCGCGGCATGAAAAAACGCGCACCTCACAAAGGCCCCGCACGGGGCAAATCCTCAGCCCCCTCGCGCTCTGGCAAGGCAGGGCCAGCGGGGCGTCTGCGAATCATCGGCGGACGTTTCAAGCGCCGCCTGCTGACCGTGATCGAGGCGCCCGGCCTGCGGCCGACGCCAGACCGCGTTCGCGAGACACTCTACAACTGGCTCGGCTTTCATGTCGGTGGCGCAAGAGTACTGGATCTGTTCGCCGGCAGCGGCGCACTGGGACTCGAGGCGCTGTCACGGGAGGCAGCCCAGGTCACCTTCGTGGAACGCGAGAGCCGTGTCGCTCGGGCGCTGGCCGACAACATCACGACCCTGAGCAATGAAGGCCAGCTGCCGGCGACGGTCATCACCGCCGACGTGATCCACTGGCTACAGAGCGGCACCCCGCCCGAGGAGGGCGTGGATCTGGTCCTGCTCGACCCGCCCTTCCGGCTCGGACTCGCCGCCGAGAGCTGCGAGCTGCTCGAGTCGCGGGGCTGGTTGAAGGATGGCGCCATGATCTATCTGGAAGTCGAGGCGGAGCTGACGCCTCAGGTCCCCGCCAACTGGCAGCTGCATCGCGAGAGTCGCGCCGGCGACAGTCACGGACGCCTCTATCGACGCCAGCAACCGGCCTGAGCACCTTTCGCGCTTGTGTCGATAAAGGCAGCATCGTAGTCTGCCTGCAGGCGGGTATCGCTGCGCCGTTCCGGCAGGGACTGCCGGGGTGGCCGATCTTCATCGCACCAGCATTCACCGCATACTTTTACCGCCCTCAACGAACACCCTCGAGCCCTTGGGGCCCGACAAGGAGATAGCATGAGCACTGAACTCTTTACCCAGCTTGAGCAGAAAGTCGGCCAGGCGATCGACTCCATCGAGATGCTGAAGATGGAAGTCGATGAGCTGAAGGAAGAAAACCAGCGTCTGAGCGACGCCAAGCAAGGCCAGGGCGAGGAACTGGAGCAGCTGCGTCAGACCAATGCGCGCCTGCAGGAAGAGCGCGACCAGTGGGCTAGCCGTCTGGAAGGCCTGATCGCCCGCTTCAACGAGAACGAGAGCGAGACCCAGAGCGCCTGATCACTCTGGCCTTGCACGACAACGCCGCCGACAGTCTCCTGTCGGCGGCGTTGTCGTCTCTGTCAGCAGTCGCTTGCGATGTGCCCCAAAAGGCCAGCCTTTGAAGAGACGTCCTGCCGGCACCTCACTCCAGTGACAGCGACATCAGCAGCGCATCTTCGCGAGTTCCCGAGGGCGCAGGAGGCAAGGCAGGGTAGTAGCCTCGCCGCACGCCATCCACATGGAATCCGGCATGCGCATAGAGCGCACGCGCCGCGTCATTGCCTGCGCGCACCTCCAGCAACAGGCGCTCCAGCCCCGTGGCATGATGCCATTGTCTGGCGCGCTCGATCGCCGCCTGCAACAGGGCCCGCCCGATACCCTGACCGCGCAGGTCAGCATGCACGGTGATCGCCTCGATCTCGGCCTCGAAAGGGCCGCGCGCCAGTACCACGAATCCCGCCAACCGCTCAGACGTGGCTGGCGCATGCCAGCCAAGAATGCAGCGTGAGGCATCGCTGAGCACATCCGCCAGCTGGCATCTGGAGAGCCCATGCGCCTGGGTGCTCTCGATGGCCTGCAATGCCGCCAGCGTCGCATCGTCCAGCACCAGCTTGCGCACCGCGCCCGTCTCGCCGTCAGCCCCGCTCATGACGACGTGCCTTCCGTCATCCCGCGGGACCACGCCTTTCCCCAGCGAATCAGCAGCGGCCACAGCTGGCGCTTGGCATCACTGGAGCGCGCCAGCGTGGCAAGCTCGGGCCCCTGCCAGACGGGAATGTCCAGCAGACTTGAGGTTTCGGCGTCTCCCGAGGAGGAGGTGATGCCCAGCACCTCACGCAGGGTCGCGCAGTCTTCGCGATTGCCGAAGATCAGGACCCGCTCGGGCTGCCAATCACGGCGTGCGGGGCCATTCAGGAAGGCCCGCAATCCCTCCCGTGCCTCATCCAGCGGTGCACTGGCCTTGAGGTTCGCGAGCAATGGCCAGCGGAAGTGACTGAACGTCAGGTCTGTCGTCGGCGTGATGCCTGCCGCCCGCCACAATGCCTTCAGCAACGCCTCGCCTTCCAGATGCGGCGCCTCATCACCGGGCAACATGACCAACCAGCGTCCGTCGAGTGCTGCCAGCTGTACGCTGAATCGCAGCGGCGGCTGGTCGGCCGGAGGCGTGGCCTGCGCCTCGACCACTGTCTCCGTCGTCGCCTGAGCAGGTGGCGTTCCCCAGGAGGCCGTGCTGCTTGACTCGTCCCCCGTCGCCTCGCGGGTCTGCACGGCCGTGGCCACGGAGGCCTCGGCCGGCGCCATGCCCAGGAGGGCGCGCGCACTGGCGGCGGGCGACGGTCCCGGTGCTCGCGCAGGAGCCGGCTCCGCCTGCGGCGAGCTCACCGTCGGTTGCGGCGCCTCTTCAATCAGCGCATGCAGACGTGCCTGAGGTGCCACCGGCTCAGCCACCACCGGCTCTGGCCATTCACAGGCCTCGGTGGGCAGCGCATTGGGCAGCTGATAGCGACCGACCCAGGCGGTCAGGCCCATGGCGTCCAGGTATTGCAGGCGTTGCGGTTCAGAGGTCATGGTCAGTGCTTGCCACCGCCCAGGCAGTTGGGGGATTCGGGAATCTCACCGCCGCGCGCCGTCCATTGCTGCGGGGTATACAGATGCAACGCCAGCGCGTGGACGGGGCCGGCGAGCTCTTCATCCAGCAGGGCGTACAACAGCTGGTGACGCTTGACCGGCATCAGGCCGTCAAAGCGCTCGCTGACCAGCGTGACCTTGAAGTGCGTCTCGGAATTGGCCGGCACGCTATGCATGTGGCTCTCGTTGACGACCTCGACCATCAGCGGGTCGAGCGTCGCTAGCTTGCTTTCTATCCGGGCCTGGACGCTCATGCGCGATCTCCTTGAATGGGGCAGCCGCCGAGCGGATGGACGGCAGGTGAAATGAAACGACATGTCGGGAAAAGGGCGCTCCACGTGACAGGTACCGCGTGGCAGATACCGGGTGACAGACACCAAGGGGAAAGCCGCCACGGGGAAAGCCGCCACAGAACGCAAATGGCCCCGAGCACATTGCCCGAGGCCATTGTAACGCCTGTCGCGCTGACTGACAGCGCCGTCACGTCAACAGACGGCGCACGACGGACTCAATCGAGATCCGCCAGCAGCTCGTCGTCCACTTCGCAGACTTCCAGCGGCGCCTCGTCATCCAGGTCAACGGCCAGGTAGCTGTGCTCGACGGTCAGGAAGCGCTCGAACAGCGCCTTGTCCATCGGCTCCGGCCAATGGCGGGTGTCTTCCTCCCAGGCGCGCAGCTCGCTTTCCAGCACGTCCAGCCAGCGCTCGGACACGAAGCCATCCAGCGCTTCGCGAGTGTCCATCTCGGGAATCAGGTAGACGGTACTCTCCTGATTGACATCCTCCAGCGCCAGATCCTCACCTCCCTCACCTTCGGATTCCAGCGAGTTGATCCAGTCGACAAACGCCTGGGTCGGCTTGACGCTCAGGGCGGAACGGTTAAGCAGCTTCATTCTGCACTCTCCAGGACATTCAGGGGACAATTCCCAAGGCAGGACACCGCCATCGTGGGTGGCTCGACACAGCCGGCACACGCTCTCGCACGGTAGACCTCGACGATACTGTCATCAGCTTCAGCACCATGAAACGGCTGACTGACAGGACGCCGACCATTATGGCCGCTCGCAGGCAACAAAGCCAAGCACCGCCTCGCCTCATCCGTGACGATTGCCCCTCGGCCACCGCTCGTCATCAGCCAATGTCGCCCTGCAGAGACCACGACGCCCCCGATTGAGGATCGGAGGCGTCGCAAGTGCCATCAGCGTGGTTCGTCACGATGACTCACCACGGGAGGCGAGCAGCGCGATCAGCCCTGCTGCGGACGCATCGCCGGGAACAGCAGCACATCGCGGATGGAGGCGCTGTCGGTCAGCAGCATCACCAGACGGTCGATGCCGATGCCTTCACCCGCCGTCGGCGGCATGCCGTATTCCAGCGCGCGCACGTAGTCGGCGTCGTAGAACATGGCTTCGTCATCCCCGGCATCCTTCTCGGCCACCTGAGCCTGGAAGCGCTCGGCCTGATCTTCGGCGTCGTTGAGCTCCGAGAAGCCATTGGCGATCTCGCGGCCACCGACGAAGAACTCGAAGCGATCGGTCACGTGCGGGTTGGCATCGTTGCGACGCGCCAGCGGGCTGACTTCGGCCGGGTACTCGGTGATGAAGGTCGGCTGGTCGAGACGGTGCTCGGCGACGGCTTCGAAGATCTCGGTCTCGAGCTTGCCCAGCCCCCAGATCGGCTTGACCTGGATACCGAGACGCTCCGCCGTGGCGCGTGCGGCGTCGTAATCGGCCAGGTCGGCTGCGGTGATGCCATCGCCATACTTGATGATCGACTCGCGCATGGTCATCTGGATGAACGGCTGGCTCAGGTCGTACTCGCTGCCCTGACAGGTGATCTGCGTAGTGCCGAGCACTTCCTGGGCTGCGGTGCGGATCATGTCTTCGGTCAGCGCGATCAGGTCACGGTAGTCCGCATAGGCCCAGTAGAACTCGAGCATGGTGAACTCGGGATTGTGACGCGTCGACAGCCCTTCGTTGCGGAAGTTGCGGTTGATCTCGAACACGCGCTCGAAGCCACCCACCACCAGACGCTTCAGGTACAGCTCCGGGGCGATGCGCAGGTACATTTCCATGTCCAGCGCATTGTGGTGCGTGATGAACGGACGCGCGGTCGCGCCACCCGGGATCTGCTGCAGCATCGGGGTCTCGACTTCCATGAAGCCGCGGTCACTGAGGAAACGACGGATGGAGGCGACGATGCCGGCACGCAGCGCGAAGGTGCGGCGTGACTGCTCGTTCATGATCAGATCGACATAGCGCTGGCGATAGCGCATTTCCTGGTCGGACAGACCATGGAACTTGTCCGGCAGCGGACGCAGGTTCTTGGTCATCAGCTGGGCGCTTTCGATCATGACGTACAGATCGCCCTTGCCGGACTTGTGCACTGGGCCACTGGCACCGACGATGTCGCCGATGTCCCAGCCCTTGATGTCCTCGAGCAGCGCTTCCGGCAGGCCCTTCTTGTCGACATAGAGCTGAATCTGGCCGGAGACTTCCTGCAACACGATGAAGGGGCCACGCTTGCGCATGATGCGCCCGGCGACGGCGGCCTTGCGGTCCAGCGTCTCCAGCTCGGCCTTGTCCTTCTCGCCCAGCTCCGCCTGCAGGTCAGCGGCGAGACTGTCACGACGGAAGTCATTCGGGAAGGCGCTCTTGCCTTCGGCGGCGGCCTGCTCACGGCGGGCACTCAGCTTGGCGCGACGTTCGGCGATCAGGCGATTCTCTTCCTGAGCCTGTTCGGCGGCCTGCTGCTCATCAATGGCGGGGGTCTGCTCTGTCGACATGGAGGGGCCTGTCTCGTATCAAAGGGTCATGGCCAAAGCCACGACAGATCAAGATCAGCCTGGGGATAGCGCATCAGGACTGATCGCGATTCGGGAATTCGTGGCCTCCGCCGGCGATACCGGCGGAGGCGAATGGGCGCTGGTTCGCGAGTCTCCTCGCGATCAGAGCCCCATCTTGAGGCTGGCGACGATGAAGTCATCGAGATCGCCGTCGAGCACCTTGTCACAGTTGCTCGACTGGACACCGGTCCGCAGGTCCTTGATGCGCTGGTCATCGAGGACGTAGGAGCGGATCTGGCTGCCCCAACCGATGTCGGACTTGGAGTCCTCGAGTTCCTGCTTGGCGGCGTTGCGCTTCTGCATCTCGGCTTCGTAGATACGCGCCTTCAGCATCTTCATGGCGCGGTCACGGTTGGAGTGCTGGCTGCGCTCGGTCTGGCAGGCCGCCACGATCCCTGTCGGGATGTGGGTGATACGTACCGCGGAGTCGGTGGTGTTGACGTGCTGACCACCGGCACCGGAGGAGCGATAGGTATCGGTGCGCAGATCGGCCGGATTGATGTCGATCTCGATGTTGTCATCGATTTCCGGCGACACGAACACGGACGCGAACGAGGTGTGACGACGGCCGCCGGAGTCGAAGGGACTCTTGCGCACCAGACGGTGCACACCCAGCTCGGTGCGCAGCCAACCGAAGGCATAGTCGCCCTCGATGTGAATGGTGGCGGACTTGATGCCCGCGACTTCACCGGCACTCGCCTCGACGATCTCGGTCTTGAAGCCGTGATGCTCGGCCCAGCGCAGGTACATGCGCAGCAGCATGTTGCCCCAGTCCTGAGCTTCGGTACCACCGGAGCCGGCCTGGATGTCGAGGTAGGCGTTGTTGGCATCCATGTCACCGGAGAACATCCGGCGGAACTCGAGCTTCTCGAGACTGGCCTTGAGCTGATCCAGCTCGCGGACGACTTCGTCCACGGTGCCTTCATCCTCTTCCTCGACCGCCATCTCCAGCAGGTCAGCGCAGTCGGACAGGCCGTTGCTCATGTCGTCGAGGGTCTTGACGACCAGCTCCAGCGACGCACGCTCCTTGCCGAGTTTCTGCGCGTATTCCGGGTCATTCCAGACATCCGGATTCTCGAGTTCGCGAGTGACTTCCTCTAGCCGATCCTGCTTTTCGGCATAGTCAAAGATACCCCCTCAGGACTTCTGCCCTTTCGGACAGGTCCTTGATGAGGTTGGTGATCGGATTGATCTCTTGCATGGTCGTCCTGTCTTGAGGCGATGATGCGTGAATGGGGCGCGACAGCCCTGTCGAAGGGGACAGCCTGCGAGACGTTGTCCACTGGACACCTGCGCAGATCGACAGCGCGCGAAGCCCGATATTGTAGCCATTTCCCGGCGTGGCGACCATGCCCGCCCCATCATCCGTGGCCAGGTGGCCGAAGGACGCTCTCGGGTATCCGTCACGCTGCCCGCCAGCCGGCAGCTGCCTGCCTTCCATGCGACTGCGACCAAAGTCATTCAAACGGCTGTCAGCCCCGGAACGCCCGATTTTCCGTGCCTTGCATGGCGATCATCGAATGCATGCATGAGCTATCCATTTTTTAACATGGACAGCAGGCAGGAAAAGACTCGATGGTAGAAGGCATCACTCGTATTCCCCCTAACAACAATAGCGAGCCTCCCTACCATGGCACTACTGCACTCCTCGTCTCATGCGCCGGCCCTCCCCAAGCGCTTCGCGCTCAAGCGACTGGCAAGCTCTCTGCTGCTGGCCGGGAGCATCGCCGCTTCCCCGGGCCTCATGGCCGATACGCTCAAGCTGGCGATCATGGGGGAGCCGGCCTCGCTGGACCCGCAGCAGATCTCCGGCACCTGGGAAAATGACGTGGTGGGCGATCTCTTCGAGGGGCTGGTCACCGAAGCCGCCGATGGCGAGCGCATCCCCGGCGCGGCCGAGTCATGGCAGATTTCCGATGACGGCAAGACCTATACCTTCACGCTGCGCCAGGACGGCAAATGGTCAGACGGTGAGCCGGTGACCGCCGAGGACTTCGTGTACGCGCTCAAGCGCATCATGACACCCGAGAACGCCTCGGATTACGCCTACATCCTGTATCCGATCAAGAATGCCAAGGCCATCAACAGCGGCGAGGCCGAGCCGGATACCCTCGGCGTGCGAGCCGTGGATGACCACACTCTCGAGATCACCCTCGAGCGCCCGACGCCCTACTTCCTGGACCAGCTGTCGCATTACACCGCCTACCCGCTGCCGAAACATGTGGTGGAGAAGTACGGCAAGGACTGGACCGACCCGGGCAAGATGGTCTCCAACGGCGCCTTCGAGCTGAGCGAGTGGCAGCCGCAGACCCGCATCGTCGCGCTCAAGAATCCTGAATTCCACGATGCCAAGGAGGTCGCGCTGGATGAGGTGATCTACTACCCCATCGAGGAGCGCAACAGCGCCCTGAAGCGCTTCCGCGCCGGCGAGATCGACATCGCACGCGAATTCCCCACCCAGCAATACGGCTGGCTGAAGGACAACCTGCCGGACGCCACCCACGTCGCGCCCTACCTGGGCATCTACTACTACGTGCTCAATTCACGCGACGGCCATGCCACGACAGACCCGCGGGTGCGCGAGGCGCTCAACCTCTCCATCCGCCGCAGCATCATCACCGACAAGATTCTCGGCACCGGCGAAGTGCCGGCCTACAGCTTCGTGCCCACCGGCGTGAACCACTACGACATCCAGGAGATGCCCTTCAAGGACATGTCGATGGATGAACGCATGCAGAAGGCCAGGTCTCTGATGGAGGACGCCGGCTACGGCCCGGACAACCCGCTGGAGCTGACCCTGCGCTACAACACCAGCGAAGACCACAAGAAGGTGGCCATTGCCGCCGCCGCGATGTGGAAGCCGCTGGGCGTGAAGGTCAATCTGCTGAATGCCGAGGTCGCGGTGCACTACGAGGACATGCGCCAGGGCAAGTTCGATGTCGGTCGCGCCGGCTGGATCGGCGATTACAACGACGCCCAGAACTTCCTCAACCTGCTGGAAACCGGCGTGCCCAACAATTACGGCGCCTATTCCAACAAGGCGCTGGATGACGACATGCAAAAGGCCGCCGATACCCTCGACATGGATGACCGAGAGGCCCTGATGCAGGACGCCGAGCGCAAGGCGCTGGATGACTACGCCGTGTTGCCGATCTACTACTACGTGTCACGCAACCTGGTGAATCCCAAGCTCAGCGGCTGGCAGGGCAACATCGAGGATATCCACCGCTCGCGCTGGGTCTCGTTCTCCGAGTGAGGCGAGCCTGCTGAGCCTCTGACCAGGCTCGCCGCTCTCTCGAATGTCATGGGTTCACGCGGCTGTCCACCAGGGCGGCCGCGTGGCATCTGCCAAGGATGGCACCAGAAGATGCCGTCGCGCCCCACGGGCGTGACAAGGAGTCGACGCATGTCCCCCACTTCCTCGATGCAATGCGCGGCAAGCCTCGGCGCAGGCCTGCTGCTGTCCGTTCTTCCCCTCTCCCTTGGCGCTTCCAGCAGTGCCATGGCCGCACAAGCCACAAGCTCCACCAGCTCCACAAGCTCCATAAGCCCCGCAAGCCAGGACGAACAGATCCTGCGTATCGCCAACGGCGCCGAACCCGGCTCGCTGGACCCGCAGCAGACCAGTGGCACCTGGGAGACACGCATCGTGCGTGACCTGTTCGAGCCGCTGATCGCCTACTCCGCCGACGGCGAGCTGATTCCCGGGCTGGCAGAGCGCTGGGAGTCGTCCGCCGATGGACGGATCTGGACCTTCCATCTGCGCGCGGGGCTTGAGTGGTCAGACGGCACGCCGTTGACCGCCGAGGATGCAGTCTTTGCGCTGCGCCGCCTGCTGACACCGGCTACCGCGGCCCACAACGCCACCCTCTACTACCCGATCGTCAATGCCCGCGCGGTGAATACCGGCGCGCTGCCCCCGGATCAGCTCGGCGTGGCCGCGCCCGATGCGCAGACGCTCACCATCACGCTCAGTCATCCGTCGGCAACACTGGCGCAGACGCTGGCGATGAGCGAAGCCGCCCCGCTGCCACGCCATGTGATCGTGGCCAATGGCGCTGACTGGACGCGGCCGGCCAACATGGTCACCTCGGGCGCCTTCGTGCTCAAGGAATGGGCGCCGCAGTCGCATATCACGCTGACACCCAACGCGCGCTATCACGGCGCACAGAACGTCACTCTCGACGAGGTGGTCTACCTGCCCATCGAGGAGAGCCATGCCGCGCTCAATCGCTTCCGTGCGGGTGAAGTCGAGATCGCCTACGGCGTACCCGCCAGCCACTACGCCTGGATTCAGGACAATCTGGCCGAGGCCCTGCACACCTACCCGATCCTCGGCGAGTACTTCTATGTCTTCAATCTGCGCGAGGGCTCGCCCGTGGCGGACCGGCGCATTCGTCGTGCGCTGAATCTGGCCACGCGTCGTGAGGTGATCACCGAGCGCATTCTCGGCATGGGCCAGATCCCCTCCTGGCATTTCGTGCCCGAGGCGTTGAGTGAACATCAGGGCGCGCGCTTCGACTTCGCTGACTGGTCGATGGACCGGCGCATGGCGAAGGCCCGCGAGCTGATGGCAGACGCGGGCTACGGGCCAGACCACCCGCTTGAGCTGACCCTGCGCTACAACACCCTGGAAGACCACAAGAAGATCGCCGTGGCGCTCGGAGCGATGTGGAAGCCACTGGGCGTGCAAGTGACGCTGACCAATACCGAGGCCGCGGTGCATTACCGGGATCTGGCGCTGGGCGATTTCGAGGTCGGCCGTTACGGCATGATCGCGACCATCGCCGATGCCTACGACTTCCTGAACGCCTTCAGCAGCGACAACACCTCCAACGCACCCGGGCTCAGCTCACCGGCCTACGATGCGCTGATCGAGGCGGCGGCGCGCGAGGGCGATGACGATGCTCGCCAGCAACAACTGCACGATGCCGAGCAGTATCTGCTCGACCACGATGTGGTGCTGCCGCTCTACGACTACGTCACCTCCAGCCTCGTGACCCCCGCCATCAGCGGCTGGGCCCCCAACGCGCTGGACGTTCACCCGAGTCGCTATCTGCATATCGACACCTCGCACTGACCGATGACAGCCACCCATAACAACGACACACCCGGGCAGCGGCCCGAACGGAGCACTGGATGCTGAGCTACACCCTCAAACGGTTGCTGCAGGCGATTCCCACCCTGCTGATCGTGATCACCCTGTCGTTCTTCCTGATGCGAGTCGCCCCGGGCGGCCCCTTCGATGGCGAACGCCGCCTGCCGCCGGAAATCGAGCAGAACCTGCGCGCGGCCTATCACCTGGATGAACCGCTGCCGATGCAGTACATCCGCTATCTGGGTGATCTGGTACAGGGCGATCTCGGCCCGTCCTTCAAGTACAAGGACTTCGACGTCAGCGAGCTGATCAGCCAGGGCTTCCCGGCCAGTCTGGAGCTGGGCATGTGGGCGATTCTGGCCGCGTTGCTGATCGGGGTGCCGCTGGGGGTGATCGCGGCCATCCGGCGCAACTCGACGGCGGATTACGTGGTGATGAGTACCGCACTGGCGGGGATCGCGGTGCCCAACTTCGTGATCGCCCCGCTGCTGGCGCTGGTGTTCGGCGTGCTGCTCGGCTGGCTGCCGGCCGGCGGCTGGAACGGCGGCGCCTGGCAGAACCTGCTGCTGCCGGTGGTGGCACTCTCCATCCAGCAGATCGCCTACATCGCCCGCATGATGCGCGCCAGCATGATCGAGGTACTGGGCAGTCACTACATCCGCACCGCCCGCGCCAAGGGGCTGAGCGAGTGGAAGGTGATTCTGCGCCATGCCTTGCGACCGGCGATGCTGCCGGTGGTCTCCTACCTCGGCCCGGCCATTGCCGGGATCATCACCGGCTCCGTGGTAATCGAGCAGATCTTCGGCATTCCCGGCATCGGGCGCTATTTCGTGCAGGGTGCGCTCAATCGTGACTACACCCTGGTGATGGGCACGGTGGTCTTCTATGGCGCCTTGATCCTGCTGCTCAACCTGATCGTCGATCTGCTCTACAGCATGCTCGACCCGCAGATCCGCTACGACGACTGACCCGAGGCCCTGACATGTCACAGACAACTCCCGCCCCCCACGGCACCGGCGCTGCCAGTGCCTTCGACGGCCAGCCCCCTGCGGCACCGGCAGGCGACAGCCTGACCCGCGATGCCTGGCGTCGTCTCAAGCAGAACCGCGCCGCCATGTGCAGTCTGGTGGTGATGACCCTCGTCGTGCTGGCCTGCCTGATCGGCCCATGGCTGACGCCCTTCGAACTCGACGAGGTCGACTGGAACGCCATCGGCACCGGCCCGGACCTGGCCTCCGGCCACATCTTCGGCACCGACGTCAACGGGCGTGATCTGCTGACCCGTACCCTGCATGGCGGTCAGATCTCGCTGTCGGTGGCGCTGGTCGCCACCTTCGTCAGTCTGGTGATCGGCGTGCTCTACGGCGCCGTCTCCGGCTATTTCGGCGGGCGCACCGACAACCTGATGATGCGCTTCGTCGACATCATGTATTCGCTGCCGTTCATGTTCCTGGTGATCCTGCTGATGGTGGTGTTCGGTCGCAACATCTTCCTGATCTACGCCGCCATCGGTGCGGTGGAGTGGCTGGACATGTCGCGCATCGTGCGTGGCCAGGTGCTGGCACTCAAGAAGCGTGAATTCGTCGAGGCGGCGCATGCACTCGGCGTGCGTGATCTGCAGGTCGTGACGCGTCACCTGATTCCGAACGCGCTGGGCCCGGTGATCGTCTACGTCACGCTGACGGTGCCCAAGGTCATCCTGCTGGAGAGCTTCCTGTCATTCCTCGGGCTTGGCGTGCAGGAACCGCTGACCTCCTGGGGCGTGTTGATCTCCGAAGGCAAGGACATGATGGAGACCGCACCCTGGATGCTGCTGGTGCCCTCGGCCTTCCTCGCCGCGACCCTGTTCTGCCTCAACTTCCTCGGCGATGGCCTGCGTGACGCCCTCGACCCCAAGACTCGCTGAACCGGAGCGCTGATCATGACCTCTTCACCTTCACCCTCCGGCACCGCCTCCAGCCTGCCGCCAGCGCGCAACGCCGCCGACCAGGCCCGCGCCGACACCCTGACTCGCCTGGGACTGGCGGCCGAGGCGCCGGGCACGCCGCCGCTGATGGAAGTCGATGACCTCAAGGTCGACTTCCAGCTCCCGGACGGCGCGGTACCCGCCGTCAAGGGCGTCAGCTTCACCCTCAACAAGGGCGAGACGCTGGCGCTGGTCGGCGAGTCCGGCTCCGGCAAGTCGGTGACCTCGACCGCCATCCTGCGCCTGCTGCCGGAACTCGCCGAGATCAAGGGTGCCATCCGCCTGCGCGGCGAAGACCTGCTGAGCGCCTCGACGCGGCGCATGCGCGAGCTGCGCGGCAACCGTATCGCCACCGTCTTCCAGGAGCCGATGACCTCGCTCAACCCGCTGCATCGCATCGGACGGCAGATCATCGAGGTACTGGCACTGCATCGTGATCTCAAGGGCCGCGCGGCCCGTCACAAGGCGCTGGAACTGCTGGAGCAGGTCGGCATCCCGGAGCCGGCGCGGCGTATCGACAGCTATCCCCATGAGCTGTCCGGTGGCCAGCGTCAGCGCGTGATGATCGCCATCGCGCTGGCCTGCGAGCCGGACCTGCTGATCGCCGATGAGCCGACCACCGCGCTGGACGTCACGGTGCAGGCGCAGATCCTGCGGCTGCTCAAGTCGCTGCAGCAACGCTACGGCATGGCGATTCTGTTCATCACCCACGACCTGAGCATCGTGCGCCACTTCGCGGACCGCGTCTGCGTGATGCGCCACGGCGAGCTGCTGGAGACCGGCACCACCCACGAGGTCTTCGACAACCCACAGCACGCCTACACCCGCATGCTGATCGATGCCGAACCGGCCGGCGAGAAGGCCGCGGTGGCCGCGGATGCGCCGGTGCTGCTCTCGGCACGCGATGTGCGCGTCAGCTTCACCATCAAGCGGCCGCTGTTCGGCCCCAAGGTCGCCTTCGAGGCGGTGCGCGGCATCGATCTCGAGGTCCGACGCGGCCAGACCATCGGCATCGTCGGCGAGTCCGGTTCCGGCAAGTCCACGCTGGGTCGTGCCCTGCTGCGCCTGCTCAAGAGCCAGGGCAACATCGACTTCGATGGCGTGGACATCGCCGCGCTGGACAAGTCCGGCATGCGACCGCTGCGCTCGCGCATGCAGGTCGTCTTCCAGGACCCCTTCGGCTCCCTGTCGCCGCGCCTGACCGTGGGCGAGATCATCAGCGAAGGCCTGCGCGTGCATCATCCGGAGCTCAATCGCGCCCAACGCGACGCACAGGTCTGTGAGGCACTCTGTGAGGTCAGCCTCGACCCCGGCATGCGCAATCGCTATCCGCATGAATTCTCCGGCGGCCAGCGCCAGCGTATCGCCATCGCTCGCGCCCTGGTGCTCAAGCCGGAATTCCTGCTGCTGGATGAGCCGACCTCGGCGCTGGATCGCTCGGTACAGGTCACGGTGATCGACCTGCTGCGCGACCTGCAGGCGCGTCATGGCCTGACGTACCTGTTCATCAGCCATGACCTGGCGGTCGTGCGTGCACTGTCAGACCACCTCATCGTGATGAAGGAAGGCGAGGTGGTGGAAAGCGGCAGTACCCACGCCATCTTCGAGGCGCCCCGTGAGCGTTACACCCGTGAATTGATGCAGGCTGCCTTCGCCCCGGACCTGGGCCAGGCGCACCACTGACACCCTGAACACGACGACATGCCTGATGGGCGCTTCGGCGCCCATCAAGACCCCGCTTTGCCTGAGAAAAGGCTCTGGCAAGGACAGCCGAGTCGGTCACGCGAATCGACATTGGCTGCCAACCGGGTGCGTGCACCCGACCGAGGCCGGAGCAGGATGCTCCGGCATTCCCCACACCGATGGAAAGACATGCACAGGATGACGATGCAACCTACAACAACAGCCAGCATCCCCCTTCTCACTCACCCTCGTCTGCGTCACGCGATTGGCGCAGCCCTGCTCGGCACGGGACTGCTGAGCATGAGCCCCATGGCTCAGGCCATCGAGGTCTACAAGACGGATACCGACCGCGTCGAGTTCAGTGGCCGCCTGGCGGCGTTTGCCGTGATCCAGGATGGCGCACACGATGAGATCTACAACGGTGGCTCGCGGATTCGCCTGATCCACGAGCATCAGTTCCAGCAAGGCTGGAGCTCCATCATCCGGGCCGAATGGGGCTTCGACCCCTGGTTCAAGGATGGCACCGATGCTCACTACAAGCGCATGCTCTACGCTGGGGCGGCACACGAGAAATGGGGCAGCTTCACGGTCGGCAAGCAGTATGGCCCCTGGTACGACATGGTGGCCGTCAACACCGACTGGTTCTGGATCAATGGTGGCGAGGCGTCCGGTACCTTCGAAGGCCGCAGCGGAGATGGTGGTCTGCATGGCACGGGACGCCCGGACAACTCGCTGTACTGGAAGAAGGGTTTCGGAGAGTTCACCGTCGGCCTGCTCTACCAGCTCAGTCATGATGGCCAGCACAGCAACGAGACCTCGCTCTTCGAGGACGGCGTCTTCACCACCGAGACCGAGTACTCAGGCTATGAGCGCGACTACAGCTATGAAGCCGCGCTCAACTGGCATCCGAACGAGGACGTCACGGTGGGCGGGGTCTTCCACCATACGGAGCTGAGCGACTACGAGAGCGGCAACAGCGAGAACGGCGATGTCGATGCCTGGTTGCTCGGCGGTCACTGGTCGCCGGGCAACTGGTACATCGCGCTCGTCGGCGGGGAATATCGCAACCACATCGCCGGCAGCACCCTGGACTCCTCGGAAGCCTTCGTCGACAAGGCGCGCGGCGCGGAATTCGTGGTCAATTACAAGTTCAAGGAGGTCATCTGGGGCGATGACAGCGTCGAGCTCTATGGCGGCCTGAACCACCTGGAAGACACCGACAGCGAAGCCCGCTACGCCTATCAGATCCTGGGCGCGGCTTGGCGAGTCAAGGACCTGACGCTGGCCACCGAGTACCGCTTCGACAACAGCCGCCAGTCAGACGGCAGCGAGTACAGTGCTGACCGCGACCAGCTGATGTTCCTGGCACGCTACGACTTCTGATCGTCATGTCAGACGCTGGTGACGGACCGCCGATACTCGCGCTGAGGCGATGGTCCCGCCCCTGCCGGATGGCCTCCGGCAGGGGCAACAAAAAACGCCCGGTCATGTGACCGGGCGTTTCTGTATTGGTTGTCCTGAGATCCGCTCAGCGTTTCAGCCGCTTACGTACTCAGAAGCGATAGGTCGCGCCGAGACCGAAGCCATGCGCTTCATTCTCGTAATCGGCTTCATAGGTCCCACGGTTGGGCTCGCTCAGGCTGACGGTGGCCGTCTCTTCCCACAGGTAGGTGTAGGCCATGTCGATGGTCAGCTCCGGCATCGGCGTCCAGCCGGCCCCCAGCGAGAAGATGGTGCGATCCCCGGACGGGATACGCGCGCTGCGATGCTCATCCACGGTCGGGCTGTCATCGAAGGCCATGCCGGTACGCAGCACCCACTGCGGATTGAGCTGATAGCTCAGACCGACCGCATACTGCCAGCTGTCCTCATAGCCCTGCTCCTCGACGATGTCGTTCATGTTGTCGACTTCCACCGCGATCTCGTCGAAGCGACTCCAGTGTACCCAGGTCACGCCCGCCATCAGCGTCCAGCGATCATCCAGCTTGTGCGTCACGGAGAAGTCGATGCTTTCCGGCAAGGTTACGTCCAGCGACGCATCCTGCTCGGTATTCGCGAAGCCCGTGCCAGTGAAGACATTGTTGTACTTGGCCTCGCCTTCCAGGCTGTAGTCGACCTTGGAGCGATAGGACAGACCGAGACGGGTACTTTCCACCGGCTGGAAGATGACCCCGACGTTGTAGCCCCAGGCGGCATCGTCGCCCTTGATCTTGACCTTGCCATCCCCTGCGCCGACATCGACAGTATTCGACGTCAGCTCACCCTTGATGCTGTTGTAGGTCACACCGGCGCCGATGGCCCACTTGTCATTGATGCGGTAGGAGATGGTCGGCTGGGCGGTGACCACCTCGACTTCACTGTAATTGGCGAAATAACGGCCACGGAAATCAGAGCCATAATCGGTAATCACACCAAAGGGCGCATAGACCCCGAAGCCCAGCGCGACCTGATCGTTCATCGGTTGCACGTAATAGAAAGAAGGCACTGCCGCCCCCGGCACCATGTCGCCGTCATCTCCGCCAGAGACTGGCCGACCGAGTGCATCATTCGCGCTGGCGACATCGATATCGGTATTGACGTCCAGATAGGTCACCCCACCGGTGATCTGGGCGCGATCCAGGAAGGACATGCCAGCCGGGTTGCCGAAGACGGTGGAAGCATCGTTGGCATTCGAGGCGCGCCCGGCGAAGGACGTCCCCTGAGTGCTGACGCTCTGCTCGTTGAGCTGGAAGGCCCCCGCGTGAACGCCACCGGCATAAGCCGTGGCAGCCGCTGCCAGCGCGACCCCGAGGGTGAGTTTGTTCATCTTGTTTTTCATTATGGATGGCGTCCCATTGCAGGTGGCTTGGAGAGCTGCATGTTGTTGTTATCGTTCGTTGATGCATAGCCCTGACACCTACGTTTTGGGCGAGTCGCCCGTTCAAGTCAAGGGCGAACGTTTGTTTGAATAGGGAGATTTCTAGTATTTGAGGAACTTTCATTCATGTCTGCACTGTCATCGTGTTGCTAACCCCATGTCCTGGCGATCATTTAGCGTCTGTTCGCCAGCGTTTAAAACATGGCGGGGCTCTCGCCTTCCTCTCTAGCCTATTGGTCGAACATCAGGTTTTTCGTATGTAGTGGGTCGCTTGACCTATGTCCTGCACATAGGTCTTACACTGAGGATCATTCACGGAACATTGGCTGCCGACAGACCTTCAGGGCAGCCGAATGCTCTCTCCGCCACTCTTGATCACGAGGAGATGATGCAATGAAAGTCGCTGAACTGGCCCGCGAAGGAAACGTCACCGCCGAAACCGTTCGCCATTACACCCGCCAGGGCCTGATCACGGCCCGGCGCGATCCCGTCAACAACTACCAGCGCTTCGATGAGCAGGCGCTGGTACGTCTCAAGTTCATCAGTCAGGCACGCCAGTTGGGCTTCAGCCTTGCCGATATCAAGCAGATTCTGCAGCAGGCTGACCAGCATGACTCCCCCTGTCCCATGGTGAGAGACCTGCTCAAGGAACATCTGCCCCGAGTGCGTGAGCGCATCCGCGAGCTGGAAGCCCTGGCAGAGCGCATGGAGCATGCCATGGAGAGCTGGCAGGACATGCCGGACGGCGTGCCGGATGGCAACAGCGTGTGCTGCCTGATCGAGGGGCAATCGTTCCCGCCCCCCTCAGAAGAGAACGGAACGTACACCCCTGACACCGGGAGGTCCTCATGAGCCACGACCCCATTGCCACGATCAGCGTGATGAACACTGACGGCATCAGCTGCCAGGGGTGTGTCACCAGGATTCGCAAGGCCTTGCTGGCACAGGATGATCAGGCCGAACTGGTCGGCGCTCCCCAGGCCCAGCTGCTGCTGGTACACACGAGGCTGGGTGAGGAAGGAGTGGCGAAGGTGGCGCAGGACAGCGGCTATCCGCTCACCCCGGCAGCACCGGCCACCCCTGCGAACCTCGAGATCAACGTCTACGGCATGCACTGCCAGAAATGCGTCGCCAAGCTGCGCAATGCCATTCAGCACTGGGATTCGTCCGCGACCGTCAGCGGTACGCCGGCAGACAATGTCCTGCAGGTCTCCAGCTGGCTGCCGGAAGCCTTGCTTGAACGTCTTGTCGTCGAGGCGGGCTATGCATTGGAACCTCCTGCCGAGGGCGACACATCAGCGGATCTCACTGAGTCCGACGACACCACGGAGGATCACGCAACGGCGGCTCCATCGGCAGCAGAACCCTCTCCGGCCAGCCCGACGGATAGCGGAAGTCTTGAGCTCTCGCTGTCCGGCATTACCTGCGCCAGCTGTGTCGCCACTATCCAGAAGACACTGGATGGCCTGGATGGCGTGGAACATGCCGAGGTCAACTTCGCTTCGCGCACGGCACAGGTCAAAAGCCAGCTTGCGACCACCGAGATCATCGCGGCCATCGAAGACGTGGGATATGGGGCAAGCGTGGTGAAAGACCCGGGCGCCAATGACGCGCAACAGCAGGAAGAGGCTGACCAGGAATATCGCTCTCGCATCCGTGACAGCGTGCTGTCACTGGGCATCGGTATCCCGCTGATGATCAGCATGTTCTTCCATCATCCCGGCTTCGAAGGTCTCGAACGTGGAGTGTGGCTGGCCATCGGGGTCGCGGTGCTGGGTGTGCTCGCCACCGCAGGACGCAGCTTCTTCACCAGCGCCTGGAAGGCCTTCACCCATCATCAGGCCAACATGGACACGCTGGTGGCACTCGGTACCGGGGCGGCATGGCTCTATTCCATGGGCGTGCTGATCTTCCCCGAGACGGTGCCCCAGGCGGCGCGAGGCCTCTACTTCGAAGCCTCGACCATGATCATCGGCCTGATCAGTCTTGGTCAGGCACTGGAGGTCAGAGCCCGCGGGCGTACACAGAAAGCACTGCGCGCGCTGCTGGATCTGCAGACCCGTACCGCTCGGGTCATTCGCGAGGGCGAAGAGCGCGAGATCGATGTCAACGACGTACGCAGCGGTGACCACGTGCGTATTCGCCCCGGTGAGCGCATCCCGGTGGATGGCAAGGTGATCGAAGGACAGAGCCACATCGATGAATCGATGTTGAGCGGTGAGCCGCTGGCTGTCTCACGTGGTGTCGGCGATGACGTGGCTGCCGGCACGCTCAACACGCGTGGCAGTCTGGTCTTCGAAGTCGAGCGCATCGGCAGCGAGACACGCCTGGGCCGCATCATCAGTCAGGTGCGTCAGGCGCAGAACTCGCGCCCCCCGATCGGACGGCTGGCCGATACCATCTCCGGCGTATTCGTGCCCAGCGTGATGATCATCGCCATTGTCGCGGCGCTCCTCTGGTTCAACGTCGGGCCCGCCCCGACTGGCGTGCATATGCTGGTGGTCGCGACGGCGGTTCTCGTCATCGCCTGCCCCTGTGCACTGGGTCTGGCGACGCCGATCTCGACCATGATCGGGGTCGGCAAGGCGGCAGAGCATGGTGTGCTGGTGCGCAGCGGTGAGGCCCTGCAAACCGCCAGTCGCCTGACGGCACTCGTGGTCGACAAGACCGGTACCCTGACGCGCGGCAAGCCGGAAGTCACTGAAACGCATCGGGTCTCGGGGGAAAGCGAGCAGGAGGTGCTGGATGCCGCCCATGCCCTGGAGCGGGGCTCCGAGCACCCCCTGGCCACCGCGCTGCTGGCACATATCGAAGCACAGCGTCCCGAGGCCTCGCGCAGCAAGGCCTTCAATGACTACCAGACCATCAGCGGGCGCGGCATTCAGGCTCAGGACGATGCAGGCCGCACCTGGCGCATGGGCAACGCTGCCATGCTGGAGGATGCAGGTATCAGCCTTGCACCGCTGAGTGAGCAGATCACGTCGCTGGAAGACAATGCCCGCACCGTGATCCTGATGGCACGTGACAATGCATTGATCGCCGTCTTCGGGCTGGCCGACCCGCTGCGTGACGATAGCCGCGACGCCATCGCTCGCCTGCATGCCGTTGGCCTCAAGGTGATCATGCTGACCGGTGACAATCAGCACACGGCCGCTGCCGTGGCCCGTGAGACCGGGATCGATGACTATCGTGCCGGCGTCTCACCGGATGACAAGCACGATGAGATCGCCCGCCTCCAACAGGAAGGCCATGTGGTGGGAATGGTCGGCGACGGCATCAATGATGCGCCGGCGCTGGCGCTGGCCGATGTCGGCTTCGCGATGGGTGAAGGTACTGATGTCGCCATAGAGACGGCCGGCATCACGCTGATGCAGCCCTCCCTGGCAGGGGTCGCGGACGCGATCGCGATCAGCCAGGCCACGCTGCGCAACATCAAGCAGAACCTGGTGGGTGCCTTCGGCTACAACCTGATCGGCATTCCGATTGCGGCAGGCATTCTCTATCCCTTCACCGGCATGCTGTTGTCGCCGGTGATCGCCGGGCTGGCCATGTCACTGTCTTCCGTGACGGTCGTGACGAACGCCAACCGCCTGCGGGGGTTCACTCCCCCGGGGGCAGCTCGGTCACGTACGGACAGCACAGGAAATTCTTCCACCATGCCACAAGGAGAGTCAGCATGATCTGCATACTCGTCAACCTGATAGGGCTTGGCCTGATCGCTGCCATCGTCTGGTGGTTCTGGCTGGCCAGGTCATGAACCACGGCTCTGCCACTGATCCGTAGCACCTTCATTTGATCAGTGAAGGCAACTCAAGACGCCCTGCCACGCACTGTGTGGCAGGGCGTCTTCGCGTCAGCCTCTAGCGAGTCCGATGTCCACCAAGACCCTGCCGCTTTTCCGGGACAGCGCCATGTAACAGCGACAGTTGCCTCGTAAGTCGGGGCGCTCTCACGCCGCCAGGGGGTGTGGACAACTTGTTTTCCTGGTTGGCGCCCACCTGTCCACACCCGCTCTCCCGGCGGTTCTGCATATCAGTGCGTCACTACCTCGACGAAGCGCCTCCCGCTTTACCGTACTCTGCCCACCTCGATGCCCCAACGCAGACCGCCCCTGCAGCAAGGCTGCAGGGGCGGTTCAGTATAAGTGCCTGACGAGCTTTTCATGACGGTCGTGGGGCGGCCATCCGCGACGCTTACAGGGAGAAACACCGTCCAGGCAGAGCTATCTCCTATCTCTCCCCTCTCACGCAGTGCGTGCACCTCTCCGAGCACCACTTTTTCCTACGCACAAAGAGAACCGCCCCTGCAGCTGGGCTGCAGGGGCGGTTCAGTATAAGTGCCTGACGAGGATCGGGGCGGCCATCCGCTACTCTTACAGGGAGAAACGCTACCCTAGGGACGCGTGACCTTTTCTCATCGCGTGTTCCCAGCACGCCCGGCTCAGCACTCTTTACTCAGCGCAGCTTTTGTCTCGCACACGACTCTTGCCGAGCATCACTTTTTCCGCGCACAAAGAGAACCGCCCCTACAGCTGGGCTGCAGGGGCGGTTCAGTATAAGTGCCTGACGATGACCTACTCTCACATGGAGAAACTCCACACTACCATCGGCGCTAAGCGGTTTCACTTCCGAGTTCG
>NZ_BLWJ01000005.1:0-355745 GCF_013374055.1 Cobetia sp. 5-11-6-3 | reverse complement strand
TCTAGCGAATCGCCCGGGATTGTCAATCGATGATTTGGAAGCGGACTTCAAAAACATCAAACAAAACAATCACCTGCAAACCTCTTTCACCGCTGGTAACGCCATGCGTCCCCGGCAGCGGATGCGTACTTTACGCACGAACCGGGCTGAGGGCAAGGGCTTTTTCCATCGATTGTCATTTCGAGGACATGCGGGCGACACCTATTCTCTCATCACCTCTTCTTGCTCCTATGACCTCGTCTCGCCGTCGCTTGCTGACACCTTTCTTCCCTGGCCAGAAACACATTCGGCCCCGCCAGAAATGGCGGGGCCGAATGGTCGGTCAGACATCTCGCGTCGGATCAGCGAGTCACCGTCACACGTGCGTAGCGCTTCTTGCCAGCCTGGATGACGATGGCCGTATCGAAAGGCGCCATGTAGGAAGGCTCGATCACGTCTCCATCGACTTTCACGCGACCATTCTTGAGCATGTCCTTGGCCTGGGCGCTGTTGTTGGCCAGACCTGAACGATTGAGCACGGCGGCGATCGGCGCGACCTCTGCCCCTTCAAGGCTCACGGTGACATCCGGCATGTCCGCCGGCAGCTCACCTTCTGCCAGCTGGTTGCCACTGGAGAGGTGAGCCGTGGCAGCCGCCTCTTCATCGTGGAAACGCGCCACCAGTTCCCGAGCCAGCTCCATCTTGATGTCGCGCGGATTGGCGCCATTCTCGATGCTGGCCATCAGCGCCTTCACTTCCTCCATGGGGCGCAGCGAGAGCAGCTCGAAGTAACGCCACATCAGCGAGTCCGGCATGGAGACGATCTTGTTGAACATCTCGCCCGGACGGTCATTGATACCGATGTAGTTGCCCAGCGACTTGGACATCTTCTGCACGCCATCCAGACCTTCGAGGATCGGCATGGTGATCACGACCTGCGGCTCCTGGCCACGCTGGCGTTGCAGCTCACGGCCCATCAGCAGGTTGAACTTCTGATCGGTACCGCCGAGTTCGATATCCGCCTCCAGCGCCACGGAGTCATAGCCCTGGATCAGGGGATAGAGGAACTCGTGAATGGAGATCGGCTGGTTGCCGGTGTAACGCTTGTCGAAATCATCCCGCTCGAGCATGCGAGCCACCGTGCTGGAAGCCGCCAGTTCAATCATGTCGCTGGCAGAGAGCCTGCTGATCCATTCGGAGTTGAAGGCGATTCGCGTGCGGTCCTTGTCGAGAATCTTGAAGACCTGCTCCTGATACGTCAGGGCATTGGCCTTCACGTCCTCTTCGGTCAGCGGCTTGCGCGTCACGCTCTTGCCGGTCGGATCACCGATGCGTCCGGTGAAGTCCCCGATCAGGAAGATGACCTCGTGGCCAAGATCCTGCAGCTGACGCAGCTTGTTGATCAGCACGGTATGCCCGAGGTGCAGGTCCGGCGCCGTCGGATCGAAACCCGCCTTGACCCTGAGCTTGCGTCCGGACTCGAGCTTCTTGATCAGCTCTTCCTCGACCAGCACCTCATCGGTACCGCGCTTGATGATCTCCAGCGCTTCCACTACTGACTTGTCGCTCATCCTGCCCTCTCTGACCGTTGCTGCTCCCCTCGTAACGGGGCATGTTGGCCGAGAATGTTAGCATGACACGCAGACCATGCACCCCTGCTCCGCCTCTGGCCATGAGGATGCCAACCAGACTTCCGCGACTCGGGGGCGCACGGCAGACTCGCTGACCCACGTTTCACTGCCCGGGAGATCTCCATGGCGCTTTACCTCGGCCTGATGACAGGCACCAGCCTCGACGGCCTCGATGTCGCCCTGCTCGATATCGAACCCCATCAGGACTGCATTGCGCTGCGCGAGCACATCCGCTTCATCGACGGTCTGGATCTGCCGCTTCCGGACCCCCTGCGCACTCGCCTCTGGCGTCTGATGCACGAGGACCATGCGCATTTTCGTGATCTTGCCGCAGCCGAGCAGGCGCTGGCCGAACTGGCCGCCGACGCGATCCGCCAGCTGCTGTCTCGCCAGCGACTGGAACCGAAAGACATTCGCGCCATCGGCAGCCATGGACAGACCATCGAGCACCGCCCGCATGGCTTCAGCGATCAGCCCTGTCAGACGCCTTACACCCTGCAGCTCGACAACCCCAGCCTGCTGGCCGAGCTGACCGGCATCCCCGTGGTGGCAGACTTCCGCCGCAGGGATCTGGCGGCCGGTGGGCAGGCAGCGCCTCTGGCGCCGGCATTTCACTCAGCGCTGTTCGCTCAGCCAGACCAGTGGCGGGGACTGCTGAACCTGGGGGGGATCGCGAACCTGACATTGCTCCCGCCACTGGACTCGCAGGCGGCAGTGATCGGCTTTGATACCGGCCCGGCCAACTGCCTGCTGGATGCCTGGCATGCACGCCATCAGGGGGCCGCGATTGATCCTCAGGGCAGCTGGGCCGCCAGCGGCCATGTCATCGAGGAGCTGCTGGATCGTCTGCTCAGCGCGGATTACTTCACTCGACCGCTGCCGAAGAGTACCGGACGCGAGGACTTCCATCTCGGCTGGCTGGAGCAGCACCTGACAGGCAGCGAGGCCCCTGTCGATGTGCAGGCCACCTTGCTGAGTCTGACGGTAGAGAGCATCGCGCGTGCACTTGAGCATACCGGCGTATCACTGGCGGGACTGACACCCTGTGGTGGCGGAGCGCGCAACACCGCCCTGATGGCCGCGCTCGAACAGCGCCTTGCGCATGCAAGCCACCCCACCGGCCTGGCCACCTGCGCCTCGCTTGGCTGGAATGCCGATCTCCTCGAAGCCAGCGCCTTCGCGTGGCTGGCCGCCCGCAGAGTGCTGGAGCGCCCCGGCAATCTCATCAGCGTGACGGGAGCACGCGGCCCCAGAGTCCTGGGGGGCCTCTACGCACGCTGACCCATCGCGCGCAGACATGAAAAAGCCGCGCTCCTGGCAAAACAGAAGCGCGGCTTCGTCGAGTACCTGAGACATCTACCGTCGCAGGCCAGATTCTCCACGGACTTCAGCCATCGTCGTCCTGCAGCGAGAAGCGACTGGCGGCATTCATCACATCCAGTTGCGCTTCCTGAGCACTGTCGGAATCGCCGAACTTGATCATCAGACGCAGGTCATTGGCGGAATCGGCATGCGCCAATGCCACCTCCTCGGTGATCAGGTCCTGCTGATGCAACGCATAGAGCGATTGATCGAAGGTCATCATGCCCTGTTGCTGGGAGCGCTTCATCACGTCCTTTATCTCCACCACCGCCCCCTTGCGGATCAGATCGACGATCAGCGGCGAGCGCAGCATCACCTCGATGGCCGGCACTCGCTGTGCGCCATTGCCACTCTTGTGAGGCAGCAGCTGCTGGGCCACGATGCCCTTGAGATTCAGTGACAGGTCCATCCATACCTGTTCGTGACGCTCTTCCGGGAAGAAGTGGATGATGCGATCCAGCGCCTGGTTGGCGTTGTTGGCGTGCAAGGTCGCCAGACACAGGTGACCGGTTTCCGCAAAGGTCAGCGCATGCTCCATGGTCTCACGCGAACGGATCTCGCCGATCATGATCACGTCCGGCGCCTGGCGCAGCGTGTTGCGCAGCGCCACCTCGAAGGACTCGGTGTCGATCCCCACTTCGCGCTGGGTCACGATGGAGCGCTGATGGGGATGGATGTACTCGATCGGATCCTCGATGCAGATGATATGGCCACTTGAGGTCTGGTTGCGGTGCTGGATCATCGACGCCAGCGAGGTCGACTTGCCGGCACCCGTGCCCCCGACGAAGATCACCAGACCACGCTTGGTCTCCGAGAGACTCTTGATGATTTCCGGCAGGCGCAGTTCTTCCAGGCTGGGAATCGACAGCTGGATGCGACGGATGACCATGCCCATCTGGCTACGCTGATAGAAGGCGCTGATCCGGAAACGCCCCACCCCCGGCAAACTATGGGCAAAATTGGCCTCACGCTCCTGTTCGAAGCGCTCTCGCTGCATGTCGCTCATCGGCGCAAGCACCAGTTCTCGCACCTGATCGACACCGAGCTTCTTGTCACCCAGCGCCGCCATTCGCCCGTTGACCTTCATCTGCGGCGGAGTCCCCGTCGAGATGAAAAGATCCGAGCTGCCCTTGCTGACCATCAACTGCAGGAGTTCCTGCAGCCATTCATGAGGAGTCATGAGCCGTGTCCCGATCCACTCTGTGAAGTCACATTCAAACTACGGTTTTATTATCGTTTATCGCAACGACCATCCGTCCCGACGAAGACAACGCCCGTGATGGTCTTCAGGCGTGCCGTCTCGCCTGTCTCGACCTGGATTCGGCCATGGGCATTGCCCTGTCACTGATGTCGTCTGGCAACACCACTGCACGGCCGTCGCGCACTATCCCA
Source organism: Cobetia sp. 5-11-6-3 (assembly GCF_013374055.1). Lineage (NCBI taxonomy): Bacteria > Pseudomonadati > Pseudomonadota > Gammaproteobacteria > Oceanospirillales > Halomonadaceae > Cobetia > Cobetia sp. 5-11-6-3. The sequence goes on along the minus strand of NZ_BLWJ01000005.1, from coordinate 351,381 downwards.
GCAGCCCCTTGGCCTTCGCTTGCGCGTCTTCGCTGGTCACCAGCCCCTCGGCCAACAGTCGCGTCAGCGCCGAATCCAGCGTCTGCATCCCCAACGCACCACCGGTCTGGATGGAGGAATACATCTGCGCCACCTTGTCCTCACGGATCAGGTTGCGGATGGCAGGAGTGGCAAGCATGATCTCGTGCGCTGCCACGCGCCCGCCGCCCACCTTCTTGAGCAGCGTCTGCGCGATGACCCCTTGCAGGGATTCGGACAGCATCGAACGCACCATCGCCTTCTCTTCGCCCGGGAAGACGTCGATGATGCGGTCGACGGTCTTGGTCGCCGAGGTGGTGTGAAGGGTGCCGAAGACCAGGTGCCCGGTCTCGGCGGCCGTCAGTGCCAGACGGATGGTCTCGAGATCTCGCAGCTCGCCGACCAGAATGACGTCCGGGTCCTCACGCAATGCCGAACGCAGAGCCGGCGCGAAGCCGTGGGTGTCACGATGCACTTCACGCTGGTTGACCAGGCAACGCTTGGACTGGTGGACGAACTCGACCGGGTCCTCGATGGTGAGAATGTGGTCGTACTTGTTCTCGTTGATGTAATCGACCATTGCCGCCAGCGTGGTCGACTTGCCCGACCCCGTCGGGCCGGTGACCAGAATCAGGCCACGCGGCAGCATGCACATCTTGCGAAACGCCTCGCCGAGCCCCAGGTCTTCCATCGTCAGCACTTCCGACGGGATGGTACGGAAGACGGCACCCGCCCCCCGCCCCTGGTGGAAAGCATTGACACGGAAGCGCGAGACGCCCGGCACCTCGAAGGAGAAATCCGTCTCGAGAAACTCCTCGAAGTCGCGACGCTGCTTGTCGTTCATGATCTCGTAGATCAGCGCACGCACCTGCTTGTCATCCATCGAAGGGACGTTGATGCGTCGTACGTCACCATCGACGCGAATCATCGGTGGCAGGCCGGCGGACAGGTGCAGATCCGATGCGTTCTGTTTTGCCGAAAAAGCCAGCAGTTCGGTAATATCCATGCAGATCCCTCGCGAAGACCGAAGCTCTTGTACCAACGAGTCCCGTGGACTCGGGTGTAAGTGTGATGTGGCTCTTCAGCAGATGGTGCGGTGGATATCATGACGAACGCCCTATCCAGCCCATACTACCGGTGGCGCCCACGACGCCGAGCCATCAACCGTGAAGATATTTCGCAAATTCTGGAGCCGAGCCGCATGACTGCAGTCCCCGACGACGAAGCTTGTGTTACTCAGTGTATCCTAGAGGCCCGTGCGCGGCTGGAAAAGGCACTGCTGGCAAGTAAACGCAACGTAGAGGCAGCCCGGATACTGGCGGTGAGCAAGACCAAGCCCGACCGGATGATTCGTGCTGCCTGGCGCAATGGCCAGCGGGCCTTCGGCGAGAACTATCTGCAGGAAGCGCTGGACAAGCAGCAGGCGCTGTCGGACCTCACCGATATCGAATGGCACTTCATCGGCCCCATCCAGTCCAACAAGACCCGCGCGATTGCCGAACACTTCTCTTGGGTACATGCCGTCGAGCGTGAGAAGGTGGCTCGCAGATTGAGCGAGCAACGCCCCGAGACCCTGCCGCCACTCGACATCTGTCTGCAGGTGAACGTCTCCGGCGAGGCCACCAAGGCAGGCGTCACACCCGAGGAATTGATTGCCCTGGCCGAGACGGTGCTGGCACTGCCCAACCTGCGACTGCGAGGCCTGATGGCGATTCCCGCCCCCGCCTCATCCGAGGCTGACCTGCAGGAAAGGCAGGCGCCCTTCAGGACACTGCGCGTATTGCTGGAGCAGCTGCAGGCTCGCTTCCCCGCGGCCCGCTACCCTCAGGCCAAGCTCGACACCCTGTCCATGGGCATGAGTGGTGATCTCGAGGCCGCCGTCGCCGAAGGCGCGACGCTGGTCCGTCTCGGCACGGCCCTCTTCGGAGCGCGTGACTATTCCAGCGCCCACTGAGACCACTCACTGACGCCGCCCGCACACGATTCACGCACGCCACTGACGCATGCGCAGCCCGCGGACGAGTCACCTCCGGCAGCCTCGGACGCACGGTTCACTGCCACGAACGTCACTCTCGCGAAGCAGCCGCGGTAAAGTGCACAGACTCACCGCTCGCCGGCCCATCCCATCCGAACGATCAGGAGCACCGCATGACGCACCAGACCTCCGCCACTCCCCGCACCATCGCCTTCATCGGTGCCGGCAACATGGCCAGCGCCATCTTCGGCGGCATGATCGAGGCCGGCTATCCGGCAGACCGCATCATCGCGACGGCCCGTTCACGCGATACCCTCGAGGCGCTCGAGCAACGCTACGGCGTGACCACGACCCAGGACAACGCTGACGCCGTCGCACGTGCCGATGTCATCGTGCTGGGCGTCAAGCCCCAGATGATGCATGACGTCTGCCAGGCCCTGGCGCCTGCCGTACAGGAGCGCAAGCCGCTGGTCATCTCGGTCGCGGCCGGCATCACCTGCGACAGTCTCGAGCGCTGGCTGGGGGGAGAGCTTGCCATCATCCGCTGCATGCCCAATACCCCCTCGCTGGTGGGCGTCGGTGCCAGCGGCCTCTACGCCACCTCGCGCGTGACCGATGAGCAACGTGCGCTGATGGACGAGATGCTGACCGCGGTCGGTATCGTCGAATGGGTCGAGGAAGAAGGTCTGCTGGAAGCGGTCACCGGGATTTCCGGATCCGGCCCGGCCTACTTCTTCCTGTTCATCGAAGCGCTTGAAGCCGCCGGTATCGAACTGGGACTGGATGCCGAGACGGCGCGCCGACTGGCGATCCAGACCGGACGCGGCGCCGCGCAGATGGCCTTCACCAGCGAGCACGAGCCGGCAGAGCTGCGTCGCCGTGTCTGCTCGCCGAATGGCACCACCGAACGTGCCATCAACAGCTTCGAGGGAGATGGCCTGCGCGAGATCGTCAGCCGTGCGGCCAAGGCGTCCAGCGCAAGGGCTGCAGAGCTGGCGCGTGAGCTGGACCAGTAACCCCTGTGGCGGGATTGCCACGCCACGAGTGGCAGCGTGCAGAGCGCCTGACTGGCAGCCCACTCGGGAAACCGCCATCATGCTGCGTTCATCTCGGATTGGCATGCTGATGGCATGACACGCCGACACCAGATTCGCGTCCTCAACTCACCGTCTTAAGGAAGGCCCCATGGGTGCTATGGGTAACATCGGACTTCAGCTGGTCACCATCCTGCTGCAACTGTTCGTCTATATACTGATGCTGCGTTTCCTGCTGCAGTTGTCTCGTGCAGATTTCTACAATCCGGTCACCCAGTCGGTGGTCAAGGCGACCAATCCGCTGGTGGCACCGCTGCAGGGCATCCTGCGCCCGCTGGGGCGCTTCGACATCGCCACGCTGGCGGCCGCCTTCATCGTCGTCAGCCTGGTGCTGGTCGCCATCGGCGCGCTGTTCGGCGGCATGCTGCCGATCGGCTTCATCGCGCTGACGGCACTGGGCACCATGCTCGACAGCATCATCAACATCTACTTCTTCGCCTTGATCGCGATGATCATCCTGTCGTGGGTCGCCCCCCAGGCCAACCACCCGGGCGCCATCCTGGTCCATCAGCTGGTCGATCCGATCATGAAGCCGGTGCGCAAGGTGATCCCGTCGATCGGCATGCTCGATCTGTCGCCGATCTTCGTGTTCATCGCACTCAATCTGGTCGGCAGCCTGATCAACCAGACCCTGCCGTCACTGGGCATGCTGCGCAGCGCCTTCAGTTAAGCCGGCGCTCCGCCAGCCAGGATGGCTCGCACGCGCCCAAGGCGCAGGCCGACGAGATCAGCGCCCGCCACGGACTCCCGTGGCGGGCGCTCTTGCATCGTGTGTCACTGGATCACGCGTGCGCACGCTGTGCTAGAGTGAGCCCTCGGCCGAAGCCAGAACCACGGTGCACGAGACGCCCACAAGGCGCATCACCGCGGCTTCGCGCCCCGGACACGGGCCTTGCCCCGAACACTCTGCTGGACATGATGCTGGAAACCTTCACCACGATGCCTGATTCCCTGCCCCCGGATTCGGTCGGTCTCGTCACGCCTCAGACTGCCCACTTCGATACCCCGCTGGAGCTGGCCTGCGGCAGACGCCTCGAGCAGTACTCGCTGGTCTACGAGACCTACGGCGAGCTGAACGCGGACGCCAGCAACGCCCTCCTGATCTGCCACGCCCTCACCGGCCACCATCATGCGGCTGGCTATCACGCCATGAGCGACCGCAAGCCTGGCTGGTGGGACGACTACATCGGCCCCGGCAAGCCCATTGATACCTCGCGCTTCTTCGTCATCGCGCTGAACAACATCGGCGGCTGCCACGGCAGTACCGGCCCGACCTCGATCAACCCGGAGACGGGCGAGCAATGGGGGCCTGACTTCCCATTGGTGACCGTGCCGGACTGGGTCGAGAGCCAGAAGCGCCTCGCCGAGTCTCTCGGCATCACCCGCTTCGCGGCGGTGGTCGGTGGCTCGCTGGGTGGCATGCAGGCGCTGCAGTGGGTGATGGACCACCCTGATCGCGTCGGTCATGTCGCCATCATCGCCTGCACGCCGAAACTCTCGGCGCAGAACATCGCCTTCAATGAAGTCGCGCGTCAGGCGATTCGCTCTGACCCGGAATTCCATGACGGCTGGTACTCGCGTGTCGATGCCGTGCCCAAGCGCGGCCTCAAGCTGGCGCGCATGGTCGGTCACATCACCTATCTTTCCGAGCATTCGATGGGCACCAAGTTCGGGCGCGACCTGCGTCAGGACCGCCTCAACTTCGGTTACGACGTCGACTTCCAGGTCGAGAGCTATCTGCGCCACCAGGGCGATACCTTCTCCACCGCCTTCGATGCCAACACCTACCTGCTGATGACCAAGGCACTCGATTACTTCGATCCCGCCGCCACGGCCGGCGATGATCTGGCCGCGGCCATGGCACCGATCAGCTGCCCGGTGCTCGTCGTCAGCTTCACCACCGACTGGCGCTTCGCTCCTTCACGCTCGCGCGAGCTGGTCAACGCCATGATCCATGCCGGCAAGAACGTCAGTTATGCCAACATCGATTCTCCTCACGGCCATGACGCCTTCCTGCTGCCGGGAGAGCGCTATCAGGCAGTGCTGGGCAACTTCCTGACCCGCGCATACGACAAGGCCTGCAAAGCAGCCTCTCCCCTGCACACCGCTCCCCAGGAGGCCAGCCATGCGTAACGACCTCGCCCAGATCCACGACTGGATTCCCGAAGGTGGCCGCGTGCTGGATCTCGCCTGTGGGGATGGCACCCTGCTGGCCTCGCTCAAGGAGACCAAGGGGGTATTCGGCTACGGACTGGAGATCGATCCCGACAACATCAGCGCCTGCGTGGCGCGCGGCGTGAACGTCATCGAGCAGAATGTCGATGATGGTCTGGCCAATTTCGCCGATGACACCTTTGATCGCGTGGTGATGTCCCAGGCCCTGCAGGTACTGCGCCGTCCGGATCGTGCGCTGGAAGAGATGATGCGCGTCTCACGTGAAGCCATCATCACCTTCCCCAACTTCGCCTACTGGCGTCACCGCCTGCACCTGGGGCTCAAGGGGCGCATGCCGGTCTCCAAGTCACTGCCGCACGCCTGGTACGACACCCCCAACATCCACCTCTCGACCTTTGCGGATTTCGAGCGGCTGTGTCGTGCCCAGGGCCTCAAGATCATCGACCGCGCAGTCGGCAATGGCGATCACGAGCCACATCCGGCGGCGACCTGGTGGCCGAATCTGTTCGGAGAGGTGGCCATCTTCCGCGTCTGCCGCGACAACTGTCCGCCCGACAAGCGCTGATCACACTCGCCACACCGCCTTTGGAAAGACGGCCGACAGGGAGTCCCTGCCGGCCGTTTCGCGTCATGACGCCGCCAATTCTCCCCGCGCTCTCCCCGCGGCGCGATAGCGTTGCGCTATCCGGGCCATGCACAGACAGTCGCAACTAAAGTCTATATACTTTCGGGGTAAACGCAGCTGAGGATCACGGCTCGCACTTCCGGTGAGGTGCGCCGGCATCCCGAGGAGAGAGTGCATGAACTTCCATACCCGCAAATGGGTCAAGCCCGAAGACCTCAACCCCAACGGCACCCTGTTCGGTGGACGTCTGCTGGCCTGGATCGACGAAGAAGCGGCCATCTACGCCATCGTCCAGCTGGGGACTTCCCGCGTGGTGACGAAGTTCATGTCGGAGATCAACTTCGTCTCCAGTGCGCGCCAGGGCGATATCATCGAGCTGGGCATCACCGCCAGCGCCTTTGGCCGCACGTCCATCTCGCTGTGCGTCGAGATCCGCAACAAGATCACGCGTGAACGCATCCTGACCATCGACCGCATCGTGCTGGTCAGTGTCGATGCCGACTTCAAGCCGGTGCCCCACGGACGCACTCGTATCACGTATATCGAGGATCGCTTCCGCGAGCAGGCCGGCAGCAACGACAGCCAGGCCAATGACGCCGACGGGGATGCCACGCCGCAGAAAGCGGCCCGTCGTCGCGCGGAAGGCCAGGTCGACGTCAAGAGCGGCTGAGCGCAGCCCGACTGAGCGACGCGATGCAAGAACGCAAAAGGCACCTCACAGGAGGTGCCTTTTTTCATGCCAGCGTTGCTCGCCCGGCCCGCTTTCTCAGCCCGGCAGATCCGGCGTGGCGATATCCGCCGCCTCACGCAGTCCCGCGCAGGCATCCTCCGTCTGAGCGACGGCCGGGGTGAACCACACCAGGTCGTACGCCGGGGCCGCCCCCGCACTTTCCGGAAGATAGTCATCGAGCTGGGTCAGCGGCTGACCTTCCTCCCCCCAGGCCACCGGCATCAGTGCGATGGAGAGCGAATCCCGGGTCAGCCAGCGCGGCACGCCGATATCGCGACGCGCATGGCCACTGCCGGCCACCAGCAACGCCGTGGCATCGCGATTGGCCAGCGCCTCGAGACGCTCCGCCATCTGCTGATCACGCGCCAGCTGGGCACGCAGCAGACCATCCAGGCGCTCTGCCCCCAGCAGACCACAGTGGCCTTCATCCAGCGCCTCGCGCTGCAGCCTCAGCACGGCCTCCGGCAGTGCTGGCGCCGTCTGGCCCTGGGCCATCACCGCGCGCACCTGCTCTCTGGTCAGACTGGCGGACGACAGGGGGGCGCCGCTGTCCAGCACACCACGCAACACGCTCGAGTAATCGGTGAAGTTCCAGCGTGCATCCCATGCCAGCAGGCGCATCAGCTCCTCATCCGGCAGGCCCGCCACGGCCAGCGAGGTGCGATTGACCAGTGACAGCGCCGCATCCTGACGGGAATCCAGCATTTCCATTGCCACGCCACCCAACTGACGACGTGCCGCCAGTGCATCGATCAGCCAGCGCTCCAACAGATGATGATCCGGGTTGTCGTGATGCTCTCCCAGCAGCACCAGCGGATGCGCCTGCGCCCAGTCCACCAGTGCCGCCGGTGACAGGCGTCGATTGCCCTGCGCCACGAGAATGCTGCCCAGCAACGGATGTGAGGCGTCGGGATCATGCCAGGCAGGCAAAGGCGGAAGCGGCCCCGGCGGCGCTTGAGCCGCCTGCAGCGCCCCGCTCCCCAGCAACGAGAGACCGCCGGCGCCGGCGACCAAGCCAGCCAGCAACTGGCGACGCGTGAGGCCTGCCTGCCCAGCTGGGGCAGGACGGAGGAAGGCGGGACGATGAAATAGCGACATGAAGATAACCAGGCGTGAAGAAAGGCGATAATGGCCAACGGCGACACAGTCCATCGCGCACGGAAGGTCGAGCACTGCCAGCGGCAGCCGAGCATTCCCTGCTGGCCGTCATTGCCCCATGATACCCGATGCGAGCCCCCTGATGCCCGAACGCACCGCGTTCTTCACCAACGCCTCTCGCCCACTCAGAGGAGACCCGCATGACACGCCGCCTGCTCCGCCTGCCACTGCCGGAGCTGCGCATCGGCTGCAGCCTGCCGATCAGGCTCGAGGATGGCCGCCCGGCCATGCTGATCCGGCTGGCCGATGGACTGCACGCCTATCTCGACGCCTGTCCGCACCGCGGCAGCCGCCTGATCGCTGACCCCGCCCACGACGAGCGCGAACACCGCGACCCCTATCTGGACGCCACCGGCGGACTGATCCTGTGTCATCGTCACCAGGCCTGCTTCGAGCCGCAGCAGGGCCTGTGCCTCAGTGGCCCCTGCACGGGGCAGCGACTGACCGCGCTGGACGTGACGATCGAGCGGCCTGACGGCTCGCCGGCGCAGCTGGTGCTGAAGAGTCGGCACTGAAGTGCCCCGCGATGATCAGAGTGAGCTCAGGCGTTACCCGCAGAAGCGCGCCTCGTGCAGCGGCAGCACCTCCTTGAGGGTCAACGACGCCTGCCAGAGCGGCTGCCTCGCGTCATCGTGACAGGGCGCCAGTGCGACCTGCATCCTCAGCGCCAGCACCTCGACACCGGCGGCCTGGGCCGCGGCGAAGGCCTCGGCATAGGCCGGGTCCAGGTGAGCCGCCGGCGCGACATCCTCGATGGCATCGTGCGCGACGCAGAACACCAGCACACAGCGATGACCGGCCGCGACCAGCGCGGCAAGACTGGCAAGGTGACGGCGCGCGCGCGTACTGACCGAGTCCGGAAAATACCCATGCCCATCCGGCTCACGCAGGGTGAGCTGCTTGACCTCGACATAGATCGAGGCGGCCTGCTCATCGCGCGGCCATAGCTGGAAATCGAGCCGCGAGCGCTCCGCGACCTCACTGCCTGCTGGCATGACCTCGACCCGCGCCTCCCGCTCGATTCGCGCCAGATTCGTCAGCCCTCTCTCACGCAGCGCAGCATGCAGTGCAGGCGGGCACTCTGACGAGTCACCCTCCCGCAGGACCGCCTCGACATGCGCATTGGCACGTCCGGTATGCACCGCCACCAAGGCCTCACGCCGACCGCCAGCCCCGGGAGGGTCCAGGGGCAGGCGAATCAGCTCCCAGGTCCAGGCAAGCTTGCGCTTCGGATTGTTGGATGGTGACAGCCATACCTCACAGCCTTCCACGCACACGGCACGCATCGAGCCGGTATTCGGACAATGCGCCGTCACCACCTCGCCTGCCCGTTCCCCCTCGAGCAGCTCCACTTCAGCGAAGAAGCGCTTGTAGCGCCGGATCAGCCGACCACGATACAACCCTGTCAACTGCATCAGGCAGATGCTCCCGCCGGGGCAGCACGCCGCTCCAGGAAGCGCTCAAGTCTCGTCAGGGCTTCGCGCAGACGCGCCTCATCGGCCGTGAAGGCGATCCGCACATGGCGACGTCCATCTGCCAGCGCGAAATCGGTCCCCGGCGTGATGGCAACGTTCTCTTCCTCCAGCAAGGCACGGCAGAAGGCCTCGCTGTCATGACTCAAGTGCGAGATATCCAGCCAGACGTAGAAGGCGCCCTGCGGTGGAACCGACGGTGCCAGCCCGAGACGTTCGAGTCCGGCCAGCAGCACGCCGCGCCGCGCCTCCAGCACCTGGCGACGGCGTTCGAGCTCGGCCTCGCACTCCGGCGTGAAGGCCGCCAGCGCCGCATGCTGCGCGGGGGTGGAGGCAGCCAGGAAGACATTCTGGGCCAGGCGCGACAACGGCTCGACCGCCGCTTCCGGCGCCACCAGCCAGCCCAGTCGCCAGCCGGTCATGCCGAAATATTTCGAGAAGCTGTTGATCACGAAGGCATCCGGACATTCCGCCAACGCCGTATGTGCAGGCACGCCATAGGTCAGGCCCTGATAGATCTCATCGACCAGCAGGTGAGCGTCTCGGGCTCTGCACAGCTCCCCCAGCGCCTGCAGCTCCTGTGGCGACAACACGTGCCCGGTGGGATTGGAAGGAGATGCCACCATCACCGCACGGGTGTTCTCGCGCCAGACCTCATCGGCAAGCTCCGCGGTCAGCTGCCAGCCGCTCTCGGCGCTGACAGGCACCACGTCGAGCTGGGCATCGACCAGCCCCATGAAATGGCGATTGCACGGGTAGGTCGGATCCGCCATCAGCACGCTGTCACCGCGCTCGGCACACAGCAGGGTGGCCAGCAGCAGAGCGCCAGAGGCGCCGGGTGTGACGATGATGCGCGAGGGCGAGACCGTGACACCGTGACGGCGCTGGTAGTCTGCCGCGATGGCGTCGCGCAGCGCGGGCAGGCCACAGGCGGGCGTGTAGCGAGTCTGGCCGGCGGCCAATGCCGCCTGACCGGCCGCGATCACCGGCGCAGGGGTCGGGAAGTCGGGTTCGCCCACTTCCAGATGGATGACATCATGCCCGGCAGCCTCTCGCGCCTGGGCGGCTTCCAGCAGCGTCATCACGCGAAAGGCGGCAACGGATTCAAGACGGCGGGCAAACTGCATGATGGCACTCCTCGTGACGGAAGCTTCATTCTAGGCACCTGCCAAGGCCCATTCCCACCCCCTTTTCACAGGAAAATGCATGTTTGCGTGAACAGGCCTGTTCATGAGCCGGCACAAACTATCGTCGGAGTTCGGTTGCAAACTTGTCATTTTTACGCTAAATAAGCTGATCTTCTCGCGAGGGCAGCAGTCAGGACAGCCCCCTCGCCGTGGCCAAGGAGGCAGTGCAACAGACTGTCGACGGCCCAAGTCACCTTGCGGAATGAGGCGGTCCCATGCCAGTAGCTGAAACCAAGCCGGAAGCGCTTAAGAAATTCACCCCGTACGAGCCGGCAGCGGGTGAAGAGTACATGAACGAGAAGCAGCTAGCGCACTTCCGTCAAATCCTGCTGGACTGGAAACAGGAGCTGATGGAAGAGGTTGATCGCACCGTGCGTCACCTGCAGGAAGATGCCAACAACTACGCGGACCCTGCAGACCGTGCCACTCAGGAAGAGGGCTTCAGTCTCGAACTGAGAACGCGTGACCGCGAGCGCAAGCTGTTGAAGAAGATCAACGAGACCATCGAGAACATCGATGAGGACGATTACGGCTTCTGCGAAGCCTGTGGCGTCGAGATCGGTATCCGCCGACTGGAAGCACGCCCGACCGCGACCCAGTGTGTCGACTGCAAGACACTGGCCGAGCTGAAGGAAAAGCAGCTGGGCCGCTAAGCCCCGCTGTCGGTGAACCGACGGCCCGCCGTCGACCTCATCCCCCATACGGGCACCCTCCTTGGAGCGGTGCCCGTATGCGTTGGGGTCCGCACAGCCAGACATTCCCCAATCACGGACGCCGGAGCCCTGCCGATGCCCACCGCCTACCGTGGCCGTTTTGCCCCGACCCCCTCTGGCCCACTGCACGCCGGTTCGCTGCTGGCGGCCGTGGCCAGCTACCTGGATGCCCGGCATCACGCTGGCCAATGGCTGGTGCGCATCGAGGACATCGACCCGCCACGCTGCCCCGTAGGCAGCGCCGACACCATCCTGCGTCAGCTGGAGGCCTTCGGACTGCACTGGGACGGCGCGGTGCGCTATCAGAGTGATCGCCATGCCGCCTACGACGAGGCGCTCGCGAAGCTCAAGGCCACGGGTATCGCCTATCCCTGTGATTGCTCCCGCAAGCAGTGGCGGGACTTCGCGGTCTATCCGGGCTGGTGTCGCGATCGCGATGAGCCACCCGCTGGCGAGCACGCCTGGCGTCTGGACGTGCGAGCGGCAGAGCGCTTCGGTGGAGCCGGCGCCATCGCCGGCTGGCACGATCGCCTGCAAGGCCCGATCCAGCAGGAACTGGCGGCACTCGGCGACGTGGTGCTCAAGCGTCGCGATGGCCTGTGGGCCTATCAGCTGGCCGTGGTGGTGGATGATGCCGAACAGGGAATCACCGACGTCGTACGCGGCCTGGACCTGCTCGACAACACGCCCTGGCAACGCCTCCTGCAGGCGTCCCTTGGTCTCCCCACACCGCGCCTGACGCACCTGCCACTGATCACCGCCGACAATGGGCAGAAGCTCTCCAAGCAGAACCTGGCCCCGGCCCTGCCGGTCGATGAAGTCGCCATTCGCCAACTGCTGCATCACACGCTGACGCTGCTCGGGCAGGCACCGCCAGCCGAGCTGGCCACTGCCAGCCCCGCGGAACAACTGGCGCACGCCACGCCACGCTGGTCGCTCGCGAACGTTGGCGCGGCCCAGTCACTGCGCATGGCCACGCCATTTCCATGACGACCAGGCCAGCCACGATTGTCGGATTGCCAGCCCACGGGGAACAGGGGAGACTTTGTACGAGATAGCCAAGGCATCAGCGCCATCTCGTTTCTTCACGCACTCCATCAGGCGAGCGATAGCATTCCATGGCCCGGATTCTGATCATCGAAAAGGAAGGTGCCACACGCACTGCCCTTCAGCATCTGCTGGAGCGCGACGGGCACGGCGTGGTGCATGCCAATGGACTTGAAGACGCCTGTCGTCAGAAACCCGGCGAGTTTGCACTGGTCATCTGCGATGTCGCGCTCGCCGGAGAACATGCCAAGCCCGTTCTCGAGGCCAGCCACCCTGCCCCGGTGATCCTGCTGGCGGATCCCCCCAGCCTGCATGGCGCCATCGCCTGCCTGAAAGCCGGCGCCGCGGATTATCTGCCCAGACCCTTCGATCAGGAGGCCTTCGCGCGCAGCGTACGTGAGGCGCTGGCCTTGCCGCGCAATGACGATGCGCCGTCCCCCTCATCGCGCCCCTCCTCTCATTCCGGAGCCACCGGCTCGCAGGTCGAGATGATCGGCCACTGCCGTGCGATGCAGCAGGTCTATACCCGCATCCGCAAGGTGGCCCCCGCGGATGTCACCGTACTGGTACTTGGCGAATCCGGTACCGGCAAGGAGCTGGTCGCACGTGCGATTCATCGCCAGAGCGGACGGCATCAGGCACCGCTGATCTGCGTCAACTGTGCCGCCATTCCGGAAACCCTGATCGAATCCGAGCTGTTCGGGCATGAAAAGGGCGCCTTCACCGGCGCGACGAATTCACGCACCGGCCTGATCGAAGCCGCGGATGGCGGCACCCTGTTCCTGGATGAGATCGGGGAACTGCCGCTGGATGCTCAGGCTCGCCTGCTGCGTGTCCTTCAGGAGGGTGAGATACGTCGCGTCGGCGCCATCGAGACGCGCCATGTGGATGTCCGCCTGATCGCGGCCACTCACCGCGACCTGCACCGCCTCTCCGCGACCGGCGAGTTCCGCCTGGATCTCTATTATCGCCTCAACGTCATGGAGATTGACCTGCCTGCGCTGCGTGAGCGGGGAGATGACGTGCTGGAACTGGCCGAACACCTGCTGAAGGGCATCGCGCGCCGGCATGCCCGGGAGGGGATGCGGCTGTCACAGCGTGCGCGCCAGGAAATCCATCAGTACGGCTGGCCCGGCAATGTGCGCGAGCTCGAGAATGCCCTGGAGCGCGGCGTGATCCTGGCAGACCGTCGGATCATCGCCCCGGAAGACCTGGGCCTGCGCGCCGAGCATGTCCTGCGAAGCGATACTGCTGACGGCCGTCCACAGGAGCCCCTCGCCCACCAGCCGCCTCCCGTCACTTCAGCACCGCGTCCGCAGGCTGAAGGTGCCTCTCCGGCACGGGAGACCGCCCCCCCTCGACCCGCGCCTCCACTCGCCACCCCGACACCGGAAGAGGAAGACCTGTCCCTCGAGGACTACTTCCAGCATTTCGTTCTCGAACATCAGGACCACATGAGCGAAACGGAGCTAGCCCGTCGACTCGGCATCAGCCGCAAGAATCTGTGGGAGCGCCGTCAGCGGCTGGGTATCCCGCGCAAGAAGGCACGCCGTGGCAGCGCGACGTCCTGAGGCATCATCAGCACATGTCTCCCTCAAGCAGGCGCATGGGCAGGCTGACGATCACCAGCCGACCCGCGGGCTCCCCATCCGCATTGCACCAAGCGGGTGCTCGCCCCCACGACTCACCTGGCCGTCTTCGAGACATCAACACTCAAACCCTTCAGGACTCGGCAGGCAGCCAGCCGGTCTCGCTAGACTTTAGTGCCGAATCCATGCCGGAAAACACTTCCCAATCATTAGCTTGCGAGTCACTCCGTTAGACCTTCGCACCAATTGTTACCATCGACCCCAAACAGTGCCCCCATCCAGCGCGGTAATGGCCACGTCAGGTAACACCTCAGCCTCACCTACGCCTCACGTCTCAGCGACCTATGTCTAAATGACTGAATTACGTGTTTTTTTTAAGCTGTGGCACATCCGATGCAATAACACGGTCAAGAAAAAGAACAACCGGAAATACGAAGCGCGTCCAACAACAACAAGATTGCGCAAGGCTTCGAAAACCCTCGACACCAACAACAACAAGATTCGTCGAGCGAGTGACATTGATGATGACAGGCAAGCACGGCCGAGATTCATGGCCGGATGCTGGAGCCACAACAAGAACAAGCGGCCGCACGTCATCATCCGCCGAACCAACAACAACAAGATATCGGCAGTCCGGAATCTACTGACCAGGACGCGACGAATCCGGCCTCGAGTGCCAACAACAACAAGATACTCGGCCCCGGATCACCCCCGACCCAACAACAACTCGCGGGGGGAGGCTATTCAGCCGTCGGTGAATGGAAGATTGTTTTGAATACGAGATGGTCACTGAACAGACGGTCAGATAACAACAATAGCTTCATCTGTCTGCGTGATTGGCGACTGTGGTGCGTATTCAAGGCGATGCGCCTTCACGAAAAAGAACATCTGCTCAAGGATGCGTGTACTCTACCTGAAAGGGAGACCGAGAAATCGGTCTCCCTTTTTCCTTGCCCGAGAGGCATTTCTTCCCTCATCAGGCACCTTGAAGTGCAGTCTCGGCCCATCAGTGGCAGACCGGCGCTTTGCCAAGGTATCTGCCCTCCGCTACACTGGGCGGCCTGCTACGCACGAGTCGAATCGCTGCATGTTCAAAGGATTTACCCGCTTTCTCCAACGCCCCGGTGACCGCTTGAAGACGCTTTTCAATGCAACTGACGCGCCCGAGGCCACCCTGCCCAGCCTGCGTGTGATACCGCGGGATGAGCATCCCGTGTCCCGCCGCCAGCTCAGCGAAAACGCACTGAAGGTGCTCTATCGCCTGCAGAGCGGCGGCTATCAGGCCTATCTGGTCGGTGGCTGCATCCGTGATGCCCTGCTCGGCGAGCGCCCGAAGGACTTCGACGTGGCGACCAACGCCACGCCGGAACAGGTCCGCGAGCTGTTCCGCAACGCACGCATCATTGGCCGACGCTTCCGCATCGTGCATGTACGCTTCGGCCGTGAGGTGATCGAGGTCACCACCTTCCGTGGCAAGCCTGCCGACAGCACGCCGAGCCAGCATACCCAGCAGTCGGAAGATGGCATGCTGCTGCGCGACAACGTCTGGGGCTCCATCGAGGAGGACGCGCTGCGCCGCGACTTCACGATCAACGCCCTCTACTACGACGTGTCCGACTTCACGATCCACGACTGGGCGCATGGCGTGCGTGACATCGAAGCGCGCATGATCCGCCTGATCGGTGACCCGGAAACGCGCTATCGCGAAGATCCGGTCCGCATGCTGCGGGCGGTCCGCTTCGCCGGCAAGCTGGACTTCGACATCGAGGAAGCCACCGCCGAACCGATGTACGAGCTGGCACCGCTGCTGCTGCAGATTCCGCCGGCACGCATGTTCGAGGAAGTGCTGAAGCTGTTCATGTCCGGCTACGCTCTGGAAACGTTCCACCTGTTGCGTGAGTTCGGCCTGTTCCAGATGCTGTTCCCGGAAACGGAAGAGAGCTTCGCGCACTATCACTGGTCCATGCCGCTGATCGAGAAGGCGCTGGCGAGCACGGATGATCGTATCCGTGACGACAAACCGGTCACGCCGGCCTTCCTCTACGCTGCGCTGTTGTGGCCTGGCGTCAAGGCACGCACCGACCAGCTGGTCGCCAGTGGCATGCCGGACATCCCGGCAGCCCACCAGGCGGCTCAGCAGGCGATCGCCCGTCAGCTCAACCACACCTCGATTCCGAAGCGCTTCAGCATCCCGATGCGCGAGATCTGGGACATGCAGGCCAAGCTGCCGCGTCGCCGTGGCAAGCGCGCCTTCCAGACCCGCGAGCATCCACGCTTCCGCGCCGCCTATGACTTCCTGCTGCTGCGGGAATTCGCCGGCGAAGTGAAGCCGGGACTGGGCAAGTGGTGGACCGACTTCCAGGAAGTCGATTCCCGTGCTCAGGTCGCCATGATCGAAGGCGTGTCCGATGAGGGGCCGGCAGGCAGCAAGCCGGCGGGCACCAAACGTCGCGGCAAGCGCCGTCGCAATGGTCGTGGACAAGGCTGAGCACTGGCGTGCCGACGCAGGAACCTCGCATGACTTCGACAGCCTTGATCGGCCTCGGTGCCAATCTTGACGATCCGCGCGCTCAACTCGAGCGCGCACTTGAGGCGCTGGACCGCCTGCCGCTGACCCGCTGCACGCGCCACTCGCGCCTGTATGCCAGCAAGCCGGTCGGGCCTCAGGATCAACCTGACTTCGTCAATGCCGTCGCCGAGCTCACCACACGCCTCTCCCCCCTGGCGCTGCTGGATCAACTGCAGGCACTCGAACAGCAGCACCGTCGCGTACGATTGCGCCACTGGGGGCCTCGCACCCTGGATCTGGACCTTCTACTGTTCGATGATCGCTCCATCGCTACCCCGCGCCTGTCAGTGCCGCACCCCGAGATGCTCAAACGAGGTTTCGTGCTGCGTCCACTGGCGGACCTGCTGGGCCCCGTGCGCGTTTCCTCCCTGAGCGAAGATGACCTGGAGACGCTGGCACAGCGGGTTGAAGGAGATGACTTGCTCCCCCTCGGGCCTCGGGAGTAGAGTTTCGCCACATTGTTACCGATGCGCCCACTGATCGTGGCTCGGTAACACTTTCTGGTAACACCGGCTCGTCCTGTCAGGTCGCGCACATGGCTCCCCGCCTGCGACGATCCTGGCCACGTCGTCCGTCCGACGCCACGGACACGACAAGGCACACGCGCCGCAACGAGTACGCTTCCTGATGAAAAACGTCACCCTGAGCACCCTGCGCCGCCTCAAGGCCGACGGTGAGACGTTCAGTTGCCTCACTGCCTACGACGCGACCTGCGCCCACCTCGCTGGAGAAGCCGGCATTGAAGTACTGCTGGTCGGCGATTCCCTCGGCATGGTCCTGCAAGGCCACACCAGCACCCTGCCTGTCACCATCGATGACATCTGCTACCACACCGCGGCCGTCGCGCGTGGCAAGCAGGGCAGCCTGGTCATGGCTGATCTTCCCTTCATGAGCAATGCCAGCACCGAGATACTTCTCGACCATGCCGCACGTCTGATGCGTGCCGGTGCCGAGATGGTGAAGGTGGAAGGCGAAGCCTGGCTCGCCGAGGCCGTCACGGCCCTCGTCCAGCGTGGCGTGCCGGTCTGCGTGCACATGGGCCTGACGCCGCAGCATGTCCATGCCTTCGGAGGCTACAAGGTGCAGGGCCGCGAGGAAGCGCGCGCCACGCAGATGATCGCCGACGCCCGCACGCTTGAAGCCGCCGGTGCCGCGATCATTCTGCTCGAGTGCGTGCCTGCCGAGCTCGCCGCACGCATTCGTGATGCGGTCGAGGTGCCGGTGATCGGTATCGGCGCAGGCGTCGAGGTGGACGGCCAGATTCTGGTCATGCATGACATGCTCGACCTGACACCGGGCCGCAAGCCGCGCTTCGTCAAGAACTTCATGGCTGAGGCCAGCAGCGTGCAGGACGCCTTCGCTGCCTATCATCGGGCCGTCAAGGAACGCAGCTTCCCGGCAGCGGAGCACACCTTCTGATGGAGACCCTCACTCACATCAGCGCCCTGCGCGAGCGCCTGGCCGAGGTGCGCCGCAAGGGCCTGCGCATCGCGCTGGTGCCCACCATGGGCAATCTGCATGCAGGCCATCTGTCCCTAGTGCGCGCGGCACGCCGACAGGCGGACTTCGTCGTCGCCAGCATCTTCGTCAACCCGCTGCAGTTCGGGCCGGGCGAAGACCTCGACAGCTACCCGCGCACGCTTGTCGATGACCAGAACGCATTGACCGCAGAGGGCTGTGATCTGCTGTTCGCCCCGTCGACAGCGGAGCTGTACCCCGAAGGGCGCACCGGACTGTGCAACGTGCAGGTCCCGGGGGTCTCCGAAGGCCTGTGCGGTGGCAACCGACCGGGGCACTTCGATGGCGTGGCCACCGTCGTCAGCATCCTGTTCCATCTGGTGCGTCCCGATGTCGCCTGTTTCGGCGAGAAGGATTTCCAGCAGCTGGCGGTGATCCGCAAGCTCAATCGTGATCTGCACTTCGGGATCGAGATCCTCGGCGTGCCCATCGTGCGTGCCGAGGATGGTCTGGCACTCTCCTCGCGCAACGGCTACCTGAGCGCCGAAGAACGCGCCATCGCCCCTCGCCTTGCGCAATGCCTGAATGCGCTCAAGGACAGCCTCGAAAGTGGCACCGCGCCTGCCGAGGCCCTGCGCGTCGCGCTGGCCGCCATCAGCGAGTGCGGCTTCAAGCCGGATTATCTCGAACTGCGCCGCGCCGAAGACCTGGGCCCGGTGCAGGACGACACCCGTGATGCCGTGATTCTGGTCGCGGCACACCTGGGACGTACCCGTCTGCTCGATAACCTGAAGGTCGCCTTGCCGGTGGCCTGATGCCTGAATAGACTGCGCCGCCCTGCCTTCACGACCGCGTCCCGCGTTCCGGTCATCAAGGCCTCCTGCGCCCGGCGGCGCTCAACCGGAGATATCCCGATGCAAGCCATCATGCTCAAGGCCAAGCTGCACATGGCCCGCGTGACCCATGCCGTTCTCAATTACGAAGGCTCCTGCGCCATCGATGGTGACCTGCTCGACATGGCAGGCATCCGTGAGTACGAACAGATCCAGATCTACAACGTGGACAATGGCAAGCGTTTCACCACCTATGCCATCCGCGGTGAAGAAGGTTCGAAGATCATCTCGGTGAATGGTGCCGCGGCCCACCAGGCCGACGTCGGTGACCGCGTGATCATCTGCGCCTTCGCCAACTATGCCGAGAGCGAGCTGGAGGCCCACAAGCCCTCCATGGTCTATCTGATGGAAGGCAATGAGGTCAGCCACACGGCCAACGCCATTCCGGTGCAGATGGCCTGATCGCCGTCCTCCCACGGTAATGAAACACGCAACGACGACGCCAGCCCCGCGAAAGCGGAGCTGGCGTCGTCGTTGATGGCCACGCAAAGGGGCGCACCCGGAGCACGTATGGCAAATGGCTGACAGACCCACGACGCTTTGACGATTGCCGCATTGCACAACACTGCCTTATGCTGGAATCTCGCATCAGCAAGGCTGCAAGCCCTCTACCCGATTCGACAGTGCAGGGCGCAGCGTCTTTGACTCAGACAGTCTCGCGAGAGAACAGGAGCGTTCAGATGCAAGATGTGGTGATCGTAGCAGCTCGTCGTACCGCCGTAGGTGCCTTCGGTGGCAGCCTCGCCGGCATTTCCGCCGCTGACCTCGGGGCACATGTCATCAAGGATATCCTCGCCAGCACAGGGGTGAGCGGTGATCAGGTCGACGAAGTTCTGCTCGGCCAGGTGCTGACGGCAGGCTGCGGCCAGAATCCGGCTCGTCAGACCGTCATCAAGGCAGGCTTGCCGGAAGGCGTGCCGGCGATGACCATCAACAAGGTCTGTGGCTCTGGCCTGAAGGCACTGCATCTGGCCACCCAGGCCATCCGCTGTGGCGATGCCCAGCTGATTCTGGCCGGCGGTCAGGAGAACATGTCACTGTCTCCTCATGTGCTGCCCAACTCCCGCAATGGCAAGCGCATGGGCGACTGGAAGGCGATCGACACCATGGTCCACGACGGACTTTGGGATGCCTTCAATGATATCCACATGGGCATCACCGCCGAGAACCTGGCAGAGAAGTACGAGATCACCCGCGAAGCGCAGGATGCCTTCGCTGCCGCATCCCAGCAGAAGGCCTGCGAGGCCATCGAGGCGGGCCGCTTCAAGAGCCAGATCGTTCCGGTCGAGATTCCGCAGCGCAAGGGCGACCCAATCGTCTTCGACACCGACGAGAACCCGCGTGCCGGCACCACTGCCGAGAAACTCGCCGGCATGCGTCCAGCCTTCAAGAAGGATGGTACCGTCACCGCAGGCAACGCCTCGGCGCTCAATGATGGTGCCGCCGTGGTCATGCTGTGTTCCGCCGACAAGGCCCGCGAACTTGGCCTGACGCCGCTGGCGACCATCAAGGCGTACTCCAACGCCGGTGTCGACCCGAAGATCATGGGCATCGGACCGGCTCCCGCCACCCGCCTGTGCCTCAAGAAGGCCGGCTGGAGCCTGGAAGATCTCGATCTCGTCGAAGCCAACGAAGCCTTCGCCGCCCAGGCGCTCTCCGTCAACAAGGAGCTGGGCTGGGATGTCGACAAGGTCAACGTCAATGGCGGTGCCATCGCGCTGGGCCACCCGATCGGGGCATCCGGCTGCCGTGTACTGGTCACGCTGGTACACGAGATGATCGCCCGCGATGCCAAGAAGGGTCTGGCGACCCTGTGCATCGGCGGCGGCCAGGGTGTCGCACTGGCCATCGAGCGCAGCTGATCGCTCACGGATGATCTCCCGCTGCCCCCGCGATCACGGGCACCAGGAGACAAGAAAGCCCCCGCCAGTCCTGCTGGCGGGGGCTTTTCATTGGGCTGAGGGGATGGTGGCCTTACTGGCCGTCTGCCGCCTCAGCAAGCTTCTCGGCTGCCTGACGTGCCACGAAAGCCGCCTTCTCTTCCTCGCTAATCTCCTTCAGCGACAGCTTGACGCGATTGCGGTTGTCGATGTCGAGCACCTTGACCACGACCTCATCGCCTTCATTGAGATAATCGCGCACGTCATTGACGCGCTCCTCGACGATCTGGGAGATATGCAGCAGGCCATCGGTGCCCGGCATGAAGGTGATGAAGGCCCCGAAATCGGCGATGCGAGCGACCTTGCCGGCGTACAGCTTGCCGATCTCCGCCTCGGCGATGATGCCCTCGACATAGTGAGCGGCCGCCTGGGCCTGGGCCTTGTGCTCGGCATAGATACGCACGCTGCCGTCATCGTCGAGATCGACATTGGCACCGGTCTCTTCACAGATCTTGCGAATGGTCGAGCCACCCTTGCCGATCACGTCACGGACCTTGTTCGGCGCGATCTTCAGCGACAGCATCGCCGGGGCGTTGTCGGACACCTCTTCGCGGCTACCCTTCAAGACAGCGTTCATCTGCTCGAGAATGGTCAGGCGCGCCTCAAGGGCCTGCTCCAGCGCCTGCTCCATGATGGCCTCATCGATCCCCTCGATCTTGATGTCCATCTGCAATGCCGTGACGCCCTCTGCCGTCCCCGCGACCTTGAAGTCCATATCCCCCAGGTGATCTTCATCCCCGAGAATATCGGTCAGTACGGCCACGCCGTCGGCATCCTTGACCAGCCCCATGGCAATCCCCGCCACCGGCGCCTTGAGCGGTACCCCGGCATCCATCAATGCCAGCGACGCCCCACACACGGACGCCATGGAGCTTGAACCATTGGACTCGGTGATCTCGGAGACGACACGGATCGCGTAGGGGAAGTCCTCGACGGTAGGCAACATCGACTCGATCCCACGTCGCGCCAGACGCCCATGACCGATCTCGCGACGTTTGGGAGAACCGATGAAGCCCGTCTCGCCGACACAGTAAGGCGGGAAGTTGTAGTGCAGCATGAAGCGATCATGCTTCTCACCTGACAGCCCCTCCACCAGCTGGGCGTCACGCGTGGTGCCCAACGTTGCCGTCACCATGGCCTGTGTCTCGCCGCGCGTGAACAGCGCAGAGCCGTGGGCCTTGGGCAGGACGCCAACGGCAATGTCCAGCGGACGCACGGTGCGTGCATCACGACCATCGATGCGCGGCTCACCGGCAATCACGCGCTGACGGACGATGCGCTTCTCCAGTGCAGCGAAGGCACTGGCCACCGCACTCGCCTCGAAGCGTGCATCCCCTTGCGTCTCCAGCGCCTGAATCGCCCGAGCCTTGAGTGATGCCAGCGCATCCTGACGCTCCATCTTGTCATGCAGACGGTAGGCTTCACCGATCTCCTCGCCCACCTCACGCTCCAGCGCCTCCATCAACACGCTATCGTGCGTCTGGGCGACCCAGGACCACTGGGGACGATTGACCTTGGCGGCAAACATCTCGATCGCCGTGATCACCTTCTGCATCTCATGATGGCCGTAGAGCACCGCGCCCAGCATCTCGTCTTCCAGGAGTTCCTTCGCCTGGGACTCGACCATCAGCACTGCCTGCTCGGTACCTGCCACCACCATGTCCAGCTCGGAGTGGGCAAGCTCGCTGTAGCCGGGATTCAGGAAGTAGCCCCGTTGCTCACTGAAGCCGACACGCGCCGCTCCCACGGGGCCGGCAAAGGGCACACCCGAGATGCTGAGCGCCGCCGAGGTACCGATGAGCGCCGCGATATCCGGATCGACATTGCGCTCTGCCGACATCACCGTGCAGACCACCTGCACCTCATTCATGAAGCCTTTCGGGAACAGCGGACGGATCGGGCGATCAATCAGCCGCGAGGTCAGCGTTTCCTTTTCCGTCGGGCGCCCTTCACGCTTGAAGAAACTGCCGGGGATGCGGCCGACCGCGTAGGAGCGCTCCTGATAATGCACCGACAACGGGAAGAAGGACTGTCCAGGCTTGGCGGACTTGCTGGCCACTACCGTGCACAACACCGAGGTATTGCCCATGGTCACCATCACGCTGCCGGTGGCCTGACGCGCGATGCGACCGGTCTCGAGCGTGATGGTGTCATTACCGTACTGGAAGCTGTGCGTAACCGGGTTCACGGCGCATGTCCTTTAGTCTGATGTCGTCGATGTCCGGCGCTCATGGTAATGCGCGGCGCAGACAATGAAAAGCGAGTGAGTCTCACGCAGCATGCGGGCTGCAGCCGGATCGGGAGGCGATTGCCCGCCCGCTTCTCCCCACGGTATCAGGCACAAAAAAACCGACACCGCCCGCAGGCAGTGTCGGTTTTCCTGTGCCCACCGGGGGCCCGCCATGCACCGGAATGCATGGCGGCAACATCGCTGATTAGCGACGCAGACCCAGACGCTGGATCAGAGCGGTGTAACGCTCGAAATCCTTGCGCTTGAGGTAGTCAAGCAGCTTGCGGCGCTGGTTGACCATGCGGATCAGACCACGACGGGAGTGGTGATCCTGCTTGTTGGCCTTGAAGTGGCCCTGCAGGCCATCAATGTTGGCGCTCAGCAGTGCAACCTGAACTTCCGGGGAACCGGTGTCGTTCTCGCCACGGCCGAATTCGCTAACGATCTCAGCCTTCTTCTCAGCGGTAAGTGCCATCTGTCTCTCCAGTAAGCAATATGCTTGGTAGATAAGAAATGTCGAAGACCACGCATATTTGCAGTCTTCATGCGGCTTGCGGCCAGGCCGCAATCAGCTCACCCAGCCGCCGCCTCGACAGCGGAGCTGAGCAGTCGGCGAGGAGCGATGATGCCCTCCGCCGCAATCCGGACCAGCCCGAGCAACTGCTGGTCCTGATACACACGAGCCAGGGAGTCCACTTCCAGCGACCCTGTCGTCGTTTCAGCCTGTTGACCACGCAATATCTTCCGAGCCATCTCGGCAGTGATGTCGAGACGTGGAAGATGATCGAGCAGGATGTCGACAGGCAACAGAACGCCTTCACGTGCCTGCTGATCTGCCAGCGCCTCGAGGCGCTCGAAAACCAGCATGGCATCACCCGTGAACGGGCCTGTCTTGAGACGACGCAGTGCCGTGAGGTGGGCTCCACAGCCCAGCGCCTCGCCGATATCCTCGGCCAGACTGCGTATGTAGGTGCCCTTGCTGACCGCCACTTCGATCTCGATACCATCGGAGTGCCGTGCAAGAAGCGCCATATTGTAGATGGTAACGCGACGGACTGCACGCTCGATTTCAATTCCCTGGCGCGCCAGCTCATAGAGCGGACGTCCCTGGTGCTTGAGCGCGGAGTACATCGGCGGCACCTGATCTATCTCGCCACGGAACCGGTCCAGCACCGCTTCCAGCTCGGACTCCGCAAGCTCGGGAATCTCCCGCTCACGCAGTATCTCGCCTTCCGCATCACCGGTGTCGGTGACCTGGCCAAACTTGATCCGTGCCCGATAGACCTTGTCCGCCTCGAGCAGGTGCGAGGAGAACTTGGTGGCCTCACCGAAGCAGACCGGCAGCAAGCCGGTTGCCATCGGATCGAGCGTGCCGGTATGCCCTGCCTTCTGTGCCTGGTAGAGGCGGCGTGCCTTCTGAAGCGCGTAGTTGCTGGACATGCCCTTGGGCTTGTCCAGCAACAGTACGCCGTCAATCGGCAGGCCGCGACGACGACGGCCCATCAGGCGTCCGGCGTGGTGCCCGGGGCACCGTCTTCGCTGTCATCATCACCACGTTCTGCACTGCGCTTGCGGTCATCAGCGACCGCCGTATTGATCAGTGAAGACAGGTGATGGCCACGAACGACGCTCTCATCGTAATGAAAGCGCAGTTCCGGCACGTGACGCAGCTGAATGGTGCGCGCCAGCTGGGAGCGCAGGAAACCTGCCGCGCGCTTGAGCACGGCAAGATTTTCCTTGATGCGTTCCGGACTGTCGTCACCCAGCAGGGTCACGTAGACATCGGAGTAGGACAGGTCGCGGCTGACCTTGGCGGCGCTGACCGTCAGCATGCCAAGGCGCGGGTCCTTGACCTCGCGCTGAATCAACAGCGCGAGCTCCTGCTGGATCTGGTCCGCCACGCGGTCAGTACGGCTGTATTCACGCATCCGTGATCTCTCCTCGCAGGGGCGCTATCAGAGGCTACGCTCGACCTGAATCTGGTCGAACACCTCGATCTTGTCGCCCACCTGCACGTCGTTGTAGTTCTTGACGCCGATACCACATTCCATGCCGTTGCGGACTTCGTTGACGTCATCCTTGAAGCGACGCAGGGATTCCAGCTCGCCTTCGTAGATGACCACGTTGTCACGCAGCACGCGGATGCGCTTGGAGCGGTACATGGTGCCTTCGACGACCATGCAACCGGCGATGGCGCCGATCTTCGGTGCCTTGAAGACATCGCGCACTTCGGCCACACCCACGATCTGCTCGCGGAATTCCGGTGCCAGCATGCCGCTCATGGCCAGCTTGACCTCGTCGATCAGCTGGTAGATGACGCTGTAGTAGCGCAGATCCAGGCCTTCACGCTCGACGATCTCACGGGCGGAAGCGTCAGCACGGACGTTGAAGCCGACCAGGATCGCTTCGGAAGCGAGTGCCAGGTTGGCATCGGTGCCGGTGATGCCGCCGACGCCGGAAGAGACCACGGCCACCTTGACTTCGTCGGTGGAGAGCTCTTCCAGAGCGCCACGGATGGCTTCCAGAGACCCCTGCACGTCGGCCTTGAGGACGACGTTGACCTTGGCGACTTCTTCCTGACCCATCTGGGAGAACATGTTCTCCAGCTTGGCCTTCTGCTGACGCGCCAGACGCACCTCGCGGTACTTGCCCTGGCGGAAGTTGGCGACTTCACGCGCCTTCTTCTCGTCCGGGACCACGGTGAACTCTTCACCGGCTTCCGGCGTGCCACCCAGGCCCTGGATCTCGACCGGCATGGCCGGACCCGCGGAATCGACCTGCTTGCCGACTTCGTTGATCAGCGCACGCACGCGGCCGTAGTGCAGGCCAGCGAGGACGATGTCGCCCTTCTTCAGGGTACCGTTCTGGACCAGCACGGTCGCGACCGGGCCACGGCCCTTGTCGAGACGCGACTCGACCACGACGCCTTTACCCGGCGCGGACGGCACGGCCTGAAGCTCGAGCACTTCGGAGACCAGCAGGACGGCTTCCAGCAGCGCGTCGATGTTTTCGCCAGTCTTGGCGGAAACGTGGACGAACTGGGTATCACCACCCCATTCCTCGGAGATGACGCCGTGCTGGGACAGCTCATTCTTCACGCGGTCCGGATCAGCGCCTTCCTTGTCGATCTTGTTCACTGCCACGACCAGCGGGACACCCGCGGCCTTGGAGTGCTCGACAGCCTCGATGGTCTGCGGCATCACGCCGTCATCGGCAGCCACCACCAGGATGACCACGTCAGTCGCCTTGGCACCACGAGCACGCATGGCGGTGAACGCCGCGTGGCCCGGAGTATCCAGGAAGGTCACATCGCCGTTGTCGTGCTCGACGTGGTAGGCACCGATGTGCTGGGTGATACCACCCGCTTCACCTGTGGCCACCTTGGTACGGCGGATGTAATCCAGCAGCGAGGTCTTGCCGTGGTCAACGTGACCCATGACAGTGACGACCGGCGCGCGAGTGATCTGCTCACCCTCGTAGGAGATACCCTCGAGAACGGCTGTCTCGAGCGCGTCATCCTTGATCAGCTTGGGCGTGTGACCCATTTCCTCGACCACGATGGTCGCGGTTTCCTGATCGATCGTCTGGTTGATGGTGACCGCAGCGCCCATGTTGAACATGGCCTTGATCACTTCAGACGCCTTGACGGCCATCTTGTCGGCGAGGTCTGCCACCGAGATGGACTCGGGGATGGAGACTTCACGCACGAAGGTCTGGACCGGCTTCGGCGGCTGGCGATTGGTATCGCGACCACCACGACGACCGCCGCGACGCTCTGCGCGCTTGACCTTCTTGGCCCCGCCACGCTTGCGCTCGCTGCGATCTTCACGGGCCTCACGGCGATCACGTGATTCATCACGCGGCGCAGCCTTGGCGCGACGCGGTGCATCACCACGCGGCTCCTTCGGCGGCGCATTGACTTCCGGCGCAGCATCCGCGACCGGTGCAGCGGCAGCGGCCGGAGCACTCTGACGCGGACGCTCTTCGCGACGGTTGTCGTTGCCACGACGCTCATCACGCTGCGGGGCAGCAGCCGGCTTCTCGGCGGCAGGCGCCTTGGCAGCCTGTGCCTCAGTCGCCGGCGCATCTGCAGCCTGCTCTTCACCATCCTTGACGTAGGTACGCTTCTTGCGGACCTGCACCTCGATGGACTTGCCGCGACCGCCGCCAGTGTTGATGCGTGACTTGGTCTTACGGGTCAGGGTAATGCGGTTCTTCGGCGCTGCCGGGGCAGCACCACCGCCGTGGCTCTTGGTGAGGTGGTCAAGCAGCTTCTGCTTGTCGACCTCGGACACGGCGTCGTTCTCTGACTTGTGCTTCAAACCAGCTTCGTGCATCTGTTCCAGTAGGCGGGCTGACTCGCGGCCCACCTTCTTGGCGAATTCTTTGACTGTCATTTCTGACATGTACGACCCTCCTGAGCCCGTGACCTAGTTACTGTTCGCTTGCGAACCAGGGCGCGCGGGCGGTCATGATCAACGCCGCTGCTCGCTCTTCGTCGACGCCTTCGATGTCTTTCAGATCATCGATGGCCTGCTCGGCAAGGTCTTCCATGGTGACGATACCCTTGCTGGCCAGGATGTATGCCAGATGACTCTCCATGCCTTCCATGTTGAGCAGATCTTCGGCCGGCTGTGCGCCGTCCAGCTGCTCTTCAGTGGCGATGGCGAGATTCAGCAGTTCATCCTTGGCCCGAGCGCGCAGCTCCTCGACCAGATCCTGGTCAAAGCCCTCGACCTCGAGCATTTCCTCGAGCGGGACATAGGCGATTTCCTCGAGTGAGGTGAAGCCCTCGTCCACCAGGACACGGGCTAGATCCTCTTCAATCTCGAGATGAGTGATGAAATATTCGACAAAGCTGTCGATTTCCTGCTCGCGCTTGCCCTCGGCTTCCGCCTCGGTCATGACATTGAGCGACCAACCTGTCAGCTCACTGGCCAGGCGCACGTTCTGACCGCTACGACCAATGGCCTGTGCCAGATTGTCCGCGGCGACAGCGACATCCATGGAATGGGTGTCTTCGTCGACCAGAATGGAGCCGACATCGGCCGGTGCCATGGCGTTGATGACCAACTGGGCAGGATTGTCATCCCACAGGATGATATCCACGCGTTCATTACGCAGTTCGTTTGACACGGCCTGCACACGCGAGCCGCGCATGCCGACACAGGCACCGATCGGGTCGATGCGCTTGTCATTGCTCTTGACCGCAATCTTGGCCCGCGAGCCCGGATCGCGAGCCGCGCCCTTGATCTCGATCAGCTGCTCGGCGATTTCCGGCACCTCGATCTTGAACAGTTCGATGATCAGCTCCGGACGCGTCCGCGAGAGTATCAACTGGGATCCACGCGCCTCGGTATCAACCTTCCAGAGCAATGCGCGTACTCGCTCGTTCAAGCGGTAACGCTCGCCATGGATCATCTCGCCGCGCGGCAGGAAGCCTTCGGCGTTGTCGCCCAGGTCGATGATCAGGCCGTCACGTGTCGTTTTCTTGACGATCCCCGCAACCAGCTCGCCTTCACGCTCCGCGTACAGGCGAACGACTTCGGCACGCTCGGCTTCGCGCACCTTCTGCACGATGACCTGCTTGGCCGTCTGGGCAGCGATACGACCGAAGGCTTCGGACTCGATCTGCTGCTCGACCACGGCGCCCAGCGCCAGCGGCTCTTCGCGCTGTTCGGCGATACTGGCCTTGATCTCGTAGTCCGGCGTCTCGAACTCGTCGTCTTCCACGACGGTCCAGCGACGGAAGGTCGCATAATCACCGGTGACACGATCGATCTTGACGCGGATATCCGCCTCTTCCTGATCGAAACGCTTGCGTGAAGCCGAAGCCAGTGCCGCCTCGACGGCCTCGAAAATCACATCCCGCGGCACGCCCTTCTCATTGGAGATGGCGTCAACGACCAGCAGAATCTCTTTGCTCATGACTTTGCCTCGCCAGAAACCTGTCCTTGCGCATCGACTCGAGCTCGCCAAGCGAGCAATGTGCCGACAACGTCAGTTATTTGAACTGCGGCACAATGCGTGCCTGGTCGATGCTTTCGATCGGAAAGCAGTATTCTTCTTCGTCGACCCGGATCACGACATCACCGTCTTCGGTGCCAGTCACCAGCCCCTGGTACTTGCGCTGGCCATCGAAGGCCTGGCGCAGTCGCAGTGCCACCACATGACCGATGTAGCGCTCGTACTGATCAAGCGTGAACAGCGGACGATCCATGCCTGGGGATGAAACTTCAAGCTGGAACTGGCCCGTGATGGGGTCCTCGACATCCAGCACGGCACCAACCTGACGACTGACGCTTGCGCAGTCATCCACGGAAATGCCATCGGAATGGTCGATATAGATCACCAGACGGGACTGCTTGCCTTGGGAGAGATAGTCGATACCCCAGAGCTCGAAGCCCAGAGCAGAAACGACGGGATCGATAAGCGCTTTAAGCGTAGCGTCCTTGGTTGACACAGACGAGGCTCCTACAGCAGTTGCATCAGGCACCTGACCGGGAGTAGAGAGGAGAGCTAGGTGGCTGATTGGCACTGGTGCTAACAAAAAGCCCCTTCATAGGAAGGGGCCTTTCAAGAAACTTGGTAGCGGGGACCGGATTTGAACCGATGACCTTCGGGTTATGAGCCCGACGAGCTACCAGACTGCTCCACCCCGCAACAATAGTCGGACGATGGTAATGTCACCGTAAAAGGAGGTCAAGGAATGACGTCTTTCAAAGGTGGCAGAGTTGCGTCCAGACTGCCAATCGATCTAACAGGATGGTGCCGAAGGGGGGACTTGAACCCCCACGACCATAAGGTCACTACCCCCTCAAGATAGCGTGTCTACCAATTCCACCACTTCGGCACGGGGGCGGGTATCGCCTGAGACGTTACCCGGAAGAATTCAAACGATAATGCCTTGAATTCCTTAGAGTACTGGTTGGTCTGCGTTGCCGCTTTCCTCGAGCACTGGCGACGTATTCTCCACACTTTCACTGGAGTCGTCAAGTGATGGCAGTGAATTTTTCTGCTGCTCGATCACGGTGGCATTCGGGATGCCCGCTTCCACGGAGGTCTGGTTGGCATTGGAGGCGAACCAGGCCAGGGTCAGGGACGTCGCGAAGAAGCCTGCTGCCAGCACGCCGGTGAAGCGCGCGAGGAAGTTGCCACTACCGCTGGACCCGAAAACGGTCTGGGAAGCACCACCACCACCGAAGGCAGCGCCAGCTTCGGCGCCCTTGCCCTGCTGGAGAAGGACGAGCACGATCAGTGCGACCGCGAGTACCACATGGACCATCAGAACGGCTACTTGCATGAGATTCAACCTGCAGACTGGCAAATGGCTAGGAATTCGTCGACCTGGAGAGAAGCACCTCCCACCAGGCCGCCGTCGATATCCGGCTGCGCGAGCAGCTCGGCGGCATTGGCAGCTTTCATGCTACCGCCGTACAGCAATTGCATGGCATCCGCGAGAGACGCGGACCACTCGCCCAGGCGTGCACGGATAGCGGCGTGCATGGCTTGCGCCTGCTCAGGCGATGCCGTGCGGCCGGTACCGATCGCCCAGACCGGCTCATAGGCCACGACAAGACGGGCACGCGCCTCAGCGGACAGCTCGGAGAACACGGCCTCCAGCTGACCCAGCACGACACGCTCCGACTCACCGGCTTCACGCTCTTCCAGTGTCTCACCGATGCACAGTACCGGCGTGAGGCCTGACGCGAGAGCCGCATTGACTCGTGCAAGCACGGCAGCATCGTCCTCGCCATACAGGCTGCGACGCTCGGAGTGCCCGACCAGCACCAGCGTCATGCCCACATCCTTGAGCATGCTGCCTGCCACCTCACCAGTGAAGGCGCCTGATTCCGCCGGGTTCAACGTCTGGGCGCCCAGCAGGACCGTCGCCGGCAGCCGCTCACGCGCAGCGCTCAGATAAGGGAAAGGCAATGCCAACGCCACCTGAACCCCCTGGGGCAGCGCTGCGGCCCCCAGTGCGTCGGCGAACTCGTCGATCAGGGCAAGATCGCCATTCATCTTCCAGTTACCGGCAATCAGCGGTGTACGCATGTGCTTCTCCCTTATGAGCAGTGCGAGGATGGTAATGGAGCGGCCCCTGACTGACAACCTCATCGCGAACTGTCAAGCCCTGCAGGCACGCTCGACCGGGCCTTTCATGACGTCCAGAATCGACGACAGGCGCACTGGGCGCCTGTCGTCGATTCTGATGACCGCGGGTGATATCAGCGAGCCTGCATGCTGGCCTCGACCGCCGAGGCGATCTGACGGGCCAGTGCCTGCACATCGAAGTGCGGCCGCCCCTCGACCATGACACGGATCAGTGGCTCGGTACCACTGGGACGCAACAGCACGCGACCTTCGCTGCCCAGCGTCTCTTCCACTTCCGCTACCGCGGCCTGGACGGCATCCGCCGCTATCAGCGCCTGATTGTCACAGCCCGGAGTCAGACGCACGTTGATCAACGCCTGCGGCGCCTTCTCGAAACCGACCAGCAACTCACTGAGAGAACATTCCTCACGCGCCATGATCGCCAGCACCTGCAGCGCGGAGACGATGCCATCGCCGGTGCTCTGGATATGGCTGCAGACGATGTGACCGGAGGATTCCCCCCCCAACTGCCAGCCATTGGCTTCCAGACGCTCGATGACGTAGCGGTCACCGACCTTGGCACGCTCGAAGGGAATTCCCAGACCTTCCAGTGCTGCCGCCAGACCGAAGTTGGACATCAACGTACCGACGACACCGCCCCCCAGCACCCCACGCTCGTGACGATCCCGCGCGATCATGTAGAGGATGTCATCGCCATCGATGACCCGGCCATCGGCATCGACCAGGATCAGACGGTCCCCGTCGCCATCGAAGGCCACGCCAAGATCGGCGCCCTGCTCGATCACGGCCGCCCGCAGTGCCTGCGGGTTGGTGGAGCCGACATCCTGGTTGATGTTCAGACCATCCGGCTCGCCACCGATGACGCTGACCTTGGCGCCCAGCTCACGGAAGACATTCGGCGCGATGTGGTAGGTCGCGCCATGCGCGCAATCCAGCACCACTTTCATGCCATGCAGGCCCAGACGGCCCGGCAGGGTCGACTTGCAGAATTCAATGTAACGGCCGGCGGCATCCTGGATGCGCGAGGCCTTGCCGAGGCTATCCGGCCCGACGATCTCGATATCGCGATCCAGCTCGGCCTCGATCTCGGCTTCCAGCGCATCATCCAGCTTGGTGCCGGCCGCGGAGAAGAACTTGATGCCATTGTCCGGATAGGCATTGTGCGAGGCCGAGATCACGATACCGGCATCCGCGCGGAAGGTCCGCGTCAGATAGGCGATGCCCGGTGTCGGCATCGGCCCCAGCAGGGAGACATCCACGCCTGCGGCAGAAAGACCGGACTCGAGCGCCGACTCGAACATGTACCCCGAGATGCGCGTGTCCTTGCCGATCAGTACCTTGCCGCGGCCATGGCGTGCAAAGACACGCCCGGCCGCCCAGCCCAGCTTGAGCATGAAGTCTGGCGTGATCGGGAATTCACCGACCGTGCCGCGAATACCATCCGTACCAAAATAACGTCGACTCATCGTATCGTGCCTTCCTGTAGCACGGCCCACGTCATGTCGACAGCATCGACAGTCGGGGCCACGTCGTGAACGCGTAGCAATCGGGCACCTTCACGGACGGCAAGTGCCGTCAGCGCCAGATTGCCAGCCAGTCTATCCTCTACCGCGCGCCCGAGCGCATTGCCGATCATGCTCTTGCGAGAGGTGCCGATCAGCAGCGGGAGGGTGAATTCGTGCAGCTGCGCCATGCGGTGATACAGACGCAGATTGTCTTGCAGGGACTTGCCGAAGCCGAAGCCGGGGTCCAGCAACAGACGCGAACGCTCGATCCCTGCGGCCTCACAGACGGTGATGCGCTCGGCTAGAAAGTCACTGACCTCATCCTCGATCGACTGCGCATAGGCGGTATCCTGCTGCATGGTGTCCGGCTCGCCACGCATGTGCATCAGGCACACCGGCAGGCCGCTGCGCGCGGCCGCCTCAAGGGCGCCCTCACGACGCAATGCACGCACGTCATTGATCATGCCAGCCCCGAGACGCGCCGTTTCCTGCATCACCTCCGGGGTACTGGTATCGACGCTCACCAGCGCCCCCAGCTCGCTCACCAGCCGCTCGACGACCGGACAGACACGTGCCAGCTCCTCATCCGCACTGACAGGGCTCGCCCCCGGGCGGGTCGACTCACCGCCCACGTCGATGATGGCGGCGCCATCGGCCAGCATCCGCTCGGCATGGCGCAGCGCGGCATCCAGGGTCGCGCTGCGCCCACCATCCGAGAAGGAGTCCGGGGTCACATTGAGAATCCCCATGACACGCGGGCGTGACAGGTCAAGCGTATGTCCACCGCAGTCAAGCGCCATTGAATGGCCCACCACGGGCTCGCGTGGCAGTGAATCAGCGTAAGTCGACATGATCACCCATGCAGAAAACGGGCAGCCAGGACGAACATCATGGCTGCCGGAGAAGGAATCGGGCACCCACTTTAAAGAGGCCTCATCGGCCGCGCAAGGCGTCGAACGGCCGCCACATGGGGCGTCAGCAGATGGCAACGCCATCTGCCCAGGCAAATCATCTGATCAGGATCAGGAACCTGAGCCGCGCCGCGCAGGATAGTGAGTCACACCGCCTCACCCACACTTACCCGGCTCACCCCGACGCCTGATCGCGGATGGCATCCCCCGCCATCAGCCGCCTCCGGGCATCCAGGGCGCCGCGAATGTCTGCCCCGAAAACGACAACGCCCGAGCGGAATGTCCGCTCGGGCGTTGTGAGAGTCAGCGCGATGATGGCTGATTCATGGCTCAGTGACCGCTTGGACCACCCAGCGGATCTGACGGACGGCGGCGCGTATCTTCCTCACCGTCGTCAGTGTCTGCGTCATCACCGTCTGACCCGGGGGCCTCAGGCGTCTCAGCTTTCGGCGTGTCGGCCACCGGTGCGACGAGACCACTGTCACCACCACCGGCCGGGCCACCCCAGTCCTTGGGCGGACGCGGAGTGCGCCCTGCCATGATGTCGGCCAGCTGCTCGGCATCGATGGTCTCGTAGGTCATCAGCGCCTCGGTCATCGCATCCAGCTTGTCGCGATTCTCCTCAAGGATCTGCTGCGCCTTGGCGTAGCACTCGTCGATGATACGACGCACTTCCTTGTCGAGACGTGAGGTGGTGTCGCCCGACTTCAGCTTGCCGCCGCCCTGACCCGGACCGCCGAGGAACTGGTGAGACTCGTCCTCATCGTACATGATCGGGCCCATTTCACTGGAGAGACCCCATTTGGCGACCATGTTGTGGGCAAGCTCGGTGGCACGCTTGATATCGTTGGAAGCCCCGGTGGTGACACCATTCGGCCCCAGCGTCATCTCTTCGGCGATACGACCGCCGAACAGCGAGCAGATCTGACTGATGATCTGCTGGCGGGAATAGCTGTAGCGATCCTCTTCCGGCAGGAACATCGTCACACCCAGCGCACGGCCACGCGGAATGATCGAGACCTTGTAGACCGGATCATGCTCTGGCATCACCAGACCGATGATGGCGTGACCGGACTCGTGATAGGCCGTGTTGCGCTTCTCCTTCTCGGACATGACCATCGATTTGCGCTCGGCGCCCATCATGATCTTGTCCTTGGCCAGCTCGAGCTCTTCCATGCCGACCAGACGCTTGTTGCGACGTGCAGCGAACAGGGCCGCTTCATTGACCAGGTTGGCCAGATCGGCACCAGAGAAGCCCGGCGTACCCCGTGCGATATTGACCGGCACCACATCGTCGCCCATCGGCACCTTGCGCAGGTGAACGCCGAGGATATGCTCGCGGCCACGAATGTCCGGCAGGCCTACCATGACCTGGCGATCGAAACGGCCCGGGCGCAGCAATGCGGGGTCAAGCACGTCTGGACGGTTGGTCGCGGCGATGACGATGATGCCGTCATTCGCTTCGAAGCCATCCATCTCGACCAGCAGCTGGTTCAGGGTCTGCTCGCGCTCATCGTGACCACCGCCCATGCCGGAGCCACGGTGGCGGCCGACGGCGTCGATCTCATCGATGAAGATGATGCACGGCGCCTGCTTCTTGGCCTGCTCGAACATGTCACGCACACGGGAGGCACCGACACCGACGAACATCTCGACGAAGTCAGAACCGGAGATGCTGAAGAACGGCACCTTGGCCTCGCCGGCAATCGCCTTGGCGAGCAGGGTCTTGCCGGTACCCGGCGGACCCACCATCAGTACGCCACGCGGAATCTGACCGCCAAGACGCTGGAACTTGCTGGGGTCCTTGAGGAAGTCGACCAGTTCCTCGACCTCTTCCTTCGCTTCGTCACAGCCCGCGACGTCGCTGAAGGTGGTCTTGATCTGATCCTGGCTCAGCAGCTTGGCCTTCGACTTGCCGAAGCTCATCGGGCCACCCTTGCCGGCACCACCACCCTGCATCTGGCGCATGAAGAACATGAAGATGGCCAGGATGATCAGAATCGGGAAGCTGGCAATCAACAGACGTGTCCACAGCGACTGCTGCTCAGGCTTCTTGCCGATGACCTCCACCTTGTTGGAGAGCAGGTCATCCATCAGCTTGGGATCGGACGCCGCCGGCCGGATGGTGGTAAAGCTGGAGCCGTCGGCCCGCTCACCCTCGATGGTGTAGCCATCGATGGTCACACTCTTGATCCGGTCGTTCTGCACCTGCTGGACGAACTGTGAATAGTTCATCGCCTGCGGCGAGGTATCGACGCTGAAGTTGTTGAACACCGTCAGCAGCACTGCCGCGATGATCAACCAGAGAATCAGGTTCTTCGCCATGTCGTTCAAGGGGACACCCTCATTGCATGAATCTGTCTTGGCATGCCGTGAATACTCCGACTGCCGTCTTGTGGTGGCCTGCCATGCTATCTGATCGTGCCTGCGGGGTATCAAACGACGCAACACGCCGCCTTGCCTACCGAGTCACTCAAAGCTTGCCTGCGTTGTTCTGCTTGCCGATCGATGATGATGCGACCTTGGCATCTCATCAACCTGTTACCGGCCCTCCGTGCTCAAGG
Organism: Cobetia sp. 5-11-6-3; assembly: GCF_013374055.1. Classification (NCBI taxonomy): domain Bacteria; kingdom Pseudomonadati; phylum Pseudomonadota; class Gammaproteobacteria; order Oceanospirillales; family Halomonadaceae; genus Cobetia; species Cobetia sp. 5-11-6-3. Next base: position 315,413 of record NZ_BLWJ01000005.1, on the reverse strand, counting down.
CCCAATGCTATCGACACTACACCAGATGGGGGCCGGCAACCATTGCTTAAAGGCCGGCACCGGACTATTCAGCCGATAGTCGGCCTATATCAGAGATACAACGACTTCGACCGAGGCACAATGATTCCAGCCTGACCAAGTATGCCATCGGCCGCCTTAACCGGTGATGAAGTCGCCGCCCGGGGCAGAAATCGGGATCGCCTGGCATCGAGGGCAACGTCAGCCCTTGAACCCCTGCCCAAGCAGATAGACCTCGCGCGAGCGGGCGCGCGACGCTTCCGGCTTGCGCGTGACGACCTTGTTGAAGCTGCCACGCATGTCCTTCAGGTAGGCATCGAAGCCCTCTCCCTGGAAGACCTTGACCAGAAAGTTGCCACCCGGCTTGAGCGTCTGGCGCGCCAGATCCAGCGCCAGCTCGACCAGATACATGCCGGCAGGCTGATCTATCGCGCTCATGCCGCTCATGTTGGGTGCCATGTCGGAGATCACGAGATCCACCGGGCGATCCCCCAAGGTGGCCAGAATCTGGTTCAGCACGGCCTCTTCGGTGAAGTCACCCTGGATGAAATCAACACCGGCCAGGGCGTCCATCTCAAGGATGTCGGAGGCGATGACCACGCCTTCCATGCCGACGCGATCCGCGGCGATCTGGCTCCAGCCACCGGGGGCGGCACCTAGGTCGATGACGGTAGCGCCCGGCTTGAGCAGGCGGTCCTTGTCATCGATTTCAATCAGTTTGTAGCTGGCACGGGAACGATAGCCATCGGCCCAGCTGCGCTGGACATAGGCGTCATCAAAGTGTTCCTTCATCCAGCCAGCGCTGCTCTTGCTGGGGTGAGCCACGTTGTCACCTGGAATGTCGGGGGAAATCGAATACTGGCGGGAGATGGTGCGGGGGGATAACGACGACACGAAAGGCGTGGCAAGCTTGCGCACGGGTCGTGTCATGAGCGTCGTCATGGAGTAGAATGGCGGGTCCTGCGCGCGGTTCCGCCCGCGGGCACAGACATTGCCTGCGCAACAGACGGGTTCACACCCCTGGATTTCAAGCCCTGGAGTCGACCCTGTCTTTCGCTACGCTCCCCGCTCCCATCGGACGCCAACAGGGAAACTTTACGATACCATGAGCTTGTCACAGTCACAAAAGAAAGCATTTCGCAGCATCGGGCACCATCTTGACCCGATCGTCACCGTCTCGGAAAACGGCCTTTCCGACGGCGTCGTGACCGAACTCGAGCGCGCACTGCACGATCACGAACTGATCAAGCTGAAGCTGGCGATCAATGATCGCGAAGCCCGTGGCGAGGTGGCTCGCCACCTGTGCAGCGAAACCGGCGCGACCCTGATCCAGAGCATCGGCAAGATCGCCCTGCTGTATCGCCGCAACCCGCAGGCCAAGCCGAAGCTGTCCAACGTACAGCGCTTCAGCGAGAAGTAAGCCGCCGGGCCCAGGCCTGACGAGGCTCACCTCGCACGCCACGCCTGCCGCAGACAGAAACGCCGCCCTCATCGAGGGTGGCGTTTCTGTTTTCTGTGACTGACAATCACGACCTGACGCGCTGATTCAGCTCAAAGGTGATGTCGTCCAGCGCCCGCTGGGTGACCTGATGACGCTTGAGTGTCGTCTGTCTGGACTCCCCCTCACCGCTGCCGGCATCACGATACTTGATGACCAGCGTCTTCTTGTCGAAGGTGAAACCCTCGATCAGCTCATACTCGATCTTGCGACACCCCATGAGTGGTGACGGCCGCAGATAAAGCGACTGATTGCCGAAGTGCGCCAGCGGCACCACCAAGTGGAAAACTCCCCTCGCCAACAGGGCACTCCCCAGGACCAATGACGGCGTCAACAGCGCCGAGTCCCCGGTGTACCGATAGGCAAACGACTGGGAGACCACATATGCCACCCCGAACAGCATGAACCCGAGCACCATGAAGATGGCCACCATGGAGGTTGCCATGATGCGCTTTTCCGGCTGACTTCCCTGTACTTCCATTACTCCCTCCCTGAAGGATTTCGTGCCCGCAGGCAAAAAAAACAGCCCTGCCGGGATGACCGGCAGGGCTGTCACGACATCAGGATCTGACGAATCAGAGGCGATGCTCTTCAGATGTGACGTGCTTCAGATGTGATGCACTTCGGAGATTTCATACTCCACATCGCCACCCGGGGTACGCACGACCACGACATCCCCTTCTTCCTTGCCGATCAGCGCACGCGCGATCGGTGAGGTAACGGAGATCTTGCCGTCCTTGATGCTGGCCTCATCCTCACCCACGATGCGATAGCGCACTTCGCTGTCGTCATCGAGGTTCATCAGATCAACCGTGGTACCGAAGATCACCTTGCCTGTCTTGGGCAGCTTGGTGACATCGATGACCTGGGACATCGAGAGCTTGGCTTCAATCTCCTGGATACGCCCCTCGATGAAACCCTGTTGCTCACGCGCGGCGTGATACTCGGCGTTCTCCTTGAGATCGCCGTGCTCACGTGCTTCCGCGATGTCAGCGATGACCTTGGGGCGTTCCGTGCCCTTGAGGTGCTCGAGCTCCTTGCGCAGGCGATCTTCGCCCTCGACGGTCATCGGACTTCTACTCATATCATGACTCCTGCATGCAGATCCTGGAGACGACGGACCTTGACATCGTTTCCGTACTCGAGCGCCATGCACACGGCATTGGCACCCGCCAGCGTCGTGGCATAGGGCACCTTGTGCGCCAGCGCAGTGCGGCGAATCACGGACGAGTCATTGATGGCCTGACGTCCCTCAGTGGTGTTGACGATGTAGGCGATCTCGCCGTTCTTGATCATGTCGACGATATGCGGCCGCCCCTCGAACACCTTGTTGACGGGTTCAACCTCGAGCCCGGCAGCGGCAATCACCTCTGCCGTGCCACGGGTAGCACAAAGCGTAAAGCCCAATGTTACCAGAGAGCGGGCCACCTCGATAACGCCCGCCTTGTCGAACTCGCGCACGGACAGGAACGCCTTGCGATCGCCCGTCAATGTCGGGATGGCTTCCCCGGCGCCCAGCTGCGCCTTGTAGAAGGCCTCGGCGAAGGTATCGCCAGAGCCCATCACTTCACCGGTGGACTTCATTTCCGGTGACAGGATCGGATCGACACCCGGGAACTTGGCGAACGGCAGCACCGCTTCCTTGACGCTATAGAAGGTCGGCACGATTTCCTGGGTGAAACCGATCTCTTCCAGGGTCTGGCCGGCCATGCAACGCGCGGCGATCTGCGCCAGCGACTGGCCGATGCACTTGGAGACGAACGGCACGGTACGCGAGGCACGCGGGTTGACCTCGATGACGTAGATCACGCCATCCTGCCAGGCCAGCTGAACGTTCATCAGACCGACGACGTTGAGCTCCAGCGCCATGCGCTTGACCTGCTCACGCATCTCTTCCTGGACGTCTGCCGGCAGCGAGTACGGCGGCAGGGCGCACGCCGAGTCACCGGAGTGGATACCAGCCTGCTCGATGTGCTGCATGATGGCGCCGATCACGACCTGCTTGCCGTCGGACACCGCGTCGATGTCGACCTCGATGGCGGCATTCAGGAAGTGGTCCAGCAGCACCGGCGAGTCATTGGAGACCTTGACCGCGTGGGTCATGTAGTTCTCGAGCTCGGAGGCGGAGTAGACGATTTCCATCGCGCGGCCGCCCAGCACGTAGCTCGGACGCACCACCAGCGGGTAGCCGATGGTTTCGGCCTTGACGAAGGCCTCCTCGAAGCTGCGTGCGGTGGCGTTTTCCGGCTGGATGAGACCGAGCTTCTCGATCATCTGCTGGAAACGTTCGCGGTCTTCGGCGCGATCGATGGCGTCCGGCGTGGTACCGATGATCGGCACACCGGCGGCCTCGAGCTCACGGGCCAGCTTCAGCGGCGTCTGACCGCCGAACTGGACGATGACACCGACAGGCCGTTCCTTGTCGGCGATCTCCAGCACGTCTTCCAGCGTCACCGGCTCGAAGTAGAGGCGATCGGAGGTGTCGTAGTCGGTGGACACGGTTTCCGGGTTGCAGTTGACCATGATGGTCTCGTAGCCGTCCGCGCGCATGGCGAGGGAGGCGTGGACGCAGCAGTAGTCGAACTCGATACCCTGACCGATGCGGTTCGGACCACCGCCCAGCACCATGATCTTCTTCTTGTCGCTGACCTCGGCCTCACACTCCTCCTCGTAGGTGGAGTACATGTAGGCGGTGTCGGAAGCGAACTCCGCGGCACAGGTATCGACACGCTTGTAGACCGGGCGGATGCCCTGCTGCTGACGATGCTTGCGGAAGGCCTTCTCGGACACGCCCATCAGGCGCGCCAGACGGGCATCACTGAAGCCCTTGCGCTTGAGACGGAACAGACGATTGGCATCCATCTCACCCAGAGAACTTGCCGCCACTTCGCCTTCCTGAGCGATCAGGTCGGCCAGCTGCACCAGGTACCAGCGGTCGATGTTGGTGAGACGGAAGATCTCTTCGATGCCAAGGCCGGCACGCATGGCGTCGGCGATGTAGAAGATACGCTCGGCACCGGCGGCCTGCAGCTCGCCCTTGATGCGCGCCATGTTCTCGTCGCCGTAGTCGGCCACGATGGGATCGAGACCATCGACACCGGTCTCCATGCCACGCAGTGCCTTCTGCAGGGATTCCTGGAAGGTACGACCGATGGCCATGACTTCGCCGACCGACTTCATCTGCGTGGTCAGACGGTCATTGGCCTGCGGGAACTTCTCGAAGGTGAAGCGCGGAATCTTGGTGACGACATAGTCGATGGACGGCTCGAAGGACGCCGGCGTCTTGCCACCGGTGATGTCGTTCTGCAGCTCGTCCAGGGTATACCCGATGGCCAGCTTGGCGGCGATCTTGGCGATCGGGAAACCGGTCGCCTTGGAGGCCAGTGCAGAGGAGCGCGACACGCGCGGGTTCATCTCGATCACGACCATGCGACCGGTGTCCGGGCAGATGCCGAACTGGACGTTGGAGCCACCGGTCTCGACACCGATCTCGCGCAGGACGGCCAGCGATGCATCACGCATCAGCTGGTATTCCTTGTCGGTCAGGGTCTGTGCCGGGGCGACAGTGATGGAGTCACCGGTATGCACGCCCATCGGGTCGAAGTTCTCGATGGCACACACGATGATGCAGTTGTCGTTCTTGTCACGAACGACCTCCATCTCGTATTCCTTCCAGCCCAGCAGCGATTCGTCGATCAACAGCTCACGGGTCGGCGACAGCTCGAAACCGCGATGGCAGATCTCTTCGAATTCTTCACGGTTGTACGCCACGCCGCCGCCGGAACCGCCCATGGTGAAGCTGGGACGGATGATGGACGGGAAGCCCAGCTCGGCCTGGATTTCCCAGGCCTCTTCCATGGAGTGTGCGACCTTGGCCTTCGGGCACGCCAGGCCGATCTTCTTCATCGCCTTGTCGAAGCGATCACGGTCTTCGGCCTTGTCGATGGTATCGGCGTTGGCACCGATCATCTCGACGCCGAATTTCTCGAGCACGCCTTCGCGCTCCAGGGCCAGTGCACAGTTCAGTGCGGTCTGGCCACCCATGGTCGGCAGGATGGCGTCCGGACGCTCCTTCTCGATGATGCGCGCCACGGTCTCCCAGGTGATCGGCTCGATGTAGGTCGCGTCGGCCATCACCGGGTCGGTCATGATGGTGGCCGGGTTGGAGTTGACCAGGATGACCCGGTAACCCTCTTCACGCAGGGCCTTGCAGGCCTGTGCGCCGGAATAGTCGAACTCGCACGCCTGGCCGATGACGATGGGGCCGGCGCCGATGATCAGGATGCTTTTCAGGTCTGTACGTTTCGGCATGTCTCTTCCCGCAATGATCTGGTGACTGAACTCAACGATGGATCAGGCCCTCGGGCCTGCGCTCGGCTCAGCGTCGCGCGCGCATCATCTCAATGAAACGATCGAACAGCGGGGCGACGTCCTGCGGGCCGGGGCTGGCTTCCGGGTGACCCTGGAAGCTGAAGGCCGGACGGTCGGTGCGCTCGATGCCCTGCAGACTGCCATCGAACAGCGACTTGTGGGTCGCGCGCAGATGGCTCGGCATACCGGCTTCATCCACCGCGAAGCCGTGATTCTGACTGGTGATCATCACCACACCACTGTCAAGATCCTGCACCGGGTGGTTGGCACCATGGTGACCGTGGCCCATCTTGACCGTGCTCGCACCGGAGGCCAGGGCCAGCAGCTGGTGACCGAGGCAGATGCCGAAGACCGGCGTCTCGGTCTCGAGCACTTCACGAATCGCGGTGATGGCGTAGTCGCAGGGTTCGGGGTCGCCCGGACCGTTGGACAGGAAGATGCCATCCGGGTTGAGCGCCAGCACCTCGGCGGCAGGCGTCTGCGCCGGCACGACGGTCAGACGGCAGCCACGCGAGGCCAGCATGCGCAGGATGTTGTGCTTGACGCCGTAGTCGTAGGCGACCACGTGGAAGGGGCGCTCTGACTCACGGGTGTCGGCGTAGCCTTCTCCCAGGGTCCATTCGCCTTCGTGCCACTCGAATGACTCGCGGCAGGAGACTTCCTTGGCCAGGTCCATGCCCTTGAGGCCCGGGAAGGCACGAGCGGCTTCCAGCGCACGCTCGACGGCGTCATCTCCCTGAGCATCCTCACCGGCGAGAATGGCGCCGTTCAGCGAGCCCTTCTCGCGCAGGATGCGCGTCAAACGACGCGTGTCGATATCCGCGATGCCGACGACATTCTCGTCACGCAGGTACTGATCGAGAGAGCGAGTGGAGCGGAAGTTGCTGGCCAGCAGCGGGAGGTCGCGGATGACCAGGCCGGCGGCCGCGACATGATCGGACTCGTTGTCCTCGTCGTTGATGCCGGTATTGCCGATGTGCGGATACGTCAGAGTGACGATCTGTCGGGTGTAGGAGGGATCGGTCAGGATTTCCTGGTAGCCGGTCATGGCAGTGTTGAACACCACCTCGCCACTGGTCTGCCCATCAGCGCCGATGGCGCTGCCGTGAAATACACTGCCGTCTTCCAAGGCCAGTATCGCGGGTTTGATCAACGCAACGTCCTCCCCTAAGTGTCCACTTTCCTGCCCGGAATCCGCGGTCGAACACCGGACATGCTGCTTGATTGTCGTACTCGACTGACGCCGAGTCTGGGTCCCGCTGCCACTCTTCCCACGCGCCTTCCCCATGTGAGGAGCGCTCGCCGGAAGCGGCAAATTCAGGCTGCAAAAAAGCGGGACGAAACCGAAAAATCAGGCTTCATCCCGCTTGTTATCATTCTTCGGAATATTGCTTGTCACAGCGGCCCCAAGAGTGCGGCCAAATTGGGTAGAGATTACCCGAATCCTGCGGTGCTGACCACCCCATGACTGCACCGCGAGCGGGCGGCAGTGCCCACCATACGGTCGTTTCGTCACAGCGGTCAGCTTGTGGAGCATCGGGGGTGATCGCGAGCCTGCCCCCTGAATCACCTGCCAGGAACATTTCCCGCCGCAAGGTGCGACATCCATCACCGCCGACCGACAATATCCTGTCGGCAGTGACAGCTTCCGCGATGCGCCCGGAAGCCACTCGAACGCGGTATATCGAGTGCCCGGGACGCGTTCTCGACCCGAGCCCCCGACGGAACATCACTTGAGACCCAGCACGTCCTGCATGTCGTAGCGTCCGACGCCACGCGCTGACAGCCACTCGGCGGCACGCGCCGCACCCTTGGCGAAGGTCATGCGGCTTGAGGCCTTGTGGGTGATCTCGATGCGCTCGCCTTCGGTGGCGAACATCACGGTATGCTCGCCGACGATGTCACCGGCACGCACGGTGGCGAAGCCGATTTCCTTGTCGGTACGCGGACCACACTGACCTTCGCGTGCAAAGACACCGTGGGTCTCGAGATCACGACCGATGGCATGTGCCACCGCCTCGCCCATCGCCAGTGCCGTGCCGGAGGGGGCATCGACCTTGTGGCGGTGGTGCGCCTCGATGATCTCGATGTCATACCCTGCATCCCCCAGTGCCTGGGCTGCCGTTTCCAGCAGCTTCAGCGTCAGATTGACGCCGGAGCTCATGTTGGCGGCAAACACGAAGGGCACGCTGTCGCGATAGCCATCCAGTTGCTCGAGCTGCTCCGGGCTGAAACCGGTCGTGCCGATGACCATGCGCTTGCCGTGCTCGGCACACAGCGCCAGATTGGCCAGCGTCACCTGCGGCGCGGTGAAATCGATCACGACATCGACGTCATCCACCACGGCGGCCAGACTGTCACTGGCGACCACACCCAGACGCCCCTGCCCCGCCAGCTCGCCGATGTCGGCACCTGCCAGGGAGCTACCGGCCTCGACGATGCCCGCTGTCAGCGTCAGGCCTTCCACGGCACCGACGGCCTCGACCAACGTGCGTCCCATGCGTCCGGCGACGCCCATGATTGCGATACGGGTCATGCTGACTCCTGCCTGTTGTGGGTCTTGAGGGCAGCCACCCCACGGCGATGATGAGGGTGTGCCACCTGTGCTGTCCCCGCGAGTATATCAGCCGCCTGCAGCGTTGGCTGACGTCATGTATTTGCCCCCGTTACGCGCTAGAGTAGCGGGAGACTGAGTTCCTGCCTGTCCACGCCACTCCCTCTTCACCGCTCAGTTCCCGGAGTCAGCATGTCGCTACTTCATCGTTATGCCATTCGCCATTGGCGCCTGCTGCGCCTCGCGACCCTTGCCACGGCAGTTGCCGGCCTGCTGAGTGCCTGTGGCGTTCACCCGCGCCCCTACTCGCTGGCCTCGCCGGAGCAGATGAGCCAGCTGCCGGAGATCCAGTGGTGCGGCACCCTCAAGCTGCCAGGCAAGTGGCTGGATGGCACCCCCGTCGGCGGCCTGTCCGATATCGGCTGGGACAAGGATGAATCCCTGCTGTACGCCGTGTCGGACCGAGGCTGGCTGCACCGCCTGCGTCTGGCCTTCCGCCATGGGGAGCTGGTCGGTGCCAAGGCACTCAAGACCTATACGCTGCGCGACGAGACCGACATCTCCCTGCAAGGCGCCCTGAGCGATGCCGAAGGCATGCAGCTGCTGAAGGACCACAACGGCCGGCGCGGTGATACCCGTCTGGTCATCAGCTTCGAGCAGCAACCCCGAGTCGAGCACTTCCTGCCCAGCGGACTGGCGATCAGCGAACCCGCCACCCCCGTGGGCGTACGCGGTGCCGCCCCCAACAACGGCATGGAGGCGCTGACCCTGCACCCCGAGTACGGCCTGCTCGCCGGTCTGGAAGCCACCCCGGAGGGCATGGACGAAGGCACCACGCGCCTGTTCACGCTGGATGGCAAGCAGGAATGGCGCTATCCACTGGCCAGCGACACGGGCTCGAGCCTGACCGCCATGGAGATGCTGCCGGACGGGGACATCCTGATGCTGGAGCGCGCCTTCTCGCCGCCCTATCCGCTGGTCATCAGCCTGCGTCGCGCGCATCTGGGAGAGCCGGGGACGACTGTCGAGGTCCGCACCCTTGCCCGCCTGTCGAGTGGCGAGGGGTGGTCACTGGACAACTTCGAAGGGCTCACGCACCTGGAGGGCAATCGCTTCCTGATGGTCTCGGATGACAACTTCAGCAGCTTCCAGACCACGCTGCTGAGCTGTTTCGCGGTGATCGAGCCCGAGGCCTTCACGCCAGCCTCTCAAGAGTGAAACATCGCCTGACAGCGCATCGCTGATGACATGTCAGGCGAGCCCTACAATGAAAAAGCCCCACACCCGAGTCATCGGGGTGGGGCTTTCGCGTTGCGCATCCGCCAGCGCGGAGGAGAACGAAGACGCAGCCTAGGGCTTCATGTCCTCGAAGAACTTCTTCACGCCATCGAAGAAGCTGTTCTCCTTCGGCGAGTGGCTCTTGCCGGTATCGCCAAGACTCTGCTGGAACTGGCGCAGCAGCTCCTTCTGCTCTTCGTTCAGGCTGACAGGTGTCTCGATGACCACCTTGCACAGCAGATCGCCGGCAGGGCCACCACGCACCGGCTTGACGCCCTTGCCGCGCAGTCGGAACAACTTGCCCGTCTGGGTCTCGGCCGGAATCTTGAGCACGACACGACCATCCAGCGTCGGGACGTTGAGCTCACCACCGAGCGCTGCATCCACGAAGCTGATCGGCACTTCACACTGCAGGTGACGCCCATCACGCTTGAAGATCTCGTGCTCGCGCAGATTGACCTGGACATACAGATCACCTGACGGCCCGCCGTTGACACCGCCCTCGCCTTCGCCGTTCAGGCGGATACGGTCACCGGTGTCGACGCCCGGCGGAATCTTGACCGAGAGGGTCTTGGATTCCTGCACGCGGCCTTCGCCGTGACACTTGCGGCACGGTACGCTGATCTTCTCGCCACGCCCGTGGCAGGTCGGACATGCCTGCTCGACCGCGAAGAAGCCCTGCTGCATGCGCACCTTGCCCATGCCGTTGCAGGTCGGGCAGGTTTCCTTGGTGGAACCCGGCTCGGCGCCGTCACCATCACAGTGACCACAGGCAGCTAGACGCGGCACGCGGATGTCGACCGTGGTACCGGCGACCGCCGATTCCAGATCGAGATCAAGGTTGTAGCGCAGGTCGCTGCCACGCTGTGGAGCGTTCGGGTTGCGACGACCACCGCCGCCACCGAAGATGTCACCGAAGACATCGCCGAACACGTCGCCGAAGCCACCGGCACCACCACCAAAGCCACCGCCGCCGAAGCCACCGCCGCCCTGGCCGTCGACACCGGCATGACCGAACTGGTCATAGGCCGCGCGCTTGTCCGCATCGGACAGCACTTCATAGGCTTCTGACACTTCGCGGAACTTCTCCGCCGAGGCCTCGTCATCCGGATTGCGGTCAGGGTGATGCTTCTGAGCCAGGCGTCGGTACGCCTTCTTGATGTCCTTGGTGTCGGCGCCACGCTCGACACCAAGCACTTCGTAATAATCACGCTTGGACATGGATCAGGTCCGCCTGGATTGCTGGCAGCCCAAGGCTGCCTGTCTGTTCTGGGATATCGGCTGTCACCGACAGCGTGCGCCCACGCGATACGCTACCGGTGCAAACGACAACGCGGGACACCTTCGCAAGGCTCCCGCGCTGTCATCAGACGTCGTTCAAGAGATCCCTCAGGACTTCTTGTCGTCGTTGACTTCCTCGTACTCGGCGTCAACCACGTCGTCGTCTTGCTTCTTGTCAGCCTGACCGTCGCCAGCCTGCTCACCCTGGGCACCCTGCTCGGCGTACATCTTCTGCGCCAGGTTGCCGGAGGCTTCGGTCAGCGCATCCAGCTTGGCCTGGATCGCGTCCTTGTCGTCGCCTTTCAGGGCTTCTTCCAGCTCGGAGATCGCCGTCTCGATGGCTTCCTTCTCGCTGGCCTCGGCCTTGTCACCGGCTTCGGTCAGGGTCTTTCTGGTCGCGTGGATCATGCCATCGGCCTGATTGCGCAGCTGGACCATTTCCTCGAACTTCTTGTCCTCGTCGGCGTTGGCTTCCGCGTCACGCACCATCTGTTCGATCTCTTCGTCGGACAGGCCGCCGGAAGACTTGATGACGATGGACTGTTCCTTGCCGGTGGCCTTGTCCTTGGCGGACACGTTCAGGATACCGTTGGCATCCAGATCGAAGGCGACTTCGATCTGCGGCACACCACGCGGGGCCGGCGGAATGTCGGCCAGGTCGAAACGACCCAGGGACTTGTTCTGTGCCGCCTGCTTGCGCTCACCCTGCAGGACGTGGATGGTCACCGCGCCCTGGTTGTCGTCAGCGGTGGAGAACACCTGAGACTTCTTGGTCGGGATGGTGGTGTTCTTCTCGATCAACGGAGTCAGCACGCCACCCATGGTCTCGATGCCCAGCGTCAGCGGCGTCACGTCCAGCAGCAGCACGTCCTTGACGTCGCCACCCAGCACGCCGCCCTGGATACCGGCGCCGACGGCGACCGCTTCATCCGGGTTGACGTCCTTGCGCGCTTCTTTGCCGAAGAATTCAGCGACCTTGGACTGCACCAGCGGCATGCGAGTCTGACCACCGACCAGGATGACATCGTCGATCTCGGAAGCGGACAGGCCGGCATCGGCCAGAGCGGTCTGGCACGGCTTCAGGGAGCGAGCGACCAGCTCATCAACCAGCGACTCGAGCTTGGAACGGGTCACCTTGACGTTCAGGTGCTTCGGACCGGTGTTGTCTGCGGTGATGTACGGCAGGTTCACGTCGGTCTGCTGAGCGCTGGACAGCTCGATCTTGGCCTTCTCGGCAGCTTCCTTCAGACGCTGCATGGCGAGATTGTCGCCGGACAGGTCGATGCCGCTGTCGGACTTGAACTGGTCAACGAGGTAGTTGATCAGATGCATGTCGAAATCTTCACCGCCCAGGAAGGTGTCACCGTTGGTGGCGAGCACTTCGAACTGGGTCTCACCGTCGACGTCCGCGACTTCGATGATGGAGATATCGAAGGTACCGCCACCCAGGTCGTAGACCGCGATGGTCTTGTCACCACGAGACTTGTCCATGCCGTAGGCGAGTGCCGCGGCAGTCGGCTCGTTGATGATGCGCTTGACCTCGAGACCCGCGATGCGGCCGGCGTCCTTGGTCGCCTGACGCTGGGAGTCGTTGAAGTAGGCCGGCACGGTGATGACCGCTTCGGTGACTTCTTCACCGAGGTAGTCTTCCGCGGTCTTCTTCATCTTCTTGAGGATTTCCGCACTGATCTGCGGCGGCGCCATCTTCTTGTCCTTCACCTGGACCCAGGCATCGCCATTGTCGGCTTCGACGATCTTGTACGGCACCATCTTGATGTCTTTCTGGACGACATCATCCTTGAACTTGCGACCGATCAGACGCTTGACCGCGAACAGGGTGTTCTCCGGGTTGGTCACTGCCTGACGCTTGGCCGACTGACCGACAAGGATCTCGTTGTCGTCGGTGTAGGCGATGATGGACGGCGTGGTGCGGCCACCTTCAGCGTTTTCGATGACCTTGGTCTTGTCGCCGTCGAGCACTGCCACACAGGAGTTGGTAGTACCCAAGTCAATACCGATGATGCGTCCCATAATCGTATACCTCGAATCTGTTGCTAGCCTGAAAGATGAGTCTGGTTGTCGGTACCTTGTGTCGGCACCTGAACTTGCTTCAATAAGTGGGGTCGCGCGTCAGGCTTTCAAGGGTGTGCTGGCATTTTTTGCCGCCCTGATCCTCCTTGAAGCCCCGCAGGGCGGGCATGTGCCATCACGACACATGCCCTCATGGCCACTCGACCCCGCAGGGCCTCAGTTGGCCTTGCTGACCGCGACCATCGCCGGACGCACCAGGCGACCATTGAGGGTGTAGCCCTTCTGCATCACGTCGATGACGCTGTTCGGCTCGGCATCCGGAGATGGCACCATGGCGACCGCCTGATGGTATTCCGGGTCGAAGGGCTCGCCGTGGGGGTCCAGCTGCTCGACGCCTGACTTGTTCAGGGCATCCAGCTGCATTTTCAAGGTCATCTCGATACCTTCGACATGTGCCTTGGCTGCCTCGTCGTCGCTCATGGACTCAAGCGCCTTCTCGAGCGAGTCCACCACCGGCAGCATTTCCTTGACGAACTTCTCCAGCGCGAACTTGCGAGCCTTCTCGGCATCCTGCTCGGCGCGACGGCGCGCGTTCTGCGCCTCGGCAGCTGAACGCAGCGCCTGGTCCTTCGCCTCCTTCACCGCCTGCTCGAGTTCCTCGACCTGAGCGGCCAGCATCTCGGCTTCCGGATTGTCGATCAGCTCACCTTCGCTTTCGGCGGCGACATCGGTGGCATCCAGTATGTCTTCAATCACTTCGCCTTCCGGAGTTTCCGGCTGCGGCTCGGCGTCGCGAGCGGCACGCTGAAGTTCTTCATCCATCGGGGTCTGCGGATCCTGAGCCATGCTGTTCTCCTGCGGGCCGACGTCTGTGCGCCATTGCCCTGTTCGTGGCCTGCGGAGCCTGCCTCGAGACGACGAAGGCAAGCCCCTGAAGACAGGCCATGAGTTGCCTGTAGGGCAGCAAGGCCGCGCCATTGCTGCCGACGATGAGTGTCAGGGCCTTTATATGGGGCCGGCACTCGGCTTCTCAAGCCTTCGATGCGGCTTTTCTGCCAGCTGAGTCCGGCATGGATTGAAGGCCGACGGAGCGTGCTGTATAAAAAGCCATATACACTGTATGTACATCCTGTATGGCGACTCCGTAGTCACCCCCGAAACGGGCAATGATCGGCACGGCGTACGCCCCAGCTTCCCTTCGGAGGTAGTCATGCTGCTACAGCTCGCCATTCAAGATTTCGCCATCGTCGAGACACTGGAACTCGATTTTCGCCGCGGCATGACCGCCATCACCGGCGAGACGGGGGCCGGCAAGTCCATCCTGCTCGGTGCACTCGGCCTGTGCCTGGGCGAACGTGCCGATGCTGGCAGCGTGCGACACGGCGCGGATCGCGCGGATCTCATCGCACGCTTCGATATCACAAGCCTCAGCGACGCGCGCGAGTGGCTGGACGAACGCGAGCTGGGCAGCGACGACTGCCTGCTGCGCCGGGTGATCACCGCCAGCGGACGCTCGAAGGCCTGGATCAACGGCACCCCCTGCACCATCGCGGACCTGCGGGAACTGGGTGAGCACCTGATCGACATCCATTCCCAGCACGCCCACCACTCGCTGCTGAAGGAAGAGACGCACCTGCGTCAGCTCGACGAGTACGCCGGGATCGAGACGCAGGTCACGCAGCTGCGCGAGGACTTCCGCCACTGGCAGGAGGCACATCGCCGCCTCAAGCGCATGAGCAATGATGGCGACGAGGTACGCGCTCGTCGCCAGCTGTTGCGCTATCAGGTCGAGGAGCTTGATGAGCTGGCACTCAGCGAGGGCGAGCTGGAGGCACTGGAGCAGGAGCAGGAAACCCTGGCCAATGCCGAACAGATTCTCAGCGAGGCGCAGGCCGCCGCCGAGTGCTGCGATCATGATGATGAAGGTGCCCTCGCGCGCCTCAATCAGGCCGTGGCGCGACTGACACACCTGCCGGGCAGCGAGCAGGGTTCGCTGGCCAGCGCACTGGGCATGTTGGAAGAGGCACGCATCCAGATAGAAGAAGCGGCACGCGAGCTGAACCGCTTCGTCGAAGTCACCGAACTCGACCCGGAGCGTCTGGCCTTCGTCGATGAGCGCCTTGGGCGCATCCACCAGATCGCCCGCAAGCATCATGTCTTGCCCGAGGAGCTGCATGGCCTGCACCAGCGACTGAGCGAGGAGCTGGAAGGGCTCGGGGGTGACGAGGAGGCCATCGAGGCCCTGCGTCAGGAAGTGGCGGCCCGCCGGGATGCCTGGAAGATCCTGGCTACTGAGGTCGGTACGTCACGAGCCGCTGCCGCCCCCCAGCTGGCCAGCGACATCCAGGATCAACTGGCCTTCCTCGGCATGGGCAAGGCGACGTTCGAGGTTGCCGTCGAGCCACGCGAGCGCCCGCAACCCGAAGGCATGGAGCGCATCCACTTCCGCATCAGTGCCAACCCGGGGCAGCCGCCGCGGGCGCTGGCCAAGGTCGCTTCGGGCGGTGAACTGTCCCGCGTCTCGCTGGCCATTCAGGTGGTGGCCGCCAGTCGCTCGACCATTCCCAGCCTGGTCTTCGATGAAGTGGATGTCGGCATTTCCGGTGCGACCGCCGAGATCGTCGGTCAGCTGCTGCGCCGACTGGGCGACAAGGGCCAGGTGCTGACCGTCACCCACCTGCCTCAGGTCGCGGCCCAGGCGCATCAACATCTGCATATCGAGAAGCAGGCAGAGAAGAACACCACACGCACCCACATGGCACTGCTGGACGAGAGTGGCCGCGTGCGGGAGCTGGCACGCATGCTGGGCGGCATTCACCTGTCCGAGCAGACCCTGGCACACGCTCGCGAGATGCTCAGCGCGGCGGACAGCCGTCACTGAGCCCCGACAGGCCGCCTTCCCGACGTCCATTCGTCCAATGAACCTCCTGGCAGTTCGAACGCCAGAAACACCAACGGCCGCCCCTGTGGGGCGGCCGTTGGTGTTTCTGTCCTGCAGCGAACCTTGTCATCCCTGACACAGGCGAGGCCTGAGCATCAGCTGTCGCTCTTGGTGTCCTTGGGACGCACGTAGAGCACCAGCGCATGCTCGACCAGCTCATAGCCATGCTCCTCGACGATCTCGCGCTGGCGGCGCTCGATCTCGGGATCACAGAACTCTATGATCTCGCCGCTGTCCAGACATACCATGTGGTCATGGTGTTCTTCCTGGGACAATTCGAAGACAGCATGGCCGCCATCGAAATTGTGACGCATCACCAGTCCAGCAGTTTCAAACTGGGTGAGCACACGATAAACCGTCGCCAGACCGACATCTTCGCCAGCCTCAAGCAACGCCTTGTACACGTCCTCGGCACTCAGGTGTCGATCCATCGATTTCTCGAGGATCTGCAGGATCTTGACTCGCGGTAGGGTTACCTTGAGTCCCGCCTTGCGCAGTTCATGGTTCTGATCGGCCATGCTGGGGTACTCTTCGCAGTCGCTTGATGTATCAGGTATGATCGGCCAAGGCAAAACGATAGGGAATCTTCAGGGCAAATGCAAAACTTGATCAAAACAGTCGCCTTTTGCAGCGCCCTGTCGCTGCTCACCGGGTGTAGCTACTTCAGCGTCTACAAGCGCGACCTTCCACAGGGCAACCTGATCAAGCCGGAAATGGTCGAGCAATTGAAGCCGGGCATGAGCCGCGAACAGGTCATCTATGTGATGGGTTCACCGCTGCTAACCGCTCCCTTCAGTGAGAATAGCTGGGACTACGTATATCGCCTCAAGAAAGCGGACGGCGAGATCATCAACAAGCGCGTCACGCTGAATTTCGACGGCGATGTGCTTTCCACCATCGACAAGAGCGGCGACATCGACAAGGAAACCGTCATCGTGCCGGACCTCGACATCGACCCGCGTGCCGCACAGCCGAACCGCAACGACAGTGGTGCAGGCGCCGCTGACCTGCCGGACGAGCTGTAAGTCGACCGCCAGCGGGCCCGTCATCGACAGGTCCGGCTGGCGGGAAACGGCATGCCCGCCAGCGCTCGGATAGCAAGAGGGACCGAGTCGTGATGACAGACGGGGCACCCCAGGGTGCCCCGTCTTGCGTACGGTCGCCGATGCCCGGTGAGGACACCGCTACTTCTCGGCGCGTGCCTTGTCGGCCCGGCGCTTGCGAGCAAGCTTGGGGTCGTTGATCAAGGCACGATAGACCTCGACCCGGTCACCGGCATCCAGCACGTGCTCATCGGGCTTGCGCAACGCCTTGCCGAAGATCCCGAGATCCGCCTCGAGAAAGACCTCGGCGCCCAGTGTCGGGAAATGTTGCTCGAGATGTGCCATGCGTACGGCCTCGCGCGCCGTGGTTCCCGCCGCGACGGCCAGGGAGACGATCTTCTGCTTCTCCGGCAGCGCATAGGCCACCTCGACCGTGATTCTGTCGCTCATGCTTGCTCCTGTCGGACTCACCTTTCAGACCACGTCATCAGGCCTTCTCTACGGCCTTGCCTGTGGCGGACATCAATTCGCGCCGTACAGCTGGTCAGCACGCCGCGTGAACGCCTCGACCATCTGACCGGCGACCTGACTGAACAACTTGCCGAAGGCCATGCCCAGCAGGCGATTGCTGAATTCGAAATCCAGCTCCAGCGAGACCTTGCAGGCATCCTCGCTCAGCGGCGTGAACAGCCAGCGTCCCTCGAGACGCTTGAAAGGGCCGTCGACCAGACTCAACTCTATGCGCTGGGGGGCGAACAGATCATTGCGGGTCACGAAGCTCTGCTCCATGCCCGCCTTGGACAGAGTCAGCCTGCCCACCAGATGGGCGTCATCCTGCTCAAGCAACTGGGCATCACTGCAGCCCGGCAGGAATTCGGGGTAACGCTCGAAATCATTGACCAGATCGAACATCGCCTGGGCCGAGTGCCGAACCAGGGCAGACCGGTTGACCGTAGGCATCTAGCTCTCCGCTGACTTGGATACGCGCCTTGCGTATCATGAACAATGGGCCGGCGCATGAAGTGCCGTCTGGCCTTGAATGGTAACACGCCTCCCCCCATCCAGAAGGATGCGCCAGCTGTCCGTCGGGCAGTGGCAGGAGCACACGACAAACGAGGCAACATGGGCAAGAAAAAGAAACCCCAACAGGGCGGCAACCTGATCGCCCAGAACAAGAAGGCACGCCACGAATACCACATCGAGGAAGCCTTCGAGGCGGGGCTGGTACTGGCAGGCTGGGAGGTCAAGGCGCTGCGGGCGGGCAAGGGCCAGCTGACGGACACCTACATCGTGATCAAGAACGGTGAGGCCTGGCTGCTCGGCTGTCATATCCATCCGCTGGAGACGGTCAACACCCACGCGGTGGCGGACCCGCAACGCACGCGCAAGCTGTTGCTGCACAAGAAGCAGATCGCGCGCATCTTCTCGCGCACCCAGGACAAGGGTCACACCTGCGTCCCCATCAAGCTGTACTGGAAGAACGCGATCGTGAAATGCGAGATCGCGCTGGTGGAAGGCAAGAAGATGCATGACAAGCGTGCCACCGAGAAGGACCGTGACTGGAACCGCCAGAAGGCACGTATCCTGCGGGATCGCTGAGACTGTCAGCGCCATGATCGCGCGCCGCGCCTGCGCCGTTGCGATATGGGAGGCAAGGGCTTTGAATCACGGCAAATCATTGTCAGACCAGAAAAAATTCCTGAGGCCTTGAACTGGCGTAGCACAGTCTCCACCTGTTATGATGACACCGTAGCAAAGCAGCAAGCAGTAACACTGTTATGGGGGCGTTCTGGCATTCGACGCTGGTGGCAAACCCTGAGGTGCATGCCGAGATCGTAACGTATCTCGTAAATAAAACGTTGCAAATATATAGTCGCAAACGACGACAACTACGCTCTAGCTGCATAAGCTGCTCATGATACCGTTGCGCCTGTTCAAGGTGGATTGAGAACGAGCCCGTATAAACAGGATCGTCTTGGCCGACGTCTCTAAGGTCGAGATTAAAACTCAGAGAATCGCATTGCTGTAGCCTGTTCATTGGCGGCAGTCGTGTTAAATCAAATAATGAAACTAAGCATGTAGAGCCGAAGGCGGAGTGCCGGCGGACACGGGTTCGACTCCCGTCGCCTCCACCATATCCGTGACAAGAAGGCCTCCCCTCGGGGAGGCCTTCTTGTTTTCTGCTGTCTGATATTCCGCGCGCCGAGTCGTGCCAGGCGCTCTCAGGTAGCACTGCCACTCAGGCGCTCGTCCGTGCGCCGCACGCCGATCAACAGCGGGGTACCGGTCTCGGGGTCAGGAATCAGCCGGCATTCGACACCGTAGAGCTTGCGCACCAGCGCCGGTGTCACCACTTCGGAGGGCGGACCTTCCGCGACCACGCTGCCCGCATGCATCGCCACGAGGTGGTCGGCATAGCGACAGGCACTGGCCAGGTCATGCACCACCATCACGATGGTCTTGCCTTCCTCGTGGGCCAGCCGCTGGATCAGTTCGAAGACCTCGATCTGATGGCCGAGATCCAGCGCCGAGGTCGGCTCATCCAGCAACAGCAGCGGCGTCTGCTGCGCCAGCGCCATCGCGATCCAGGCACGCTGACGCTGGCCACCGGACATGGAGGCCAGCTCACGGTCGGCCAGACTCTCGATGTCAGCGGCCGCGATCGCCGCCGAGACCACCTCCTGATCCTCCTGCGACCACTGACGGAAGGCTCCCTGATGCGGCTGGCGACCGAAGCGCACCAGCTCATGCACCGTCACGCCTTCCGGCGAGTGTGTCTCCTGGGGCAGCAGCGCGATGCGCTGCGCGACATCACGGCGCCCGAGACGTCGTATGTCCTGACCCTCCAGCAATACCGCACCAGCATGCGGTGCCTGCAGGCGGGCCAGACCGGCCAGCAGCGTGGACTTGCCACAGCCGTTGGGCCCGACGATGGCCGTCACCTTGCCATCCGGCAGCGCCAGCGTCAGCGCATCGATCACGGCCACATGCCGCTGTCCGCTGCCATACCCCAGCGACAGCTCACTGGCCTTGAGAGTGGCGGCCACGGTGTCCCCGCAGCGTGGATGATGTTCAGCGCTCATGGCGCATTCTCCTGAAACGATGACCCTCGTGACCCGGTTGGTCCGCGAGGGCTGCGGGCGGCTCTCAGGTCGGTGATGCAGACATGGCAGCCACACGGTGAATGGGGGCATCGGCCGGACAGGACAGCCTGACTAGCGCGGGCTGCGCAGCAGGATCCACAGCAGATAGGGGCTGCCGACCACCGCCATCACGATACCGACCGGAATCTCGAGAGGTGACAGCAACGTGCGTCCCGCGAGGTCCGCCAGCACCATCACCAGCGCCCCTGCCAATGCCGAACCCAGCAAGGGCACTCCCTTGTGGCGCGACAGGTAGCGGGCGATCTCGGGACCGACCAACGCCACCATGCCCACCGGGCCGGCCACGGCCACCGCGGCGGCCGTCAGCAGTACCGAGAGCCACAGCGTCGCCATGCGCACACGGGCGACATGCTGACCAAGTCCGATGGCGACAGAATCGGTAAAGCGCAGCGTATTGAGCCCTCGCCCCAGCCACAACGCCGCCGGCACCGTCAGCAGCAAGGCAATGCCCAGCCATTCGAGCGAGGAGACATCCCGTGCGTTGAGGCTCCCCACCGTCCACGGATAGGCGCTGTTGGCGACATCGATGGACACCCGCGCCAGCATCAACTGGGTGCCGGCACCGAACAGCGCCCCGACGCCGATCCCCGCGACCAGGAAGCGATAGCCGCGCGTGCCGATGCCACCGGAAAGCCCGAAGGCCAGCGCCGTGGCGACCACGGCGCCGCTCAGTGCCATCGCCGGTGGCGCCAGCGAGGCGCCGAGCCCGACGACGGAGGCAACCGCAAAGGCGGTCGCGCCATTGTCGATGCCGATGATGCCCGGCGTGGCGAGACGGTTGCTGGCCAGTGTCTGCATCAGACAGCCAGCCAACGAGAAGGCGGCGCCCGTTCCGAGGCCGGCCAGCAGTCTCGGCAGCCGCAGCTCCCGGACCACGAAGACATCGGCGAATGCACCATGGCCGAACGCGGCCTTCAGGGCGGCGTAGGGGCCCAGGCCCGCGCTGCCCAGCATCAAGGCGGCCACGCAGGCACTCAGCAGTGCCAGCAGCAGACCGAGGTTGGCCAGCAATGGGGCCCGATGCCACAGCAACGACAGGGGCCCGCAGCGCCACCAGAACGTATCGGCCGGTGCCGTGGCGACAGGGCATGATGCCTGGCGCCGAGGCACCCCGGCATCAGAAGAGGCCGATGAAGAAGGAGCGGAGCGATACATAGGCGTTTCCGGGTTATCTGTCATGAAGAACGGCGCATTGAAGCCTGACTCACAGAATCGGCAGGCGACGAGCGCGCACCACGGCAATCAGTACCGGCGCGCCCAGCAGCGTGGTCAGCACGCCCAGCGGCAACTCGGAAGGACGAACGAGCAGACGCGAGACCACGTCGGCGCTCACCAGCATCACCACGCCCAGCGGCAGGCACAACCACAAGGTGCGGCGGATATCCGCGCCACACAGCGCACGCGCGACATAAGGCACGGCCAGTCCCACGAAGGCGATCGGCCCCGCGAGGGCCGTGGCGGCCCCGACCAGCAACGCGACCACCAGTACCGTCAGCTTGCGCACGCGCCCCGGGTGATGGCCAAGTCCACTGGCCACCGCCTCACCCAGCGCCAATGCCGCCAGCGGCCTGACCAGCCACAGCGTCAAGGCGAGGGCGAGCATGAGGCTCGGCAGGCTGCCACCCAGCGCCTCCAGCGAACGCCCTGCCAGACTGCCGATGACCCAGAAACGGATCTCGTCTGCCGCGCGCTGGTCGATCAACAATACCAGCGACGTGAGAGCCACCAGCAGGCTGGAAAGCGCTGCACCGGCCAGTACCAGGCGCACGGGGTCCTGGCGTGCACCACTTAGCCGCACCGTGCTCATCACGAACAGGCAGCCCAGCAAGGCGCCAGCCTGAGCCACCAGCACATGCAGGCCTGCGGCCTCCATCCCCAGCAACAGGGCGATGGCGACGGCAAAGGCCGCGCCTGCGCTGACACCCAGCAGCCCCGGCTCCGCCAGGGGATTGCGTGCGACCACCTGCATCAATGCGCCGCCGCAGGCCAGCATCATGCCCACGGCGATGCCGATCACGGTACGCGGTGCACGCAGCTCGGTGACCACGAAGCGGGCCTCCTCGCTGCCCTGCCCCATCAATACCGCCCACGCCTGGGCAGGGCCGATATCTCCCGCGCCCCACAACAGACTGGCCAGGCAGGCCAGTACCGCCGCCAGACACGCCACTGGCATGACCTGCCCCAACGACAGACGCCCGGCGACCTTGCGGGTCGCCGGGCGAAGAGCTGTCTGTGGGGAGCCAGGCCGTGAGGACGCTCCTTCAGCCGCCATGCTGCCTCCCGACCTGACGGCATGACGCCTGATGAGTCGAGACGGGCCAGTCCCGCTTACCCATCACTGCGCGCCTGCTCGATGTCCTTGAGCAGCGCCTCGGCCGCCAGCGGACCACTGGCACTGGTCCACAACTGACCATTGACGCCGACCAGACTGTCACGCGATGCGTGCTCGAGACGCTGGAAGGCCGGCTCCTTCGCCAGGGCGTCAGCGGCAGCCTCAGAGGAATCATCCAGGGTCGCCAGGAAGAGTGTGTCGGCATCGATGCGCGCCATGTTCTCATCGCTCAGCGGGTCGGAATGCGGACGCCCCGGCTTGACCAGATCCCCGCCCACCAGCTGATAGCCGGTCGCGGCGAGCAAGCCGGTCGCGAACAGCTCATCGGACATCGCCATCAGGCCACCCGGCATGCGACGCACCAGGCTGGCAGTCTGCGGTGTGGTCATCTCGGCCTTCAGGCGCGCCGCGTGAGCGTCGATGGCGGCCAGACGCGCCTCGAGCTCCGCTTCGGCCTCTTCCCCGAGTGCCAGGGCATAGACTCGGCTCTGCTGCTTCCAGGCCTCCCGGCTGAGCGCCGCCCCGCCTGGCACGATGGTCGGCGCCAGACGCGACATCAGCTGATATTGCGCCTTGTCCAGCCCCGGGGGAGCCAGAATCATGTCCGGCTTGAGCGCCACGATGGCCTCGAGATTGAACTCTCGCGGTGTACCGACGATCTCGATCTCCGGCACCCGAGATTGGAGATAGCTGGCCACGCCATCACCGCCGCGCGTGGTGACCGCGCCCAGCGGCGTCACCTCGCTGGCGACCGCCACATCCAATGCCCCTTCATAGAGCGTCACCACGCGCTGCGGAGTGCCCTCGAGCTCCAGTTCACCATAGGCGGTCTGGACCTCACGAGCCTCGGCAGACACCGCGGCTCCCATCAACACGACCGCCAGTGACGCCACCAGCCCACGACGCAGGCGGGACAGGGCAGGAACAGCAAACACATGGGAAGAGTGGGTCATTCGTTTCTCCAGGGAGCGAATATCAGGGCGGCGAGATCGGATGGTAATAATAATTGATCGCAACAATACCGCCTGTCCAGCCATCGGGCCACATCAGTTCCTGCAACGCGACATTGCAACAATCCGGTGAGCAAGGCTTGAAGGATGCGCAGCGCTGCCGCAGGCTGTGGCGCTGAAGAATCTCTCGCATACCGTCATCGGGGGTTGGGTTACCTGCAATCGCCCCGATAACACAGGAGAGTACGTGCGCGGGATGCGCACATCACGCTCCCACATCCAATCGACAGCGCCTGACGTATGACGTGGCCATGCCGATGTCCAAAAGGCACAGACGCTCAGCTATCCGGGTGCCTCCGCGTCACCTCAGGGAGCCCGCATGACTCGACTCCATCTCCATCCGACATTCACCAGACAGGAGAAGCCATCAGTGGCGACCCCGATCCCCCCCCACTCCCCTCCCGCGCAAACCGCAACGTCATCGATCGCCTCGCGCCTGAGTGCCGGCTGGTTACAGGGCCTGATGGCACTGGCGATCATGCTGTGCCTCAGCGTCAGTGGCCTGGCGCATGCCGCCCCCGCCAGCGATGCTGACGCCGCCAGCTCGTCCTATGAGAGTCTGGCGACGTTGCTCGAGGACCCCGACCAGCGTGAGGCACTGATTGAAGGCTTGCGCCAGCTGGACAGCAAGACGAGCGAACAGGCAGCCGAGGTGGCGGGGACGGAAGTCACGCTGAGCGAGGACTCACCGTCACTGTCTCGCCAGCTGGCCGAGATCAGCCAGGAGCTTGTCGCAGAGCTTTCCGCCACTCTGGACCGCATGATCCAGACGCTCAGCGGCCTCGGCAGTGAAGATGCCAGCAGCATCGACTGGGAGCGCTTCATGACCGAAGCCATCAGTCTGGGGCTGGTGGTAATCTCCACCATCGGGCTGTTCCTGATCCTGCGCCGGCTGGCCCATCCGCTCTTCAGTCGCGTCAGCCAATGGTCGCTGGATGGTCAGCACCGCAGCCCGCTGCTGCGCACCCTGATGGCAGTGATCATCGCGGCGATCGTCGATGTGGCCGTGATCGGTCTGGCGTTCCTGGGGGGCTATCTGCTGGCCATCTTCGCCTATGGCGAACAGGGCGTGATAGGACAGCGCGAGTCGATGTTCCTGAATGCCTATCTGGTGATCGAGCTGGTCAAGGCCTTGATGCGCATGCTGTTCTCCTCCGGCTACCAGGGCCTGCGCCTGATGCCGATGCGAGATGAGGTCGCCCGCTACTGGAATCGTTCACTGGCATTGCTCGCCGGCTTCATCGGCTACGGCATCCTCGTCGTGGTACCGATGATCAACAACAATCTGGCACCGGCCGTGGGCAGCTTCGTCAGCCTGCTGATCATGGGTATCGCGCTGATCTGGGCCATCGTGGTCATCAGCCGCAACCGTGTTCTGCTGCGTGACCGCCTGCTCGATCAGGCCCGCGAGACCCACAATGCCTTCATCGCCGTCTGCCTGCGCATTCTGGCGCGTACCTGGCACCTGATCGCGCTGGCCTACTTCGCGACCCTGTTCATCATCTCGCAGACGACACCGGAAGAGGCGCTGCCCTTCATGATGGCCGCGACGCTCAAGACGCTGCTCGCCATCGGTGGCGGGGCGCTGCTGTCTCGCGTGCTGACGCAGCTGATCGGCAAGCGCATCCAGGTGTCCGACAAGCTGCGTGGTCAGCTGCCGATGCTGGAGACGCGCCTCAACTCCTACATCCCGACCGCGCTGCGCATCATGCGCGCCATCATCCTGGTCGTCGTGGTCGGCATAGTGCTGAATGCCTGGAGCATCGTGGCGCTTGGCGACTGGCTGGCAACGGACGCCGGGGCCCTGCTGCTGTCACGCATCTTCCATGTGCTGTTCATCCTCGCCTTCGCGGTCGTGATCTGGGTCGGCATCGCCAGCCTGATCGAGCACAAGCTCAATCCGGATACCGGCAAGGGCAAGCCCTCCTCACGCGTGGAAACCCTGCTGGCACTGTTTCGCAATGCCATCGCCATCGCGATGATCGTCTTCACCGCGATGATCGTGCTGTCGGAGATCGGCATCGACATCGCGCCGCTGCTGGCCGGTGCCGGGGTGCTCGGTCTGGCGATCGGTTTCGGGGCCCAGAAGATGGTGCAGGACATCATCACCGGCGTGTTCATCCAGCTCGAGAATGCCATCAACACCGGTGACGTGGTCACCGCCGGTGGCGTGACCGGGACGGCGGAACGCCTGACCATCCGCTCGGTGGGCATCCGCGATCTGTCCGGCACCTTCCATATCGTGCCGTTCTCCTCGGTGGATACCGTCTCCAACTACATGCGTGACTTCGCCTACCATGTCGGCGAGTACGGCATTTCCTACCGCGAGAACGTCGATCACGCCATCGTGCACCTGCGTGCGGCCTTCGACGAACTCCAGGAAAGCAGTTATGGCGCGGAGATTCTCGAGCCGGTCACCATCGCTGGCGTCTCGTCGCTCGCCGACAGCTCGGTCAACATCCGTGTGATGATCAAGACCAGCCCGGGCAACCAGTGGGCCATCGGCCGCGAGTACAACAAGCTCGTGAAGCAGCACTTCGACGCCGCCGGCATCGAGATCCCGTTCCCGCACATGACCATGTACTTCGGTCAGGACAAGGACGGTGGTGCGCCGCCGGCCAACGTTCGCACCATGCACGAACCGTTCGTGATCGATGGCTCCGCCGCCGGTCAGCCGAAGACTCCCGAGCAGCGTGAGGCCGCCGCCAAGGTGGCTCAGCGTCGCGAGGAGACCCCGCTGACCCGCCATGCCACCAAGGACGGCGAAGTCGTGGATGCCGAGGAACAGCGCATCCGTCAGACCACCCAACCGGATGCCGACGGCGACTGATCGCGCGCCCGGGGTATCCCGACACGGCTGCCTGCGATGGGCGCCGGACTGAAACGAAAACGCCCCCGAGCCAATGGCTCGGGGGCGTTTTCATGTGCGGGCGTAAACCGATGCCTCACACCTCATGCGCGAGGCTGGCTCAGGAGCCGGTGCCCCACAGGCCAGACAGTGAGCTCAGCAGCGTCGAGCTGACACCTTCGCCACCCATGTAGCTGAGCAGCACCGGCGCGAACTGGGACACCATGCTGCTGTCCATGCCCAGCGCGGAGAAGGCGCTGTCCAGAGACGCACTGTCATCGACATTGCCGACGGTGCTGGCCAATGCCGTGGCATTGTCATTGCCGCTCAGGCTGGCAAGGCTGGACAGGGTCGAGAGAGAGCTGCTGCTGGTCAGGCTGGACAGCTGCGGCACTTCACTGGACAGCTCGGAGGTCGCGCTGGAACCCAGCTGGGACTGAGCCAGTGCCAGCATGGCAGCGGAACCACCCAGCGCCTGGGTGGAAGACACGCCCAGCTGGGATGTCAGGCTGGACATCAGGTCGGCTGCCGGCAGGGACTGGCCCGTCTGGCTGCTCAGCATGCTGCTGGCCAGGCTCATCATGGAGCTGGAGGAGCTGGAGGAACTGGCGGTGTTGCCGGAAGAGCTGTTGCCGGTAGCGGCACAGCCGGCAAGTGACACGGCCAGTACGGAGGCGCCCATCAGGGCCAGGGACTTTTGCAACATGCAGACTCCATTATGTCTTGGGGATAAGCCGAACAAGGCTCAGGAATGGCCTGCCGTGACGGCAGATCATTCATCACGCGGAATCATCGCACGGAGGAAATGCCGACAGCCAGCGCCATGGGTGCCCAGCGCCCCACGGCGGGCATGGATCGCCGGTTGCAGGGTCTGCAACCCCGAGTCTTGCAGGGCCGCCCGAGACCGCTACCGGCTCAGACCTTCACCACCACGGAGGGGGAAAAGCGCCATCTGACAGGCAAAAAGAAGGGTATCCCGTCACGCCTTGGCATGAACGCGGATACCCGGAGAGTAACCAATGTCCACCGACCAGAGACCTGGCCGGCGGCAGTTTTTCATCTTCTCGCGAAATGAGGAAACAATGTGCAGCGCCGCCCGACGGGCGGCGTCGATCAGGCGTTGTCCTTGCTGGGCTGCGGCAGCGCCGGCAGTGAACGATCCAGCAGCTCGACGCTCTGGCGATAGTAGAGCTGACTCTTGTTGTGCTCGCCAAGGTTGGCGAACAGACGTGCCAGCTCGGCACACACCGTGCCGCTCGGACGCTGACGCTGACTGGCCTCGAAATACTCCTGCGCCTTGCCCCAGTTGGCGTTGCGCAATGCCAGTCGACCCAGCGACAGCAGCAGGTCCGGGTCATTCGGGCGCTCCTGCAGCCACTTCTCGGCATACACCAGCTGACGCGGTGCATCCACGTCCAGCAGGCCATAGCGCAGCACCAGACGTGAATCCCAGCATTCCTTCAGCGAGTGACGCAGCAGGCGCTCTGCCAGCCCTTCCTGCCCACCGGCGATCAATGCCTCGGCATACAGGGCGACCAGATTCACGTCGCTGCGCAGGTGGTCCGGCATGTCGGCCCACAGGTTGCGCACGCGCTCGATGTCTTCCGGATTGCGCGCGGCCTGCTGGATCAGTGCCACGTAGGCGCGCTGTTCCAGCTCCTTCTTCTCTTCCGGCGAGATGAGGTCCTGCTTGTCGAGACGCGGCATCAGGCGACGCAGGCCATCCCAGTCATTCACCGCCAGATACGCCTGCTTGAGCAGCTTGAGGACCTGCGGGTGCTCGCCGAGCTGCTTGTCGAGACGCGTCAGCGTCGCGAGTGCCTGCTCGTGCTGCTGGCGATCCAGCATCAGCTGCGCCTGCACCAGCCCCACGGCACTCTCGGAGCCCTGAGTGGACTCATGAGCACGCTTGAGCAGCGTATCCGCCTGCTCGAAACGCCCCTGATAGTGGGCGGCGAGTGCTGCGGACAGATAGTTGACCAGCGGTGTGCTGGAGTCCTCCGCAGAATGGGTCAGCGACTTCTCGGCACGCTTCCAGCGGCCTTCGGCCAGTGCCACCAGGCCACGCACGGTCTTGCGAGTGGCATTGCGATGGCGCGTGCGGCTGTTCCACACCTTGAGGCGCGAGAACGGATGCGCGAAACGCGACAGCAGACGCAGGCCGAAATGCAGCACCACGAAGGCGCCCAGCAGCAGCACCAGCCCGAACCAGAAGGACGTCTGGACCGAGGTATCACCGACACGAATCAGCCAATAGCCGGGAAACGACTGCATCAGCTGACCGAACAGCGCACCGATGGCCAGGCCGATGATGATCAGCAGTATCAGTTTTCTCATGCCTCACCACCCCCGGACTGGGCGCGGCGTTCGATCAGCTCACGCAGCGTGTTGAGAGACGCGGAGATATCCGGAAGCTCCGGGCGGATGGTCTTGCCCTTGAGGTCTTCCAGCTTGGCGACGGCATTCTGCACGCCATCGGTCTTGGTATCGTAGTAGCCGTTGACCAGCGTGATCGCCTTGTCGATGGCCGCCTGATACAGCTTCGGCTCTTCCTTGAGCAGCGCCAGCTGGGCCTGCTCGAGCACCAGACGCACGTTCTGGCGCAGATAGGATTCCTGCTCCGGCGTGATCAGGGCTTCCAGCGCCTCATCGTGACGACGCACGGTGACCAGATTCTTCAGCTCATTGCCGAAGCGCGCCAGCTGCTGCTGCCAGCCGCCGGTGGGTGGAGCGTCGTTCTCGACCTTGGCGGCGATCTCGGCCACGTCCTGCTTGAGCGGCAGACGCGCCAGCTGTTCCTGCTCGGCGAGCAGCGCCAGGTAGATGCCACTGCGATCGACACGCGGCACGCTGTCGAGGCTGGCGAGCTCGGACTGGATCGCCTTGCGAACCGGCAGCAGGGCGGGATTGTCCGCCTCGGCGATACGCGCATCGGCGTTCTCGAGCAGTGCGTCGGCACCGTTCACGTCACGCTCCAGCTGCAGACGCTGATTGGCGAGACGCAGCAGGTATTCGGCCTCCGCGTAATGCCAGTCGCGGGCATCGGTCTGCTGGGTCTTGCTGAGCTCCTCGAGCACCTTGTTGAGCGCCTGCTCGGTCTGCTGGCTCTCGCCGGACAGACGCTTGTCGAGATCACTGACCTGCGACGCGTTCTTGTCGAGCTTGCCGGACAGGCTGGCGACCTTGCTCTCGACCTGGCCGACCTGCTGGGTCACGGATTCGCTGACCTGCTTGTCGAGGCCCTGGGCATCCGGCAGGGCGTTCAGACGCTGCCAGCCGAACCAGGCCAGTACCGCGACGACGATGGCAAGAAGAATGACCAGCACCAGTGCGATGCCGCCGGCAGCACTCTTCTTGCTGCCCTGCGGCTCGCTCGGCGGCGTGCCTCCTCCCGCGCCCCCCACGGCGGCACCGGCACTCTTGCCCGTCACGCCGCTCTTGTCTGAAGCCCCTCCCTTGCCTGAGGCAGCGCCCTTGCCGGACGCCGTCGAGGCAGTGGTCGTCTCGGCGGCAGGCGCGGTATCGGTCTGCTTCGGGAAGGGAGATTTCGCGCCGGAAGGCGTCGAGGCGTTATCGTCGGAAGTCTGGCTCACGGGCGTGGACTCGCTGGCAGTGGAGGATGAAGAGGAGGAGCTGCCCTGTCCCTTTCCCCGTCCACGACGGTTGCGCCCGCCACGCGAGCGTCGCTCACGTGGGGCGTCAGCCGTGGCGGATGACGAGGAAGAGGAGGACGAACGGGAGGCCTCGGCGCCAGGGCGGCCAGAGGCAGTGTCTTCGGCGTGTTCGCCGGGAGCGGAAGAGGCATCTGATGCGCGAGCGGCAGCATCCTTGTCGCTCGGCTTGCCTGGCGTGGTGCCGGCAGAGCCGTGGTCTTCCTGATCGTGTTCTCGGTTGCTCATCTACGCTTGCCCTTTTCCGGATTCTTGGGAATCGATGGCCTCGCGCGGACCAGGCGCAGTGGCGCCGGTCTCTCTCGCATGGCGAGTCGGGGCGCAGGCATCCAGCACTGCCTGCCTCAGGGCCCCGGGTGAGGCATCCGCGGCGACCGTCACGCGCTCGAACCCATGAGCGTGTGCCAGTGTAGCCAAACGGTTGCTCGACACGATTAGCGGTTGGTTCAAGGTCCGCGTCGTTGCCGAGGTCACTACCGCCTCAAGCAGCGTATTGCTGGTCACCACCATTGCATCATACGCGCCCGCCGCCAGACGGCCAGCCTGTTGAGAGGACAAAGCCAACGGAAGGCGTCGATAAAGCGCCAGACGCGTCACCCGGGCACCGCGTGCCACCAGGGTGTCCTCCAGCAAGGCGCGCCCGCCTTCTCCGGCCGCCAGCAGCCAGCGCTGCCCCTGAAGCTGCTGCAGGGACGGCAGCGAGAGCAGGGCCTCGCTGGTCGTGCCGACCGGGGCATCCACCTCGACATGTGCGCCACGCGTGGCGTGTGGCGGCACTCTCACCCGAACGCCGAGGCGTGAGTGGAGTACCTCTGCCGTCGCGGAGCCCACCGCGTAGAAGGCAAGCCCCTCGGGCAATTGCGGCCACCAGTCTTCCAGCCAGTCCGCCAGGTAGCCGGCGGCCTGAGGCGAGATGACTACCACCCCTCGATAGAGGTCGATGTCGAGAATCGCCTGACGCCCGGCGGGCTCCAGCGGCAGCGGCTCGAGCGCCATCAGCTTCAGGCACTCCACGGCGCAGCCAACGTCTCTCAGCATCGCATCAAGCACGGCACCGCGCGAGCCCGGACGCGTCGTCAGCACTTCAAGAGACGACCGCGCACTCGATGCCGCGCGAGGCATCGCCCGGTCATCCACCTCCGCATGGCGGGCGCCATCAGTCACGCGCATCGCCATAGACCGCCGCCAGAATCTCGCCGGCCCCCTGCTGCAACAGATCTTCCGCCACGGCGATGCCCAGCGCTTCGGGCGTATCGGCCGGACCACGCGCCTCGGCACGCAGGATGACGCTGCCATCGGGATTGCCGACCAGTGCCCGCAACCACAGCTGCCTGCCACCCTCTTCCAGCACGGCATAGCCACCGATCGGTACCTGGCAGCCACCTTCCAGATGCGTATTCATGGCGCGCTCGGCCAGCACGCAACGACTGGAGTCTTCATGAGCCAGCGGCGCCAGCAGGGCGAGAATCTCCTCGTCCTGCAGGTTGCATTCGATGCCCAGCGCGCCTTGTCCACAGGCCGGCAGACAGGTCTCGGCGTCCATCTCGGCGGTGATGCGTGCATCCAGTTCGAGGCGCTGCAGGCCGGAGGTGGCGAGGATGATGGCGTCGAACTCACCGGCATCCAGCTTGCCGAGACGCGTCTGGACATTGCCGCGCAGGCTGAGCACCTCGAGATCCGGACGGGCGGCCTTGGCCTGCAGGCCACGACGCAGGCTGGAGGTGCCCAGGCGAGCCCCCTGGGGGAGCGCGTCAAAGTTGGCGTGGTCGTTGGAGACGAACGCATCGGTGGGCGCATGGCGCTCGAGAATCACGGCCAACCCCAGCGATTCCGGGAAATGCATCGGCACGTCCTTCATGGAGTGCACGGCGATGTCGGCGCGGCCATCCAGCATGGCTTCTTCCAGTTCCTTCACGAACAGGCCCTTGCCACCGATCTTGGCCAACGGCGTGTCGAGAATCTTGTCGCCCCGCGTGGACATCGGCACCAGCTCGACCGTCAAGCCGGGATGCAGGGCTTCCAGACGTGCCTTGACGTGTTCAGCCTGCCACAGGGCAAGCAGGCTCTTGCGGGTCGCGATACGCAGGGTCTCACGGCGGGACACGGCATTCTCCTTGGGACGCGCGACGCTGGCGCGACAGTCGAAACGTTCGTGACGGCCAACATTGGCCGCCACCGGATACCGTCATCATAAAGCCACTGATGGCCAAGGGGAAAATCCCCGGAAGCGTCACGATGACACGCCTCCCTGGCCGCAACGCATCTTGGTGCCCCCCCCCTCGCCCATCCGACGGAGTCTGGTACACTCCAAGGTCAACGATACCGGCTGCGCGACCGTGCACCGGACGCCGAACTCTGGACATGTCACCACAATTCGAGATCCCGATGAGCGAATCTACCAATCAGTCCTGGGGCGGCCGCTTCAGCGAGCCGACCGATGCCTTCGTGGCCCGCTTCACCGCGTCCGTCGATTTTGATCAGCGCATGGCGCAGCACGACATTCGTGGCTCCATCGCCCACGCCACCATGCTGGCCGGCGTCGGCGTGCTGAGCGAGGAAGAGCGCGACACCATCATCGAAGGACTGAAGGAGATCAGCGAAGAGATCGCTCGCGGCGAATTCGAGTGGTCCGTCGCGCTGGAAGATGTGCACATGAACATCGAGGCACGTCTGACCGCCAAGATCGGCAACACCGGCAAGAAGCTGCACACCGGTCGCTCACGCAATGATCAGGTGGCCACCGACATCCGCCTTTACCTGCGCGACGAGATCGACGTCATCGACGCCGAGCTGACGCGTCTGCGGGAAGGCATGCTGGGCCTGGCCGAGCAGGAAGCCGACACCATCATGCCGGGCTTCACTCACCTGCAGAGCGCTCAGCCGGTCACCTTCGGCCACCATCTGCTGGCGTGGCAGGAAATGGTCGCCCGTGACCAGGACCGCCTGCGTGACTGCCGTGCCCGCATGAACGTGCTGCCGCTGGGCGCCGCGGCGCTGGCCGGTACCACCTTCCCCATCGACCGCCACGTCACCACCGAGCTGCTCGGCTTCGATCGTCCGACCGAGAACAGCCTCGACTCCGTCAGCGACCGTGACTTCGCCATCGAATTCACCAGCTTCGCCAGCCTGCTGATGATGCACCTGTCACGCATGAGCGAAGAGCTGGTGCTGTGGACCAGCGCCCAGTTCGACTTCATCGATCTGCCGGATCGCTTCTGCACCGGTTCCTCCATCATGCCGCAGAAGAAGAACCCGGACGTGCCGGAACTGGTGCGTGGCAAGACCGGCCGTGTCTATGGCCACCTGATGAGCCTGCTGACCCTGATGAAGTCCCAGCCGCTGGCCTACAACAAGGACAATCAGGAAGACAAGGAGCCGCTGTTCGATACCATCGATACCGTACGCGGCAGCCTGCGCGCCTTCGCCGACATGATTCCGGCGATCCGCGCCAAGTCCGACAACATGTACGCCTCGGCCAGCAAGGGCTTCGCCACCGCGACTGATCTGGCGGATTACCTGGTGCGCAAGGGTGTCGCCTTCCGGGATGCCCACGAGATCGTCGGCAAGTCCGTCGCCTTCGGCATCGAGCAGAAGCGTGACCTGTCCGAGATGACGCTGGATGAACTCAAGCAGTTCTCCGACACCATCGAACAGGACGTCTTCGACGTGCTCACGCTGGAAGGTTCCGTCGCGGCGCGCAATCACATCGGGGGCACCGCGCCGAATCAGGTGCGTGCTGCCGTGCAGCGTGCACGTGAGGCGCTGACCAGCCGCGCCTGAAACCGTCAAGTCGGGGCCTGACCGTGTACTGCACCGTCAGGCCCTCACCGCTTCATCGTCAGCTGCCAGGAGGCCGCCCGATGCGTCATCTGATGAGCCAGTCCGCCCGTCACGCCCTTCGTACCCTTGCGGGCCTGCTGCTGGGTGCAGGCCTTCTGACCGGCTGCGGTCAGAAGGGCCCGCTGTATCTGCCGGCGGACGCCGATGCCGGCGGTCAACGTGCCGAGGCACCCGCCCCTGCACCGGCTGCCGCCGAGACAGAGCGCACCGCCGCTACCGAGACTTCCGGCAGCGACGCCTGAGCCCCCCTTACATCTCCGGCGGGTGATACCCGCCGGCGCGACATCTTGCAGGCCGGATCATGGATCACTTCGTATATCAGGATGGCGTGCTGCACGCCGAAGACGCCTCTCTCGCCACGCTGGCCGAGCAGTTCGGCACGCCTTGCTACGTCTACAGCCGTGCCACGCTGGAGCGCCACTTCAAGGCCTATCAGGATGCGCTGGGCGACCATCCGCATCTGATCTGTTACGCCGTGAAGGCCAACTCCAACCTGGCGGTGCTCAACGTGCTGGCACGTCTGGGTGCCGGCTTCGACATCGTCTCCGCCGGTGAGCTGGAGCGCGTCCTCAAGGCCGGCGGAGACCCCGCCAAGGT
Organism: Cobetia sp. 5-11-6-3; assembly: GCF_013374055.1. Classification (NCBI taxonomy): domain Bacteria; kingdom Pseudomonadati; phylum Pseudomonadota; class Gammaproteobacteria; order Oceanospirillales; family Halomonadaceae; genus Cobetia; species Cobetia sp. 5-11-6-3. Next base: position 280,936 of record NZ_BLWJ01000005.1, on the reverse strand, counting down.
CGTGTTCTCCGGCGTCGCCAAGCAGGCCGCCGAGATGCAGCGCGCGCTGGAGCTGGGCATCAAGTGCTTCAACGTCGAATCGCTGCCCGAGCTTGAGCGCCTCAATGCCGTCGCCGGTCGCCTCGGGCGTATCGCACCGGTGTCGCTGCGCATCAACCCGGACGTCGATGCCGGCACCCACCCGTACATCTCCACCGGCCTCAAGGCCAACAAGTTCGGCATTCCGGTCGAGCAGGCGCTGGAGGTCTACGAGACCGCCGCCGCCATGGAGCACGTCAAGGTGGTAGGCGTCGATTGTCATATCGGCTCCCAGCTGACCGAGCTGGCGCCGTTCCTCGACTCCCTCGAGCGCCTGCTGGTGCTGCTGGACCGCCTGCGCGAGCGCGGCATCATCATCGAGCATCTGGATCTCGGCGGCGGCCTCGGCGTGCCCTACCAGAACGAGACGCCGCCGGAGCCCTTCGCCTACGCAAGCGCCCTGCTGGAACGCCTGGCGCGCTACGAGCATGGCAACGAGATGACACTGCTGTTCGAGCCGGGTCGCTCCATCGCCGCCAACGCCGGCGTCCTGCTGACGCGTGTCGAGTACCTCAAGCCCGGCGAAGAGAAGAACTTCGCCATCATCGATGCCGGCATGAATGACCTGATCCGTCCGTCGCTGTATCAGGCGTGGCAGAACATCGTACCCGTCGACACGCGCGAGTCACGTGCAAGCGCCAGCTACGACGTGGTCGGCCCGGTCTGCGAGACGGGCGACTTCCTGGGCAAGGACCGCGAACTGGCCATCGCCCCGGGCGACCTGCTTGCCGTTCGCTCCTCCGGCGCCTATGGCTTCGTGATGGCCTCCAGCTACAACAGCCGCTGTCGTCCCGCCGAAGTGATGGTGGATGGCGGCCAGATGCACCTGGTGCGTCGCCGCGAACATCTGGAAGAACTGTGGACCGGTGAGCAACTGCTGCCGGAAGGTGATGACTGATGCTGGTGCACTTCACCAAGATGCACGGTCTGGGCAATGACTTCATGGTCATTGACCTGATCTCCCAGCGTGGCCGCCTGCGCGATGCCGATATCCGACGGCTTTCGCATCGCAATTTCGGTATCGGCTTCGACCAGCTGCTGGTGGTCGAGCCACCCCGTGACCCGGACATGGACTTCCGCTATCGCATCTACAATGCCGATGGCAGCGAAGTCGAGAACTGCGGCAACGGGGCCCGCTGCTTTGCGCGCTTCGTGCTCAATCAGCGCCTGACCACCAAGCGCGAGATCCGCGTCGAGACCGCCGGTGGCCCGCTGACACTGGTAGTGGCCGATGACGGGCGAGTCCGCGTCGACATGGGCGCTCCGCGCTTCGCCCCCGCCGCGCTGCCCTTCGAGGCCGAGACGGATCTGCCGGTGCATGCGCTGGAGGTCGGCGGCGAGTCCCTGGAGATCGGTGTCGTCTCGATGGGCAACCCCCATGCGGTGCTGCTGGTCGACAGCGTCGACGAGGCACCGGTACGAGAGGTCGGTCCGCTGATCGAAGCGCATCCGCGCTTCCCCAGGCGCGTCAATGCCGGCTTCCTGGAAGTCGTCTCGCCCCACGAAGCGCGCCTGCGCGTCTTCGAGCGTGGCGTCGGCGAGACGCTGGCCTGTGGCACTGGTGCCTGTGCAGCCGTCGCTTCCGGCATTCGTCGTGGCCTGCTCGCCAGTCCTGTCGATGTCACGCTGCCTGGCGGCACCCTGAGCATCGAATGGGGCGGCGAAGGTCACCCTGTCTTCATGACCGGCCCCGCCGAGACCGTCTTCGAAGGCCGCATCATCCTGTAAGCCGCCGCTGACAGGGGACGCCTGCGCGAAGCGCCGGCGTCCCGTCGCCAACCCTCGCAAGGAGAGCCATATGGCCGAGCCATCCGCCTCACGTCGCCCGCGCACGCTGGACCCGGACCGGGTCGCCGAGTGGCTGGCCACGCATCCGGATTTCTTCGAGGGTCGGGAAGGGTTGCTCCAGCAGCTGCGCGTGCCACACCCCGAAGCACGCGGTGGCAGCGTCTCGCTGCTGGAGCGGCTGGTGCATGACCTGCGCGGACGTACCGAGCAGGCCGAGGCGCGTCTCGAGGAGCTGCTCAATACCGCCCGCGACAATGAAAGCCGCTATCAGCGACTGCGTCAGATCGTGCTGGATCTGATGGATGCCGAATCGGATGATGCCCTCGCGGAGACTCTGGCAACCCGTCTCAGCGAGCTGTTCGACATCGCCGCCGTCTGCCTGTGGCAGCGCGGCGCCGACCCCGCGACCCAGCCACCGCGTCAGGTGCTCGATGATGCGCGTGCCGAGCAATTCGAGCGCCTGCTCGAAGGCCGCGCCAGCCGTTGTCTGGCGATGCCACGCACGCGCTGGGAAGCCCTGCTGCCGGACCATGACTGGCCGCTGGGGGCGGAGTGCCACGATCTGGTCGAGGCCAGCCAGGCGGATGCCACGCGCGGCTCCGCCGTCATCGTGCGTCTGACCCGTGGCGAATGTCTGGGCTATCTGGTGGTCGCCAGTGCCGAGGCCGAGCAGTTCCGTGCCGGACTCGACACTCTCTTCCCCGAATATCTCGGCGATGTGCTGGCGCGCTGCCTCGGGCGTCATGCGACGAGTCACACCTCAGACTCCGCTGCCTCGCGTGATGATCAGGCCGCGCGATGAGCGCCTCTGACCTCCCGGATGACTCCCTCGACACTGCGAGGCGCCAGGCGCTGACCCGCCCTTGCCAGCAGTTTCTCGCCCATCTTGCCCAGGACAGCAGCGCGGCGACCGTGAGCGCCTATCAGCGCGATCTCGAGGCACTGATCCACTTCATGTTGCGCCCCTCACCGGCCGAGACCACGGTGGATGCCGACACCAGCGCCGCCGCTCGGCCTCCTGCAGAGTGGCAGGCCCTAGATGTGCCGACGCTACGCCGCTTTCTGGGCGCTGAGCGCAGTCGTGGGCTCGCCCCCCGTTCACTGGCCCGACGTCGCGCGGCGATCAGTCGTTTCTGTGGCTGGCTGGTCGATCACGGCATTCTGGCGCACAACCCGGCGGGCCTGGTACAGACACCGCGCCTGCCGGACCACCTCCCTCGCCCGGTGGACATCGACAGCCTGTCACGCTTTCTCGACTGCCCGCACGACGGCACGCCGCTGGCGATCCGCGATCAGGCCATGCTGGAGCTGCTCTACGGCTCGGGGCTGCGACTCTCGGAACTGGTCAGTCTCGACCTCGACATGCTGGAGACACGCCGCCTGCGCGTGCGCGGCAAGGGCAACAAGCCTCGCCAGCTGCCCATCGGCTCGCGAGCGCGTCAGGCGCTGGATGCCTGGCTGAAGGTGCGTGGCCAACTCGCGCCTGCTGACGAGACTGCCCTGTTCGTCGGCCAGCGAGGCCAGCGGCTGGGACAACGCGGCGTGCAGCTTCGTCTGGTGACGCAAGCGAAGACACGCGGCCTGCCGGAGCACCTGCACCCCCACCGACTCCGCCATTCCTTCGCCAGCCATCTGCTGGAATCCAGTGGCGATCTGCGCGCCGTGCAGGAGTTGCTGGGCCATGCCCATCTCTCCACGACCCAGGTGTATACCCGACTCGACTGGCAACAGCTGGCCAGCGCCTACGACCAGGCTCACCCGCGTGCACGTCGCCAGCGTGGGCCAGAAGAGGCAACGCCGGCTGACATTGACGCCGCCTCCCCTGCTGATGTTCTGCTCAAGGATGATCCCCTGTGATGCCCGCAACGACGCCTTCGCTGACCGCATTGACCTTCGATCTCGATGACACCCTGTGGGCCAATCGCCCGATCATGGAGCGCGCCGAGACGGAACACTACGCCTGGCTGGACGGTGAGATCGGTCATGCCACTGATTTTCCCCTCGAGGAATATACCCGTCGCCGCATGGCACTCGGGCTGGAACACCCCTTGCGGCGTGGTGACTTCACCTGGCTGCGCCGTGAAGCCATGCGCATCATGCTGCGCGATGCCGGCCATGGCGAAAAGGAGGCCCATCACTGGTCGCATGCGGCCGTCGAACGCTTCCTGGCATTGCGCCACGAATTGCAGCCCTTTCCGGAAGCCAGCGAGCTGCTCGACTCACTGGCCCGGCATTATCGCCTCGGCGCCATCACCAATGGCAATGTCGACCTGACACGCCTGGCGCTGGACCATCATTTCGAGTTCAGCATCGCCGCCGGCGAATGGCTGGCGCCCAAGCCGGATGCACGCCCCTTCCTCGCCGCCATGGCACGTCTGGGCAGCCGCCCCTCCACCACGCTGCATGTCGGCGACTCATGGAAGGAAGATGCCCTGCCGGCAGTACGTCTCGGCATGCAGGCGGCATGGATCGACGTGAAGGGGCGTGGCGCGCCGGAGCCGGTTCCCGCCGGAGTCCATGTCATCTCGCATGTCCGGGAGCTTCCGGAACTGTTGCGGCACCTGAATGCATCACGATGAAACGACAGCGCTTCTGACCTTCCAGACCTGACCGTCGGTTACCTGCTGTCACCTGGACTGACGTTCCAGAAAAGCGATACACAAATTAAAACTTGTACAACTTTATGGCGGAGACCATATTTGTTGTACAAGTTTCTCGTGCCTGACGACCCAGCCTTCCACGGGCCTGCCAGGGGCATCCGAGAACTCACGTTCGATGTCGTCGCGACTGGAGAGGACAGCATGAGCACTCAATCATCATCTCGGCGTGTCATCTGCCAGAGTTGGCAATATTCCCGCGCCATCAGTGACGACGCCGAGTCCCGCGACGCCACCGACATCATCGAGAGATTCCAGCAGGATCCCGGTCCGCTGGCCCTGCCGCATGCCAGTGCCTGGCAGGGAGTGTTGATCGGCACAGGACAGGTCGTGCTCTGCGCCATGCTGATCGTACTGGCGGTCTACAGTGCGCGAACCAGCATGGAAAACGCCACGCGAGGCGTGACCTCGGTACCGGCAGCGATCATCGACATGTCGGGCGGTGATCCACGGGCACGCAGCCTGAATGCCCCTGCCGACAGCTCCCAGGGTGGCCACCTGACACGTTTCGAGGTGCGGGCGAGCCAGGCTGCGATGCCGCAGGTCCCTCAGCGACTGCTGTCAGAAAACACCGCTCCCAGCCTGTTCATGTGAGCAGTGATGAACGGTGACAGGCGGTCGGCCACAGGTGACCGACCCCGCCAGGGCAGAGGTCTGGACGCCCCATAACTGGATGCCCCATAACTGGACGCCCCACAAAAGAGACGCCCCACAAAAGAGACGCCGGTCACCCAAGGGTGACCGGCGTCTCTTTTTGTGCAGCAGCACATGTCATGACACGGACGACTCAGTCGTCGAACGGGTCCTGGGGGGCTTCATCGGCCTCACCCTCCGTGACACCTTCCATCACCGCCGGGTCCGCCAGCCACTCATCGAGCTTGGCGTGCACCTGCTCGACTCCCGAATACTTGAGCGACGAGAACAGCTGCACGGTGACGAGGTCTTCCCACTCCTTGAGGGCGTGCCGTACCTTCTGGAGGCTCGCCGCCGCCGGTCCACGCTTCAGCTTGTCCGCCTTGGTCAGCAGGATATGCACCGGCATCTGTGCCTCATCGGCCCAGCCCAGCATCATCTGGTCGAATTCTGACAGCGGGTGACGCACATCCATCAGCAGCACCAGGCCGCGCAGCGACTGGCGGTTGCGCAAGTAGTTGGACAGATGGGACTGCCACTCACGCTTCACCTTGTCCGGCACCTTGGCATAGCCATAGCCGGGCAGGTCGACCAGATGGCGGCCCGTTTCACCGATGGTGAAATAGTTGATCAGCTGAGTGCGGCCAGGCGTCTTGGAGGTACGCGCCAACGCCTTCTGGGACGTCAGGGCATTGATGGCGCTCGACTTTCCGGCATTGGAGCGACCGGCAAAGGCCACCTCGGCACCGACATCCGTCGGGCACTGGGCCAGGGTGGCGGCGCTGATCAAGAAGCGTGCCTGACGATAGTGAAGCTTGGGGGACGGAGTGGCTGACTCGGCCATGAGAATCTGAATACCTGTTGATGGCGGACGTCTCGCCCGCGCGACATCACGTGAGAGCAGAAGAAACGGCCGGTGAAACGGAATAGAGCACCACTGGCGCTGTCAGCTCGACAGGCAGGCGGCAGGCACATTAACGCGCCCTGAAGGGGATTCGCTATACTGCCGAAATGACAAGCATCACGCTCATGATGCGCTAGTGTACCACCCAGCTCTCACGGGCTGCGAGGCGTCTGACGTACTTCTCCTCGGGTGATGCTTGCCACCAGCGCCGGGATGACTCCACTGCGGGATTTGCGCAAACAGGGACCAGTGACATGAACAAGCTGATGAGATCACCGCAGCACCGTGAAGGGCCGCAGAGCTCGAGCTGGGGCGTACTTGCCACGACGATTTTCGCCACCTTGAGCGCCCTGCTGGCGCTCAGCCTCTCGCCCCGCGCTGGCGCAGACGAGATCACCGCGGATGCCAGCGCCGGCCAGGCCAAGGCAGCCGTCTGTGCTGCCTGCCATGGCGCGCAGGGCGTGTCCCCAGCCTCCGCCTTCCCGCACCTCGCCGGACAGCAGGCCCATTATCTGCGCAAGCAGATCACGGATATCCGCGAGGGTCGTCGCGCGGTTCCCCAGATGGCAGGCCTCACCGACACCCTGAGCGATCAGGACATTGCCGATATCGCGGCTTATTATGCCGAGCAACCCGCCAATCGCGGCCAGGCAGAGCCCGACGCCGCGAAAGCAGGTGAGGTGCTGTACCGGGCCGGCTCGCTTGAGCGAGGTATCGCGGCCTGTACCGCCTGCCACGGCCCTCGCGGCGAGGGGATTGATTCAGCAGGCTATCCCGCGCTGGCTGGGCAATTCCCCGCCTACACCATCACCTCGCTGACGGCCTTTCGTGACGGCACGCGTGACAACGACCCCAATGACATCATGAGCAGCATCGCCGCACGCATGAGTGACAGCGACATGCAGCAGATCGCCGAGTATCTTCACGGCCTGCGCTGAGGCATCCAGTCAGGCAGATGTCACGTATGACATCTGCGATGGCGACCGGCTCCGGCACGGCGTGGCGTGCTCTGCACGGCAACGTGGTCGAACGGCGTTCATCCAGCGGTCAACCTTGTCACGCTAGGCTGGCCAGACAGTGATCCGCCGTGTCCCGCCCGGCAGTCTCGACAGCGGTGGTGGCTGACACGCATACTCGATGCATCACTAATGTTGCCGGGTCTCATGCCCGGGCATGCCTCAACCCGATGGAGATGTTCCATGAAGTGGAAACCCCTACTGACTCTGGTGGCGGGCCTTGGCCTGTCAGCAAGCGTGTTCGCCGCTGAAGCTGGCAAGGACTATCAGGTACTCGACGAACCGGTGAAGACCGATGCACCGGCCGGCAACGTCGAAGTGGTCGAGGCATTCTGGTATGGCTGCCCGCACTGCTACGCACTGGAATCCAGCCTCGAGCCGTGGGTCGATGAGCTGCCCGGTGACGTGACCTTCCATCGTCTGCCGGCCACCATGGGGCAGGACTGGGTCAAGCACGCCTATGCCTTCTATGCCGCCAAGGATCTGGGCATTCTCGATCAGACCCACAAGGCCTTCTTCGATGCCATCCACAAGGACCACCAGCGTCTCACCGACCCGGAAGACATCGCCGCCTTCTACAGCGACTACGGTGTCAGCGAAGAAGACGCCGAGAAGTCCCTGACCTCCTTCGGCGTGAAGAGCCAGGTCAATCAGGCACACGCACAGATGCGCGCCTACAAGATCATGGGTGTCCCCGCACTGATCGTCGACGGTCGCTATGTCGTCTCTCCGAGCACGGCTGGCTCGCTCAAGAACATGCTCAAGATCACCGATGAGCTGGTCGAGCAGGTGCGTGAAGAGAAGGCTGGCGACAAGGACGCCGCCTGATGGCAGAGGCCGCTGACGACTCCCCAGTGGCCGCCGACGCAGCGGATGATACCGGGCATGGATTGTCGGGTTCGCCGCTGCGTCTGCTGACCTTCAACATGCAGGTCGGTATCCATACCGCGGCGTGGCATCACTATGTCACCCGCGGTTGGCAACATTTGCTGCCACATCCCAAGCGCCACCGCCGCCTGGAACTGATAGCCGGGGCCATCACGCCTTACGACATCGTCGGGCTGCAGGAAGTCGACGGCGGCAGCTTCCGCTCCGGCAACGTCAATCAGGTGGACGCGCTGGCCGAGACGGCTCACTTCCCGCATCGCTATCAGCAGCTCAATCGCAACCTCGGCCGGCTGGCACAGCACAGCAACGGCCTGTTGTCGCGCCTGCCGATCAGCCATCTCGAAGAGCACAGCCTGCCCGGCACCCTGCCGGGGCGCGGCGCCATCCATGCTCGCTTCGGCGAGGGGGAGCATGCGCTGCATGTCTTCGTCACGCATCTGGCACTTGGCGCGCGAATCCAGCGCAAGCAGCTCGATTATCTCGGAGAGCTGATCGCACCGCTCAAGCACGTCATCGTGATGGGCGACCTGAACTGCACCCTGGCACAACTGCGCCAGCACAAGGGATTCTGCGAGGCGCTCGACTCGCGGCCCAGCAAGGCGATCAACAGCTATCCTGCCTGGCAGCCACGGCGGGGTCTGGACCATATTCTGGCCTCCTCCACCCTGCACATCGAGCACCCCAGCACCCTGTCCCACCTCTTCTCCGACCATCTGCCTCTTGCGGTGGAAGTGCACCTCCCCGTGGCCTGTCAGAAGGCGCTTGGTCTGGCCTGACACGCCCTCACCTCAATTCTCAGTCCTCTCACGGGTGCCTGGATATCACCCTCGATATCCGCCGGGACCCGCCTGTCCGTCACCTTGATTGCCACCTTCCCGTTCCCGTCCTGTATGGATTTTTCAATCCAAGTGACTGAATCGAAAGATATATCTCGCCTGTCAGACCAATGATCCATTTGTCACTGGCCAGCCACTCGCTACTCTTGGCCTGTCCGAGGGCGTGGATTAATCGTGAAAGCAACGCTGATGACTGCCGAGAGCCTGCATGGCCTCACTGGCATCTGCCATCCACCAGCGTGGAATAGCGTTGTCTGAAACGACGATTGCCGGATTGCCGACGTCTCATCAAAGCTACAACATGAGCAAAGCCTGAACTGATGTGACGATCGTCAGCGTGCACACGAGATCGCCCCGACTACGATGACGGCACACGCAACGCCAGACTCGGCAACAACAACGCCAACAAATATCACCTGCTACCCGCAGGCCAAGGGGATTCCATGTCTGCCACTGCCTCTACCCCCGGCTGGCTCACAGGGCTCGACCGCATGACCGAAGGGCTGGGACGCTGCGTGTCCTGGCTGGTCGTCATCATGATGCTGGTCGAATTCGCCATCGTGATGCTGCGCTACGCCTTCAACATCAACAGCATTCCGATGCAGGAATCCGTGATGTACATGCACGCGACCGTCTTCCTGCTCGCCGCCAGCTACACGCTCAAGCATGACAACCATGTCCGCGTGGATATCTTCTACCAGCGCATGTCCCATCGCGGGAAGTCGTGGATCGACCTCGGCGGCACCCTGTTCCTGCTGTTCCCGGTGATGATCTTCATCCTGCTCTCGAGCCTGGGTTATGTCGGCGACTCGTGGAGCATCAAGGAAGCCTCCCCCGAATCCGGTGGCCTGCCTGGCGTCTATCTGCTCAAGAGCCTGATCCCCGCGGTCGCCATCCTGATGATGCTGCAAGGTGTCGCTGAAGCAGGTCGCCACCTACTGTTCCTGTGCGGGCGGCTGCCGTCGCCGCATGCGAGCGATGACACCCCTGATCACGATGAGGAGCTGGTGTAATGCTCGAGATCATGCCGCTGCTGCTGTTCGTGTGTATCTGTGTCGTTCTCATGCTGGGCTATCCGGTGGCGCTGTCGCTTGCCGGTACCGCGCTGGCCTTCGCCGGGCTCGGCATGGGGCTGGACGCGCTGGGCATTACCCAGGGCGTATTCGATGCCAGCTTCCTGTCGGCGATGCCCAATCGCCTCTACGGCACCATGACCAATCAGACGTTGCTGGCCGTGCCATTGTTCGTGTTGATGGGCGTGCTGCTGGAAAAATCGAAGGTCGCCGAGACGCTGCTCGACGCCATGGCGCTGATGTTCGGCTCACTGCGTGGCGGCCTGGGCATCTCCGTGACCATCGTCGGCATGTTGCTGGCGGCCTCCACCGGTATCGTCGGCGCGACCGTCGTGACCATGGGCCTGCTGTCACTGCCCACCATGCTCAAGCGTGGCTATGACCCGTCGCTCGCCACTGGCGCCATCTGTGCCACCGGCACCCTGGGACAGATCATTCCGCCGTCCATCGCACTCGTTCTGCTGGGCGACGTGCTGTCTTCCGCCTATCAGCAGGCGCAATTGTCGATGGGCATCTGGAGCCCGAAGACCGTCTCGGTGGGCGACCTGTTCATCGGCGCCCTGGTGCCGGGCCTGATTCTGGTGGTCGCCTATATCGTCTACATCGCCATCATCGCCTGGCTCAAGCCCGAGAAGGCACCGGCCGTGGACCGTGACGCGCTGATGAAGGAGCTGGGCCACACCGGTGGCATCGGCTGGCTGCTCCTCAAGGGACTGGTGCCGCCGATCGTGCTGATCGTCTGCGTACTGGGCTCGATTCTCGGCGGACTGGCCACGCCGACAGAAGCCTCTGCCGTGGGTGCCTTCGGCGCGCTGATGCTGGCCGTCGCCAACCGCAAGCTGAGCTTCAAGACGCTGACGGAAGTCGTGCGCTCCACCACCAACGTCACCACGATGGTCTTCCTGATCCTGATCGGTGCGGCGCTGTTCTCGCTGGTGTTCCGTGGTTTCGGCGGCGAAGAGGTCGTCACCGAGATCTTCGAGAACATGCCCGGTGGCGTCATCGGTGCCACCCTGGTGGTGATGCTGGTGATCTTCCTGCTCGGCTTCATCCTCGACTTCATCGAGATCACCTTCGTGGTGGTGCCGATCGTCGGCCCGGTGCTGCTGGCCATGGGCCTCGACCCGATCTGGCTGGGCATCATGATCGCCATCAACCTGCAGACCTCCTTCCTGACACCGCCCTTCGGTTTCGCGCTGTTCTATCTGCGCGGCGTCGCGCCCAAGGAAGTCAGCACCAAGCAGATCTACAAGGGCGTCATTCCGTTCATCCTGATCCAGCTGTGCATGCTGGGGGCACTGGCCGCCTTCCCGGGCCTGGCCACCTGGCTGCCGGCCCAGTTCTAGGCCACGACTGACGAGACAGTACAAGAACAGAACACGGACAGAACAAATACAGAGTAGCAACTGAATTGGCGGGGCTCGCCCCGCCAGCTGATGGGAGAGCCGCCAGTCGGCTCATGCAGATGCACGGGAGCCGTTCGCGGCCCACCTCTTGCCCAGCGCCAGTCCCTGACCGGTGCACAACAACAATCGGGCACTTCAAGGAGCATGCCATGCAACTCAACAAACTCGCCTTCGGCATCGCCGTCGGCACCATGACCGCCATGGGCACCCTGCCGGCCATCGCCAATGCCGCGGATACCTACACCTGGAAGATGGTCACCTCGTGGCCGAAGAACTTCCCGGGCGTAGGCCAAGGTCCCGAGCGCCTCGCGCGTCTCGTCGATGAGATGTCTGATGGACGCCTCAAGATCAAGGTCTACGGCGCCGGACAGCTGGTGCCGGGCTTCGAGGTGCTCGATACCGTCTCTTCCGGTACGGCGCAGATCGGCCACTCGGCCTCCTACTACTGGAAAGGCAAGGCGCCGGAAGCCCAGTTCTTCGCCGCCGTCCCCTTCGGCATGACCGCACAGGAAATGAACGCCTGGCTGCATTACGGCGGGGGTCTGGAGCTCTGGAACGAGGTCTATGACAAGTTCGGTGTCGAAGTCATGGCCGGTGGTGCCTCGGGCGTGCAGATGGGCGGCTGGTTCAACAAGGAGATCAACTCGGTTGCCGATCTCGACGGCCTGAAGATGCGCATGCCGGGACTGGGTGGCGATGTCATGCAGCAGATGGGCGTGGCGACCGTCAGCATGCCGGGCGGCGAGATCTTCACCTCGCTGCAGTCCGGCGCCATCGATGCCACCGAATGGATCGGGCCGTACAACGACCTGGCCTTCGGTCTCTATCAGGCCGCCAAGTACTACTACTATCCGGGCTGGCACGAGCCGACCGTCACCTTCGAGGCCATCGTCAATGACGACGCCATGGCCGAGCTGCCCAAGGACCTGCAGGCCATCCTGCGTTCCGCGGTACGTGACGTGAACCAGGACATGCTCGACGAGTACACCGCGCGCAACAACGATGCCCTCGAGACACTGCTCAACGAGCACAAGGTCGAGCTGCGCCGCTACCCGCAGGACGTGCTCGACAAGGCACGTGAGCTGTCCGGCGAAGTGGTCAAGAAGCTTGGTGACTCCAATGAGCTGGCCGGCCGCATCTACGAGTCCTACACCACCTTCGAAGGCAAGGTCGAGAAGTGGCACGAAGTCTCCGAACAGGCCTTCCTGAACGCACGCAATCCGGAAGGCGTGGAGTAAGACTGCATTACCTGTGTCGCGCTCCCGCGAGGCGGCGCAGTCCTATCATCCAATGCTTGCAGCCGCCCCCTCGGGGGCGGCTTTTTTGGGTCTACGCGATCAGCTCTCGAGCAGGAAGGTCACCGGCCCGTCATTGAGCAGCGAGACCTGCATGTTGGCGCCGAAGCGCCCGGTCTCGATTCCCACCTCGAGTTCCCGCCCGCGCTCACGCGCCTTGTCGACCAGATAGGAGAACAGTCGCTCGCCCTCCGCCGGTGGCGCCGCCGAGGAGAAACTGGGGCGCATGCCGCTGCCGGTGTCCGCCGCCAGCGTGAACTGCGAGACCAACAGCAGACTGCCGCCCACCTGCTGGACGTTGAGGTTCATCTTGTCGTTCTCGTCACCGAAGACGCGGTAATGCAGCAGCTTGTGCAGCAGCTTGTCGGCACGCGCCTCATCATCGCCCTTCTCGACGCCCACCAGTACCAGCAGACCGCCCCCGATGGCGCCGACGCTCTCGTCCTCGACCACGACTTCCGCCCGTGTGACGCGCTGGATCAATGCTCGCATGCCGCTTGCTCCTTCAAGAGATGAATGATGATTCATGACATTTCGTGTTCGGGAGCATACCAGACGCGAACGCCCCGCAGACTGAGCCTGCGGGGCGCGACAAGTGTTACTTGAGGATGTGGGAGGAGCTGCTAGTTGGCGAGGCTGGGCAGGAACAGCGCGATCTGCGGGAACAGCATCAACAGCACCGTCGCCAGCAACAGCAGGGCAATGAAGGGCGGCGTGCCACGGATGACCTCCATATAAGGCTTCCGGAACACCGCCACCGCCGTGAAGATGTCACAGCCGAAGGGTGGCGTCGCCGAACCGATCGCCGCCTGCAGGGTGACGAGGGTACCGACCAGCACCGGGTCCAGTCCGGCGGCATCGACGGCCGGGGCAAATACCGGCGCCAGAATCAGGATCACCACGATGGGATCGACGAACATGCAACCAACAAAATAGGCCACCGCGATCACCGCCAGCAGCGCCAGGGCGTGTTCTGACAGGTACGGGATGTACCCGCCGAGAATGGCATCCGGAATCTTGGCGAACGAGATCATCCACGAGAAGCCGGCGCCCGCCGCCACCAGAATGAAGACCACCGCGGTGATCAGACCGGTGGAGAAGGCCACGCCGGGCAGGTCCTTGAGCGTGACGCCACGGTAGATGAGCATCTCGAGAATCAGCGCATAGATCACCGAGACCGTGGCGGCCTCCGTCGGCGAGAACATCCCCGAGTAGATGCCGCCGATGATGATCACCGGGAAGCCGGCGGGCAGACTGGCGCGCTTCAATGCCTTGAGGCGCGCAGGCCAGTCCGCCTTGGGCTGCGGCGCAATGCCCAGCTTCCACGACTTCCACATGCAGTAGAGCGAGAACAGCACCAGGATCATCAGCCCCGGACCGATACCGGCGATGAACAGATCCCCCACCGAGGTACCGGTCGCGACACCGTAGATGATCATGCCGATGGACGGCGGAATCAGCAGCGCGATGTCAGAGGCATTGATGATCAACGCGATGGTGAACTTGTCACTGTAACCGGCTTCCAGCAGCCGCGGGCGCAGCGGGCGCCCCATCGCGACCACTGTGGCCTGGGTGGAGCCGGACACCGCGCCGAACAGGGTACAGCCCAGCGCGGTGGTCACCGGCAGACCGCCACGCCAGTGGCCGACGAAACGCTCGACCACATCCAGCAGACGCTGGGCGGTGGAGCCCTTGAGCATGATATCGGCCGCCAGAATGAACATGGGGACCGCCGTCAGTACCACCGGCTGCAGGCCACCGATCATCTGCTGGATCACCAGCTCTGGCTTGAGAAAAGGGAAATCGCTGAACAACAAGAAGAAGGTGCCGACACTCAATGGCACCATCATGGGTACCCCAAGCAACAGCAGCCCCACCATCACGAGCAGAATCCACATCGCAGCTTCCGTCCCTGGGTCAATGTAGTGTGATCAATCACGAGCCCTGCAACACGCATCAGCCAAGGCATCTCTTGCCTTCACTCCCGCGCCACAGGCTCGCATCCGAAGTGGAAGAGACGTGCTAGAGCGCACCGCTGCCGTCGACTTCCTCGTTCTCGTCTATCTCCGCCGTACGCCACGACAGCCAGGCACCTTGTGCCAGCAGATTGCGCAGAATCGCCATCAGATACTGGAGGGCGCCCAGCGCCAGCCCCAGCGGGACCACGGCATAGAGTGCCGCCAGCGACCAGCGCAGCGACGGCGTGACACGCCCTGACCTGGCCAGGCTCTGCAGATAATCCACCGCCAGCCAGGCCAGGTAGGCCAGCAGCGCACAGGTGATGACCTGTCCGGCGATCAACAGCACCTTGCGCAACCACGGCGGCATGAAGTCCAGCAGTGCCGTCACGCGGATATGGCGTCCGGCGCGCGCGCCGTAGCTGATGCCGAGAAAGGTCAGCCACAGCTGCAGGATCTGCATCAGCTCTTCGGTGAACGGCAGGCTGTAGTTGAAGACGTTGCGCCCGATCACATTGGCGATACTGGCCGTCGCCATGCCCAGCACGCACAGCGCGATCAGCCAGCGCTCGACGTGTGCCAGGCCCTGATCACCGCGTTCGAATATCGCCGCCAGGCGGCGCAGCGGTGCAGGCAGATGTGCGAGGGGATCCTGAGCGCCTTGCGCCTCGGCCGGGGTGGGCCGGGTCTCATCAGCGGGGGGAGACTTGGAGGGGGGCGAATTCATGAAGCGGCTTCCTGTTGATGTGGCTTCCTGCCAGGCAGGCTTTCTGTCAGGCGACGCAAGCACAGCGATTTGCGCCACGCCGTCTGAATTTGCCAGTACGATCCATTGAAATTTTCCGAGACACCGCCGTGATTTTCACTTTGGTGAGTCATGATCTAGCTTTATTGACGGTACCCTTTATTAGCGACACTACGAACCAGCACGCGGACTGCCTCTACCGAGCCATCTGGCAGGGCATGCCACCGACCCGGAGCAGGAGTCATCGAGTACCAGAATCTCATGCGGACAGGCTCAGCCTATTCATAATAAATTCTAATCACACTATCCGATTTGGTAATTTTTTTATTATATTAAGAATGGCAATATTATCTAAATGATGCAAGTTGCACGCCGGGTTCGCCCCATACCACCCGGCGCTGATGGAAATCACACAAGGAGAACAAGATGACGATGCAATGGAACCCGTCACCCGAGCAGAATCGCGAGACGCCCAGAACTCCTGTTCACCTTTCTCGTCTTGCCGCGCTCCTCAAGGGAGGCGCCCTCACGGCCGGCCTCGGCATGGCGGCACTGGCCTCCGCGGGCGTACAGGCTGACACCTGGCGTTTCGCGCTGGAGGAAGTCTCCGGCAGCGTGCAGGATGCCTACGCTCAGGAATTCAAGAAACGCATCGAAGAGGCCTCCGGCGGTGACATCGATGTCGAGATCTACCCCTACGGCGCGCTGGGTACCTCCTCACAGCTCACCGAACTGGTGCAGAGCGACGCCATCCAGCTGACCTTTGCGTCACCGGGTCACCTGGCCTCGGTGATTCCTGAATCAGGCGTCTTCACGCTGCACTTCCTGTTCTCCGACGACAATGCCGTCAATGAAGAGGTGCTCGGCAACTCCAAGGCCATCGACATGCTGTCCGAGGCCTACACCGAGCAGAACCTTCAGCTGCTGGGCGTGATTCCGGAAGGCTGGATGGTCTGGACCGGCAATCGTGACATCGAGACGCCTGAGGACATGAAAGGCTTCAAGATTCGCACCATGACGTCACCGATTCTGGTGGAGAGCTATCGCGCCTATGGCGCCAACCCGACGCCGCTGCCGTATTCGGAGGTCTATTCCGGACTGCAGCTGGGGCAGATAGACGGCCAGGTGAACCCGGTGTTCGCCATTCAGGAAATGAGCTTCTATGAAGTTCAGGACTACATGATCCAGGCCAAGCAGGCGCAGTTCATCACCACGCTGGTGGCCTCCAGCGATTTCTATTCCGGTCTGGATGACGAGCAGCAGCAGATGCTCGACAAGGTCACCAACGAGATGCGCCCGTATATCTTCGAGAAGCAGGAGGAGTACAACGCGGACCGTCTCGAGAAGATCAAGCAGGACAGCGACATCAAGATCATCACGCTGAACGACGAGCAGCGTGAAGCCTTCCGTCCGGTCGGCGAGAAAGGCTG
Source organism: Cobetia sp. 5-11-6-3 (assembly GCF_013374055.1). Taxonomy (NCBI): domain Bacteria; kingdom Pseudomonadati; phylum Pseudomonadota; class Gammaproteobacteria; order Oceanospirillales; family Halomonadaceae; genus Cobetia; species Cobetia sp. 5-11-6-3. The sequence goes on along the minus strand of NZ_BLWJ01000005.1, from coordinate 264,229 downwards.
GGAGGTCTTCCGGGAGCAGGCCGGCGAGCGCGGCAGCAAGATCCTCGACACGCTGCAGGCCGACATCAAGGCGGCAGAAGCCAAGTAAGCCGCAGCATTGGCCAGCGAGTTGCCACGGGAGACCTTCCTGACGGCAACGATGGCCGTGTCAGATGACAAGACGCCCCTGCCGGGTAACCGGCAGGGGCGTCTTGATGAGGCAGGGCTCGCCATGGGCGCGAGTCGCCCGGAAGTTCAGAGGCTGACGGCTAACGCCCCAGCAGTTGTGAACGAAAGTCGTCGCGCGCGGGGGAGTCGCCAAGCCAGATCGCGAACACCCCGTTGGCCAATGCCAGCGAAGCGCTCTCGAAGAGCAAGGTATCGTTGAGCGCCAGCGTCAGCCGTCCCTTGCCACCCTCCTCTGCCTGCCATTCCAGCGCATAGCGATCTCCCGGCGACACGTCCCGATAGGCTGCATTGAAGCGCGACAGCTCCGCCTCGATCGCCGCGAAATTCGCTTCGGAAAGATTCTGGCGCACGCCCCTGGTGGTCGCCTTGGCGAAGTCAGCCGCCTCGATGGCATGGAAATACTCCAGCACCAGACGTCGCGAGACATCGCTGAGTGGTGCAGGCCGCGGCCGCCGGGCATCCTGATAATAGCCACCGACGTAGGCGTCCCATACCAGATAGGTAAACAGCCCGGTACCGATCAGCTCAAGCGGCTGGCCGCCTTGCGTCTCGGCCTGATCCGCGAAGGTCACTCCCTTTATCTCGGCGGCAAACGCCCAGGAGGGAAGCATGGCAAGCACTCCAGCCATCAGGCTGGTGCGCAACCACCGAGACGAGAAAGCCCTTGGCAAGGGCAGGCGAATCCGGGAGCGGGACATGGCATCGACTCTTCAAGGAAGTGACAGGGAGGCGTTCCTCTCACGCGCGAGGGGTCAGCTCAGGCTCTCGCGACGCACGGTCTCACCAGAGTGCGTGAAAGTGGTGCACGGGGCCACGCCCCTTGCCGACATTCAGCTGATCCGAGGCACGCAGCGCCCCCAGCAGCCATTCCCGCGATTCCTCCACGGCTCTCGTCAGTGACAGCCCCTGCGCCAGGCGCGCCGTGATCGCCGAGGACATCGAGCAGCCGGTGCCGTGCAGGTTGTCGGTCTCGATCCGTGGCGCGCACAGCCATTGCTCACCGGCATCACTGACCAGCAGGTCATCGCAGGCCTGGCCCTCCAGTGCGCCCCCCTTGATCAGAACAGCATTGGCACCGCGTGCGCGCAACTCACGCGCGACCTGAGGCATGTCCTCCCGCCCGATCAGACGACGCTCGCCCAGCAGCACCGCCGCTTCATGCAGGTTGGGCGTGATGATGTCCGCCAATGGCACCAGATGCTCTGCCACCGCCTGGATGGCCGCGTCATTGACCAGCGCATCGCCGCTCTTGGCCACCAGCACCGGGTCGAGCACGATCCAGCGCGGGCGACGCTGACGGAGCCTGTCCGCCAGCAGCTCCACGACAGCCGGGTCCGCGACCATGCCGATCTTGATGGCGATGATATCGAGATCATCCAGCACGGCATCCAGCTGTGCTCCGATGAAGGCGCACGACACCGGCTCGACGCTGCGCACGCCACAGGTATTCTGGGCGGTCAGTGCCGTGATCACGCTGGCTCCATACGCCCCCAGCGCGGAGAATGTCTTGAGATCCGCCTGAATGCCGGCCCCGCCCGATGGGTCTGAGCCGGCAATCGTCAGGACGCACGGAATATGCATGCACGAGACTCCCGGAAAATGACATGAATTTGCCAACAGCATACCCGAGCGGCGAGGGGAAGAAAGCCACCCAGCTGCCTCACCCTCGGCTCGGCCCCTGCGGATCAGGAAAATCGCGGCATGGATGACGTGGTCGCCCTGCTGTCGCTGGGCCTGATAGCACTGGCCAGCGCCACGCTGCTGCCGGGCGGGTCGGAAGCCGCATTGGCGGGGCTGTGGTGCGAGGGGGTCGCCCCATGGGCGCTATGGCTTGCCGCAACGCTTGGCAACACGCTGGGCAGCCTGATCAATGTCGCCCTGGGACGCGGTGCACGGCACCTGCGGACTCGTCGCTGGTTCCCGGTCTCGCGGCGAGCGCTGGCGCGCGGCACGCTGTGGTATCGCCGCATCGGTGCCTGGAGCCTGCTGCTCAGCTGGGCCCCCGTGATCGGTGACCCCTTGACGGTGCTCGCAGGCGTCTTCCGCCTGCCCTGGTGGAAGAGCGTGCTGTTGATCCTGGTCGCCAAGGGCGGCCGCTACGCCCTGCTGCTGGTGATCGCGGACCACTGGCTGACCCCCTGGTGTACGTGAATCACCCGTCAGGCCACGCGCACAGGCCGCCCATGCACGAGCCACAGGAGCCACAGGAGCGTGCTATGCTGACAGCTGCTATGCTGCACTGCACAATTCGTGTTCGCTTTCATTGCCACAAGCCGATCACCTGCCAATCAGGTAGCCGAGGCCGTGCAGGCCATCAGCGTGGCGCTACCGGAAAGGAGAAGGTTTCATGCGTGATACATCCTGCGACTTCTGCGCTGACGCGCTCAATATTCTGGTCCTGCAAGGCGGCGGTGCCCTTGGCGCCTACCAGATCGGCGTGTTCGAGGCACTGGCAGAGGCCGGCATCCAGCCCGATTGGGTCGTCGGGACCTCGGTCGGTGCCATCAATGGCGCACTGATCGCGGGCAATCCGGATGGCGAGCGCCTCAAGGCCCTCGAAGCGTTCTGGTATGGCATCGCGCAACCGGCCAACAGCCTCGGGCCGGCCTTCCACCCCTGGGAGCGCAGCGTCGCGCGCTCCTCCGCCATGCTGTGGGGCATCCCGGGCTTCTTCCGTCCGCGCCCCCTGTGGACAGTTCCCATCTGGCAGAGCTTCTTCGGCGAACCGCCCAGTCTCTACGACACCGAACCGCTGGGAGACACCCTCAATCGCCTGGTGGACTTCGAGCGCCTCGACGCCCGTCACCCGGAGAACGTGCGGCTATCGGTCGGGGCGGTCAATATCGGCAGCGGCGCATTGCGTTACTTCGATTCGTCACAAGAGGCGCTGGATCACCGCCACATACTGGCCAGTGGTGCCCTGCCGCCGGCATTCCCGCCGGTGTGGATCGACGGTCAGGCCTACTGGGATGGCGGCCTCTACTCCAACACGCCGATCAGCTGGGTGCTGTCGGAGCGCGCGCACAGCGAGACGATCGTCAACTGCTACGTCATCGACCTGTGGAGCGCCTACGGGAAGGTGCCGGAAACCTTGCAGGAAGCCCAGCTACGCGAAAAGGACATCCAGTACTCCAGCCGCGCCGGTGAGCATCTGCATCTGATGGAAGAGAATCAGGTACTGCGCATGGGCCTGGAGCACCTGGCCGACCTGCTGCCGGAAGACCTGCGCCAGTCTCAGGAAATACACGACATCCTGGCCATGACCCAGCAACCGTCCATCAATGTCGTGCGTCTGCTGGCGGCGGCCCGCCCCGACGAGACCTCACTCAAGGATATCGATTTCTCGCGTGCGACCATCGATTCACGTCGTCGCAGCGGCTATGGGGACATGCATGAGGTGCTGAACCGCTGCGAGCAGTTCGATCCCCTGCCGCGCAACATCGGGGTCATCGTCCGCAACTTCACCCGCAACTCGCGGGGTGAGCTGATCAGCCTGTCAGCCCCGGATGTCCCCCCGACGGAGAGCGAAGAGGAGGATGAGGGTCTGCCGAGCCAGGCCAGCGGCCGCTGAGGCAGCGGCCTCACTCATGTGCCAGCGCCGCGCCGAGCCGCAGGCACTCGTCACGCGTCAGCTCTCGCCAGTCCCCCATCGCGAGCCCGGCGACACTCAGCCCCGCCACCGACTCGCGGTGCAGCCACACCACGCGATTGCCCAGTGTGCGCCACAGTCGCTTGACGTGATGGTGGCGCCCTTCGTGCAGTGTCAGGCGCGCCTCGTCCGCGGCCAGAAACTCGAGCCGCGCGGGCAGCGTCGGCCGAGCGTCATTGGCGAGCAGGACGCCCTGCGCCAGCCGCGAGATCGCCTCGGCCTGCGCCGCCTCCGACAGCGGTTGCTCCAGCCCCATGCGGTAGCGCTTGGCGGGCCCATCCAGTCCGGCATCGCTGATGCGTGACGAGACATCACCGTCGTTGGTCAGCAGCAAGGCGCCGGTCGTGGCACGATCCAGTCGTCCGACGTGATGGATTTCCTCGAGCCAGCCGTCATCCTCTCCACGTGATCCAAGCGAATCACGCAGCACATCGATGACGGTGGGATGTTCCGGGTCATGACAGGCCGTCACGACCCCGGCAGGCTTGTTGAGCAGCACATGGCGTGGACGACGTGGCGCCTGCAGGCGTATCTCGCCTGGCGTCGCGTCATTGTCCGCCAGCGTATCGGCTGTCAGCGCGATGGCATCGAAGGGACCGACCTCGTGCAGCGGATCGCGGACCGTCTGGCCATTGATCCGCACACGCCCCGCCGCCAGCGCATGCAACGCCAGGCGGCGATTGAGCTGCGGCTGGCGCGTCAGCCAGCGATCCAGCCGCATGCCTCAGTCCGCCGCCTTGAGCTGGGCTTCCATCTCTTCCAGCGCTTCCTGGGCCTCGAACCATTCGGCTTCGGCGTCCTCGAGACGTCCCTTGATCTCGCCCTGACTGGCCAGCAGCCGGGTCAGTTCGCTCTTGCGGTCCGCCTCATAGAGCGTGGCATCGCCCAGCGCTTCCTCGACCTTGTCCAGCTCCCCCTGCGCCTTGCTCATCTTCTGCTCGGCCTTGTCGCTGAGCTTCTTGAGCGGGCGCAGCTTCTCGCGCAGCTCGGCGGCCTGACGACGCGCTTCCTTGCGGTCCGGCGTGCGCGTGCCGTCGCTGCCAGCCTCGGCATCCTTCTGGGCGCGCGCCTCACGCCGCTCGCCCTCGACCCGCGCCTTGAGCCAGGCACGATAGTCGTCGAGATCGCCATCGAAGGGCGTCACGCGGCCATCGGCGATGCACCAGAATTCATCCACGCAGGCGCGCAGCAGGTGGCGGTCGTGGGAGACCAGAATCACGGTGCCCTCGAAGGTCGCCAGCGCATCGGTGAGCGCCTCGCGCATGTCGAGATCCAGGTGGTTGGTCGGCTCATCCAGCAGCAGCAGATTGGGCTTCTGCCACGCGATCAGCGACAGCGCCAGGCGTGCCTTCTCGCCACCGGAGAACGATTCCACCGAAGCGTACACTTCATCCCCATGGAAGCCGAAGCTGCCGAGGAAGGTGCGGATCTCCAGATCCCCGGCCCCCGGCGAGAGACGCAGCACATGATTGAAGGGAGTCGAGGTCAGGTCGAGCCCATCGACCTGGTGCTGGGCGAAGTAGCCGATGGCCAGATGCTCGCCGGCGGTGCGCTGGCCTTCGACCAGAGCCAGTTCACCGGTGAGCGCCTTGATCAGGGTCGACTTGCCCGCGCCGTTGGGGCCGAGCAGGCCGATGCGCTGGCCCGGCAGCAGCGAGAAGCGCACCCCGGACAGCTGCGGCGGCTGACCGGGATAGCCGATCACCGCCCGGTCCAGTCCCAGCAGCGGATGGGAGATCTTGTCGGAGCAGGGAATCGTGAAGTGGAACGGCGAATCGGCCTTCACCGCTGCCGTCTCCTCCATGCGCTCCAGCATCTTCAGGCGACTCTGGGCCTGGCGTGCCTTGGTGGCCTTGGCCTTGAAGCGACGCACGAAGTCCTCGATCTCGGCGCGACGCGCCATGGTCTTCTCGTGCTCGGCCTGCTCACGCACTAGGCGCTCGGAACGCGTTCGCTCGAAGCGGCTGTAGTTGCCCTTGTAGACCACCAGCTTGCGACGATCGAAGTGGATGATGTGATCACACACCGCATCGAGGAAGTCACGGTCATGGGAGATCAGCAGCAGCGCACCGGGGTAGCGTGCCAGCCATTGTTCCAGCCACAGCAGCGCATCGAGATCCAGGTGGTTGGTCGGCTCATCCAGCAGCAGCAGGTCAGACGGCGTGAAGAGGGTGCGCGCCAGATTGGCCCGCATCCGCCAGCCCCCCGAGAAGGCCGCCAGCGGCTGACTGAGCTGGGCCTGGCGGAAACCGAGCCCGACCAGCAGCTGCTCGGCACGCGCACGCGCGGTGTAGCCATCGAGGGTGTCGAAGTGAGCGTGCAGCTCGGCCTGACGCTGATGCTCGCCGCTTTCTTCGGCGGCGGCCAGAGCCCGCTCCGTCTCGCGCAGCGCATGATCCCCGTCCATGACGTAGTCGACGATCGGACGCTCCAGCGCATCGATTTCCTGTGCCATGTGCGCGACCCGCACGCCACCGGCCAGCGAGACGCTGCCGCTGTCGGGGATCAGCTCACCGAGAATCAGCCCGAACAGGCTGGACTTGCCGGCCCCGTTGGGGCCGACGATGCCCGCCTTGTGACCGGCATGCAACGTCAGGTCCGCTTCGTCGATCAGCGGGGCTCCGCCGCGTTGCAGGGCGAGCTGGCGCAGTGCAATCATGACAACCTCGATCAGAAAATCCGGGGGCGTCGGCTCCCGCGCGCAGCATGCATGACCGCCGTGAACCACAGGCATGACCGCCGTGAACCACAGGCTTGACCGCCATGAACCACAGGCTTGACCGCCATGAACCACAGGCTTGACCGCCATGAACCACAGGAAAGCCGACTTGATGGGCGCACATTCTACCGGATTGTGGGACTACGCGCTGTCCCTCTACGCACAGCCTGCTCCTCAGGGCCTGCCCTACGACCAGGAAGATGGCGCAGGGCCGACTGACGTGATGAGTGCCTGTCTGCTGTTGCAGGACGAGGCCGGTCTCGATGTCTGCGAGCTTCTATGGATTCACTGGCTGGCCGCACGCGGTGTGGCGCTGGGTGCCTCGCCGTGCCTGCTGCTCGGTGAGGTGCGTGACTGGCAACGCGGGATGACCGTGACACTGCGCGAGCGTCGCCGACAGCTCAAGCAGCGCCTGACGGAGCCAACCGACACGCGAAGCGCGGCCACCACACGCCGGCTGGAAACGCTGTATCAGCAATTGAAGGCCTGTGAACTGTCGGCGGAGCAGGAAGCGCTGGCACGCCTGGAAGCCCTCAGCCCTCCGGCCCATGCTCCCACGCCACCGTTCATGTCATGCCATGACCCCCGACGCGCCTTCCTGCAGTCGCTGCGACAGCTTACCGGTCAGGTGGCGCTCGACGAGGGCGACGACAGCATCGCACGTGCCCTGCACCTGCTGGCCACGAGCCGCGCCGGGCGAAGCTCGTCTCAACCCTAATGGCAGATGCGGAACTTGTACGCGACTGTTAGAGTCCCAGTAGCACCGGAGCATCAGCATGGTCATGCCACGCTGCGTGCCGCATATGCGTTTCGGGCCCGTCTCAGGCCCATCCCATCCTGAAGGAGTTTTCATGAAACAGCTGGTTAGTGCCGTCGCGCTCGGCGCCCTCCTGGTTACCCCGTTCAGCTTTGCCGCCGACGACAGCCTCTCTGACGACCAGGCACAGCTCAGCTACGGCATCGGTGCGACACTGGGCAAGAGCCTGTCTCAGGACATCACTGATCTTGACCTGGATGCCTTCACGCAAGCCGTGCGTGACGTCTATGCCAAGGGCGACATGAAGATGAGCGATCAGGAAATTGCCGATGCGCTCTCGAAGTTCCAGCAGAAGAAGATGGAAGAGCAGCAGCAGATGGCCGAACAGCAGGCGGCCGACAACAAGGCGGCCGGTGACAAGTTCCTCGCCGAGAACGCCAAGCAGGATGGCGTGAAGACCCTGGATTCCGGCCTGCAGTACAAGGTGCTGAAATCCGGTGACGGCGAGAGCCCGGACGCGGAAGACACCGTCAAGGTGAACTATGAAGGCAAGCTGCTGGACGGCACCGTCTTCGACAGCTCCTACCAGCGTGGCGAGCCGGTCAGCTTCAAGGTCAACCAGGTCATCAAGGGCTGGCAGGAAGCGCTGCAGGAAATGAGCGTCGGGGATACCTGGATGCTCTACATCCCGGCCGACCTCGCCTACGGCAAGGCTGGCACTGGCGGCCCGATCGGCCCGAACGAGACGCTGACCTTCAAGGTCGAGCTGCTCGACGTGACCAAGGCAGATGCCGCGAAGTAATCCCTGACGCGCGAATGCGCGCCGTCAGCCAGAAAAAAGCCGCCCTCAGGGGCGGCTTTTTCATTGTACAGGAGGCATCCCGCGACGGGTCAGGCAGCGTGAAACGGGCCTCCAGGTGAGCGATCTGCCTGTGGATAATTCTGTGGGGAAGCTATTGACCACAGGTTGACAACCGGCCGTGATACATGGCAACTCAGCGGCCGTCAGGGGTGGCGGCAAAGTGAACACTGACTCCCGAAACCGGCAATGTACGCCTTAACTTGTTGATTTTGTTGAAATACAAAAGTCTACCTTCAAAAACAGCAGGTTGCTGAAAGATGGCGGAATGATTATCCACAATTCTCGTCACAGGCTCTTGCCAACTTGTGGACAATGTGTATTTCCCTCGTGTCCGAGACGCACATGACAGCACGACAAGGAGACGTCAGGGAGCGGTCTCGCTCAGCACGCGAGTCAGGCCGGCCCGAATGCCGGCCGCGCCTGGCGTGAAGGGAATGCGATCGTAGATGCGCCCCTGCGCGGAGACGAGATACAGCGCCGCACCATGATCCACGGTATAGCCCAGCGCGGAATCCGGGGCATCGACACGCCGATGACTGACCCCGTAGCGACGCGCGATCTCGGCCAGTTCGGTATCGCTGCCCGTGACCCCGATGAAACGCGGACCAAAGTGCCCGGCATAGGTGGCAAGACGTGCTGGCGTATCACGCTCAGGGTCCAGAGAGACAAGCACCGGTACCACGCGAGCGGCCGCCGACGCCGGCAACTCGGTCAGCACCTGGCGCAGGGCCGCCAGCGTCATCGGGCAGACATCCGGACATTGGGTATAGCCGAAATAGAGTGCCACCACCGGCGTGGCATCCGGTGGTGCGGCCTCCCCCATGCTGACCTCGGCGAGCCGGAAGTCGCCCCGTGCCGATGTCAACTGGATGGGCCCGCCAAGGCTCGCCCACGCCTGCATGCCGGACACCGGCGCCGACGGTCGGTGAAGGGCCTGCCATGTCACCCCCGCGCCCACCAGTGCCACGACACCCACCACGCCCAGCATCAGCCAGCGCAGGGTCTGCCTGTTCTCCTCCTGCATGCCTGGACTCCTTGTCAGTGGTGGCCTGCCGGTCAGACGCCTCACGCCTCGCCGCGCGCTAGCTGTCTCGCCGGACGCTTCTTTCGTCAGGGGAGAACAGCTGGTTGACCGAGCTTTCGAGCTGCTCCGCCGTGGAGGCAGGCGGATGGCTGTCAAAGTCGAACCAGCTGCCCAGGCGGCCACGTTCAGTGGTCACGATCACCTGTGCTCGCCATGCCATGGTGGCACTGCTGCAGAAACCGAGCTGTCCTTCCCCCGACCAGTGCTGACGTGCCTGCGTCGGCGCATCCCGGGTGGTCAGCAGACTGCGCTTGACCCCCATGTCCATGTGGCGACCGATGAAATCGACCTCCACGCCCTCGGGTGCCACATCTTCCGTGATCACCCGGATACCCAGCGGCGTCAGCGGACTGATGTCACCATCGAGTGCGAGCGTGATACGCCCGAAGCGCCCCAGCTCGGCACTGCAGGGCGCATGGCTGAGCTCGCAGGACTGGTTGGGGGCGAACCAGGTGACCTTGCCGTTGCTGCCGTCACGTACAAGGTAGTAGTCGATCAGGTAATAGAGCGATACGACGATGGTGAGCAGCGTCACCATGATCAGCAGGTTGAGCAAGGGCGGGCGGGCATTTTCTTCTTCGGCGCGATACATGGCGGTTCCGATGACAATCCGGCAGCACGCCGGAACAGGAGGAGACAGTCGCGTGGCAAACAGGTCGACAGGTTAAGACACATGAATGAATGCGCAGGTGAGCCACTCATGACAAGCTTATCAGGCCCCCCGGTGGGCGCAGCCGCCGAGACATCGTGTCACGTCGAGGCACGAGACGTTCTTGGCCACGACGCCCCATCCGCACCGTGAGCACGCCCAGGAGACAGAATGGCAAGTGTACAACAGGCGCTCGGTCCTCTCTTCCTGCTCATCGTCGCGGGCGCCTTGCTGGGCTGGAAGCGCTTCCCGGGCGAGGGGTTCTGGAGCGAGCTGGAACGCCTCATCTATTACGTGCTGTTCCCTGCCATGCTGATGTCCACCCTGGCACGCGCTGACATGGCCAGCGTCCCGGTCATCCCTCTGGCCTGCGTGATGCTGGGCTCGATGCTGCTGTTCGCTGCCGCGCTGTGGCTGGGGTGGCGTCATGCCCCCGACTGGCTGAGCCGCCAGCTGGGCGATGCCGCGTCCTTCACCTCACTCTTCCAGGGCAGCATCCGCTTCAACAGCTACGTCGGCGTGGCCGGCGCGGCAGCGCTGCATGGCAGTGCCGGTGCGACCGTCGCGGCGGTGGCGCTGGCCCTGATGGTGCCAGCGGCCAACCTACTGTGCGTATTGGCGTTCATCGGCGCCGGCACTCTGGGTGACGGCGGACTGCTGCGCTCACTCAAGGCGCTGACCCGCAACCCTCTGGTGCTGGCCTGTCTGGCGGGAACGGCGCTCAATCTCAGCGGCATCGGCCTGCCGGGCTGGAGCGGCGATGCGCTGACATTGCTGGGGCGCGCGGCGTTGCCACTGGGGTTGGTGGCGGTAGGCGTGGCGCTGCGACCACGAGTACTGATGAACAGTGGCAGCGTGGCATGGCTGGCGAGTCTTCTGAAGCTGCTGGCGATGCCGGCATTGGTGGTGGGGCTGTGCGCCGGCGTTGGCCTGACTGGCGTGGCACGCGATGTCGCCATCCTGTTTGCCGCGCTGCCCACGGCTACCTCAGCCTACATCCTGGCGCGCCAGCTGGGTGGCAATGCCGAACTGATGGCGGCGCTGATCACCGCGCAGACGCTGCTGGCGATGCTGACCCTGCCCCTGTGGCTGGCGACATGATGGAGGCTCCGTCGCGGCTCGCGACCTGAGGGCTCTCGGCATGAACCGCACACAAGAAAAAGGGCATCCCAAATGAGGATGCCCAAGACCGTGACTAGCTTGATGAGGAGAAACTCCGCAGCGGGGGCCTGACTCCGCCGCCGCGGATGGGCTTGCGCCCTGCGATGTCTGCCCGGACACCGCACACACAAGATAATCATTCTCATTTGCTTTTGCAAGCCAAATGCGAAGAATTTCTATTTACGCCGCGCCTTGTGCCTCCTCGCGCGTGAACACCCTCAGTTCCGCGTGCAGCTCGACCGCCAAGGCCGTCATGGCTTCGGCTCGTGCCAGACCATCACGCTCGGCACGATACAGATGCGGGGTCATGGTCAGCAGATCCCGGATCTGCTCATTGCTGGTCAATGAAAGCCCTGCATGCAGATGCTCGACCTCCCCCTCCACCACGAAACCTGCGGCTTCAGCGGCCATCACCCCGGCCTCGCCACGCGCGGGCTTCAGCTCCCGGTAGAGAATTCTGCGCAACGCCAGCAGGTGCTCGGCTCCCGCCTCTAGCAGCACCACATGGCCCCCGGGCTTGAGCACACGCGCGAACTCCTGCCAGACGGGGAAGCCGAAGGCGCAGATCACCACATCCACACAGGCGTCTTCCAACGGCAGTGCCGCGTTGGTGCCCACCAACCAGGCGGCATCGCGTGACTGCTTCGCTGCCGCCAGCACCGCGTGCTTGGAGATATCCAGTCCCGCCGCCGTCAGCGAGAGCTGCTGCTCATCGGCAGCGCCTGCCAGCTGACGCAGATAGAAGCCTTCCCCACAGCCGGCATCCAGCACGGCCAACGCACTTGCCTGCCCTGCCAGCGCCAGCACTCGTCGTGCCAGCGCCGAGGCGAGGGGCTGATAGCCACCGAGGGCGAACAGCCGCTGGCGAGCGCTGACCATCGCCTTGCTGTCGCCGGGGTCCAGACTGCGCTTGCGCTGCACCGGCAGCAGATTGACGTGCCCCTGACGCGCGATATCGAAGCGATGGCCATCGGCGCAGCACCAGCTCTGGCCATCTCGCATCAACCGCTGGGCATCCAGTGGACAGGTCAGGGTCGTCAGTGGCGTCATGGTCGGCCGGTCAGCCGGCTCAGGGGTGGGCGTCGTCATGGTCATCAGCTCTCGGGACGAGGTGGGAAGAGAAAGGCAAAAGCGGCGGGTCTCAGACGCAAGCGGCCACCCGAAGGCGGCCGCGATGCAGCATCGTGATGATGCCGCCACTGCGCACGAGGCGCGAATCAGTCCTGCTTGACGAAGATCAGATCCCACACGCCGTGACCGAGACGCTCACCGCGCTGCTCGAACTTGGTCAGCGGACGGAAATCCGGACGCGGCACATAGGGGGCGCTCTCGGCCGGAGCCGTGTTGACGAAGCCCGGTGCCTCGGCCATCTCTTCGGCCATGGCCTCGGCGTAGTTCTCCCAGTCGGTGGCCATGTGGAAGTGACCGCCCAGCTTGAGCACACGACGCACCAGCTCGACGAAGGCCGGCTGCACGATGCGACGCTTGTGGTGTTTCTTCTTCGGCCACGGGTCCGGGAAGAACAGCTGGAAGGTGTCGGCACACCCTGCCGGCACGCAGTCAGCCAGCACTTCCAATGCATCGTGACGATAGACGCGCAGATTGGTCAGACCCAGCTTGTCGACATCATCCAGCAGCTTGCCGACACCCGGGGCATGCACCTCGATCCCGATGAAGTCGGTGCCCGGATTGGCCTGAGCCTGCTCGCACAGCGACTTGCCCATGCCGAAGCCGACCTCGATCACCAGCGGCGCACGGCGACCGAACAGCGCCTCGAGGTCCAGCTCGCCCTGCTCGTGACGCAGACCAAGGCGCGGGAAGACCTCTTCGAGCCCGCGGGTCTGGGCCTGTGTCATGCGCCCACCGCGGATCACGTAGCTCTTGATGCCACGCTTGCGGGCGACGGCTTCATCCGCCACGGAAGGGATCGCTTGCGCGCTTTCGTTCTGTACGCTCTCGTTCTGCACGCTCTCGTTCTGCACACTCTCTTGCTGCGCATCGTCAGCAGGAGCAGAAGTGGACGTGTCGTCCTGCGGCTTGGAAGTCTCGTCAGTCATGGGGTCGTCTTGGTCTTTGCATGAGCGATGCGCGAGCATCGGATTCGAATGATTCAGGAGGTCAGCCGGTGATCAGGCCGGCACCCGGCGAGGAAGCGCGCGCCGTCAGGCGAGTCGGCATGCGTCCCGCCAGGAAGGCACCACGGCCGGAGATCACGGCCTGGCGCATGGCGTCCGCCATCAGCAGCGGTTGGCGAGCATGGGCGATGGCGCTGTTCATCAGCACGCCATCACAGCCGAGCTCCATCGCGAAGGCCGCCTCGGACGCCGTGCCCAGCCCGGCATCCACCAGCACCGGCACGTTGGCGCGCTCGATGATCAGCGACAGGGTATGCGGGTTGAGGATGCCGAGGCCGGAGCCGATCAGCGAGCCCAGCGGCATGATGGCGCAGCAGCCGATTCCCTCGAGCTGACGGGCGACGATGGGGTCGTCGGAGGTATACACCATCACGTCGAAGCCATCGGCGACCAGCTCCTCGGCGGCCTTGAGGGTCTCGACGATATTGGGATACAGCGTGTCCTGATCGCCCAGCACTTCCAGCTTGACCAGATTGTGGCCATCCAGCAGTTCACGCGCCAGCTTGCAGGTACGCACCGCGTCACGCGCGTTGTAGCAACCGGCGGTATTGGGCAGGAAGGTATAGCGACTGGGCGACAGCACGTCGAGCAGATTCGGCTCATCGGCATTCTGGCCCAGATTGGTGCGACGCACCGCGAAGGTGACCACTTCCGCGCCGGAGGTCTCGATGGCGGAACGGGTCTCATCCATGTCCTTGTACTTGCCGGTGCCGACCAGCAGGCGCGAGGAGAACTCGCGACCGGCGACGACCAGCGGACTGTCACCGGCGACCTGGGTGACGGGGGCGTTAAGCGTCTGGGCAGAACTGTCTGTCATGATGACCTCATCGAGCTGGACGTGAGCGAGCGTGAAGTGAAAGCTATCGACCCTGGCAGCGGGACGTTCAACCACCACCGATGGCGTGGACGATCTCGATGCGATCACCGGCCTCCAGAAGGGTGTCGGCGTGAGCGCTACGTGGCACGATGTCCTCGTTGCGCTCGACTGCCAGGCGGCGGCCCTGAAGTCCGAGACTCTCGACCAGAGCGGCGACTGTCATGGCATCCGCCACCACATGATCTTCACCGTTTAGCTGTATCTGCATGCTGTCCTCCCGCGAAAAGAGGCCGCCATTGTAGCGGCTTTACGTGGACAGGCGTAGGCACAACATCGTCGGTACGATATGCCCTCGCCACCTGCCCTCAAGGAATCTTCTCTCTATGCGTCACAACGACTCCCACTCCCGCCACTGGTGGCTGGCCATGGGCCTGGCCGGCATGTCCACCATCGCGCTGGGCGCCTTCGCCAGTCATGGCCTGCGCGGCACTCTGAGCGCGGACATGCTGCGCGTCTTCGAGACCGGCGTGCGCTATCAGATGTGGCACGTGCTGGCGGCGGTCGGCGTGCTGGCCTGGCGCTCGGTGCAGCCCCTGCGCGGGCAGATGCTGACGCTGGGGCTGTGGGCGGCCGGGATGCTGCTGTTTTCCGGTTCACTGTATGCGCTGGCCACCACGGCGCGCACCCAGCTGGGCATCATCACGCCCATCGGTGGCTTGCTGCTGATCGCAGGCTGGCTGAGCCTGGCCGTCACCGGCTGGCGTCAGCGCGGCAGCGAGGAAAAGGATGCCAACAAGCTGTAGCGGGGCGATCCCCCCCCACCACCTGCCGCTAGTCATCGCGATCCGGCAAGGCATAGGTTGCGGTCACGAGAGCGACCGGGTCCGTGTCGCCATGGCTGAACAGTTCGATCTCGCCCACGGCGAGACGCCGCCCGAGCTTGCGGAGGCGTGCGGTGGCCATCAGATCCCGGTCACCGCGGGCACGGCGCAGGAAATGGATGTTGAGATCACTGGTCACGGCCATCGGCTCCGGGCCGATCTCCCCCAGGATCGCGACATACAGACAGACATCGGCCAACGCCATCATCGCCGGACCGGAGACGCTGCCTCCGGGACGCAGATGCTCGTCCTCGATGGCCAGTCCCATGGTGGCCCAGCCATCCCCCACGGCTTCTATGGTGCCCAGGCGCTGGGGGAAGACATCATCGAGAAAGTCCTCGATGGCAGCAGCGTGCATGACGGGCATGACGTTCTCCTCGACAGGATGACTACGACAGATTGGTGGCACCGACACACACAGGCGTGGTGACCAGGGATCGCCACACCATCGCGTTTCAGGCGCTGCAGTGGCTGAGCGGGCGCTGATCGTACGGTTGCGCGCTACTGGGGGCAAGGCTAGCGTCAAATGCCGCCTCGGGAAATATGGCATCGCCAGAAAGCACGACGACGGCTCGAGAGCCGCCGTCGTGCATGTCCAAGATCCGCATCCGCAGTGCCACGCTCATGGCGCAGCGCTGACGCTGCCTCAGTGAGCCTGCTGCTTCTTCTCAAGGCGGCGCCGATGCAGTACCGGCTCGGTATAGCCACTCGGCTGCACTCGTCCCTGGAACACCAGCTCGCAGGCAGCCTGGAAGGCGATGGAGCCCTCGAGATCCGCCGTCATCGCCTGATAGCTGGGATCCGCAGCGTTCTGACGATCCACCACGCCCGCCATGCGCTCCAGCGTGTCCTGCACCTGGGCGTTGTCGACGATGCCATGATGCAGCCAGTTGGCGATGTGCTGGCTGGAGATGCGCAGCGTGGCGCGGTCTTCCATCAGGCCGACATCGTGAATGTCCGGCACCTTGGAGCAACCGGTGCCGTGATCGATCCAGCGCACCACATAGCCGAGAATCCCCTGGGCGTTGTTGTCCAGCTCGGCCTGGATCTCCTCGGCACTCCACTGGGGATCAAGCTCCAGCGGAATGGTCAGCAGGTCATCGAGACTGGCGCGCGGGCGACTGAGCAGGTCATGTTGCACGTCCTTCACCGAAACCTGGTGATAATGCAGCGCATGCAGCACGGCCGCGGTCGGTGACGGGACCCAGGCGGTATTGGCACCGGCGCGGGGATGGCCGATCTTCTGCTCCAGCATCGCCGCCATCAGGTCCGGCATCGCCCACATGCCCTTGCCGATCTGGGCGCGACCCCGCAGACCGCATTCCAGCCCGATATCCACGTTCCACTTCTCATAGGCCTGAATCCAGGCCGCCCCCTTCATGTCGCCCTTGCGCAGCATCGGACCAGCTTCCATCGAGGTGTGCATCTCGTCACCGGTGCGATCCAGGAAGCCGGTATTGATGAAGGCCACACGGGAGCTGGCCGCGGCGATGCAGGCCTTGAGGTTGACGGTGGTACGACGCTCCTCGTCCATGATGCCCATCTTGAGCGTGGCATTCGGCAGGCCCAGCAGCTGCTCGACACGCGAGAACAGCTCGTCAGCGAAGGCGACCTCGGACGGACCGTGCATCTTGGGCTTGACGATGTAGACGGAGCCGGTGCGCGAGTTGCAGATACCGCCACGGCTGTCCTTGTCACCCTTGAGGTCATGCAGCGCGATCAGACTGGTGAAGATGGCATCCATGATGCCTTCCGGCGCCTCGCTGCCATCTTCCAGCAGGATGGCCGGGTTGGTCATCAGATGGCCCACGTTGCGGATCAGCATCAGCGAGCGACCATGTAGCACGCGGGTGGTGCCATCGGCGCCGGTGTATTCACGGTCCGCATTCAGCCTGCGCGTCATCTGGCGACCCTTCTTCTCCAGCGTCTCGGTCAGATCGCCCTTCATCAGGCCCAGCCAGTTGCGATAGACGGCCACCTTGTCGTCGGCATCCACCGCGGCCACCGAGTCCTCGCAGTCCATGATGGTGGAGAGCGCAGCCTCCATGATCAGGTCACTGACGTTGGCGGGGTCGGTCTTGCCGATGGGGTGCTCGGCATCGATCACGAGCTCCGCGTGCAGCCCGTTGTGCGCGAAGATGATCGCGCTTGGCGCGCTTTCGTCGCCGCGATAGCCGAGGAAGCGTTCCGGCGACTTGAGGCTCAGGTCACGCCCGCCGACCCGCACCAGCAGGTGGCCGTCACGAATGGAGTACCCCTCGCTGTCATGGTGCGTACCGCCAGCCAGCGGCGCGATGGTATCCAGCACCTGGCGTGCGTAGGCCACCACCTTGGCACCCCGCACCGGGTTGTAGTCCTTGCCGCGCTCGGCGCCATCGTCATCACTGATCGCGTCGGTGCCGTAGAGGGCGTCATAGAGTGAGCCCCAGCGCGCATTGGCGGCGTTCAGGGCGTACCGGGCATTCATCACCGGCACGACCAGCTGCGGTCCTGCCTGTTGGCAGATCTCGCTGTCCACGTTGGCGGTGGTGGCCTCGACACTGGCCGGCTCGTCTTCCAGGTAGCCGATCTCCTTCAGGAAGGCCTTGTAGGCGGGCAGTTCGACCTTGCCGGGATGCTCACGGTGCCACTGGTCGATGCTGGCCTGCAGCTGTTCGCGCGTTTCCAGCAGCTCGCGATTGCGTGGCGCCAGATCGTGCAGCAACGCATCGACGCCGGACCAGAAGTCGGCCGAGGCGATACCGGAACCGGGCAACGCTTCCTCCTCGATGAAGCGGTGCAGTCCGGCATCAATGGCCAGACGTTCAAGTTGAATGCGATCGGTCATGCGTGTGCTCTCCCTGGAAACGAATATCAACTGACGAACCGTACGTGGAATGAATCATCTGCCGGGCGGTTGTGGATCACTTCACCATACCCGATGCCGTGGCTGGCGGAAGCGGGGCTTTGACCAATGAACAAGAGGCTGAAACCGGATTACCGTGTTCTGGAAATGGCATGACGAATGCTGGCAGTTCGCGACACGCAGCCCTTGTATGAAGAAACACTGTTTTTTCCTATGGCTCACGACAGCTCCAGCCGCTAGCATGGCAGCATTATGGAGATCACCATGCCCGACTTCAGCGCACTGCTCGATTATGGCCCTTTCATTCGTCTGCCTGAGTGTCTGCCCGGTCAGACGACCAGCCCGCTGGCCTGTTACCTGAGCCACTATGGCCTGGATGAACTGCGCAGCGCACATGTCACCGTACATGCCGGACACCTCGATGCTGGCGATTTTCGTCTGTGGGCACAGCTGTGGACTCCCCCGAGACCGCGCGGCACCATCTTCGTGGTGCATGGATATTTCGATCACCTCGCGCTGTATCGACACCTGCTGGCCCACCTGCTGAAACAGGGCTGGCAGGTCGCGCTGTGGGACCTGCCGGGGCATGGCCTGTCCTCCGGCGAGCCGGCTTCCATCGATGACTTCGGTGACTATGTCGGCTGCCTGCAGGCGTTTCAGGAGTATCTGGAAGTCCACGACCTGGCGCCGCATCCCTGGTTCGGGATCGGTCAGAGCACCGGCGGCTCCGTGCTGGCCACCGACGCCCTGATGCGTGGCAGTGACTCGCGCTGGCAGGGAATCGCGCTGCTCGCCCCGCTGGTCCGCCCCTGGGGGTGGCCGCAGTCCCGCTGGCTGCATAGCATGGCGCGCCCCTTCATCGACTCCATTCCGCGCAAGTACCGCGCGAATACCAATGACGCGGCGTTCTACGAGTTCCTGAGCACCAACGACCCGCTTCAGGCGGATCGACTCGCCGTGAAGTGGGTCTCGGCCATGCGCGCCTGGATTCCACGCCTGCAGGCCCTCCCGCCCTGCTCGCTACCCACCCTGATACTGCAGGGCGAACAGGACACCACGGTGGACTGGCAGTGGAATCTCGACGTGCTGGCCAGCAAGTTCCCCAACGCGCGGATTCATCGCCACCCCGAGGCGCAGCATCATCTGGTCAATGAGGCCGAGCCGATTCGCACGGCCTTGTTCGCCGAGCTGGATGCCTTCCTCGATGCGCTGTCGCCGCGCCCGGAACTTGAGGCCCCTGATGGCAGGGGAGGCGCCCCGGCATGTCACGAATGAGTCGCGGGCTGCGAACACTGGCGAGCCTGATGTTGATCACCGGTCTGACCGGCTGCATGGGACTGGATCAGGTGCCACGCGCGGAGCGCGACCCCATCTATGGCCTGGGCCAGAGTGCTGCCCGCCTGCTGGATGAGCAGAGCTGGACCCCGCCACTGGGCGAGCAGGTCCTGCTGCTGGCACCTCCTGAAGTGGATGCCAGTCTCGAGGTGCAGCCCGGCGCACTCAATGAAGCGCTGACACGTGCCCTGCTGGCGCTCAAGGATGGCCCGCAGGTGCTCAACTGGAGCAACGATCGCCCCGGCATCGACAGTCTGCAATGGCGCCTCGTGGCACGCCTGGATACCAGCGGTGGCCCCCTGAGGCTCTCCGACCGCACCCTGCAGCCCTACCAGCTGACACTGGAGCTGGTGCGCCGTCTCAGCGCGGAGCGCCAGCAGACCCGGACATTCACGCTCAGCGGCGCCTTCGATCAGGCGGCGCTTGACGCCCTTGCCAGTGCGCGACCTGCCTCCTGAGCGCCCACTGTCTCCTCGACTCACTCTCTGACGCCGCATGGCCACCTCCTGCCTCCCGGCGTCATCCGTTACCGCCTCTGGAGCCAAGATGACTACCGCCACTCCCCGCCGTTTCCTGGCCCACCTTTATCAGGAGGGACCGCACAACCCGTTCCCCGGCATCAAGGCGCTGGAACGCAGACTGGGGCATGCGCTGCCGCATCAGTACGGCTCCAATGAAGGGCTCGACATGCCCCACGCGGTACTCGGCGGCGAGCTGGGCCATGCCCTGGCAGACCTGAGCCGCAGCTACGCGGACGCCGATGCCTGGCAACTGCGCCATCAACTGGCCGAGCGCCTGGGCGTCGCCTACGAGACGCTGCTGGTCGACGCCGGCGCCGACAGCCTGCTGGCGCTGGTGATGCGCGCCACCATCTGTGCGGGAGAGCGCGTGATCACCAGTGCCGGCACCTACCCCACACTGGCGTACTTTGCGCGCGGTCTCGGTGCTGAGGTCATTGAAGTGCCATATACCGAAGCCCATGCCTCTGACGATGCCCCCCACTCCGCCCAGCTGGCACCGGATCTCGCCGCACTCGCCGCGGCGGCAAGTCAGCATGCGGCCCGTGTCGTCTATCTCGCCAACCCGGACAATCCCAGTGGACACCTGCACTCGGATGAGGATGTCCGAGCACTGCGTGATGCGCTCCCAGCGGACTGCAGCCTGCTGCTGGACGAGGCCTATCACGACTTCCGCCCCGATGCGGCGCAGGCCGACAATGCCCCGATGGCCCGCACCTTCCGGCTGCGCACCTTCTCCAAGGCTTATGGACTGGCGGGCCTGCGTCTCGGCTTCATGATCGCCGAGCGTGAGGATCTCGCCCTTCTGACCAAGGTTCGGATCCACTATGCCGTCAGCGCGCCGGCACTGGCAGCCGGCGAGCTGCTGCTGGAGCATCCCGAAGAAGCCGCGACTCACGTCGCCGCGGTCATCCAGTCTCGTGATCAGCTTGCCGAGCACCTGCGCTCGCTGGGGGCTGACGTCCTCCCCAGTGCCACCAACTTCCTCTGCGTGCGCCTCAAGAGCGCCGAGCGGGCCGCTCAGGTTCAGCAGCAACTGATGGCGCAGGGCGTGCTGATCACCCGCTCCCCTCACCCGGCGCTCGGCCATATCCTGCGCATCTCGACCCTGGAGGACAGCCTGGTGCCGGGTCGACTGGCGCGTCTCGAGCAGGCCATCGTCGAAGAGAATCGCGCATGAGTGCCGGCCGATGAGCCTGACCAGCATCGTGCTCCGCAGCGTCACCAGCCTTGCCTTGCTGGGGGCGAGCCTGTGGCTGATGCCTGCCCTGTGGTTCCGCCTGCCGGGACCGGAGGGGCTTCGCACGACACTGGCCGTCCTCGCGGGTGCGCTGAGCCTCATCTGTGTCATTGCGCTGTGGTGGCCGCAACTCCATGCGATTCGCTGGCGACTGGCGGGCAGCTACCTGATGCTGTTGGTCGCCAGCCTCGGCTGGTGGAACAGCATCACCCCGCGTGCGGACCGCGACTGGGCGCCGGAGGTCGAACATCTGGTCGAGGGGAGCCTCAGCCAAGATGACATCCTGCACCTCGAACAGGTGCGCAACTTCGAGTGGCGCACGCCTGAGGATTACACGCCGCGCTGGGAGAGTCGGGACTATCCTCTGGATCAACTGACCTCGGTGGATCTGTTGACCAGTCACTGGATGGGGCCGCAGATCGCTCATACGCTGGTCAGCTTCGGTTTCGCCGATGGACGCCATCTGGCCTTCTCGGTGGAAATCCGCAAGGAGCGTGACGAGGCCTTCTCGACACTGGGCGGGATGTTCAAGGAGTACGAACTGGCGGTGATCGCCGCTGACGAGCGCGACATCATCCGCGTGCGCAGCAACGTGCGCGGGGAGCAGGTGCATCTCTATCGGGTGCAGATGCCGCGCGAACTGATCCGCGAATTGCTGCTGGCCTACGTCGACGAAGCCGAGACATTGCGCACTCAGCCACGCTTCTACAACACCGCCACCAGCAACTGCACCACCCTCGTCTACGCGATGATGACGCGCCTCACCGACGGCCTGCCGCTGGACTATCGGCTGCTGCTCTCCGGCTATCTGCCGAAATATGTCGCGGACCAGGATGCCCTCAGTGACGCCGCGCCCTTCGCCGAGCTCAAGGCCAGAAGTCTGATCAACCCTGCCGCCATCGCCGCCGACGAGCACCCGGACGGCGACTTCTCGCGCCTGATCCGTGAGGGCATTCCCGGCGCGGACAGCCCGTCCTTCTGAACGGGCGACGCGGCCCGACAGGCAGTGCTCAGGCGCTGCGCTGTTCCGCTCCCGGGCGGGCCGGATCTCTCCCCATCATTCGGTCCAGCTGACGATAGCCGATGGCTTCCATCAGCTGGGGCCGCTGCACGCCATCCTGCGCAATGAGATCGCTCAACGTCAGCGCGACACGCAATACCCGGTGGTAGGCACGCGCCGAGAGATTGAGACGCGACAGCACGCCGGCCAGCCACTGACGCTCGCCGTCCTCCAGCTGGCAGGCGGCTTCCAGGGCATGGGTGTCGAGATGGGCATTGAGCCCGCCGCGGGCCAATTGGCGAGCGCGAGCCGCCAGCACTCGTTCGCGCACTGCGTCCGAGGCCTCACCAGGTGTCGCGGACGTCAGCTCCTCGGCAGGCAGTCCCGGTACCTCGACCTGCAGATCGATACGGTCCAGCAGCGGGCCAGATAGGCGCGCCTGATAGCGCTGGATCTGGGCCGGCGTGCAACTGCAGTTGCGACGGCTGTCACCAAGATAGCCGCACGGGCAGGGGTTCATCGCCGCCACCAGCTGGAAACGTGCCGGAAAGCGCCGCTGATGGCTGGCACGCGAGATGAGGATGCGACCGCTCTCCAGCGGCTCACGCATCACTTCCAGCACACCACGATCAAATTCCGCCAGCTCGTCCAGAAACAGCACGCCATGATGGGCCAGCGACACCTCTCCCGGACGCGGTCTGGAGCCACCCCCGACCAGCGCGACACCACTGGCGGTATGATGCGGCGCCCGGAAGGGCCGCTGACCCCAGCGCTCCATGATCGGCATCCCGCAGACCGAGCGTACCGCCGCGACTTCCAGGGCCTCGGCTTCTCCCAGCGGCGGCAGAATGCCGGAGAGGCGACTGGCCAGCATCGTCTTGCCCGTACCCGGCGGCCCCGCGAACAGCAGGTTGTGGCCTCCCGCAGCGGCAATCTCCAGCGCACGCCGCGCCTGATGCTGGCCACGCACCTCGCTCAGGTCCGGCTCCGGGAGTCGCGCCTGAGGAGTGACGGAGCAGACATGCGGCGTGATCCTCTCACGCCCGAGAAGGTGCGCCACCAACTCCAGCAGATGGCCCACGGACAGCACATCCAGCTGTTCCGCCAGCGCGGCCTCATCGGCATTGCCACGCGGCACCACCAGGGTGCGCCCGGCCTTGCGACAGCAGAGCGCAGCAGGCAGCACGCCAGTGACGGAGCGAATGCTGCCATCGAGTGCCAACTCGCCCAGACACTCGATCTGCGCCACGGCCTCTTCCGGCACCTGACCGGATGCCACCAGGATGCCCAGTGCGATCGGCAGATCAAAGCGCCCCCCCTCCTTGGGCAGGTCAGCCGGGGCCAGATTGAGGGTGATTCGGCGCGCTGGAAACTCGAAGCCTGCATTGAGCAATGCGCTGCGCACTCGCTCACGACTTTCCTTCACCGCCGCTTCCGGCAAGCCAACGATGGAGAGCCCCGGCAGCCCGTTGGAGAGGTGTACCTCTACCTGCACCTCCGGAGCTTCAAGACCAAGAGATGCGCGCGTGCGCAACATTGCCAATGACATGAGTCTTCCCTGCGTGATGCCGCCTCTCTGCTGCACGGCGCAATCGGAGCAGGCACCCGCCTGCCATGAGCGCGAGGGCACGATACCGGTGCCATCCGGAGCAGGCACCCGCCTGCCATGAGCGCGAGGGCACGATACCGGTGCCATCTCCTCCAGCATGGCAAATCTCATACCTGCCAGCGTGCACACGACTCAACGCTTGGCGATGCGGCACTCCTCAAATGTCACTCGCGCTGCCGGACACGGCATGTCCTCACTGCACCGCAACGGTATTATCAGCGATTCCAGCCACCCGTTTCATAATTTTCATTACGCCACCAACCCCTATAATTACTGGATCCGTAAGGAAAATACCGACTGTGGATAACATTACATAAACCCCTCGACAGGGAATTTCCCAGCGCTCAAATATCCATCATCTGGCAACGCAAAACCCTATCGATATGGACGCCGAGCCGCACCACCTCATCGAAGCGTGACGCATTACACTCTGAATCAACACCTGAGGGCGACATCAGCCCTCCTCCAGCACCCGGCCAGACCGGCGAAACAGGCGGCAGAGAGGCAATATCGTCACCCGGAACGGGCGAGGCACCCGCACGATGAACCAACGGCAGCGTTTCCCGACGACATCGCGGCATGAACTTCATGAAGAGTTTCACGGAGAAGTTCATGAAGAAGTGAATGGAGAAACGCTCTGGCATGACTCAGGAGGCTGGGCTCAAGAGAAGAGGCGCGGGGGAAGGGAGTGCCTTTCCCGAGAGTCACGCAGGCCCCACCCAATGCCAGCCTCCTTCGATGCGCCGGACTGGCTGCCGTGTCTGTTCAGCTCGAGACATTCATGCGGACTGAACGTTGAAAATAGCCCATCAACCGGCTTTTTCCATGAAATAACGCGCGTTCTAGCAGATATTTCACGAAGTTGGCGACATGGAACACTTGGCTGATCACAAGCCCTCGGGCCTGCACCAGAAGAGTGCTGATGGAACATGCAAGGCGGTACTCCAGGCGCTACAGGAGTGCCTCAAGAGGGGGACTGCTGGTATATTTGATCGGTTGTCTCGGCCCTGCTGATACAACCGCCAAGCTGTCTCAAGGAGGCCACCCAAGGGTGGCAGAGAATCGTCCAACCCACGGAAAGGGCCAGCCATTCAGGACGACTTCGGCTTGTTTCAGGAGTAACACCCCATGCAAGACATGCTTGCCTCGCTGGCACCCATGGCGGACATCATCGGCATGCTCGGCACCTCTCTGGTGGTCGGTGCCTTCTTTCTGCTGCAGATTGGCAGACTCGATGCACGTAGCCTGACCTACAACCTCATGAATCTGAGCGGGGCGATCCTCTTGTTGATCAGCCTGTGCATCAACTTCAATCTCGCCAGCTTCGTGATCGAGGTGTTCTGGATCGTGGCATCTCTGGTGGGCCTGGTTCGCTGGTTGATGGGGTCTCGTCCACAGACGGTCTGACCTGCCCGGCACCCGCCTCATGCGACGGACACAAAAAAACCGCCACACCTCGACGGGTGTGGCGGTTTTTTTGGCAGCATGCCATTCAGGCGTCGCGTTGACGCTCGATCTCCTCGGCGTGGCTGGCGGCTTCCCGCTTTGCCAGCGCGGCCTCTCCCTCATCGTCCACCGCCACGGCAGGCTCGGTGGTCGACGCAGCACCCGCCACCAGTCCCTGCTTCTCCAGCAGCGCCTCAAGTGCGA
Source organism: Cobetia sp. 5-11-6-3 (assembly GCF_013374055.1). Taxonomy (NCBI): domain Bacteria; kingdom Pseudomonadati; phylum Pseudomonadota; class Gammaproteobacteria; order Oceanospirillales; family Halomonadaceae; genus Cobetia; species Cobetia sp. 5-11-6-3. The sequence goes on along the minus strand of NZ_BLWJ01000005.1, from coordinate 239,150 downwards.
TGACCTGCTTCTCCAGCGACTCCACACGCCCGCGAGTCCGCGTCAGCACATCCATCATGATGTCGAAGTCCTCGCGCGACACCAGTTCCATGCGATCAAAGGCGCTGCGCATCACGCCCTGTACGGACTTCTGCAGCTCTTCCGGGCCGTGCGAGGCGTCCTGGAGGCGCTCACCGATCTGCTGGGCCATACGCCCGATGACGTCGTTCTTGAACATGCTCCACCTCAGCCATTGCAAGCCGACGGGCCCATCATGGGACTGTCGGTCAGAGAAAAGGATCTCCCCGAAACGTGGGGGACATCATGTCATGTTGCAAGGATACGCAACCCGCTGGCCTGACGCATGTCTCGACCCCGAATCTCTCACAACCGACGGCAGGCACCGGCCCTTGTGCACCATATTAGCGCTATCTCCTACCTCGAAAGCCGCAATTCAGGCACCAAAGCGGTGCATCGCCATGGCGTTCTCCTTGCCGTCATTTTTGGCCTTGCTGCGGAGCTGCTTTTTCCCTCAGCACAACTAGATGAATTTAAAGATTTTTTAACCTCATGGCATACCTCGTGCGATGCACTTGTCAGGAACAGGCCACCAGCAGTGTCTGATTGGCCGCACTCAACATGACAGATCATTGCGGTAGCAAACGGGGGCAGCACATGAAACTGATCACCGCCATCATCAAACCCTTCAAGCTGGACGACGTGCGTGAAGCGCTGGCCGACAACGGCGTGCAAGGCATCACGGTCACGGAAGTGAAGGGCTTCGGGCGACAGAAGGGCCACACCGAGCTGTATCGCGGCGCCGAGTATGTCGTCGACTTCCTTCCCAAGGTCAAGATTGAAGTGGCTGTTGATGACAGCAGTGTGGAAACGGTGCTGGACGCCATCACCCAGGCAGCCAACAGCGGCAAGATCGGCGACGGCAAGCTGTTCGTCACCCCGCTGGATGACGTGATCCGTATCCGTACCGGTGAACGCGGCGCCGATGCTGTCTGAGCCCCGCGCACAATAATAAAGGAGAATCCCGCATGAACGAGATCATCGAGGTCAAGTACGCACTTGATACCTTCTATTTCCTGGTCTGTGGCGCCCTGGTGCTGTGGATGGCTGCCGGCTTTGCCATGCTGGAAGCTGGCCTGGTACGCGCCAAGAACACTACCGAGATCCTGACCAAGAACGTGGCGCTGTTCGCCATCGCCTGCACCATGTACATGGTGGTCGGTTACCACATCATGTACTCAAGCGCCGAAGGCGGCTTCCTGCCGAGCCTGGGCTTCTTGATCGGCGCCGAGAATACCGCTGAGGAAGCGCTCGCTTCCGGTGGCGACATCTACTACAGCGCGCGTTCCGACTTCTTCTTCCAGGTGGTGTTCGTGGCGACCGCCATGTCCATCGTCTCCGGTGCAGTCGCCGAGCGCATGAAGCTGTGGGCCTTCCTGGCCTTCGCCGTGGTCATGACGGGCGTCATCTACCCGGTCCAGGGTTACTGGACCTGGGGTGGCGGCTTCCTGAGCGAAGCGGGCTTCAGTGACTTCGCCGGCTCCGGCATCGTGCACATGGCAGGCGCTTCCGCCGCACTGGCTGGCGTGCTGCTGCTGGGGGCTCGCAAGGGCAAGTACGGCAAGAACGGTGAGATCAACGCCATCCCGGGCTCCAATCTGCCGCTGGCGACCCTGGGCACCTTCATCCTGTGGCTGGGATGGCTGGGCTTCAACGGCGGCTCCGAGCTGGTGCTGTCCAACATCGATGAAGCCAACGCGGTCGCTCAGGTCTTCGTCAACACCAACGCCGCTGCCTGCGGGGGTGTCATCGCCGCCCTGATCCTCGCCCGCCTGTGGTTCCGCAAGGCTGACCTGACCATGGCCCTCAACGGCGCCCTGGCTGGCCTGGTCGCCATCACCGCTGGTCCGCTGGCACCGAGTGTCGGTGCTGCCACCCTGATCGGCGCCGTCGGTGGCCTGCTGGTGGTGTTCTCCATCGTCGGCCTCGACAAGCTCAAGCTCGACGACCCGGTCGGTGCCATCTCCGTCCACGGTGTGGTCGGTCTCTGGGGTCTGATGGCAGTGCCGCTGACCAATGACGATGCCACCTTCTCCGCACAGCTGCTGGGCGCCGTGTCCATCTTCGCCTGGGTATTCATCGCAAGCTTCGTGGTCTGGCTGGTCATCAAGACCATCATGGGACTGCGCGTCAGCGAAGAGGAAGAGTACGAAGGCGTCGATCTGGCGGAATGTGGCATGGAGGCGTATCCGGAATTCACCTCCAGCCGCAAGTAATCAAGGATCGAGACTCACGCGACACCCAAAGACTCCCGCCACCTGGCGGGAGTCTTTTTTCCTGACCGGATAAGCGGTGTATGCTTGAGCAATAGGGGCTGGCGTGGCGAGCAGCAACGCCACCCGCACCATCACCCAAGGAGAGAGACGATGAAACTGGTCACTGCCATCATCAAGCCATTCAAGCTCGACGACGTACGCGAATCCCTGTCCGAGATTGGCGTCCAGGGTATCACCGTGACCGAGGTCAAGGGTTTTGGCCGCCAGAAGGGCCACACGGAGCTGTATCGGGGTGCCGAGTATGTGGTCGACTTCCTTCCCAAGGTGAAGCTCGAGGTCGCCGTGGATGACGCCATGATCGATTCCGTGATCGAGGCGATCACCAATGTCGCCAACACCGGCAAGATCGGCGACGGCAAGATTTTCGTCTCGCCGCTGGAGCAGGTCATTCGCATCCGTACCGGCGAGACCGGCAAGGACGCCGTCTAAGCCCCTGGTGCAAGCCCTGGCGATGACGTGCTGCCCCGACGGGTGACATGAGCACACAAAAAACCGCAGGCCATTGGCCTGCGGTTTTTTCGTTTCAGCACGTGCCGTTCATGCGTGATGCTCGTGGTTCATGCTCAGGGCATCACTTCTCGACACGCTCACTTCTCAACAAAGGCACGCTCGATCACATAGTCACCCGGCACACCCATCTTCGGCGAGATGGCGAAGCCACGGGCATCCAGCATGGCGCTGATGTCGTCGAGCATCGCCGGCGAGCCGCAGATCATCGCGCGGTCACGCTTCGGGTCCAGCGGCGGCAGGCCGATGTCCTCGAACAGCTTGCCATTCTCGACCAGATCCGTGATGCGGCCCTGGTTGCGGAACTCCTCGCGCGTCACGGTCGGGTAGTAGATCAGCTTCTCGGCGATCTCTTCCCCAAGGTACTCGTGCTTGGGCAGCTCTTCCGCGATCATGTCGGCATAGGCCAGCTCGGAGACATGGCGCACGCCGTGCATCAGGATGATCTTGTCATAGCGCTCATAGGTCTCCGGGTCCTGAATCACGCTCAGGAAGGGCGCCAGGCCAGTTCCGGTGGAGAACAGGTAAAGATTCTCGCCCGGCAGCAGATCGTCCAGCACCAGGGTTCCGGTGGGCTTGCGCGAGACCATGATCTGGTCACCCGGCTTGAGGTGCTGAAGGCGTGAGGTCAGCGGGCCGTCCTGCACCTTGATGGAGAAGAACTCCAGATGCTCTTCGTAGTTCGGGCTGGCGATCGAGTAGGCGCGCATCAGCGGCTTGCCTTCGACTTCCAGGCCGATCATCACGAACTGGCCATTCTTGAAGCGCAGGCTGTCTTCCCGCTGGGTGCGGAAGCTGAACAGCGAGTCGTTCCAATGATGGACGTCGATGACTTCGGTAGTGGTCAGACTGCTCACCTGGTGGCCTCCCGGGGTCGCGCCCCTTGAAATCAAGCATTCTATTATGGAATAAGCAAATAACAGCTTATGACCCAATAAACTATGCAGCGATTGTAGTCACTGTTGGGTTATGCGTTAAATGGTTTATCTGGATATAGGTTATCCAGACTATCAATATTGATTGCGAATGAATCGCATTACAAGCCCGGCAATGGCCTGCTTCACATTGCAGCGCGAACCGGGTGTTGCGCTGGCCAGCGAGCTCCTCTCGACACTGCCTGCATGCACAAGGAGGCGGAATGCGTTACAGCCTGCGACAACTGGCGGTCTTCGTTGCCGTGGCACGCCACGACAACGTCTCGCTGGCAGCCGAAAGCCTCGCGATGTCACAGTCCGCCGCCAGCACGGCCTTGGCCGAACTGGAGCGCCAGTTCGACTGTCGCCTGTTCGACCGGCATGGCAAACGCCTGCGCCTCAATGGCCTTGGCCGCGAACTGCTTCCCAAGGCCATCGCCTTGCTGGATCAGGCGGAAGAACTCGAGCAGCTGCTCGGCCAGCAGGATGCCACCGGTTCACTGGAAATCGGCGCCACCCTGACCATCGGCAACTACCTGGCTCCCCAGATCGTCGGCAGCTTCCTCGAGCATCATCCGGCCAGCCGTGTGGAGCTGCATGTCCTCAACACCCACCAGCTGATCGAGAAGCTGGCGCATTTCGAGCTCGATATCGGGCTGGTGGAAGGCGAGGTGGAGCACCCATTGCTGGAAGCCACGCACTGGGTAAGTGATCGCCTGAGCATCTTCTGCGCTCCCTCGCATCCTCTGGCCCGAGGAGAGGTGACGCTCGCACGTCTGCTGGAGGCGCGCTGGATCATGCGTGAACGGGGCTCTGGCACCCGCAGCACCTTCGAACAGGCACTGCGCCCACACCTCGAGAGTCCCTCGGACAGCGTGGCCCAGCGACTCGACATCATGATGGAACTGGAGCACACCGAGGGGATAAAGCGCGCGGTGGAGGCCGGCCTGGGAATCGGCTGCGTTTCACGACTGGCGCTACGAGACGCCTTCCGGCGCGGTAGCCTGGTCGAGCTGCCCACCCCATGGCTGGAGCTGACTCGCGCCTATCGATTCGTCCATCATCGCGACCGCTTCATTACCCAGGCCATGCGCGAGTTCGTGACGAGCTGCCGCACCCTGAGTGGCTCCGCCTCACGCAGCGACGAGATCGAGATGCATCAGGTACCGTGACCATCAAGCAGAATGGCTGCAGGTACGCAAGCACTCACTTACCCTCCATATTGCATGACGCCAACGCACAAGCACCGCCAGCGAGTCCGCTGACGGTGCTTTCAGATTCAGCAGGCCGTGTAACGCCCTGCCGTCATGTCACCGACTTCAGTGATTCAGGCCAGTGAAGCGCTGCTTGATGTCGTCGGCACTCTCATGGGAGAGATCCTTGTCGACGGTCTCGCTGACCAGCTTGGCCACCGGCTTGTCGAGCTTGTCACGCAGCGCACCGAGGAACTTGGGTGCGGCAGCGATGATCAGCTGATCAAACTTGCCGTCGTTGGCCGCCTGCTTGAGATATTGCGCCACTTCCTTGGCGAAGAAGTCCTGATGCTTGTCCGAGGTCGCGCCATCATCGCCAGTCTGATGCAGGCTGCCATGACCGCCGCTGGATTCCCCCTTGCCACCGGTTCTCAAGTCACCGGTATGCTGGCGGCTTTCAGGATGTACGAGGCTTTCCACTTCGGTGACCTTGCCGGCGGCACGGGCAAAGATACGTGCACGTGCGGCGTCGGCAGCAACGATGTAAGTAACCATTTACACACTCCCTGTCTCTCGTGAGGCGTCGTTGATGAAGAATGACGATCATCGCTTCGCTTTCAATTGACTACATGCTGGCACCCTTGCGCACATTCAACCCTTGCCGCTCATTTCCCGCACACCGCCCCCAGCCCGCTCTCCTTGTAGATCGACAAGACCGCCGATAACCAGAAACGCCAGGACCGCCCCGAAGGGCGGTCCTGGCGTCTGGTGCCTGTCACTCGCGACTGACAGGCCCGCGTGCTGACGGCCTTACCAGGCTTGCCAATCCAGCTCCTCCGATGCGACGGGTCTGGCAGCGCGGGGGCTGGAGTCCTGTGCGGAGAGGTTGCCTGCGCTGCGCGGCGCCATTGCCGGCGGCTGCGCAGGGCCATCCAGACGGAAGCGGCCCACCATCTCGGCCAGACGCGCCGACTGCTCGGAAAGCGCATCCGCGGCCGCGGCGGATTCCTCGACCAGCGCCGCATTCTGCTGCGTCACCTGGTCCAGCTCGGCCACGGCACTGGAGACCTGTCCGACACCGTGATTCTGCTCCTGGGTGGCATGGCTGATCTCACCGATCACCTCACTGACACGCATGACGCTGGCGACGATCTCGTTCATGGTGCTGCCGGCCACCCTGACCTGTTCGGCACCATTGCGCGTGCGCTCATTGGCGGAGCTGATCAGCGTGGCGATTTCCCGCGATGCCTCGGAAGAGCGCTGGGCGAGGGTACGCACCTCACCGGCCACCACCGCGAAGCCACGCCCCTGCTCGCCGGCGCGGGCTGCCTCGACGGAGGCATTCAATGCCAGCAGGTTGGTCTGGAAGGCGATGGAATCCATGACACTGACGATCTCGGTGATCTTGCGCGAGTCGTCGTCGATGCCCTGCATGGTGGTAACGACCTCTCCGATCACCTCGCCACCGCGACGCGCGACCTCACTGGCCGACTTGGCCAGCCCGTCAGCTTCATGTGCGGAGTCCGCGGACTGGGCGACGGTACCGGAGATCTGCTCCATCGAGGCCGAGGTTTCCTGCAGATTGGCCGCCGCCTGCTCGGTACGTGATGACAGATCCTGGCTGCCCTGGCTGATCTCGGCGGCGGCGGTCTGCACCGCACCACTGGCGAGACGAATCTCGCTGAGCACGCCATTGAGAGTCGAGACGAAGCGATTGAAGGCATTGCCGATCTCGGCGACTTCATCACGCCCGCTGACCTGAATGCGTCGCGTGAGATCGCCCTCGCCCGCGGCGATATCCACCAGCGCATCACGCACCAGCGCCAGGCCGCGCAGACTGCGGTTGGCGATCCACGACATCACGGCAGCGGCTCCCAGCAACACCAGCAGCGTCATGGCCAGCGTGGTCCACAGCTGGGCATAAAGCGGTGCATCCGAGTCCGCCACATCCAGGGCCAGCGCCAGACGCCAACCGGTGTCTCCCAGCCCTGCCGAATCCAGCTCGGCACTGAACATGCGGTAATCACGCTGCTGGATATCGACCACCAGTGCCGACTGGCCAGCGGCCACCAGGCGATTGCTGCTGGCCAGGGTCTCGGGCGTCAGGGCCGCTGCGAGTGTACTCATCGGCTTGAGCACCAAGGCATCATCCGGGTGGGCGATCAGCGTGCCGGTATCGTCGATCAGAAAGGCGAAGCTGTTGGGCGTCGGCGAGAGCTCGGCGACCGTCCGGGTGATGAACGCCAGCGGCAGATCACCACTGACCACGGCGACCAGCCGTGAGCCGCGATAGATCGGCGCCGCCACGCTGATCTCCAGCTCGCCACTGGTGGCTCCGACATAGGGCGCCGTGATGACGGGCTTGCCGGCCGCCACCGCCGCCTGATACCAGCCACGTTGGCGCGGGTCATACCCTGCCCGCCCCGGGCGACCATCGAAGTAACGGAAACGACCATCCGGGAAGCCGACATAGGTCTTGCTGAAGTCGCCCTGCTTCATCGCCTGGGTCAAGGCGGCATCGGGGAAGCTCTCGAGGCTACTGGCCGCAATGCCGCTCACCGCATTGATATGCACGCTGAACCACTGACTCAGCTGGGCGGCATTCGATCTCAGCACCTGTTGCTGGTAGTCGCTCTCATCGGCATGCGTATTGCGGAACGTGGTCCAGGCATTCAGGCTGCTGACGACCACCAGCGCCACCAGCACTATCGCCACACAGGCTAACGTGATGCGCGCACGTAACGAGGCAAACATCGCCACTCCTTGGTTCGAATCCATCGGGAAGGGGACCGGGGGCACCAGCGCAGAGCGCGTCGGTCTGCCCTCGGTGGCAAGGCATGCAGGCATGCGGTGTACCGGCGTCATCATCGGTACGTGCCGCCCTCTGTATCGGCATGCCCGGCCTTTCCTTTACCCCGCCAGCCGCACGCGACGCTCCTTCAGAACCGCCAGTACCGACACGGCCGTCGCGACTCCCGGACATGACGTCGATGGCGAAGTGCGTGCTAACATCCGCCCAACGCGGGGTGCCGCCTGCCCTTCTGCCACCGCTCCCCTCATCCTGTGGTCTTTTCTCGGAGAAGTTTCGATGCGCAATCTGCTCCTGATGCGCCGCCCGCTGCCCCGGCGCGTGCTGGTCACCGCTCACCTGATGCTGCAGCTGGGATTGCTGGCGGCTGCCAGCGGCTGGACGCTGCAGCACCTGACGCCCATCGGGCCTGACAATTCGCTGGTCGCGCAGTGGCCGGTACTGGCGCAGGGTGTCGGCGGTTTCCTGCTGGCCTTCGTGATGACGCGCCTGCTGTTCGAGTTGCTGATGGCGCCGCATCACCTGCTGAGCATCCGCGGGGCCAATCACGCGCTGGATGCCGCGGGGCTGGTGACGCGCTCCATCTCGCGCCGCCCGGCGGTGCATGACAATGACGACAGCTGGGTCGGCAAGCCGCGCAGTGTCACCTGGCCCCGCGAAGGCGAAGACGCCCCCGCTGCCACAGCGGCGATGGCGCCATCTGCCGATACACCTGCCGCTGCATCGCCCAAGGCCGTTGCCAAGCCGCAGGAACCAAGCCTGGGCAGCGATGAAGAGCTGCCAGACACCCGCAGCAGCGAAGTACGCCGCACCGAGCCCAGCCTCTGATTGATCTCCTTATTCACAGAGACCCAGCAAGAGTGAGTACCCACTGACTGCCTTGCGACTCACACACGAAAACGCCCCGCGTGATGGAAATCACGCGGGGCGTTGTCTTTTTCGGCTTACATCATCCGATCAGTTCGTGGCCTCAATGTCCCAGAATCTGGCTGAGGAACAGCTGAGTCCGCTCGGATTGCGGGTTGTTGAAGAACGGCTCCGGCGCGTTCTCCTCGATGATCTGGCCCTGATCCATGAAGATGACGCGGTCGGCGACGGTCTTGGCGAAGCCCATCTCGTGAGTCACGCACAGCATGGTCATGCCTTCATTGGCCAGTTCGACCATGACATCCAGCACTTCCTTGATCATCTCCGGGTCCAGCGCCGAGGTCGGCTCATCGAACAGCATCACCTCGGGGCTCAGACACAGCGAGCGCGCGATCGCGACACGCTGCTGCTGGCCGCCGGACAGCTGACCGGGGAACTTGTGGGCCTGATCGGCGATGCGCACGCGCTCCAGGTACTTCATGGCTTCCGCTTCCGCCTCGCGGCGCGGCCGCTTCTGCACCCAGATCGGCGCCAGACAGCAGTTCTCGAGCACCGTCAGATGCGGGAACAGGTTGAAGTGCTGGAACACCATGCCGACGTTGCGACGGATCGCCTCGATCTGCTTGATGTCCTGGGTCAGCGGCATGCCGTTGACCACGATATCGCCTTCCTGATGCTCCTCGAGATGATTGATGCAGCGGATCATCGTTGACTTGCCGGAACCAGACGGGCCACAGATGACGATACGTTCGCCCTTGCGCACGCTCAGGTTGATGTCACGCAGCACGTGGAAGTCGCCGTACCACTTGTTGAGGCCCTTGAGCTCGATCATCGGGCGCTCATCGGCGCCGGTGTTGCCCTGCGAGGCGGATGTTGTCGTTGTCATGATGAAGATTCCTTGGCGCCGTGATCAGCGCTTCTTGTGACCGGTATGCAGCAGGCGCTCGAGATACTGGCTGTAGCGCGACATGCTGAAGCAGAAGACCCAGAAGACCAGCGCCACGAAGGCATAGCCCTCGATGGAGTAGCCCAGCCATTTGGGGTCGGCGAGACCGGCCTGCACGATGGCGAGCAGATCGAAGAGCCCGATGATCAGTACCAGCGAGGTGTCCTTGAACAGGGCGATGAAGGTATTCACGATGCCGGGGATCATCAGCTTGAGCGCCTGGGGCAGCACGATCAGCCCCATGTTGCGCCAGTAGCCCAGCCCCAGCGCCATGCCGGCCTCGGTCTGTCCCTTCGGGATCGCCTGCAGGCCACCACGCACCACTTCCGCCATGTAGGCACTCTGGAACAGGGTGATGCCGATCAGCGCGCGCACCAGCTTGTCGAGATTGACCTCACCGGGCACGAACAGCGGCAGCATCACCGAGGCCATGAACAGCACCGTGATGAGCGGCACACCGCGCCAGAACTCGATGAACACGACGCAGATGCTCTTCACGATCGGCATCTCGGAACGCCGCCCCAGCGCCAGCAGGATCCCCAGCGGCAATGCCGCCACGATGCCCACCACCGCCAGCACCAGTGTCAGCATCAGGCCGCCCCACTCGTGGGTGCCGACGACCTCGAGCCCGAAGCTGCCACCATGCAGCAGGAAGTAGGCGATGAAGGGGAAGACCGCCAGAGTGACGATGGCGACCCAGCCCTTTGCCGGCAGTTTCGGAATCGCCAGCCAGGCGATCAGCGCGGCAAAGATGGCGAACACGATATCGACCCGCCAGGTCTCCTCACTCGGATAGAAGCCATAGATGAACTGATCGAGGCGCGCACTGATGAAGACCCAGCAGGCCCCCTCACCCGTGCAATCAGCACGCGATGTGCCACTCCAGTCGGCATCGATCAGCGCCCATTGCAGGCTGGGCACCACCAGCAGGTAGACCAGATACAGCGCGAACAGCGTGAACAGCGTATTGATCGGTCCGGCGAACAGATTGGCTCGCAGCCAGGCCACCGCACCGATGCTGTCGCTTGGCGCCGGGCGGGAATCGATCATCTTCTCGGTAACCCGTGACAGGGTCTTTTCAATCGACATGGGCAGACCCTCAGCGCTCGACCAACGCCATGCGGGCGTTGAACCAGTTCATGAACATGGAGACCAGCAGACTGATGGTCAGATACACCAGCATCGTCATGGCGATCACCTCGATGGCCTGACCCGTCTGGTTGAGCGTGGTACCCGCGAAGACCGAGACCAGATCGGGATAGCCGATGGCCGTGGCCAGCGACGAGTTCTTGATCAGGTTCAGGTACTGGCTGGTCAGCGGCGGGATGATGACGCGCAGTGCCTGCGGCACCACCACGAGGCGCAGCGTCATGCCACCGGTCAGCGACAGTGCCCGTGAGGCTTCCGTCTGGCCGTGCGGTACCGCTTCGATGCCGGAACGCACGATCTCGGCAATGAACGCCGCGGTGTACACCGACAGCGCGACCCACAGGGCGAGGAACTCGGGAACGACCGTAATGCCGCCACGGAAGTTGAAGCCCTTGAGTTCCGGCAGCTCCCAGCTCAGCGGCATGCCCATCGCGAAGTAGGCCAGCAGCGGCGCCACGATGATCAGACCGAGCGAGATCCAGCCCGCCGGCAAGCGCTGACCGGTACGGGCCTGACGCTGGCGGTTCCAGTAGCTGAAGATGCCGCTGGCGACGACGGCCAGCACGAACACGGCAATCACCACCGAGAAGCCGCTGGAGGTGATCGGTGCCGGCACGAACAGACCGCGCACGTTGAGGAAGAAGGCCTCGCCCAGCGACAGCGAACCTCGCGGACTCGGCAGAGTGCGAAGAACGGCGAAGTACCAGAAGAAGATCTGCAGCAGCAGGGGAATGTTGCGGAAGACTTCGATGTAGACCGCCGCCAGCCGCGAGATCAGCCAGTTGGGGGAGAGACGGGCGATCCCCATGATGAAGCCGATCACGGTAGCCGCGATGACGCCCAGTGCGGATACCAGCAGGGTGTTGAGCAGACCGACGATGAAGGTATCGCCATAGGTGGACTGCTCGGAATAGTCGATCAGACTTTGCAGAATGCCAAAGCCTGCGGTGTTGTCCAGAAAGGCAAAGCCGGTGGTGATGCCACGGCTTTCGAGGTTGGTCAGGGTATTGCTGACGATGATCGCCAACACGCCGAACACGCCTGCCAGCATCAGAAGTTGGAATATCAGTGCTCGCTTGGCCGGGTCACGCCAGAATGGCGGCTTGACCGTGGCCGGCGGGCGAGAAGCAGGTTGTGTCATACAGGCAATCTCCGCCGGAAAGCTATGCGACTTCCGCCTGCCGCCCTATCGAACGGCAGATCAGTTATCTCTCGGCACTCGAGGAAAGGATCACGGGGAACAGACCAAGCCCCTCACGACGCTGGCCAGGGGAAATGACCGTATGGCCACTTCTCCCTGGCCAGCGTCCTTGCTCAGCCTGCGTCACGGTTCACCCGGCTCGCGCTGGACCTCCAGGCGAGCCGAGGCATCAGCGAACGGGCGGTGCGTACTGGACGCCGCCGTCGGTCCACAGCGCGTTCAGACCACGCTCGATCCCCAGAGCGGAACCAGTGCCGACATTGCGCTCGAACATCTGCCCGTAGTTGCCCACCTGCTTGATGACCTGATAGGCCCAGTCAGCCGGGAGCCCCATGGCTTCGCCGTAGTTGCCATCGGCACCGACCAGACGCGCGACATTGGGATTGGTATCCGACTTCTTGGCTTCGATGTTGTCGGAGGTCAGCCCCATCTCTTCGGCGTTGATCTGAGCGAACAGGGTCCATTTGACGATGTTGAACCACTGGTCATCGCCCTGACGGACGACGGGGCCCAGCGGCTCCTTGGAGATGACTTCCGGCAGTACCATGGCGGACGCCGGATCGGAGAGCTTGATGCGCAGGGCGTAGAGCTGGGACTGGTCGGAGGTCAGGACGTCACAGCGGCCCGCTTCGAAGCCCTTGACGGTCTGGTCGGAGGTGTCGAAGACGACCGGCTCGAAGGACATCTCGTTGAGGCGGAAGTAATCCGCCAGGTTCAGCTCGGTGGTGGTACCGGACTGGATACAGACCGCCGCGCCATCCAGCTCCTTGGCACTGGAGACCCCCAGGTCCTTGCTGACCATGAAGCCCTGGCCGTCGTAATAGTTCACGCCGGCGAAGTTGAGGCCCAGAGACGTGTCACGCGTGGCGGTCCAGGTGGTGTTGCGCGACAGGACATCGATTTCACCGGACTGCAGCGCGGTGAAGCGTTCCTTGGCCGTCAGCGGGACGTAGCGCACCTTGCTGGCATCACCCAGCACAGCCGCCGCGACACCACGGCAGACATCGACATCCAGGCCCTGCCAGTTGCCGGCGTCATCCGGCGCCGAGAAGCCCGGCAGACCGGTGCTGACACCACACTGGACAAAGCCCTTTTCCTTGACGCTATCCAGAGTCGCGGCACTGGCACCACTGGCTACCGAGGCAGCCAGGAGGGCGGCGCTAGCGATCAGCAGTGGCTTCTTGTTGTTATGCATCTTGAATCCCTCGCGTATGTCTGGAATCCGCTCGGAAACACCCCGAGACGGTGATGGTGCAATGCTGTGCATGGCACCCCTCGACAATAGCAAGCTCCGTTCCAATTTCCGCCTATCGTGTGATCCGCTGCGTTCAACGCTGAAAAAACAGCCGAACGGCAGTGAAAACGGCCAAACCTCCCGATGCCGACCGTCGATCATATGGCGAGACAAGCGTGCAGATAGTGGCGTCTGACGCCTCGTTCGCTTCATATCGGTGCAAAATAAAAACGGCCGTTTCATGACGAAACGGCCGTTCTTGAACTTTCCTGCGCTCCGGTCTGGGGAGTTGCGACCAATGTCGCAGCCACCCTGACTCAACGCTACCGCGCACTGAAACGCATTCTTCACGCCCCGATGCGCTTCTGGATGACTCAGTCTTCCAGCAGACGCTGCATGAAGGGAGGCAGTACCAGGGCGGCACGATGGCCTTCCACGGTATAGAAATCGCGCGCGAAGCTGGCCGCAGCCGCGTCTTCCTCACGGAAGGACTTCACGTCACATCCCTTGCCCGCCAGGGTGCAGCTCCACCAGCCGGACGGGTATACCGGCTGCGGGAACGGCAGGGTCGCGACGCTGTCGAAGCCCGCTTCGCCCATGTCGTTGCGCAGGTCCTTGATGATGGAGTCGGTGTGATACAGCGGCGACTCGCTCTGCTGCACCATCACCCCCCCCTGCTTGAGGATACGGTGGCAGCGCTTGAGGAAGTCGGTCTTGAACAGACCTTCCGCCGGACCGACCGGATCCGTGGAATCGACGATCAGCACGTCGATGCTCTCGTCTGGGCAGTTGTCGACCCACTTGACGCCATCCTCGAACAGCAGCTCGGCACGCGGGTCATCATTGGACTCGACCAGTGCCGGGAAGAACTGCTCGGAAGCCCGCGTGACCGCCGGATCGATGTCGATCTGGGTGACCTTCTCCACGCCCGGGTGCTTGAGCACCTCACGCAGGGTGCCACAGTCGCCCCCCCCGATGATGACGACACGCTTGGGGGCCGCGTGGGTGAACAGCGCCGGATGCGACATCATCTCGTGATAGAGGAAGTTGTCGCGGTCGGTCAGCATCACGCAGCCGTCCAGCACCATCAGATTGCCGTAGGTCTCGGTGGCATAGACCTCAAGGTGCTGATAAGGCGTCTGCTCGTCATGCAGCTTGTGGCTGACCTTGAGCGAGAAGGCGCTGCCGTGGCGGTCGAAGATTTCGGTGAACCAGGAGCCATCGAGATGTTCGGTCATGAGAACCCTCACAAGGGATATCGGAGTCGGATATCAAGGTATGAATAAGAGGACGGGACATCAGACCCTCAAGGCCTGAATCATCGACGCACGCGTCATCGGGCGATGCAGTCCTGATCAATCAACAGGACTCAGGCGCAGCACCATAGCCAAAGACACGCGGAGTGGAAAGAGCTTGTGCACGATCTCGAGGCACTGGGGTTGACGCGCGATGACCAACGACTCACCCGCCAGGCCTCTTCTGGCGGGTAGAGGCCTGGCACACGGCCCGTCACAGGCGGCTCAGGCGCACCATCAGACGTCCGCCCAGGTGGCAGCCAAGCCCGGCAAGAATGCCGAGGAAATCCGCCAGCGCATCCAGCACTTCTGCCCCGCGATAGGGAATCACCAGCTGCAGCCCCTCAATGCCAACGCCCAGCAGCAGCAAGGCGGGCAGGATGACAAGACTGCTCAACCCGGCCAGCCGCGTGGTCAGTGCCAGCAAGGCGAAGGCGGAGAAATGCTGCAGCTTGTCCCAGGGGAAGGTCTGCTCCGGGTGAGGCTCACCCGGCGAGAGCGTGCCGAACAGGATCAGCAGCAGGCAGAACAGTGCCACGCACGCCCAGCCTCGCCTCGGCGCGAGGCGTTGCTCCAGCGGCGTCATGCGTGATACCCCGCCATGAAAGACACGGCGGGGCTGTCAGCCATCAGTGACATGGTTCAATCGCGCGCCAGCGGCGTGGCGTTGGCGGTGTCATCCTGATGATAGGCGGGGCTCAGCTCATGCAGAGCGTCCATCAGAGCATTGACGTTGCCCGGGTCAGTGAACTGGCTGATGCCATGCCCCAGGTTGAAGATGTGGCCAGGCCCCTGACCGTAGCTATCGAGAATGCGGCCGACTTCGGCACGAATCGCGGCGGGCGTGCCGAACAGCGCATTCGGGTCCAGATTGCCCTGCAAGGCCACGCGATGGCCGACGCGCGCGCGCGCATCCGACATCTCGGTGGTCCAGTCCAGGCCGACACCGTCACAACCGCTGGCGGCGATGTGCTCGAGCCACTGGCCGCCATTCTTGGTGAACAGGATCACCGGCACGCGATTGCCTTCGCTGTCAGGCTTGAGGCCAGCGACAATCTGCTCCATGTAACGCAGCGAGAACTCGAGATAGGCCGGTGTGGACAGGGTGCCGCCCCAGGTATCGAAGATCTGCACTGCCTGGGCACCCGCCGCGATCTGGGCGTTCAGGTAATCGGTGACGGCCTGAGCGAGGGTGTCGAGCAACTGATGCATGGCTTCGGGGCTGGAATACATCAGGCCTTTCACATGGCGGAAGTCCTTGCTGGAACCGCCCTCGACCATATAGGTCGCCAGTGTCCAGGGACTGCCGGAGAACCCGATCAGCGGTACGCGACCGTTCAGCTCGCGGCGGATGGTCGAGACGGCACGCATGACGTAATCGAGATCACGCTCGACGTTCGGAACGCTCAGCGCCTCGATTTCCGCGGCGGTGCGCACCGTCTTGCGGAATTTCGGACCTTCACCTGTCTCGAAGTAAAGCCCGAGGCCCATGGCATCCGGGATGGTCAGGATGTCGGAGAACAGAATGGCGGCATCGAGCGGGAAACGCTCCAGCGGCTGCAGCGTCACCTCGCAGGCACGCGCGGTGTCCATGCACAGGTCCATGAAGCCACCGGCCTGACCGCGGATTTCACGGTATTCCGGCAGATAACGGCCCGCCTGGCGCATCATCCAGACAGGGGTACGGTCAACCGGCTGACGGGCCAGCGCGCGCAGGAAGCGATCATTCTTCAGGGTCATCGGAATCACACATCAGCTCGGGAATGTCCCGGCATTCTATCAGAGCCTGAGCAAAATCCCGCCCATCGCGACGATGCAACAAATGCATTGGCTTTCCCCTCGCTTTCCGCCCAGACACCCGCCCGGCCTCTCCTCCTGAAGTGCTTCCACGGATTGTGGTGGTGTCGGCAACAACGCTTTTCCATCGCAGGCGATGAGTCGCACGCTTCAGACTGGTAAACTCGCCTGATGATTGCATGCTGGCCGCCAATGACGTGAATCACTCATCGAGACATTGCCGTGTCCCAGCATGCCCGTGCTTTTTCAGCCCGGCGATTGTTCGGGCGTTCGAGGTGAACAGTGACCATTCGATTCATCGCCGCCTCGCGGCTGCCAACCCCCTGGGCGACCTTCACCATGCACGGTTTCGAGGACGAAACCACCGGCAAGGACCACATCGCTCTGACCCTGGGCGACATCGATGACGGTGCCCCGGTGCTGGGCCGTGTGCATTCCGAGTGCCTGACCGGCGACGCCCTCTTCTCCATGCGCTGTGACTGCGGCTATCAGCTGCAGGAAGCGCTCAAGCGCATTGCCGCCGAAGGGCGTGGCGTGCTGCTCTACCTGCGTCAGGAAGGGCGCGGCATCGGCCTGCTCAACAAGATTCGCGCCTATGAGCTGCAGGATGGCGGTGCCGATACCGTCGAAGCCAATGAGCGCCTGGGCTTCGGCGCTGACATGCGTCGCTACGATATCTGCGTCCCGATGCTGGAGCATCTCGGGGTCAGCACCCTCAAGCTGATGACCAACAACCCGCGCAAGGTCGATGCGCTCACCCGCGATGGCGTCACCATCAGCGAGCGTCAGCCGATCACCACCGGTCTGAACCCGCACAACGAGCAATACCTCTCGACCAAGGCCGGCAAGCTTGGCCACATGATGGCACTCGATGACTTCACCCACGCCAGCGACGTGGATATCGAGCGCAGCGAGTAGAGATCGAGATGCGGGAGGGGGGCACTGATGTGCTCCCGCCCATCGAGAGCCCATGAAGGCGGCGAAAGAGCGTGACATGACGGCGTCATCCTATAGAGAGTAGGCTTGAGAGGAATCCGCGCCGGAGACATCACCATGCGCAAGCCCTCTCCCTCACCGACATCGTCTTCCGAGACATCGTCACGTCCCGCTCTCTATACCCGGTTTGAAGAATGGCTACATAGTGCCAGCCACGGTCTCGGCGCTGTCATGGGACTCATCGGCACCGTGGTGCTGATCGTGATGGCCTGTCTGGCGGCAGAGGCCGATCCCTGGAAGATCATCAGCATCAGCCTCTATGGCATCACCCTGGTCGCGCTCTACGCTGCCTCGACGCTCTATCATGGCATCCGCCACCCACGCCTCAAGTCCGCTTTCCAGTTGATGGACCACTGCGCCATCTATCTGCTCATCGCAGGCACCTATACCCCCTTTCTGCTGGTCAATCTGCGGGGTCCGACAGGCTGGACACTGTTTGCCATCATCTGGTCCCTCGCGCTGGGCGGCATATTTCTCAAGCTGCGCTGGCCAGCGCGTTTCAGTGCGCTGCGCGTCACCGTCTATCTATTGATGGGCTGGCTGATCGTGTTCGCGTCACCCCTGCTGGTCGAGCAGCTCTCCGAGACGGGGCTCATCCTGCTGGTGGCCGGAGGCATCACCTATACTCTGGGCGTCATCTTCTTCCTGATGACACGCCTGCGCTATCACCACGCCATCTGGCATCTGTTCGTGCTCGGCGGCAGCACCTGCCACTTCTTCGCGATCTACACAGGTGTGCTGCCATATTCCGTGTGAGGACTGACACAAGGCAGGCTCTCTTGAGCACACTGGCTTGAGAGCACTGACTTGAGAACACTGACTTGAGAGCACTGGCAAGCCAGATGAAAAAAGCGGGAAGGGTCGTCATGACCCTTCCCGCTTTTTTTCGCGATGTTTCCGCTTTCAAGGCGCTCTCAAGGCGCGCTTTTCAGGACTCGTTTCTCACGGCGCTGTCTTCCTGCGGCGCGAAGACCGGCAGCCGATAGCGCGTGCCGCGCCCGACACCATAGCTTTCCAGCACCTGCTTGGCGGTCAGATCGGCGAGATCTCGCGCTGCCGTCGGGTCTGAGGTCTCGACAAGCGCGCGATACTCCGCACGCCCGATACCCTCGTCGTCATCACGCTCCAGCAGGGTCAACACCAGTTCGCGCTGACGGGAATTCAGTGGCGTTCTGGCATGTTCCATCCACAGGCGCTCGGCACGCTGCACTCTCAGGTAGTGGGATGCCGTCCGTCGTCCGCCATCGCGCAGCTGTCTCAGCCACCACGCGACCCAGGCATTCATGTCGCCCGGCAGCACCTCATCGGCCGCATCGCCATTCAAGGCACGGTTGAGCTCAGGTGGAAGCGCTTGCCCACTCGGCGAGGTGCCCGGCGTACCAAGACAATGCTGTTCGAGCTCACGCAGCTCCTCCTGACGCTCCGCCACTACCGTGAACAATGTCTGGCGACGCCAGCAGAGCTGCTCCAACGCCTCTGCTTCCCAGTGTTTCGCCACCTGCCCCGTCCACTCTCCCTGCTGCTGCAATGCCGCCAGCGTATCGACGCGCGTCAACCAGCGAGTCAGCAGCAAGCGTCCGATCAACCCGTTGCCCAGCGCCAATGGTGAGAGCGCCTGCCAATGGGCATGCAGCCTGAGGGCGTTGATCACTCCGGGATTGCCAGCCTCCGGCTCCTCCTCTTCCAGACGCTGCCAGAAACGCTCCAGCTCATCCGCAAGTTCATCACCGGTCATGCCGGGCGCTCGGTAGCGCAATCGCTTGAGGCCATAACGTCCGCTGACCGCTTCATGGGGCCCATCACGCCATTCACCGAGACGCTGACCACTGCTGCGCGGCAGGAAGGGGCCCAGCCGGCGATGCCATTCCAGTACCTGCTCACGCGCCAGCGGCTGGAAGGCCGTCCGCACCACTTCGAGCATGACATCCACGAAGACATCAATCCCCGGCACCTGCCCACGGGGCACCTCCAGCTGTCCGGATTCCAGCCCCAATGCCTGGTAAAGGGCATCGCGCAATGCGGCCCTGCCAAATACCACGCCGGACAGGCGGGCACAGGCCTCCATCTCTTCACTGAGCAAGGTGGCTTCGAGGCGCAGACGTTGGCGAGCCTTCAATTGCTGCCCTTGCGCCACCAACGGTGACATCACCGCCTGCGTTGCGCTCATCTCGCTCAACAGCGGCATGATCGCCAGTCGTCCCTGCGGCCAGTCAGGCTGCTGCCAGATCCACATAAGTCGTTATCCCCATTGAGGTTTCTGTGCAAATCATACCACGAAGATTCGCAATTAACGATATATCGAATCAATAAATGATGCGAAAGAATCATAATTTGCGATATCCGATCAACTTTTACTCAAATCCATGTCTGACAATCGCCACGTCATAGGCAAGCGACTGATTCACATGGCGTTTTAGCGGCTGCACCGGACTCCCTGGCCCTCTCAGACCTCACGACCGATCAACAACCAATCAACTCAATGTTATATTGATGATTACGCATCACATTTAGATACGAAAAGCGCTCAAGATCGGATCAACCGCCATTCCGGCAGTGCGGATGACGCCTGACAGGTCTCGGATGCCGCGGCCTCGCCTGCAGCCCCACCCGCGGCACGTGGCCCGCCCCGCTGTCGTGAGGCTTCGCCAGGCCCCCACGATTTCGGACGCGACAGAACGCCCGGAGAGCCCGCCTGAGGCCTGGAAACAAAAAAGGCGCCACCCTGATATCAGGGTGGCGCCTTGACGCTTGTGCGAGCTTTCAGAGGCCTTGTCTCACGCGCCTCATTTCATGGCTGTGACAGAGCGAGAGGCATCTCTCGATGTGGATGTCTCATATGTATCAGGTGCGATTGGCGGCAGCCTGGGCCTCACGCTCACGCGCCCGTGCGCAGGCCGGGCGCGCAAGAGCTTCCTGCATCCAGCGCGCAAGCGACGAGGGGATCGGCTGCTGCGCCTTGTGGGCCCAGCCCAATACCTGAGCGAGGAAAAGATCAGCGAGGGTGAAGTCGTCGCCCAACAACCAGCCCTGTCCCTCGAAGCGGCGCTGGAGCGCTCCCAATGCACGCTGGAATTCCCACTGCGCGGTCTGCTTCACGTCTTCACAGCGTCGTTCTTCCGGCAATGCGAAGGTGTGCTTGGCCAGCGTCCACAGCGGCTGCTCAAGTTCGGTGGTCAGAAAGCTAAGCCACTGGTCTAGCTGCGCCTGACCTTCCAGCGAAGACGGTATCAGGCGGCCTTCACGGGCGGCGAGATAGCGACAGATGGCACTGGATTCAAACAGTACCAACTCCCCCTCGACGATGGCGGGCGCCTTGCCGTCGGGATGAATGGCCAGATACTCGGGGCTGCGTCCTTCTCCCGCCTTGAGATCGAGGCTGTGGATCCGATAGTCGAGTTCCAGCTCTTCCAGCGTCCAGGCGACGCGCAGTGAGCGGGAATTGGGGTAGCTGTAGAGAGTCAGCATCGTGGCGGGCGTTCCTTGGCAACATTGCGAAAAGGGGATCGGCAGTCCGTCCCAGCATGGCGCGCCAGCGTCGATCATGCCAGCAGAGTGCGGCGCATCAGGCGCGTTTTTCACGCAAGAAAAAACGCCTGTGGACAACTCGAATGTTCGAATCATCCACAGGCGTTCCTGTGAGCCAGGTGGCAACTTCAGCGTGCGAGACGCCCTTCGATACTGGCGCGAATGCCAGCCGCATCCAGCCCGCAATCACGCAGCAGCTCTGCCGGCTTGCCATGCTCGACGAAGTCATCCGGCAGTCCCAGCAGCAGCATCGGCTGCGCGAGACCGGCATTCAAGTAGAGCTCTGCCACGCCGGCACCCGCACCGCCGGCCACGGCATTCTCTTCCACCGTGACGACCAGATCATGCTCGTCGGCAATCTCCAGCAGGGCCTCGCGGTCCAGCGGCTTGATGGAGCGCAGATTGAAGTGGGTCGCGTCCAGCGCCTCGGCGACCTCCGCCACCGGCGTGTTCATGCTGCCTACGGCAACGATGGCAATACGCACGTCGGGACTGGCACTGATGCGACGACGATATTCACCCTTGCCAATCGTCAGTGGCGTCAGGTCATGGCCCGTGGCGACACCGGGTCCGGTGCCACGCGGATAACGCACGGCCGCCGGACCGGGATGTGCCAGCGCCGCACTCAACATGCCACGACACTCGCTCTCGTCCGCCGGCGCCATCACCACCAGCTCCGGCACGCAACGCAGGAAGGACATGTCGAGGCTGCCGTGGTGGGTCGGTCCATCCTCACCCACCAGTCCCGCGCGATCGATGGCAAAGGTGACATCCAGCTTCTGTACCGCGACATCATGGATCAACTGATCATAGCCACGCTGCAGGAAGGTGGAATAGATCGCCACCACCGGCTTCATGCCTTCACAGGCCATGCCGGCCGCCACCGTCACGGCATGCTGCTCCGCGATGGCGACATCGTAGTAGCGATCAGGATATTCCTTCGAGAAACGCACCAGATCCGAGCCTTCCCGCATGGCAGGCGTGACACCGATGACACGAGGGTCAGCCGCGGCGGCATCACAGATCCAGTTGCCGAAGACGCTGCAGTACTTCTGCGGCCTGGGTGCCGGTGCATCCGTCACGGAAGGCGCCTGCCGCGCCTGCTCCGACGAGGCCTTCTCCAGCTTGGTGATCGCGTGGTAGCCGATGGGGTCGCGCTCGGCCGGCAGGAAGCCCTTGCCCTTGCGCGTCACCACATGCAGGAACTGCGGGCCCTCGAGATCGCGCATGTTGCGCAGTGTCTGGACCAGTGTCGGCAGATCATGCCCATCGATGGGACCGATGTAATTGAAGCCCATCTCCTCGAACAACGTCGCCGGGCTGATGAAGCCCTTCATGTGCTCTTCGGTACGCTTGGCAAGCTCCAGCGCCCCCGGGAGCGGCGACAGCAGCTTCTTGCCGTTGGCGCGCATCTGGGTATAGGGCTTGCTGGCCAGGATACGCGCCAGATAGCTCGCCAGACCGCCGACATTTTCCGAGATCGACATCTCGTTGTCGTTGAGCACGACCAGCAGGTTGGCCTTGACGTGCCCGGCATGCGCCAGCGCCTCGAAGGCCATGCCGGCCGTCAGGGCGCCATCACCGATCACCGCACAGGCGCGACGGGATTCTCCCGCGGTACGCGCGCCCAGTGCCATGCCCAGCGCGGCGCTGATCGAGGTGCTGGAATGTCCCACCCCGAAGGTGTCGTAGTCACTCTCGGCGCGCTTGGGGAAGGCAGACAGGCCGTTGTATTGACGCATGCTGTGCATGGCGTCGCGCCGGCCGGTCAGGATCTTGTGGGGATAGGCCTGATGACCGACATCCCATACCAGGCGATCACGCGGGGTTTCCAGCGCATGATGCAGGGCAACCGTCAGCTCGACGACACCGAGGCCGGCACCGAAGTGCCCTCCGGTGCAGCCGACGCTGTAAAGCAGGAAGGCGCGCAATTCATCGGCCAGCTGGCGCAGCTGTGCCGGACTCATGGTCCGCAGTGCGTCTGGTGTCTCGACCGCATCGAGCAATGGCGTCGCGGGGCGCGCCTCAGGTATCTCGTCAAACAGCTTCATAGGCGTCAGGAATCAGTGGTCTCGCTCGATCATGTAGCGCGCCAGCACCGCGAGAGGCTCTGCGGCCTCTCCCAGCGGTGCCAGGGCATCCAGGGCCTCGTCCAATAACTGACCTGCCCGGGTTCGGGCTCCTTCCAGGCCAAGCAATGACGGGTAGGTCGGCTTGTCGCGTGCAGCATCCGCACCGGCGGTCTTGCCCAGCGTGGCGGTATCGCCGGTCACATCCAGGATGTCATCCTGAATCTGGAAAGCCAGGCCGATGGCAGAAGCGTAGCGCTCGAGAGCCTCAAGACGCGAATCCGATTCCTCGACCGCCACCAGCCCGCCAAGACGAACAGCAGAGCGAATCAGCGCGCCAGTCTTGTAGGCGTGCATGCGTGACAGCGCCTCGACCTCTCGGAACTGCCCCACCGCCTCGAGATCCAGCGCCTGCCCCGCCACCATGCCACGTCGACCGGAAGCCTCCGCGAGGGTGCGTATCAGGGCTGGCGTTCTCGCATGTGCGGTATCGGCAATGACCTCGAAGGCCAGGCTCAGCAGGGCATCGCCCGCCAGAATCGCGGTCGCCTCATCGAAGGCGCGATGGACGGTGGGCTGGCCACGGCGCAGGTCGTCGTCATCCATCGCCGGCAGGTCATCGTGAACCAGTGAATAGGCATGGACAAGCTCCAGAGCGGCCGCAGTGGCATCCAGCGCTGCACGCCCTGCCTCGTCCTCATCGCCTCCCAGCGCACGTCCGGCAGCGTACAGCAGGACAGGCCGCAGTCGCTTGCCACCTCCCAGCACGCTGTAACGCATGGCCTCTTCCAGCCGATCACTGACCGCCCCCGCTGGACTGAGCAATGCCTCGAGCACGGCCTCGCTACGCGCCTGCCCACCACGAATCAATTCGCTTGCCTGCGCGGACGGCATGGCTTGCGTCGTCGATGCACCTGACATCACCAATCGTTCTCCTCATCCCCTGCGCCGACGGAACTGCCGGGCATCTCGGGCGCTTCGAATGCAGTGGACACCAGCGTGCCATCAGGCCCTTCGACCAAGGCCTGCAGACGCAGCTCGGCGTCGTCGAGCCGTCGTTGTGCTTCACGCGCCAGACGCACTCCCTCCTCGAAAGCGCCCAATGACGCTTCCAGTGACATGTCGCCGGCTTCCAGTTGCGTCACCAATCCCTCGAGACGCGCAAGGGTGGCGGCGAAATCCTGCGGCGCTTCCTGTTCGGCCATGAGTGCTCTCGCTGATCAGACCGGGCTGAACCCGGGATGTCCATGTGATATGCCAGTATAACCTGATGGGCCCTGTGACGCTGCCCACCCGACACCGGCGTGACCACTCGTTTCAAGCTGTGCATTTTTCATGCTGACCGATTGGACATTTCAACCGGGGCCCGCACCAGCTGTGATATTCTTTGCCCCCCTGTTGACAGCACGCCCCGCTGTTTTTCTGGCATTTTCTAAAGGCGTGACACGCCAGCAGGACATGAAAAAGACCAAACGAACAGAAACGTCGGCATGACCGGCGAGAGGGTTGATTCGACAATGGCCAAGACGTCCCTGGACAAGAGCAAGATCAAGATTCTATTGCTCGAGGGTGTCCACCAATCCGCCGTGGATAACTTCCTCAACGCGGGTTACACCAACATCGAGCTGCTTCAGACCTCGCTCGCCGAGGACGAACTGATCGAGAAGATCCGTGATGTGCACTTCATCGGCATCCGCTCCCGCACCCAGCTCAACGAGCGCGTGATCAGCGCTGCCGAGAAGCTCACCGCCATCGGCTGCTTCTGCATCGGCACCAATCAGGTCGATCTGGAAGCTGCACTCAAGCGCGGCATCCCGGTCTTCAATGCGCCCTACTCCAATACCCGCTCCGTCGCCGAGCTGGTACTGGCAGAAGCGATCATGCTGATGCGTGGCGTGCCGGAAAAGAGCGCCAAGGCGCACCGTGGCCAGTGGATGAAAACTGCCAAGAACAGCCATGAAGTCCGGGGCAAGACACTGGGCATCGTCGGCTACGGCAGCATCGGCTCGCAGCTGTCCGTACTGAGCGAATCTCTCGGTCTGGATGTCATCTACTATGATGCGGTCACCAAGCTGGGCATGGGCAATGCCCGCCAGGTGGCAAGCCTGGAAGAACTGCTGGCGCGCGCTGACATCGTCACCCTGCACGTCCCGGAAATCCCCTCCACCAAGTGGATGATGGGCAAGCAGCAGTTCGCGCTGATGAAGCAGAACAGTGTCTTCATCAACGCCGCTCGCGGTACCACCGTGGTGATCGAGGACCTCGCCGAAGCCCTCTCCAGCGGCAAGCTGCTGGGCGCGGCCATCGACGTCTTCCCGGTCGAACCGAAAGGCAATGGTGAAGAGTTCGTCTCCCCGCTTCGCGAGTTCGACAATGTCATTCTGACGCCGCACGTGGGTGGTTCCACCATGGAAGCTCAGGAAAACATTGGCGTGGAAGTGGCGGAGAAGCTGGTGACCTACTCCGACAACGGCACCACCATCGGCTCCGTCAACTTCCCGGAGGTCGCGCTGCCGGCCCACCCGGAGAAGCACCGTCTGCTGCACATCCACGACAACGTGCCGGGCGTGATGTCTCACATCAACCGCGTACTGTCCGAGGAAGGCATCAACATTTCCGGCCAGTACCTGCAGACCAACAATACCGTCGGTTATGTGGTCATCGATGTCGACAAGGCCTACGGCAAGAAGGCACTCGAGGCCCTCAAGACCGTCGACCACACGCTGCGCATTCGTACTCTCTACTCGGAAGCTGATTTCGAGGGATGAATCCGACAGTGCACGTCACAGTGACGGAACCATGGCCGTGGGGAAGTCGCTGATACAAGAACGCCGCAACCATCAGGCTGCGGCGTTTTTTTCAATACGACTCGGAACAGAGAGGCGATGACGCACTGACTGTTTCACGTGGAACATCTTCGATTTTTTGGTAAAACCAAATATATTCAACCACATGTGTCACGACACGACGCTTGTGAACAGCAGTGACCATCGCGCCCATTGCACTCAGCGGTCTGACAATGGCGTACCCGCAACCGCCCAGTTTTCCGGCTCGACTTCCTGCAGTACGACCCATACCGACTCCTTGCGCACCTCCAGTACGCGAGCCGTCTCACGGGTCAAGGCTTCGACCAGTTCCCGTTTCTGTGCCTCTGTCTTGCCGCTGATGAATTCCGCACGAATCATGGGCATGCTTTCGACTTCCTATATATTCCAACATTCTCTTTTCCAGCACTCGAGGCTCGCGCAACGACATGCTGGCCATGTGGCGTGATGCCGGGCATCGATGTTCCACGTGAAACATCTGCTGATCGTGGCGGACATGTTGCCCAGGTCGGCACTGGCTTCTCTGCGAAGCAACCAATAGCTCCCCAGCACCACAAGCCATGAAATCGCTGACTTATCAGCAAGTTGTAACCAGCCACCCAGAGACTGACCTCAAGAGACCGGCCTCCTGGTGAAGCATGGATGTTCCACGTGAAACATCTTTCAAGCGTAGCGCGTATCGCCCAACAGCACGCGTTCGACACGCCCGGTCAACTGCATGCCGAGCAGTGGCGTATTATGTCCAGCACTTGCCAGCGTCTCGCTGGAGACACGCCATTTCTGCTCCATATCAATCACCGCGAGATCACAATACTCACCTTCCTTCAGCATGCCCCCCTTGAGCCCGAAGCGCCGGGCGCTGAACGTCAGGGTCTCGATCAGGCGCGGCAGCTTGATCATCTCGGCCTTGACCAGCGCCAGCCCAAGCGGCAGCACGGTTTCCAGACTGGTCATGCCGGGCTCGGAGACCGCGAAAGGCGCACATTTCGCGGCTGCCTCATGTGGCAGGTGGTCACTGACGATCGCATCGATGGTGCCATCCGCGACAGCGGCACGAAGTGCCTCACGATCGTCGGCACTGCGCAGAGGCGGCTGAAGATGGAAGTTGGCATCAAAGCCTTCCAGCTGCTCATCGGTCCAATGCAACTGGGCGATCGAGACATCCGCGGTGATATCCAGCCCTCGGGCCTTGGCATCACGCACCAGTTCCACCGCGCGAGCACTGGAAAGCAGCGAGACATGCGCCCTCACGCCGGTCTGCTCGATCAGCAGCAGCCATTGGGTCAGCGCGATGGTCTCTGCCGATTCGGGAATTCCTGCCAATCCGAGGCGTGACGCGATGGCCCCCTCGTGCGCGCATCCCTGACCCGCCAAGGTGGCTTCCTGTGCCTGGAAGACCACCGTGATATCGAAGGTGCGTGCATATTCCAGACAACGTCGCAGCACACCAAGATCACGGATCGGCCTGCGCAGGTTGGTCAAGGCGACACAACCGGCGGACTTGAGTGCGGCCATGTTGGCGAGCAGCTCCCCTTCCAGCCCCTGGGTCAGCGCACCCAGGGGGGCCACCCTGACACCTGCCACATCGCGAGCGCGATCGAGCAGGGTGCGCACGTGAGAGGCACTGTCGAGCACCGGACTGGTATCCGGACGAGGCAGGATGACGCTGTATCCCCCTGCCAGTGCCGCGGCCGATTCACTGGCCAGACTGCCCTTGTAGCGCGGTCCGGGATCACGCAGATGGGCCCCCAGGTCAGCGAAGGCCGGCACGACAAGCTTGCCCGAGAGATCCTGCTGCTCATCCGCGACGAAGTCACGCGGAGGCGCACCGATCGCGACCAGACGTCCCTCTTCGAGGTGCAGGTCATACTGGCCATCGCGGCCACTGGAGGGGTCGATGACCCGAGCATTGATGAGGCTGAGTTTCATGCTCCAGCTCCTCGAGAACGTTCATTTCTGCGCTCAGCGCGCGCCTTCATCTGGCCTGATACCGCCATCGACAGCACCGCCATCCGGACGGCGATGCCATTGGTGACCTGATCGAGGATCAGCGAGCGCGGACCATCCGCGACGGCGGATTCGATCTCGACACCTCGATTGATGGGTCCCGGATGCATCACTACCGCCTCAGGATGCGCGTGGGCGAGGCTTTCGCGGGTCAGGCCGTAGCGACGATAGTATTCCGACTCCGAGGGCAGCAGCGCGCCATCCATGCGCTCCTTCTGCAGACGCAACATGATGACGACATCGACATCCTTGAGCCCGGCTTCAAGCTCGGTGAACACCTGGCAGCCCAATGTCTCGACGCCCACGGGCAGCAGTGTCCTGGGGGCCACGACACGCACCTCGGCTGCCCCCAGGGTGTTGAGTGCCAGAATCTGCGAGCGCGCGACTCTCGAATGCAGGATGTCACCGACGATGGCGACGCGCAGGTTGGCAAAATCACCCTTGTGGCGACGAATGGTCAGCATGTCGAGCATCGCCTGGGTCGGGTGGGCATGGCGCCCGTCACCGGCGTTGATGATCGCCACATGTGGCGTGATCTGGCTGGCGATGAAGTGCGCCGCGCCCGAGTCACCATGGCGCACCACGAAGGCATCCGCCTGCATGGCTTCGAGATTGACCAGCGTGTCCATCAGTGACTCGCCCTTGGCTGCGGAAGACGTCTTGATGTCCAGGTTGAGCACATCCGCCGACAGGCGCTTGGCGGCGAGCTCGAAGGTGGCCCGGGTACGCGTGGAGTTCTCGAAGAACAGATTGGCCACCGTACGCCCCCGCAGCAGAGGCACCTTCTTGACCTCGGCATCACCGATGCCGCGGAAGTGATCCGCCGTGTCGAGAATCTCGGTCAGGACTGCACGCGGCAAGCCTTCGATATCCAGGAAGTGGCGCATACGCCCCTGCTCGTCAAGCTGGACCTGGGACGGGGAGGCCGCACGCACCTCTGCGCTGGCCTGGGTGAGATCGAACAGGTTCATGCCGCACTCTCCCCGGTATCCACCAACGTCAGACGCAAGGCATCCGGCCCTTCCAGCTTGATGCGCTTGCCGGGCGCCAGGGCCAGACTGGCGCCCAGCGCATCCGGCTGAACCGGCAGTTCACGCCCCGGCAGCTCCAGCAGACAGGCCAGCAATACGCGTCGTGGACGCCCGTAATCGAACAGTTCATTGAGCGCAGCACGCACGGTGCGGCCACTCATCAACACATCGTCGACCAGCAGAAGATCGCGATTCTCGATATCCGGCAGCTGTGAGCCCTTGCCGGCGTCCGGCAACCCCTTGTGCCCGAAATCATCACGCCAGAAACCGATGTCCAGCGTCGCCAACGCTTCGCTGAGCCCCAGACGCTCACGCAGTGCCTGGGCAATCCATACCCCGCCGGTATGAATGCCGACAGGAATCAGCCGCTCACGCTCGATCTCACGACGCTCGAACAACAACTCGAGCTCTTCGGTCATCGCCTCGAGAAGCGCTTCCACATCGGGCAGCGTCTCGTGGTCGTCGTGTACCTCGGAATGTTGCATGGGTATCGCATCCTCATACTTCCGCCAGCGGCGGCAGACAGACAAAAAAAACCCGCTTCCGTGAAGGAAGCGGGTGGGGTATTCAGTAACCGACAAGGTCGCCCTCGCCTCGCTGGCTTGCAAACCAGCTCTCGAGTATCAGCTGAGCGGCGAGGCCATCCACGCCATCATCACGATAGTTGCCGCGGTGACCGCGTTCACGTGCCAGCCCCTTGGCCGCCTTGGTGGAACCACGCTCATCCCACATCTCCAGCGGCTTGCCATATCGGCCGTACAGACGCTTGCCAAACTTGCGGGCACGGCTGCACATCAGGCTTTCGGTGCCGTCCAGCTCCAGTGGCAATCCCACCACGAACAGATCCGGCTGCCACTCCTCGATCAGACGAGTGACCACATTCCAGTCCGGGATGCCGTCACGCACGTGCAGGGGCACCAGCGGTGATGCCGTGCCCAGCATCTCGGTGCCCACTGCCACCCCGATACGGCGCGTACCGAAATCGAAGGCCAGTACCGTCCGGCTGACGACCCGCTCAGCCATGCCCGATCTCCCGTGACATCAGGCTCATGTTGACACCCAGCTTGCGGGCCGCTGCATCAAGGCGCGACTCGCTGTCGGCATCAAAGAGAATGCCGCTGTCGCCTTCGACGATCAGCCAACTGTTCTCCTTGAGCTCATTCGTCAGCTGGTCAGGCTCCCAGCCAGCACAGCCGAGGCAGACCATGAAATCTTCCGGCCCCTTGTTGTCGGCGATCGCCTTGAGAATATCCAGCGAGGTCGTAAGGGCCAGCTCATCCGTCACCTGCAGGCTGGAATCCCATTCCGCGGCCTGGCCACGGTGCAGGATGAAGCCGCGGTCCTTGTGCACGGGGCCGCCATAATAGACGACGTCTTCCAGGCACTCGCAGCTGTCCGCCGCGATCTCGAGCTGCTCGAACAGACCACGCATGGTCAGCTTGATGGGCTTGTTGACGATGACACCCAAGGTGCCCTTTTCATCATGATCACAGAGGTAACTCAGCGAGCCGGAAAAGTTGTCATCATCGAGATGAGGCATCGCCAGCAGGAAATGGTCTCGCAGACTTTGCATGGTCCTCCCGAGGCGTCAGGGCGCGCCAGAATCGTTGCCGGGGCCGAATCGCCAGATGCGGGTGATGGTCAGTTGGCTCATGCCCCTGAGACTCTCATCGAAGGGAGCATAGGGGGCCGCGCCATAGACCGTATCCAGAGCCGCCTGGTCGAGCTCGGCATGTCCCGAGGATTGTAACACTTCCGCGTACTCAAGCTGACCGCTGGGCAACACGACGGCACGAATGCGCAGCTCCCCGCTCAGATTGGCGGGCGCGGGATAGTGGAGATTGCCGAAGGACTGCACCGTGCCGGTCCAGTCATTGATGTAGCGAGCCCGCGCCGAGGCGCGGGCCGCCTTGCGCGAGGCCACATCACCGGCCACCTCGCGAGTCTGGCCCGAGGCCTGGATCGCCCCGACATCCTGCTCGATGGCTTCCTGCTCATTGTCCGGCGTATCCGGCAGGATCTCGGAATGCGAGACCTGCTGTGGCGAATCATTGCGGGTCGCGATGACCTCCGGGATGCGCTCCGGCAACACCAGGGGCACGGCAGCTGCCTCGGGCACCGGGGCCTCGCCGCTGACGGGAGCACTCTGCTCACCCGCCCGGGGGGGCGTCTGACTGGCTGGCCCGGCTTGCACCGCCGCCTCACGGCCGCTTCCACTGGCCTGCTGATCCTGCTCGGCGACGACATCCGATGTGACGGCACGTGAGCTGGCCTGGCTGACCAGCGTGACGTCGAGCATCACCGGGTCAGGCAATGGCGGCACCTGAGGGGGCACCATCAGGCCACTCCCCAGCAGCCACCAGCCGACTACCGCATGCACCCCCAGTGCCGCGCCCCAGGCCACCACGCGACGATGCATCCGGGTCACCGGCACGTAGGTGATCGGATCGGTCACGCTATGGTTGACTCCCCACCACTCGACGGGTGCTGCCATGCCCCACTCCCTGTCTGCGAAACCGCTGTCGTGTCAGCTTCGGCATCCCTGCCGTTTACTGCGAACTTGCTGGCCGCCATCTGACGCCACCGACGCCATTGACGGCGGCAATCAAGCGGACTGCTGCGCCGTGAGGCGTGCCTCGATGGCATCCATCAGCAGCCCGGCGATGTCCGTACCGCGCTGGTCATCGATTTCACGCACGCAGGTCGGGCTGGTGACGTTGATCTCGGTGATGTAATCCCCGATCACGTCCAGACCGACGAACATCAGTCCCAGCGACTTCACCACCGGCTTGACCTGCTCGACCAGCCAGTAATCGCGATCCGTCAGCTCACGCGACTCACCACGTCCTCCAGCCGCCAGATTGCCACGCGTTTCTCCGGCGCTGGGAATGCGCGCCAGACCGAACGGCACCGGCTCACCATCGACCAGCAGGATGCGGGTATCGCCGGAACTGATCTCCGGCACGTAACGCTGTGCCATGATCTGACGCTGGCCACGCAGGGTCAGCTGCTCGATTACCGATCCCAGATTGCGACCATCTTCGGCGACGTGGAAGATACCGCTGCCGCCCATGCCATCGAGCGGCTTGAAGATGACATTGCCATGCTCCGCGTGGAAGGCGCGCAACACCTTGTCATTGGCCGAGACGGTCGTCGGCGGAATGCACTGGGTGAACTGCTGCGCGAACAGCTTCTCGTTGCAGGTCAACAGCGCGGCCGTCGGGTTGACGACCAGCACGCCTTCACGTTCGGCGAAGCCCAGCAGGTGGACCGCGTTCAGGAAGTGCTCGTCGACGGGCGGGTCCTTGCGCATCAGAATCACGTCAAGCTCGGCCAGCGGCGTCGCGACGACCTCGCCCAGCTGATAGAAGTGATCAGGATCCCGATAGACCTCGAGATCCCGCATCCGTCCCATCGCACGGCCATTCTCGAGATAGAGATCTTCCTGCTCCAGGTAATGCAACGACCAGCCACGCTGGGCGGCGGCCCACAGCATGGCCAGGGTGGTGTCCTTCTTGTAGGTGACGCTGGACATCGGGTCCATCACCACGCCGATCTTGAGCTTGCGAGCAGTCATCGAGGCAACCTTCTGACGACACTGCCGACCCAGCCGGCCGGCAATGAGAAAAGCGGATGTTACCCGGCGCGATACCCCGAAACGGGTTGCGCGGGAAGATGGGACAAGTATGCAGCAGCACCACGCTGCCCACCACTGACATGAGGACGCTCAAGGCCTCACGCAGTGTTGCCGGGGCTTCAACAATGCTGGTGTCGTCCTGCCTAGCGCGGCAGATCGCCGAAGCGCTGCTGCAACAGCGTCAGCGCGACCACCGGCGCCGTCTCGGTACGCAGTATCCGTGGGCCCAGCCCCAGGACGTCACACCCCGCGCCAGCCGCCTGGGTGACTTCTTCCGGCGTGAAGCCGCCCTCAGGGCCGATCAGCAGGCTGGCACGCGTCACGCCGCCCTCGCTCTCGGCGGCATTCAGCGCCTCGGCACCGCCCGGCTGCAATATCAGGCGAAGTGGCTCATCGCGCTCATCCAGCCACTGGGCCATGGGAATCGGCGCATGCACCACCGGCACCACGCTGCGACCGCACTGCTCACAGGCGCTTGCCGCCACGCCCTGCCAATGCGCGAGTTTCTTGTCGGCGCGCTCGCCCTTGAGCTTGACGTCGCCACGCGCGGTGTAAAGCGGGGTGATGGCAGCGACCCCGAGCTCACAGGCCTTCTGGATGGCGTAATCCATGCGATCGCCCTTGGAGATCGCCTGGCCCAGATGCACTGCCAGTGGCGACTCGCTGTCATTGGCGACCGCCTCGATCACCCGCACGCTGACCCCCTTGCGGGACACCTCCTCGAGCGACACGCGCACTTCCTGCCCGTGCCCATCGAACAACTGTGCTTCGCTGCCCACCCGGGCCCGCAACACCAGACCGAGATGGCGTGCAGGCCCCTCGGGCAGTGCAAAGGTCGCCCCGGCGCTGACATGGAGATCAAGATCGGGACAGTGCAGACGAATGGCCATGGGAAAGTCTCGCGAGCAATGCGCCGCGCGGCAGCGCCGTGAGAGACACTCAGCACGCCGACACGGAGATGAAAGGGGAAGAGAAATAGGTTCAGGAAAGCACGGCCATCATGGTGGCCACCAACGCAGTGACGGGCCACTGGGGCCCGTCACTGTCATTGCCATCTCACGGCCATTGCTGGCCGTCTCACGGATCAGTGAGCGGTGGCTTCACCCGCCTGTTGCGCTTCACGCTGCTTGCGCTGAGCGTACATGGCTTCGAAGTTGACCGGTGCCAGCATCAGCGGAGGGAAGCTGCCGCGGTTGACCAGATTGTCGACGGCTTCACGCGCGTACGGGAACAGCACGTTCGGGCAGAAGGCCCCCAGGGTGTGATCCAGCTGCTCGGCGGACAGACCGGCGATGCGGAACAGACCGGCCTGCTCGACCTCGGCCAGGAAGGCGGTGGTCTGGTCTTCACCGTTGGAGACCTGGGCGGTGACCTTGATGGACACCTCGAAGAGCTCTTCACCGACCTGCTGGTGCTCGGTATCCAGTTCCAGGCTGACCTTCGGCTGGAACGGCTGGGAGAAGACCGCCGGAGAATTCGGCGCTTCGAAGGACACGTCCTTCACATAGATGCGCTGCAGGGCGAACTGGAGCTGATCCTGAGCCTGTTCGGCACCCTGTGCCGCCTGTGCGTTCTGTTCTTCAGCCATGAGACATATCCTTGAATGTACGGAGAATTATTGTTGGGCCATCGGCCTGCTTCCCGCAGGTCGCTCAGCGAGTCACGACCGGCAGACTGTCGGCTTCCCACTGACCCATGCCACCCTTGAGCTTGACCGCCTGCTTGAAGCCGGCCTTCTCCAGGCGCGCCACCAGCGGTCCAGCGGTCTGACCATGCTTGCAGACGATGATCACCGGACGGTCCTTGTACTTGTCCAGCGGCGTGGTCGCGCTGGCAAGCTGACTGCTGGGAACATTGACGGCACCGGCGATGTGGCCGGCCTTGTATTCCTTGCTGTCGCGGATGTCGATGAAGACACCCTCTTCGCGATTGACCAGTCGCGTGGCCTCGCTGACGCTGACCCCGTGGTTGCCACGCATGGTTTCCATGACGATGAGGGCGACCAGCAGGGCGACGAAGGCGCCCACCAGCAAGGGATGATTCTGCGCGAACTGAAGCAGCTGTTCGATCATGAGACGGGCTAACTCCGCTGTGACGTGCATGCCGGTACGTACGCGGCAAAGGAAATAGACCGCTACCCGAGGTAACGGAGCCAGCATTATACATGACAGCCCCTGCCATGAATGCCCGCGACATGGCATCAAAAAGGCGTAACGCCGCCCTGCCCTCGCCTGCGCCACGGGGACGCACTGAACTTGCCCGCGATAGGGGAATCCAATCTTGCCGATACGCTTCCAGCACTTGCACTCGGCACCTTACCGCCTCTCTAATAGAGGTCAGAATGAGCAGGTAGTTTTATCACTACATCTTGCCTCACCCGTGCAGCAAGCGGTGAACGCACCGGATGAGGAAGACGGCAGAGGATGCCCGCAGGACATGACAGGCACGTGATCGCCTGACAGCCACCCTGCGCGATTGCCCCTGCCGTCCTGCTCCAGAGGATTCATTCGTCATCACAGCGAGGAAGTCATGGCAGCTCAAGCACAAGGTCCGCGTCCCGTCGCCCTCATCATTCTCGATGGCTACGGCCACAGCGAGGAAGAGAAGGACAACGCCATTCTTGCCGCCAACACGCCGGTCATGGATCGCCTGCGCCAGCAGTATCCCAGCGATCTGATCCATACCGACGGTGGCCATGTCGGCCTGCCGGATGGCCAGATGGGCAATTCCGAGGTCGGGCACATGAACCTGGGGGCCGGGCGCATCGTCTACCAGGACTTCACCCGCATCACCAAGGCCGTGCGCGAGAATGCCCTCAAGGACAACACTGTCCTGACCGCGCCTCTCGATGCCGCCATCGCGGCTGGCCGTGCCGTGCACCTGATCGGCCTGCTGTCTCCCGGGGGCGTGCACTCCCATGAAGACCACATCCTCGCCATGGCCGATCTGGCCGCCGAGCGGGGCGCCAAGCGCATCTACCTCCACGCGATTCTCGATGGCCGCGACACCGCGCCCAAGAGCGCAGAGGCATCCATCGCGCGTGCCGATGAACACCTGGCAGGTCTCGGACTCGAGGAAGGCCGTGTCGCCACCCTCGTCGGTCGCTACTTCGCGATGGACCGTGACAACCGCTGGGACCGTGTCGAACAGGCATATCGCGTGATCGCCGAAGGGCAGGGCCTCCACGAAGCCGCCAGCGGTGTGGAAGGACTTGCCGCCGCCTACGAGCGTGACGAGACCGACGAATTCGTCAGCGCCACGCGTATCGGCGACGCCGTCCCCATGCAGGAAGGCGATGCTGCCCTGTTCCTGAACTTCCGTGCCGACCGTGCCCGCGAGCTGACCCGCGCCTTCGTCGAGCCGGACTTCTCCGGCTTCGAGCGCACGCCGCCCAAGCTGGCCCATGACGGTCTGGTGATGCTGACCCAGTACGCCGCCGACATTCCGGCGCCGGCTGCCTTCCCACCCTCCGACCTGCCCAATACCCTGGGGGAAGTGGTCTCCAATCGCGGCCTCACTCAGCTGCGTATCGCCGAGACGGAGAAGTACGCCCACGTGACCTTCTTCTTCTCCGGCGGCCGCGAAGACGAATTCGACGGCGAGACCCGCATCCTCGTGCCCTCGCCGCAGGACGTGAAGACCTACGACGAGAAGCCGGAGATGAGCGCCGGGGAGGTCACCGACAAGCTGGTCGAGGCCATCGAATCCGGCCGCTATGATCTGATCGTCTGCAATTACGCCAATGGCGACATGGTCGGACACACCGGCAAGTTCGATGCGGCCGTCAAGGCGATCGAATATCTGGATGGCTGCGTCGGCCGCGTGGTCGAGGCGCTGGAGAAGGTCGGTGGCGAATGCCTGATCACCGCGGACCACGGCAATGCCGAGCAGATGGTGCACCCGGAGACCGGCAACCCGCAGACGGCGCACACCACCTTTGAAGTGCCGCTGATCTACGTCACCCAGCGTGACGTCAAGCTGGCCTCCGAGGGACGCCTGTGTGACCTCGCCCCGACCCTGCTGACCATGATGGGGCAGGCGGTCCCCGAGGAAATGGACGGCAACGTGCTGGTCGATTATGCCGGTGCCTGATAGCCCCTTGCAGGGCGCGCCGAGTGGCGTGCCCGGCGCCTCCCCCGGTCCGGATGCCTGTCTGGTATCCGGACCGGGCAGGCGCTACCGATTCTTCAAACGCCGGAGCCCTGTCTCCGGCGTTGTGCTGTCTGCCTGCCTGCTGCTCATGACTCCGCTGCTGGCCCCCCCCTCGGCACTGGCCGCGGACAGCAGCGCGACCCTGACCCAGAAGAAGCAAGCCTCCGAAGCCGACCTCAAGCGTCTCAAACACGAGATACAGGCGATGCAGGGCGAGCTGAAGGCCACTGCCGCGCGGCGCAGCGATACGCGCAATGGCCTGGAGAAGATCGAGCGCCAGCTCAACGAGACTCGCCAGCAGACCGGCAGACTCGAGGATGAGCGCGACGACATCACGCAGCAACTGACCAGGCTCACGCGCCAGCGTGAGACCCTCATCCAGCAGCAGACGGCGCAGAAGGCTGCCGTGGCCGAGGAGATGGCCGCCCTGTATCGGCTGGGTCGCCAACCCGAATTGAAGCTGCTGCTCAATCAGGATGATCCGGCGCGTCTCGAACGCCTGCAGGTATACCTGAATCACTTGAGCGATTCGCGCCGGCAGGCGCTTGAGCGCCTCGCCAGACTGGATGCCTCACTGGCCAGTACCCGCGCCAGTCTGCTGGCACGCCAGACACGACTGGAGGAGGTGCAGCAAGGCCTCAAGCAGCAAGCCAGCAAACTGATGGCCCAGCAGAATGAGCGCGCCGCTCTGCTGCGCACCCTGGATGCCCGCTATGCCAGCCATGAGGCGAAGATCGCCGAGCTGGATCAGGACCGCGCCCATGCCAACCAGATGATCCAGACGCTCGAGAAGCGCCTCAAGGCCATCAAGAGTGCCCCGCCCCCCAGGACACGCATCACGCGTGCGATGGGCAAGATGGACTGGCCGGCCCCCGGGCGGGTCATCTCGGCCTATGGCGGGGGAGAAGGCGTCAATCGTGATGGCGTGCTGATCCAGGCGTCCCAGGGCACGCCTGTGACGGCGCCGCATGCCGGTCGTGTCGTCTTCGCGGACTGGATGCGCGGCTACGGCAACCTGTTGATCATCGACCACGGCGACAACGTGCTGACGCTCTACGCACATCTGGCAAGCTTCAGCGTCGGCCCCGGTGACAGCCTGTCACGCGGCCAGCAGCTGGGGAGTGTCGGCAGCAGTGGTGGCCGTGACGGTGCCGCGCTGTATTTCGAAGTACGCCGCGCCGGCAAGCCCGTCAACCCGCAACGCTGGCTGTCGAGCCGCTGAGCCAGTCAGCCATGGCGCAACATGGCGACAGGCTAGGCGGCAGGTACCCGGGCGGGATATGCTCGCAGTCATCCGTGACTGCGAGCGTCGGGGTCGCCTCTTCCCCTCTGGCTGAACTGCCAGGCGCTTCGGCATCAGTCGAGCCAGTCTCCGTCGAGAAGGAAATCGCATGTCCGCATCGTCGTCATTCCGTCCTGCCCCGCGTCGCCTGCGTCAGCTGGCGGTCAGCGTGCCGCTGAGCCTTGTTCTGCTGGGCGGCGGAGTGCCGGCCCATGCTGAAGATGCGCGGCAGGGAGCCATGCCTGCCTCCTCCAGCGAATCGGCCAATGGCCTGCCGCTGGAGGAACTGCGCACCTTTGCCGAAGTCTTCGAGCGCATCAAGCGCACCTATGTGGATGAAGTGGATGACCGCACGCTGCTCAAGAATGCCATGCGTGGCATGCTGGCAGGGCTGGACCCGCACTCGGCGTATCTGGATCAGGATGACTGGCAGGACCTGCGCGAGAACACCGATGGGGAATTCGGCGGTATCGGCATCGAGGTCGGCATGGATGAGGATGGCCAGCTGACCATCATCGCCCCCATCGACGACACCCCGGCCTCACGTGCCGGCCTCCAACCACGTGACGTGATCCTCAAGATCGACGACACGCCGATGGAGGGTCTGTCGATGACGGAATCCGTCAAGCTGATGCGTGGCGAGGAAGGATCGACCATTCGCCTGCTGGTACTCTCGGAAGGCGCCGACATGCCCCGCGAGGTCGTGCTCAAGCGGGCCATCATCAAGAGCAGCAGCGTCAGTCAGCGCCTGCTGGAGCCGGGATATGGCTACCTGCGCGTCAGCCAGTTCCAGAGCGCGACGGGCGATGAGGCGAAACGCGCCCTTACGGAGCTGCGCGAGGAAAGCGGCGATGTCGCGCTGAAGGGTCTGGTGCTGGATCTGCGCAACAACCCCGGGGGGCTGCTGTCAGCGGCCGTCGAGATAAGCGACCTCTTCCTCACGAGCGGCCGCATCGTCTATACCGAAGGGCGCCTGCCGGACAGCGAGCTGTCCTTCTCGGCCAGAGCCGAGACACCGGCCGGTGATACGCCGCTGGTGGT
This sequence comes from Cobetia sp. 5-11-6-3, assembly GCF_013374055.1. Taxonomy (NCBI): domain Bacteria; kingdom Pseudomonadati; phylum Pseudomonadota; class Gammaproteobacteria; order Oceanospirillales; family Halomonadaceae; genus Cobetia; species Cobetia sp. 5-11-6-3. The sequence goes on along the minus strand of NZ_BLWJ01000005.1, from coordinate 200,340 downwards.
ATTGATCAACGGCGGGACGGCCTCCGCCGCGGAAATCGTCTCAGGTGCCCTGCAGGACCAGCGCCGCGCCATCATCATGGGCACCGAGAGCTTCGGCAAGGGCTCGGTACAGAACGTGATGCCACTGGGCAACGGCGACGGCCTCAAGTTGACCACGGCACTCTACTTCACGCCCAACGGGCGCTCGATCCAGGCAGAGGGCATCCGCCCGGATGTCGAGGTGGTGCGCGGACGACTGGAGCGGGACACGCGGCGTGATTTCAGCGTACGCGAGGCGGATCTCGACGGACGTCTCGACAATGCCAATGGCGACTCATCGACGCCTTCCAGCAAGGCACCGGACAGCCCGGTGGTCGCCGAAAGTGATTACCAGCTGGGGGAAGCACTCAACCTGCTCAAGGGCATGAACGTGCTGGGTCGCAGCGCGGCTCTCAAGGCCACGCTTCCCGCCACCTCGGAGCAATAGTCTCTCTTTCGCCGTAAACGACACGACCCCGCCAACTGGCGGGGTCGTGTCGTCTTTCGCGCGCCAATCGGCAGGTCTGCCATCTCCCGCCTGGCCTGTCGTCGTGCTAACTGTCACGTCCAGAGGTGAGCGCTCACTGTCAGCGTGGTCGGCAGCTCTCCGGCAACTCCCCACGCTCCCCCATCGCCTGGCGCATCAGCAGGCGCTTGAGCTCGACGCTGCCATCCACCCAGCCAAGTCCCAGGTTACGCACCAGGCGTACCCCCGGCTTCCGGCTGCCGAACAGCAGGCGGAAGCCATCCATCATCTTCAGCATCACGGCATTGTCGCTGCGCCGGCGTCGACGATAGCGCTTCAACCAGCGCTCATCGCCCAGTGCCACGCCGCGGCGGTGCCCATCCAGCAGTTCTTCCGCCAGCACGGCGACATCCATCAGGCCAAGATTGACCCCCTGCCCCGCCAGCGGGTGAATGGCATGCGCGGCATCCCCCACCAGCGCCAGCCCCGGCAGCACATACTCCTGCGCATGACGTTGATGCAACGGGAAGCTGAAGCGCTCGGCACTGTATTCCACCGTGCCGAGCTTTCCCTCGAAGGCTGCTTCGAGCTCATGACAGAAGTCCGTCTCGGGCAATGCCAGCAGGCGCTCGGCTTCCTGCGGAGTGGTGGACCAGACGATGGAGCAATGGCGCTGGGCGCCGGATGCCTCGCCCTCGGGATGTACCAGGGCGGAATTGACCGCCAGCGGCAGGAAGGCCAGCGGCCCGGTGGGCAGAAAGCGCTGGCGGGCGACGCCCTGATGCGAATGCGCCGTGCGCACCGTGGTGACCAACGCCACCTGGCCGGTATCGTGCTCACGGGTCTCGATGCCCGCCAGCTCGCGCAGACGGGAACGCGCCCCGTCAGCCGCCACCACCAGCCCCGCCGCGACGCTGCTACCGTCGCTCAGTGTCAGGCTTGCTGCCTCGGCCCCCTCAAGTTGGTAAGCACTTACCACTGAAGCTGACCCCGTCCTGGGCAATCCCAGGCCGCTGACCCGGACACCATAACGGCGCGTGATCGAGGGACACCGGGAAATCGCTTGCTCAAGCGCGGCCTGAGTGACCCGATTCTCGACGATGTGCCCAAGCTCCGACACACCGCTTTGCTCGGCACTGAAGCCTATCTCGCCATTGCCTTCGGCATCCCAGACCTGCATGCCGGTATAGGGCATCAGACGACTCTGTGCGATGTCCTTCCAGACCCCCAGGCCGCTGAGCAATTGACGCGAAACCGGCGTCAGCGCACTGACACGCGGCTCCGGTGCCAGCGCCGGCTGCCAGTCGACGATGCCCTCGCGACCCTCGATCAGAAGGACGCGCAGGCCGCCCTGCCCCAACAGCAGCGCCAGCGTGGCGCCGACGATACCGGCGCCCACGATGGCGACATCCACCTCATGCGGTGCATCCAATCTCCGATGCTCGTTCATGCCTGCTCCCTTGTATGACGCCTGTCGCGCGTCGCTCTCCTGGCGAGAGTCTCGTGAATCCGGCGGCGATTTGGTCACTCATCGACGCCACCCTGGGGCGCAAGCCTGTGGCGCAACTCACGACATCGCTTGGCCCGTTGGCAAGTACTCGCTACGCCTAGCGCTCAATGCCCATCGAGCGCCTTGCCAGCAGGCGCTTGAGCGGTGACACCAGATTCAGGCCGATCAGCCCTGCCGCCCGAGCATGCCCCAGCCAACGACTCTCGACGCCGAACAGGCGGATCAAGCCATCACTGAACAACACGACATTGTCGCGGTCCGCACCGCGCCGCGACTCGAAATCACTCAGCACGCTGACATCGCCAGCGGCATCACCACGTGCCTGTCCCGCCGCGATGGCGGCCACCAGATCCGTCACGCCGCGCAGCGCCAGATTGAAGCCCTGCCCTGCCACCGGATGCAGCGAGTGAGCGGCATTGCCGAGCACCGCAAGTCCGGGACGTGTCCCCTCGCTGGCACGTATCAACGACAGGGGATAGGCATGGCGCTGCCCGACCCGCCGGAAACGGCCGGCCCGCTCGCCGAAGGCAGCCTGAAGCGCCTTGAGAAACTCGGGCTCCGGCATGTCCATCAGCACAGCCGTCTCGTCGGGAGAACGCGTCCAGATCAACTCCATTCGACGGCCACCCAGCGGCAGCAGCGCCATCGGTCCCTCGCTGGTGAAACGCTCATAGGCCACCCCCGCGTGGGGCTGGCTCATCTCGACGGTGGCGATCAGCGCCTGTTGTTCGTAGGCATGCGTCTCGCTATGGATGCCGAGACGCTCCTTGAGCCCCGAGCGCCCGCCATCTGCCAATACGGTCAGTCCCGCCTCGATCAGGCGTCCATCCTCCAGCAGCAGGCGGTGCCCCTGCGCGCTGACGCTGATCTGCGCCACGCGTGCCGGGCAGTACCAGGTCAGCGGCAGTTCCGCCAGACGCCGATGGAGCACGCGCCCCATCCAGGCATTGGGGATCACATGCCCCAGCGCGGGAACCCCCAGTTCCTCGGCCCGCATGCGTGTGGCCCCGAGATGGCCGCGCTCGCTGACATGGATGGTACGAATCGGCGTGGCGTGCTCACGCATCGCCTCCCACAGCCCGAAGGCGATGAAGCGCTGGCGTGAACCGGCAGCGATGGCACTGGCTCGCGCATCGAAACTGGGCTGGAAACGCCCGGTATCCTCCGCGGGAGGCAAGGGGTTGGCCTCGACCACCGCCACGCGCAGCCCATCCTCCTGCTGCCCGTTCATCAAGGGTGCAAGGGCACAGGCCAGGCTCGCGCCCACCAGGCCACCACCGATGATGACGACATCGAATCGCTCCGGCGCAGACGTTACCGGGGATGCTGCCGCTGGCTCACTCATGATGTCAGGCTCCTTCGCGCATCAGTGCCTCGATGGCCTCGACGGATTTGGGAACCGTGGCGCTCAGCACTTCGTGCCCGTCCGCGGTGACCACCACATCGTCCTCGATGCGAATCCCGATCCCCCGATACTCGGCTGGAATGTCACTGGCGTCCGGCACATAAAGCCCCGGCTCGACCGTCAGCACCATGCCGGGCAGCAACGGACGCGGCTCACCGTTCTCGCGGTAACTGCCGACATCGTGCACATCCAGTCCCAGCCAGTGCGAGGTGGAATGCAGATAGAAGCGGCGATAGGCCTCATCGGCGATCAACGCCTCCACTTCACCTTGCAGCAGGCCCAGTTCGACGAGGCCGGCGGTCAGGTCATGCACCACCTGTTGGTGAATGCCCACCAACGTCGCACCCGGCACCACGGCGGCCACTGCACGTTCCTGGGCCTTGAGCACGATCTCGTAGAGACGCTTCTGGGGCTCACTGAAGCGACCATTAATGGGGAAGGTACGGGTGATGTCGCCGGCATAGAGTGCGTACTCCGCGCCAGCATCGATCAGCACCAGCTCGCCATCGATCAGCGGAGCACGGTTCTCGATGTAATGGAGCACGCAGGCATTCACGCCACCACCGACGATGCTGGTATACGCGGGTGCCGGAGCGCCCTGCCACTGGAATTCATGCTCGATCTCGGCCTGCAGATGATACTCGTGCAGCCCGGGGCGGCTGGCCCGCATGGCACGGATGTGGGCGCGAGCGGAAATCTCCGCCGCGTGACGCATCAGCGCCAGCTCACGCTCATCCTTGATCAGGCGCTGCTCATGCAACAGCGGGGCGAGGTCTTCAAAGGCGACCGGCGGGCGGGCACCACGACGCACGGCCGCGGCCAGCTCCTCGCGCAGCGATTGCGCCAGCGCCAGTGCTTCGTCGTCCTCGAACAGCACGAAGAGACGCCCACGGCCATCCAGCAGACCGGCCATGACATCCTCACGCTGATCATTGGTGAAGGCCTGGTCGAATCCCGCCTGCGTCACGGCCCCTTCGGCACCGATACGGATACCGGTCCAGGCTTCCGCCAGCGGATCCTTTTCCTGACAGAACAGTACGCTCTCGCCTTCCGCGCGCCCCGGCAACAGCAACAATGCCGCTTCCGGTTCCGGCCAGCCGGTCAGGTAATGAAAGTCACTGTTCTGACGGAAGGTGAACTCACTGTCACGATTGCGCTGCGCCAGGCCGGACGACAACACCAGTACCGCGGCATCACGAGGCAGCTGCATCATCAGACGCTGGCGACGCGCCGAGAAGTCATCAGCAGTCAGCGCCGCCGGCGCAGGCAGGATTTCAGGGACGATCATGGCGTTCTCCGTCGGGATCCGTGTCGGGCAGGCATGTCATGGCCTGCCCGACACGAATCAGAATGTAGCGGGAAAGGACGAGGCTCCCGAAGGGACAATCCTTCCCGAAATGGGGTCGGCCGCCGGGTATTGCGAGCGGCAATCTGCCTCACTCAGTGAGTGTCGTTGCGCGAGCTGACCCCGAGACTGCCTTCAAGTCCGCCTTCCGGCAACTGATCGTCACTGGGCTTCTCGACGTCCGGGTTGCCCGGGTGCTGCTCGGTATACAGCAGCAGGGCCGCCATGCGCACGTGGTCGGCCAGCGCGAACAGATCCGCCTCGTCCTCGGCATTGTCGTCATCCAGGTCCTCGGCGTTGGCCAGACCGCTCGAGATGGCCTCGACATCGCTCAGCGCATCACGCAATGCCTGGCTCCAGCCCTTGCGGACCTCGCCATCGGCGCCTGCCAGCTCTTCCTGGAAGCCCAGCGTCCACTCACGCAGGCTCTGGCCACGCTCGGCCAGGGAGAACATGTCGTCCGGCAACAGCGGCTCGAAGCTCATCTCGCTGGCCGCCAGGCGCTCCTGGTTGCGCGTGCGCCAGCTGAGAAACACCTCGCCCGCTTCACGGGTGGCCGGTTGCTCCACTCCCAATGCGGCACAGACGCGGCTCAACCAGTCTTCCGCGCTGATGTCATCCATCGCCAGGGCAGCGACCAGCTGTCCATCAAGGAAGGAAGGGTTGTTCAGGCTGCCGTGAACCAGGAACTGGTCCGCGACGAGAGAGAAGTCGAAGGTATCGTTGATGATGGCCATGGTGCGGGTCCATTGAGTCGGTGAGAAAGGCATCGGCAATCGACGATTACCGCTCGAACCCTGAGCGCCATGCTGGGTGACAGCCGCACTGCGCAGCGCGTTGACCCTCCAGAAGCGGCTCTCTATAGTGGCTCGAGAATGCCCCCATCTTACCGCACTGGCCCTCCTTCTGGCTTGCCGTCCTCACTGCGAGGTGACGCCCAGTCAAGGACGCCGCCGTCAATCAGGACGACGCCGGACATGGCCCGAGAGGACTGACATGAGCGACTCCACGACTCCCCGCAATACCACCGAGATCAGCCTGCTCGGCCGCAGCTATACCGTCAGCTGCCAACCCGGCGAGGAAGATGGCTTGACCCGTGCGGCGGCCTACCTGGATCTCGCCATGCAAGGCATCCAGCAACGTGGCAATACCATCAGTGCCGACAAGGTCGCCCTGATGGCCGCGCTCAACATCTCTCACGAACTGATCAACAGCCGCGACAGCGAACGCGCCATGCAGCAGGATTTCGAGACACGCCTCACGGCGCTGGATCGCCAGCTGGATGCGGCCCTCAAGCAGGTACCAGCCGAGTCTGTCCAACGTGCGAAGGCGCGTGCTGACGAAGCAAAAAACGCTTGAGAATCAAACAACTGATAAATTTCAGCAACAGTCTGTTCCCGACAGGATTAAGCCTTGGGCCGGCAGACGGGGTTTGGTAGACTGAAGGAGTTCTCTGGGGTGTACGACAGTTGCCGATGTCCCTCGAGCTTATAAGCTATTCCCAGGGAGTCCACTGCGCAGTGCTGTGTGCATGTCCGTGCGTCGGAAAGCCTGATGCGCTGCGCGGGACTACCCACCTTGAACCGCTGGGTTCAAGGGCCCCCGGTAACACCGGCACCTTGGAGAACCCTGTCTGACGGAGAATGTCAGGCATGCTCAAACCCCCTGCGGCTCGCGCCGCCCTCGCGAATCACTATTCGCCTCCCTCGCTTTCACGTGATGTCACGCTCTGGCCATTGTCCAGCGAGCTTGATCACCCCACTGCGGATCGCCGCGCCCTGAGACGCTTGCTGCGCCAACGGCGACGCCAGTTGACGGCCCCCGAGCGCCGTAATGCCGAGCAGGCCCTATTGCGACGACTGAAGCGTCTGCCGGAACTGCTGCGTGCCCGGGACATCGCCCTGTACCTGCCCAATGATGGCGAGATCGACGCCACCCGTCTGTGCCGATGGCTGCAACGTCGGGGAGCACGCGTCTATCTACCGGTCCTGCGACCCTTCGCGGTCAACTCACTCTGGTTCGTCCGCTACGACGACCATACCCCACTGGTGAGCAATCGCTTCGGCATCGCCGAACCTGACACGCGCTTCGGAGCCCACAAGGGCCGACGCCTGCCGGCCTGGGCATTGGATATCGTGCTGATGCCGCTGGTGGGGTTCGATGAGGCTGGCGCACGGATCGGCATGGGGGGCGGTTTCTATGACCGCAGCTTCGCCTTCACCCGTCGCGCCGGGCCAAGACCGAGGTTGATCGGCCTCGCCCATCACTGTCAGAAGGTGCCGGCCTTGCCGGTACAAGCCTGGGACATACCGCTGGATGCCATCGTCAGTGATCGCGAGATCGTGCGCCCAGGCCGCAGGCATGGGAACGCATCGTCATGATGCTCACGCAGGGGCAGTCACGCACGGGCGGTCAACGGCGCCAGCATGTCGCGGGCGTGCTCGGACTTGAGGGGGAGCAGACGTGCCTGGAGATCAAGGAGAAGAGCGGGAGGGAAAGGGGGGCAGGGGGGCAGAAAGGCAGAGCGCGAGAACGACTCTCCCTCTGAAAACGCCACTGCCGCCCGAAGGCGGCAGTGCACGATTCAGGAACCCATGACGGTCTGGGCGTAGCCGGTGGCGACGACACCAATCCCGAAAATGAATACCAGGGCCATGACCAGATCGGGCTTGCGTTTCATGAGAGCGGGCTTCTTCTTATATCGTCAGTGGCTTTCGCGTGACGGTTGTCGATGACTGTCTTCCTGACAGTGCCCACGATGATAGGCATCTGACCTGCGTATGACAATCACCATGCAGCCGTATGAATGAACGTTTTTCCACGCTTGCATTTCGCGCTGCAGGCGAGGGCTGGCAAGGCCTGGAGGGAAAACAACGTTCGATATCTCTGACGCCCCACCTAAGTACAAGTCATCAGTCATGCCATTCACCATCATGACGAGAAAAGCCCCTGCTCTCAGACGAGAACAGGGGCTTTTTCATACTGCCAATCATGAATGCCATCCGCCTGATGCCCACTTGATTCAGAGCGACCTCATCCAGGCAGGCGAGGCATGGCCGACATCATGACAGGAAAAGGCGATAGGCCGGATTGTCGCTTTCCTTCCAGAAGCGATAGCCGATCTCCGCGAAATACTTCTCGACCTCGGCGCGATCCCCATTGGGCACCTGCATGCCGATCAGGACTCGCCCATGGGACGCGCCGTGATTGCGATAGTGGAACAGCGAGATGTTCCAGTCCGCAGGCAGATGGGTCAGGAAGTTCATCAGGGCACCAGGACGTTCCGGGAACTCGAAGCGATAGACCTCCTCCTCGAGGTCGCTGCTGGTGCGCCCCCCGACCAGATGACGCGTGTGCAGCTTGGCCAGCTCGTTGTCGGTGAGATCCTCCACCGCGTAGCCCGCCTCACGCAGCTTCTCGACCACCGCTGCGCGGTCTTCCCCGCCCGGCTTGACCTGGACACCGACGAAGACGTGCGCCTCCTCCGGGTTGGCATAGCGGTAGTTGAACTCGGTGACCATGCGCTTGCCGATCACCTTGCAGAACTGCTTGTAGGCCCCGGGGCGCTCCGGCAAGGTAACCGCCAGAATGGCTTCCCGCTGCTCGCCGAGCTCGGTGCGCTCGGCGATGTGCTGCAGGCGATCGAAGTTGGTATTGGCCCCGGAGTTGATGCAGACCAGCGTCTGCCCTTCCGCGCCAGTCTGCTGGATGTACTTCTTGAGGCCGGCCAGCGACAGAGCGCCGCTGGTCTCTGACACGGCGCGCGTGTCCTCGAAGATATCCTTGACCGCCGCGCACATCTCATCGGTATTGACGGTAATCACTTCATCGACGGTATGGCGGATGATCTCGAACGGCGCCTCGCCGATCTGCGCCACGGCCACTCCCTCGGCGAACACGCCGACCTGGTCCAGCACCACACGCTCGCCGGCCTCCATGGCCGCCTTGAGGCAGGCCGCATCCTCAGCCTCGACACCGATGACACGAATGTCCGGACGCAGATACTTCACGTAGGCCGCGACACCGGCAATCAGGCCACCGCCGCCCACCGGCACGAAGATCGCATCGATCTTGCCCGGGTGCTGACGCAGGATCTCCATGCCCACCGTCCCCTGCCCGGCGATCACGTCCGGGTCATCGAAGGGCGGAATGAAGGTGTAGCCATGTTCTTGCATCAATGCCTGGGCATGCGCGAGCGCCTCGGGAAAGGCATCGCCCTTGAGCACCACGCGTGCGCCGCGTTCACGTACCGCCTGCACCTTGATCTCCGGCGTGATGCGCGGCATGACGATGACGGCCTTCACGCCCATCAGCTTGGCTGCCATCGCCAGTCCCTGGGCATGGTTGCCCGCCGAGGCGGCAATCACGCCACAGGCCTTCTGCTCATCGCTCAGCTGCGCCATCTTGTTGTAGGCGCCGCGAATCTTGAAGGAGTAGACGGGCTGCAGGTCTTCCCGCTTGATGAAGATCTGGTTGCTGAAACGACGTGACAGCATCGGGGCTGACGAGAGCGGGGTTTCATGGGCGGCTTCATAGACACGAGCCGACAGGATTTTCTTGACGTAGTGTTCGAGCATTATAGGAATGTCCTGATGTGTCGCAGCGCGGGCCGCATGGGTGCGACCGAACCCCCATTGTTATCAGACCGCCGGCGAGAGCGTCCAGCGCCATCGCGACGTTTGCCGTTATAATGTGGCGTTTTCTCGCGTTGCGTCGCCCGACTCGCTTCCTGTCTGCGCTTCTGGTTGCCGTGCAACAGCATGAGGCACAGACACGTCGGGATACGCGCCAGGCTCCCTTGCCGACGCGATGACCGCCACTCTCCACCCCTGCCCCACCGACCCGAGGTATGACATGACCCAGGATGAGCTGAAGCAAGCCGTGGCCCGCGCTGCCCTTGATGAGATCCGCCCGCTGCTGAACCGCGACACCATCATCGGCGTCGGCACCGGCTCCACCGCCAACCTGTTCATCGATGCTCTGGCGGAGGTTCGCCACGACTTTGCCGGCGCCGTCGCCAGCTCCGAAGCCACTGCCCAGCGCCTCAAGGGCCACGGCATCGACGTCTACGAGCTCAACCATGTGGGCACCGTGCCGGTGTACGTGGATGGTGCCGACGAGATCGATCCGCGTCTGGCGATGATCAAGGGTGGTGGTGCGGCGCTGACCCGCGAGAAGATCGTCGCGGCCTGCGCTGAGCGTTTCGTGTGCATCGCCGATGGCTCGAAGCAGGTCGACATCCTCGGTGGCTTCCCGCTGCCGGTGGAAGTCATTCCGATGGCACGTTCCTACGTCGCGCGCGAACTGGTCAAGCTGGGCGCGGACCCGGTCTATCGTGAAGGCGTTCTGACGGACAACGGCAACCGCATCCTCGATTGCTACAACTTCCTGATCGAAGACCCGATCACCATGGAAGCCCGCATCAATGCCATCGTCGGCGTCGTCACCAATGGTCTGTTCGCCGCCCGTGGCGCCGATGTACTGCTGGTCGGTCGCGAGACAGGTGTCGAGCGCATCACTGCCTGAGGAGGCTCGCCTGATGACATGGAAGATCACGCGCCACCTTGGCACCCGAGGCCTGTCACTTCTGGCCGGTGCCCTGCTCAGCCCGGTGCTGATGGCAGACAGCCTGCCGATCAGCTCTCCGACGACCATCACGCTGGATAGTGGCGTCAAGGTGCTGCTCAAGCCGGACCACAGCTGGGAGTATCTGCTGGAAGTCTCCGACGAGCAGAGCCCACGCTCGACGCTCGGCAGCGCGACGATACCCACCTCGTCCGCCCTGCCGGTCGTACCCGCCAATACGCCCGCCGCTGGCGATGCAGGGCAACCAGTGCCGGCCCGCGCCAACGTCTCTGCCCCGGCTCCGGCTCCGGCCCAGGCACGCCTCAATGCCAGCGCACTGGCCAATCCGACGCTGCTGAGCGAGGGACATCGTGATGGGGTCGTCGCACGACTGACCGCCGTGGACATCGACGATGACGACGCCGTGCTGCGCTTCGAGATCCAGAACACCGCCGGGCAGAACGTCATCGCCACCCGGGCAAGACTGCGTCTTTATGGCGACGATGGCCGTCTGCTGGCGACACGCGAGGCGCCGCTGTGGGTCGGCGAGTATCGGCTGCCCGAGACCTACCTGCGCCCCGGCCAGACCCGTGAGGGACGCAGCGTGCGCATCGCCCTGCCGGACGGCAGCTGGTCCCGCCAGCTGGTGCGCGTGGAAGTCAGCGAGGTCGAGTTCCGCTGATCACCAGGTGTCAGCTTCCAGGTGTCAGACGCCAGAGCAGCCAGACGAAAAACGGGAAGCCCTGAGGGGCTTCCCGTTTCTGTTTGCGCGCCGGTCGCTCATCGAGAGCGAAGCGGTGATCAGAACTTGTAGTTGATGCTGAAGTAGTTGCCGAAGCCGGTGGTGTCCTGACGCACGCCAGTGGCGGTGGAGCCATCGGTGAAGAACGCCATGTTGTTGTAGTACTTCAGGCCGTAACCCACCGCGAAACGCTGGGTGTGGTAGTAGATGCCGTTGAACCACTCCATGCTGTTGATGCTGCGACCGTCCTGGCTGCCCACTTCATCGGCATCGAACTTGTAGTCCAGATAGCCCTGATAGGCGATGAAGCTACCGTCCTCGAAGTTGACGAACGGCTTGAACCAGTTGGTGGACGCCATGTAGCCGTCCCACTTGCTCTCGTCTTCACCGCCGTAGTTCTCACGCACGTAGCGGGCGTAGAGGTTGAAGCCCATCTTGCCGAACCATGGCACCTGCACATCGCTGCCCAGACCGACATAGTGCTCCCACAGACCGCCGAATGCGCCGTTGTCACCGATGTTGGTGACGGTGGCGATGTAAAACTCGTCCACCGGGCCGAAGGACAGGTCGTGACCGGTCATGGCGTCCAGCGAGAAGCGCGGGGCCAGCTTGGCGAAGAAGTTGTCGCCGCCATTGAGGTCATCCGAGCTGTCATCGAAGATGTCGAAGAAATCGACATAGCCGTAGAGATCGACGATGCCCGAACGGCCTCCGAATTCCATTTCCAGATAGGTATCTTCACTGTTGCGGAACGGCAGACGGTTGTCCTCGCTGCGCATCAGATTGAAGGTCAGCCACTTGTAGTCATTGGCGTGGATGTCGCCATTGAAATCGGTGGCCTGGGCTGGCGCGGCAGCCGTCAGGAGGGTAGTGGCGGCCAGTGCACTGGCCGCGACGGTCTTGAGCATAGTCATCGCGAAATGATCCTGTCTTGAGTAATCAACTGTTCTGAATTGTTGTGGTTATTGCCCGTCATGAACGACGTCTGCCATCAGCGTCGCCCCATGCCGCCCGCTTCGTCGTCGGGCTGCGCCGGATTTGCAAAGGGCGCGATGTTAGCACTTCCTCGCAAAAACGATAGGGCGACGTTTGGCGGATTTCCCTGTCACCAACGGCCGGTTTGTGAACATTTACACACCGAAGGCGACACCTCTTCGAATCGCCCATCCACTGTGAGATGGGCGACATCCCGATCAGGCCGCCAGCGCCAGGAAGAAGCCGGCGATCGCCGCCGACATCAGATTGGAAAGCGTACCGGCCAGTACCGCCTTGAGACCCAGGCTGGCGATCTCATGCCGGCGCGTCGGGGCCAGGCTGCCCAACCCGCCGAGCAGAATGGCGATGGACGACAGGTTGGCGAAGCCGCACAGCGCGAAGGACAGCACGGCCATGGTGTAGGGCGTCATCACCGCACCCGTGGCAGCCACGAGACTGTCGCCACTCAGGTAGGGCGCCAGATTGATGTAGGCGACGAACTCATTCACCACCAGCTTCTGACCGATGAAGGACCCCGCCAGCGTCGCCTCGCTCCATGGCACGCCCAGCAGGAAGGCCAACGGCGCGAAGAGCCAGCCGAGAATCATGTCGAGACTCAGGGTGTCCATGCCGAACCAGTCGCCGACACCACCGAGAATGCCGTTGATCAGCCCGATCAAGGCGATGAAGGCCAGCAGCATCGCGCCGACATTGGCGGCCAGTTTCAGGCCGGAAGACGCACCGGATGCCGCAGCGTCCAGCACGTTGGACGGTGCGTCGTCATCCTTGAGCGAGGCATCCGCCACGGCGATCGAGTCATCCGGCTTGTCAGTCTCCGGGAACAGAAGCTTGGCAAACAGCAAGCCGCCGGGCGCTGCCATGAAGGACGCCGCCACCAGATACTCCATCGGGATGCCCAGCGCCGCGTAGCCACCCAGTACGGAGCCGGCGACGGATGCCAGACCACCACACATCACGGCGAACAGCTCGGAACGCGTCATGCTCGCCAGATAGGGCTTGACCACCAGCGGTGCCTCCGTCTGTCCGACGAAGATGTTGGCGGTCGCGGAGAGGGATTCCGTGCGCGACGTTCCCAGCACGCGCTGCAGGCCGCCCCCCAGCAGGCGAATCACCCACTGCATGATGCCGAGGTAGTAGAGCACCGCGATCAGCGACGAGAAGAAGATGATGATCGGCAGCACCTTGATGGCGAAGATGAAGCCGACACCGCTGCCCGGATTGGCCAGACTGCCGAACAGGAAGCTGATGCCTTGATCGGCATAATTGACGACCTGACTGACGGCGCCTGAGACACCGGCCAGCACACCCTGGCCGAAGGAGGTGTAGAGCACGAAGGCACCGATGGCCAACTGGATGGCAAAGGCGCCCCCGACGGTGCGCAGGCGGATGGCGCGTCGATTCGATGACAACGCCACGGCGATGAGGATGAGCGATGCCATCCCGACCAGACTCATGAGGGGATTCATTGGGAAGGTCCTGATGTGTTCTTGTGCTTGTTATGGAATGCGCTTGTGCGCGATGTCGCCGCGATTCTCAACGGGACACGGTGTTATGATTTTTTCTCAGCATGTTAAAAGAGTCACAATCTGACCAAGGAGTCAATGCAAACGCTTGAGCGATTCGGGCCTTGCTTTCCTGCAACGCCCGCGCGGATCTCTCACGCGAGAAAAGTTATCCCTGCCAGTCAGTGAGTTATCATCACACCATGACCCGAGGGCATGTTGGCTTCTCCAACGCTTTCTCACCGCCATCGGCAAAAAAGGACCCTGCCGCATGAACAACCAAAGCGCTGCACGCCTTGACCGCTTGCAGGCCATCCTGCGCGAGGGCAGCCCACTGCAGCTCAGCGACGCCGCGCAGCTCTGCGGCGTGTCCGAGATGACGATTCGTCGTGATGTCACTCACAGCAACGGGCTGTTGGAGATACTGGGGGGACGCCTGCTGCTGGCGGAATCTTCCGCCAGCAGCGTCTATCGTCTCGACCGCGAGATCGATGCCAGCGCTCCTATCAAGCAAGCGTTGTGCCAGCGACTGGCCAGTCACATCGAGGACGGCGATACCCTGTACGTGGATTGCGGGACGACCCTGGTCCACCTGGCCGCGGCACTGGATCGTCAGATGACACTGACCCTGGTGACCTGCGCCCTGAATGTCGCCAATGCCGTCGGCCACCTGCCCGGCGTGCGACTGGTCATGCTGGGCGGACTGTTTCATCCGGCCACCCAGTCCTTTACCGCCACCGACATGCCGGAAGCCATTCGCCGTCTGGGCATCAACAAGGCATTTCTCTCGGCCGGTGGCGTGCACGCCGAGCGCGGCGTCAGCTGCTTCCACTTTCATGAGGTGGCGGCCAAGCAGGCCGCGCTGGAAAGCGCCATGCAGCGCTTCCTGATCATCGATGCCCGCAAGTTCGAGATGGTACGCCCGGCCTTCATCGCGCCACTGGAAAGCTTCGATGTGGTGATCAGCAATGCCAGCGCCGCAGCGCGCGATTGCCTGGAGGGTCTGGATGCCGACATGGGCGTGACGGCGCAGCTCATCGAGTGCTGAGACAGGGCCTGCGCTTCGGTGAGTGAGCGCTGACCTCGCCCCACGCGAGGTCCATACGCAGAAACGCCGCACGATGGTGCGGCGTTTCTGCGCATGATCTTCCCATTGATGCCCCAGTGGCGTGCATCCCCCACGACCGAAACCGGCATGGCGAGCTCACCTCTGTCTCTCGTCGGCTCAGCTCGGCAACAGATCTTCCAGCTGCCGCAGTGTTCCTGCCAGCGCCCCGCGATTGCGGGCTACCCGTTCACGCGCCGCCTGCCCTGCCCGTTGGCGCTGCGATTCATCTTCCAGCAGGGTGTTGACGGCCTCGGCCAGCGCCTCGGCATCATCGACGACCTGCAGAGCTCCTTCCGCCGTCATCACCTCGGCGATCTCACTGAAGTTCTCAAGCGATGGGCCACTCAACAGTGGCAGCCCAAGCGCGGCCGGTTCGAGCAGATTATGCCCGCCGATGGGCACCAGGCTGCCGCCGATGAAGGCGACATCGCTCGCCGCATACAGGGCGAGCAGCTCGCCCAGGCTATCGCCGACCAGCACCGACAGACGGCTCTTCTCGAGGCGGCTTTCCGCATGCATGTGGCTGCGACGCAGGCAGGTTTCCCCGCGTGACTCACACCAGCTCGCACTCTGTGCGGCGACCGTCTCGAAGCGTTGCGGATGGCGCGGCACCAGCAGCAGCAAGGCATCAGGATGCCGAGCACGCACGGCTGCGTGGGCGTCCAGCATCAGGGCATCTTCCCCCTCGTGTGTCGAGGCGGCGATCCAGACCCGCCGCCCCTGGAACTGCTCGCGCAGTCCCTTGCCTGCCGCGACGGCCTGTGGCGATATCTCGAGCTCGAACTTGAGTGAACCGACCGTCTTCCCCCGCGCCGCAGGAAGCCCAAGCGCGATGAAACGCTCGAGATCTTCCGGCGCCTTGGCCGTCAGCGCGCTCACCTGCGACAACGTCTCGCGCATCAAGGCCCCGACCTTGCGGTAGCGTGTGAAGGCGCGCGGTGACAGCCGCGCATTGACCACGCTCACGGGTATCCTCTGGCGCGCACAGCTTGCGATCAGATTCGGCCACAGCTCGGTTTCCACCAGCACGACCAGGGCCGGCCGCAGGCGAGACACGAAGCGACGTGCGCTGCAGGGAAAGTCCAGTGGCAGATAATGATGCCGCGCAGGGGCAAGCTCGGGCGTTCCCTCAGGCGTGTGCAACAGGCGAGCCGCCTGGGCAGCCCCCGTCGCGGTCATGGTGGTCACGATCAGCGGGCGGAGGGGATAGCGGCGCCGCAGCGCCTCGATGGCGCTGGCCATCATGACCATCTCGCCCAACGAGGCCGCATGCAGCCAGATGGGGCGCTCGCGGTCCGGCGCGGCGGCAGGCGTGGCAGGGAGGATGCCCAGCCGCTCCAGGCGCGAGTGCCGATCATCGTGTTCGCGCCAGACCCGCTGCCAGATGAGGGGAGACAGCAGGGTCAGTGCGGTGCTGTAGAGGCCACGGGCAAGGCTCACGCCTAGTCCTCGCGATCGAGAATGGTGGCGATCATCGCCGTGGTGGAGACGCCATCCTCGAAACCGAGCACACGCACCTCGCCACCGCTGGCGATCACCGCCTCGCCCCCGGCGATCTCTTCGGGACGATAGTCACCGCCCTTGACCAGCACATCCGGCAGCACGGCCTCGATCAGGCGTGCCGGGGTGTCTTCGCTGAAGGGCACGACCCAGGCGACCGCGCCGAGGCCCGCCAGCACCTGCATGCGACGCAGTACCGGGTTGATCGGACGCGTCGGCCCCTTGAGGCGTGCCACCGAGGCATCGTCATTGACCGCCACGATCAGACGGTCGCCCTGACGTGCCGCCTCCTGCAGGTAGGCCACATGACCGGCATGCAGGATGTCGAAGCAGCCATTGGTCATCACCACGCGCTCGCCGCGTGCCTGCGCGGCCTTCACTGCCGGGATGAGCGCGGACTCCTGGATCACGCCGAATTCCGCCAGCTTGTCACCATGCAGCGCGGTGTAGAGCTCGGCGACCGACAGGGTCGCGGTGCCCGGCTTGGCGACGACCAGGCCTGCGGCCAGATTGGCCAGCATCACGGCCTCCGGGAAGGCATGGCCAGCCGCCAGCGCCAGACCCAGTACGCCGATCACGGTGTCACCGGCACCGGTGACGTCATAGACCTCACGCGCATGCGTCGGCAGATGCAGCGGCTGATGGCCCTCGCGGATCAGGGTCATGCCCTTCTCGCTGCGCGTCACCAGCAGGGCTTCCAGCTCGAGCTCGGCACGCAGCGCCTCGCCCTTCTCGGCCAGTTCCTCATCGCTGCGGCATGGCCCGACGATGGTCTCGAATTCGGTCAGATTGGGCGTGATGATGCTGGCGCCACGATAGCGCGAGAAATCACTGCCCTTGGGGTCGACCAGCACGCGCTTGCCCGCCGCACGCGCCGCGGCGATCAGCACCTCGACCTGATTCAGCGAGCCCTTGCCGTAGTCGGAGAGAATCATCACGCCGCTGGCCCCCAGCTCGGCCTCGACATGGCGCACCAGCGCGCTGGTATCCACCTCGTGCAGCGGCTCCTCGAAATCAAGGCGCAGCAGCTGCTGATTGCGGCTCATCACGCGCAGCTTGGTGATGGTCGGCACACTGTCACTGGCCTGGAAGCGCGTGATGACATTGGCGTTTTCCAGTGCGCGGGTCAGGATGGCGGCGTTGTCATCCTGACCGACCACACCGGCGAGAGTGGCATGCGCACCGAGCGACGCGATGTTGAGCGCGACGTTGGCGGCACCGCCCGGGCGGTCTTCACTCTCGCCGACGCGCACCACCGGCACCGGGGCTTCCGGCGAGATGCGTGAGGTGCCACCGTGCCAGTAGCGGTCGAGCATCACATCACCCACGACCAGCAGGCGAGCCTGTTCAAGCGCAGTCAGATCAAGCTTCATCAGGCGTCTCCGCGTGCAGAGGGAAATTCAGAAGAAGAGGTGTCAGTAGACGAGACAGCCGCGACCGGCAGACGTTCGCAACTCTGGCCGCGAATGACGCCATCGGTGTCCGCCAGCAGCTCAGCGAGGCGCGCGATGACATCCTCGGCGCGGATCAGGCTCATGGCGTCCTGATGGCGTACGCGCTGGCCCCAGTGGATCTCGTCCATCTGCTTGTGCAGATAGGTTTCCACCGCATCCGGATAGCGATTGACCACCAGATGCTGCCAGCAATAGGGCGCCGCACGCTCGGGGTTGGTGGTGGCGTACAGGCCGATCACCGGTGTATTGAGCGCATTGCCCATATGCACGGGGCCGGAGTCCGGCGCGATCACCGCGACGGCGCGATCGATCAGCGCCAGCAGGCCCTTGAGCGAGGTACCACCGATGGCATCGATGACCGCGCCTTCACTGACCAGCGCCTTGATGCGCGCGCCCATCTCGCGTTCCTGCGGGCTGCCGCCGCCGGTCATCACGCTGCGGATGCCGTATTGCTGCCAGGCATGATCGACGACCGCCGCATAGCCCTCGGCCGACCAGTTGCGGAAGTTGCGCAGGCGCGGATTGGCACACGGACTGATGACGAGATAGGGCGCCTCACCGGTCACGCGCGCCGCCTCACCATAGGCCTCGGGCGGCACATCGAGACGCCAGTCGAGCCGGCAGTCCTCGACACCCAGGGCACGTGCGAAGTCCATGAACGACTCCAGCACGTGAGCGCGCTCGCGCGGGGCCAGCTGATGGGAGGTAAAGAGGTACTGCCAGTCCTTGGCGCGCGCACGGTCGTAACCGATGCGCACTCGGGCCTTGAGGCCCAACGACAGGGCGCTGGCCCGCAGCGCCTGCTGCATGTGCAACAGCACATCGAAGTGCGTGTCCTTGAGCTGACGCCAGATGGCGCGCATGCCTGCAAGGCCGGTGGACTTGTCGTAGACCACGAACTCGACCCCGGTCAGGCCGGACAGTAGACTGTGCTCCCCCTTGCCGACGATCCAGGTAATGCGGGCCTCAGGCCACTGACGCTGCAAGGCGCGTACCGTTGGCACAAGATTGCAGACATCGCCGAGAGCGGAGAGCCGGAGCACGCAGATATGTGCGGGCTGGGCAGGGAGAGGATGCTTCATGCGGATGGCAGTTTTCCGAAATGAGAATGCCCACATTCTATATGATGGCGAAACAGCGCCACAAATGACGCCGGACTGGTTCATGCCATCGTTCTGGCGCGAACACGGCGCCGTGACCGGAGAAGCACCGGGGCGTGGGGCGAGTCTGTTCCTCGATGTCTGTCGTTTGCCCGCTGAGCTGCACCCCGTCCATGCCACTGGAACCCCGGCTCAACGCTGGGCGCTGCGCCCCTATCGACGTGGTGGTCTGATCGCGAAGATCGCTCGTCAGCGCTACCTCTACACCGGCCTTGAGCGCACCCGCGCCTTCGCCGAGCTGCGCCTGACGGAAACGCTGCATCGCCAAGGGCTGCCGGTGCCAGAGCCGGTCGGCGCCTGCGTATGGCGGCATGGCCTGAGCTACGAGGCCGCCCTGATCACGGTACTGATTCCCGGCGCGCGCGCCTTCGCCGATGATCTGATCGCCCTCGAAGCACAGCGCCTGCCTGCCGGGGCCGAGCTGCCCGAATCCCTACTGACAGTGCTGGAGACGACAGGTCGCGCCATTCGCGCCGTACATGACGCCGGGCTCGAGCATGTCGATCTCAACGCACGCAACCTGCTGGTCGATGAAGGCGGACGCGTCTACGTGATCGATCTCGATCGCTGCCAGCTGCATGACGAGGCTCCCGCCGACGCACGCTGGCGCGAGAACAACCTCTCACGCCTGGGGCGCTCGCTGGCGCGCTTCACGCCGAGGCACCATGCAGCGTGCCTGGCCGCCATTCGCAGCGCCTATCACGCCTGACGCTTCAGCGTATCGCCCTGCAGGCATCGGTGCCCATGCAGTGTACGATAGCGACATGAATCGTCGGCAGGCGCATCATCCGATTCCCGCCTGCCACTGCGTCCCATCGGCGCCTGTCACACACGTGAGCCAGGCGCTCTCAAGACAGAGACCGTCATGAACCCGAGCGACGAGGCCCCGGCCGTCACCCCGACCGCCCCTCCTTCCGATGGCAAGCTGCGCACCGCCGTGCCCATCACCGGCTGCGTCATCACTCTCAATGAAGCCCACAACATCGAGGATTGCCTGCGCTCGCTGGCCCAGGTCTGCGATGAGCTGATCGTGGTCGATTCCGGCTCCACGGATGCCACCTGCGAGCTGGCGCGCGCCATGGGCGCCGTGGTGATCGACCAGCCCTACCTGGGCGACGGGCCGCAGAAGAACGTCGGACCGAGCCATGCCAGCCACCGCTGGGTGCTGTCACTGGACGCCGATGAACGCCTGACCGACGGGGCCGTCAGCGCCATCCGTGAACTGGCACTCGACAGCACGCCACATGATGGCTTCGCCCTGCGGCGTCGCAACTTCATCGGCTCGCGCTGGGTGCGACATGCCGGCTGGTACCCCGATTACTGCCTGCGCCTGTATGACCGCGAGAAGCTCGCCTTCCGCGATTCGCGCCAGCACAGCTCCGTTCAAGCCAGCCACCCCTGCGAGCTGGATGCGGACCTTGAGCATTACAGCTTCGCCAATCTGGGTGAGCTGTTCGTCAAGGCCAGTGGTCGCTTCTCGAATCGCGCCGCCAAGATCATGTATCAGAAGGGAAAACGCGCCAACGCCTTCACGCCCTTCCTGCATGCCAGCAATGCCTTCATGCGCAAGTTCGTCTTCCAGGCCGGCTTCCGCGATGGCGTCGATGGCTTCTCGGTGGCGCTGTCCGCCAGCGTCAATGCCTACCTGAAATACGCCAAGCTGCTGGAATTCCAGCGCGACGCCAAGGTGCGTGAGGCGGAAGACTTCAACAAGGTATGGTGACCATGACCTCTGCTTGTGAGCAGGCGGCGTCGCAAGCTCCGTCTCGGCCGCTGCACGTGCGCCACGTCAATCTGGCCCGCGGCTTTCGCGGTGGTGAACGCCAGACGCTCAACCTGATCGCGGACCTGGCGCGACGCGCCAGCCCGGGAGAGAACGGCGAAGCCGGCGCGCCGATCCGTCAGTCGCTGGTGTGCCTGCAAGGCTCGCCATTGATCACCGAACTGGCGGCGCTTGAGCTTGCCGTCACGGTGGACGTGATCGAGATCCACGGGCGCTTCAGGGGCCATCTCGGTCAGCCTCGCGCCGATATCGTGCATGCTCACGAAGCCAAGGCCGTGCACTGGGCGTGGCTGCATCAGCGCCTCACCGGCACGCCTTATCTGCTGACCCGCCGGGTGCCTCAGCCGGTGAAGGACAAGTGGTTCAATCGTCTGACCTATCGCGCCGCTGCCCGCCGGGTGGCGATTTCCTCGGTGATCGAGTCACACCTGCGTGAGCGCCAGTGGGGGGAGACGGCTCTGATTCCCAGCACCCTCGCCCACCTGCCCAGCGATGAGACAGCCGTGGACAGACTGCGGGAGCGCTTCGGCAATACGCCCGCCGGGGGTCGCTTCGTCGTCGGGCATGTCGGTGCGCTGGTGGACCGCCACAAGGGCCAGCGAGTGCTGATCGAGGCGGCCCGTCAGCTGCGCGACAGTCACCCGCAGCTGCTGTTCGTCTGCCTGGGCGCGGGAGAGGATGAAGCCGCCTTCAAGGCGGAGAGCGCCGATCTGGACAATCTTGTCTGGGAGGGTTTCCACACCAATGTCGGCGACTATCTGGAAGCCTTCGATCTGTTCGCCTTCCCGTCACGCAACGAGGGTCTCGGCTCGATTCTGCTCGACGTGATGGATCACGGCGTCCCGATCATCGCAAGCGAGGTGGATGGCATCCCCGATATCGTGCATGACAATGCCACCGGCGTGCTGGTGCCCACCGACGATGCACAGGCGCTGGCTGCCGCCATCGTGGCACTCGGCGATGACGCACCACGTCGAGAGCGGCTGGTCGCGGGCGCGCGGGCGCATCTGGCACGCTTCACCCCCAGCGCCATGGGCGAGGCCTATCTGGGGCTTTATCAGCGGCTGGCACGCTAGACCGCTTCTCGCCTCAGGCATCTATCGCCCAGGTACCTGTCGCCCAAGTACCTGCTGTCGCTCGAACAGAGAGAACGAAAAAGCCCTGTTTCATGTGAAACATCACGATGAAACAGGGCTTTTTCGTTTTTATAAACAACAGGTTATCGGCTCAACTGCCGGAATTTGCATCCTCGAGTCCACGCAGATCTGGCCACCCCTCATCCACTCCCAGCACGGGATAGGTCTTGGGGTCCAGCGGGCCGGGTTCGCTTTCGGGACGACACTCTTGCAGCGCAGCCTGCAGACGCCGCAGAGCCTCATCACCTTCGGCACCGGCGGTCACCTTGTCCCAGAACTCACGATGTACCGCCTTGATGACGACAGGCACGCGGGGCACTCCCACCTGCTGCGCCATCGCCAGGCGATGCAGGCCACGATTGATCTTGAGCAGACGGCCATCACGCGTCACCGCGACGCCCATCTCATCCTTGGTGATGCCCTGGCGGAAGCCATTGGCGGCCAT
Organism: Cobetia sp. 5-11-6-3; assembly: GCF_013374055.1. Classification (NCBI taxonomy): domain Bacteria; kingdom Pseudomonadati; phylum Pseudomonadota; class Gammaproteobacteria; order Oceanospirillales; family Halomonadaceae; genus Cobetia; species Cobetia sp. 5-11-6-3. Next base: position 178,205 of record NZ_BLWJ01000005.1, on the reverse strand, counting down.
GTCCTGCAGATAACCGCGATAACAGCGCAGGTAACCGAGAATCTGTTCCTCACTGTCCATCAGCAGGCCATCACGCGGCGATGCCCAGGGCTTGCCCGCCTCCAGCAAGGCCTTGAGCTGCTGATAACGCTCGGTCACCGTCAGATCATCACCATGCTCGATCAGGTCACGCATCAGGCGCGAGCGAGAGCCGAAGCGGAAGGCGCCACGCCGCAGGTCCCAGTCACCCTCCCAGATGAAGGCATTCGAGGAAGGCCGCTTGCGCTTGTCACGCCCGAAGTTGACGTCGCGCACCAGTTCACGCGGATTGATCCACAGTGTCAGCGCCTCTGGTCCCATCACGTCTTCCACGGCATGTCGCGGCAAGCCACGCTGCTCAAGCCCCTGATGGCGCGAGCGATGCCGGCACCAGCGCACCAGCCATGCCCGGCTGAACGGCAGCACCAGGTGCTGCTCACACCAGGCACGCCACGCCTCGATACGCTGTGCACGCGTCATCGCCCCGCGCATCCGCGGATGGATCAGATCATCCGTCGTACGATTCTTCGGCAAGCTCACCGCTCATCCTCATCCAGCGCGATCGCCGTCAGCAATCGCTCAGGCGCGATGTGATTCAGGCAGTTGGTATGCCCCAACGGACAGACGCGCTTGAAACACGGTGAGCACTCCAGCGCCAGCCAGTGAATCTCGCGATTGGCCGTCAGCGGTGGCGTGTAATGTGGTGACGAGGAGCCGTAGATGCCCTGGATACGGGCCCCTACCGCAGCCGCCACATGCATCAGGCCGGAATCATTGCTGACCACTTCCCGACACTCGGCGATCAGATCCACCGCATCCGCCAGTCGCGTCTTGCCACACAGGTTGTGGACGCCGGCCAGCCCCTGGGCAATCTCCTCACCGGCCGCCACATCCTTGGGACCGCCAAAGATACGCACCTCCGCCCCGGCCTGCGTCAGTGACTCGGCAAGCTCGCGAAAGTGCGCCAGTGGCCACTGCTTGGCCGGCCCGTATTCCGCGCCCGGCATCATGCCGATGATGGGGGCCGGTGGCGCACTCAGGCCCAGCGCCTCGCGCAGACGCCGCTGATTGGCGCTGTCGGTGACGAGATAGGGTTCGGGAATGCGCTGCGGCGGGTTGGACTCGTCCAGCGGCAGGCCCAGTGAGGTGAAGCGCTTGACGGTCTGATCGAGAATCGACTTGTCGAGCTTGCGGCACTCGGTGAGCAGGCCGTGGCGCTGCTCACCGGTGAAGCCGACCCGCACTGGAATACGCGCGAAGAATGGCACCAGCGCCGACTTCCAGGAGCGCGGCAGCACGATGGCGCGATCGAAACGCCCGCGCAGCGAGCGCCCCAGTCGCCAGCGCGCCTTGAGGGCGAAGTCGCCATGCCCCGCCGGCAGTGCCAGCGCTTCCTCGACCTCGGGCATGCGCTCGATGATCGGTTGCGACCAGGCGGGCGCCAGCACACTGATCCGGCAGCCGGGCGAGCGCTGCTTCAACGTCATGAACAGGCTCTGCGCCATCACCATGTCGCCGACCCAGCTGGGCCCGACCACCAGAATGCGCTCACTCATGCCTTGCTCCTCTTCACGGCCAACCCTCTTTGCGGATGCGCTTGCCCTGCCCCATCGCACTTGCGATGCAGGCGCCCATGCTCATTCCACACGCGCTTACCCTCAGTCCACACGTGCTCAGTCCACACGTGCTCAGACTCAGCGATTCAGCCATTCGAGATAGGCGCGGGTGCCCTGGGCAACGGTCTTGAACTCGACGTTGCAGCCGGCCTTGCGCAGCTTGCCGATGTCGGCACGCGTGAAGCTCTGGTAGCGGCCCTTGAGGTTTTCCGGGAAGTCGATGTACTCGATCTCGCCCTTCTCGTAGTACTCGATGACGGTCTCGGCGATCGCCTTGAACGGCTCGGCACGGCCGGTGCCCAGGTTGAAGATGCCGGAGGCTTCCGGGTGATCGAGGAACCACAGATTGACGTCGACCACATCACCGACGTAGACGAAGTCACGGCTCTGCATGCCGGCTTCATAGCCATCGTAGGCGCCGAACAGCTTCGGGTTCTCGCCCGCCTTCACCTGGGTGTGATGGTGGTAGGCGACGCTGGCCATCTTGCCCTTGTGCTGCTCACGCGGGCCATAGACATTGAAATAGCGGAAGCCGACCACCTGGGTGGTCAGGCTGTCCCAACGCTGGCGCACGTGCTGGTCAAACAGCAGCTTGGAGTAGCCGTAGACGTTGAGCGGCCCTTCGAACTCCGGTGTTTCCTTGAAGACTTGGCTGTCGCCATAGGTCGCCGCGGAGCTCGCGTAGAGGAAGGGAATCTGATTCGCCTCACAGAAGTTGAGCAGCACCTTGGAGTACTCGAAGTTGTTCTCGAGCATGAACTGGCCGTCCCACTCGGTGGTATCGGAGCAGGCGCCCTCGTGGAAGATCGCCTCGATCTTCGGCAGCTCGGCATACTCACCCATCAGGCTCGACTGGACGCGAATCAGGAAATCGTCCTTGTCGAGATAGTCGGCAATGGTCAGATCCGCCAGATTGACGAACTTGGTGCCGTCACTCAGGTCATCCACCACCAGGATATCGGTACGGCCGCGATCATTGAGTGCCTTGACGATATTGGCACCGATGAAGCCGGCGCCTCCGGTAACGACGATCATTTGAGCTCCCAGAGCCTCTCAGAGGCTTGTAGGCAATACGCGCGTGCAGGGACGCGACGCATCAGAATTTGGAAATGGCACGCACTCGGTTACGTCTGCGGCCTATAACCCGATAAGCGGGGATTGTATACTTGGCAGTTCTCGAATTCATGGGCCAACGGGCTTCACCAATGACACAGCCAGACGTGAAAACCTTCCAGGGCCTGATTCTGGCCCTGCAGCAATACTGGGCCGAACAGGGTTGCATCATCCTGCAGCCATTGGATATGGAGGTTGGCGCGGGGACTTTCCACCCGGCGACCTTCCTGCGCTCCATCGGTCCTGAAACCTGGAACGCTGCGTATGTGCAGCCTTCCCGCCGTCCCACCGACGGCCGCTACGGCGAAAATCCCAATCGCCTGCAGCACTACTACCAGTTCCAGGTGGTGATGAAGCCGTCACCGGCCAACCTGCAGGAGCTCTATCTGGGCTCGCTGGAGCGTCTGGGCATTGACCCGCTGGTCCACGACATCCGCTTCGTCGAGGACAACTGGGAATCTCCGACGCTGGGCGCCTGGGGACTTGGCTGGGAAATGTGGCTCAACGGCATGGAAGTGACCCAGTTCACCTACTTCCAGCAGGCAGGCGGCATCGAATGCTTCCCGGTCACCGGCGAGCTGACCTACGGTCTCGAGCGCATCGCGATGTACCTCCAGGACGTGGACAGCGTCTACGACCTGATCTGGACCACCGCACCGGACGGCTCCGTGGTCACCTACGGCGATGTCTTCCTGCAGAACGAGAAGGAGCAGTCCGCCTACAACTTCGAGCACGCTGCCGTGCCGGAGCTGTTCGCTGCCTTCGATCACTGCGAGAGCGAATGTCAGAAGCTGCTGGCGGCCAACCTGCCGCTGCCGGCCTATGAGCAGGTGCTGAAGGCCTCCCACACCTTCAACCTGCTGGATGCGCGTCACGCCATCTCCGTCACCGAGCGTCAGCGTTACATCCTGCGCGTGCGCACCCTCGCCCGCGACGTGGCCCACGCCTATTACGACTCGCGCAAGGCCGCTGGCTTCCCGCTGGCACCACAGGCACTGCGTGACGAGCTGCTCGCCGCCGATGACACCACTACCGAGGGAGACGCGTCAGCATGACCTCCGTGAATACCCTGCTGATCGAACTGGGCTGCGAAGAACTGCCGCCGGGTGCCATCGATGCCCTCACCGACGGCCTGGCCAATGGCCTGGCCGATGGCCTGCGTGAGGCCGAAGTCGCCTTCGGTCAGGTCCGCGCCTACGCCACACCACGTCGTCTGGCAGTGATGATCGAGTCGCTGGCCGAGCGTCAACCGGACCGCGAGATCGAGAAGCGTGGACCGGCCAAGGCTGCGGCCTTCAAGGATGGTGAGCCGACCCGCGCCGTGCAGGGCTTCGCTCGCTCCTGCGGTGTCGAGGTCAGTGATCTGATCGAGCTGGAAACCGACAAGGGCACCTGGCTCGGCTATCGTCATACCCAGCCGGGCGAGCATCTTTCCGCCCTGCTGCCGGCCATGCTGGAACAGGTCGTCGCCCGCCTGCCGGTGCCGAAGAACATGCGCTGGGGTGCCTCACGCATCGAATTCTCTCGTCCAGTGCATTGGCTGGTCGCGCTCTACGGCAGCGAAGTGATCGAGGCCAGCGTGCTGGGCCTCGAGGCAGGCCGCACCACCTTCGGTCATCGCTTCCATGCCCCGCAGGCCATCACGCTGGCGCACGCCGAGGACTACCTCGACGCGCTGGAAGATGCCCGCGTGCTGGCCAACCGTGAAGTACGCCGTGAGCGCATCCGCGAACAGGTCCAGGCCGAGGCGGAAGTCTATGGCGCCAATGCCGTCATCGAGGAAGCCCTCCTCAACGAGGTCAACGGTCTCGTGGAATGGCCGGTCGCACTGACGGGCACCTTCGATGAGCGCTTCCTGGAAGTGCCGGCGGAGTGTCTGATCTCCTCCATGAAGGCCAACCAGAAGTACTTCCACCTGCTGGACAACGACGGCAAGCTCAAGCCGGCCTTCATCACCATCTCCAATATCGAGAGCAAGGACCCGCAACAGGTCATCTCCGGTAACGAGAAGGTGATTCGTCCGCGTCTGGGCGATGCCGCCTTCTTCTACGAGACCGACCTGCGCAGCACGCTGGAATCGCGTCGCGAGAAGCTCGAGAGCGTCGTCTTCCAGCAGAAGCTGGGCAGCATGGCCGACAAGGCCCGTCGCAGCGAAGCCGTGGCCCGCCACATCGCGGAACGCATCGGTGCCGATGTCGAGCACGCCGCTCGCGCCGCACAGCTGGCCAAGACCGACCTGGTCACCGAGATGGTGCTGGAGTTCCCGGAACTGCAGGGCATCATGGGCCACTACTACGCCCGTCACGATGGCGAAGATGCCACCGTCGCGCGTGCGCTGGAAGAACAGTATCTGCCGCGCTTCGCCGGCGATGCGATTCCCGCGACCAAGGCCGGCATGGCGATCGCCCTGGCGGACCGTCTCGACACCCTGACCGGCATCTTCGGCATCGGTCAGCGTCCGACCGGCGCCAAGGACCCGTTCGCGCTGCGTCGTGCCACCATCGGGGTGCTCAACATCCTGATCAAGGGCGAACTGGACCTCGATCTGCGCGAGCTGCTGACCGTCAGCGCCGAGCAGCATCGTGACCTGCCCAAGGCCGAAGGACTGGTCGAGGACGTGCTCGAGTACATGCTCGATCGCTTCCGCGCCTGGGCCAATGACGAGGGCATGGGTGCCGAACTGTACCTGGCCGTGCGTACCCTGAAGATCAGCAACCCGCTGGACTTCGCGCGTCGTCTGCGTGCCGTGCACGCCTTCGGCGAACGCCCGGAAGCCGCCGCTCTGGCAGCCGCCAACAAGCGCGTCTCCAACATCCTCGCCAAGGCCGAGCACGATGGCCGCACCGAGGTGGACACGAGCCTGTTGAGTGAGCCGGCCGAGCAGGCACTGGCAGAGGCCCTCAAGGCACGTGGCGCGGAAGTGGCACCGCTGTTCGCGGCGGCACGCTACCAGGAAGCCCTCGATACGCTGGCCAGCCTGCGCGAGCCGGTCGATGCCTTCTTCGATCAGGTCATGGTCAACGCCGACGATGCCGCCGTGCGCGCCAATCGCCTGGCGATGCTGGCCAGTCTGCAAGGCCTGTTCATGGGTGTGGCCGACATCAGCCTGCTGACCCAATAAGGGCTGCCGGCCCACGGTGTCCCCGACATCGGTAAATGGCAGTCTCTGCAAAAGAACCCCGCCACGGCGGGGTTCTTTTGCATCCAGCCTCCTCGAAATGACGTATTGCGTGACAGGATTACACGCAATGTGGCCGCGATGTCACAAATTCTGCCTTGATCCCCTACCTAGGTCGCACTAGAATCCAGTATAGAAACAGTGTTCGAAAAGCGTGACAGCCTGTCGCACCCACGCTCTTCGGTCACTCGGCGCCATTTGCCCAATCCCCGTGCGAGCGTCATCTTGTGACTTGGCTCACAATTTCCCAGGCAAAGCGGCGCCCCCCTGACAAGCAGCCCGGCTGACGCCCCTGACTGCCCTGAGGTGAAGAGTTGACCATGCAAAAACTGATCGTGCTCGACCGTGATGGTGTCATCAATGAAGACTCCGATGCCTTCGTCAAGAATGCCGAGGAGTGGATCGAATACCCCACCTCCATTCAGGCCATCGCTCGCCTGACGCGAGCGGGCTATACCGTGGCCGTCGCGACCAATCAGTCCGGCATCGCTCGCGGCCACTTCGGTCACCGGGAACTCGACCAGATGCACGCCAAGATGATGCAGCTGGTGAAGGAAGCCGGTGGCGATATCGCCCACATCGCCTACTGCCCGCATGGCCCGGATGATGGCTGTGATTGCCGCAAGCCGGAACCCGGCCTGCTGCACCAGATTCAGGACGCTCTGCAGATTCCGGACTTCGAAGGCGCCTGGATGCTGGGCGACAGTCTGCGCGATCTGGTCGCTGGCCAGAAGGCCGGCTGTCGCGCCGCGCTGGTGATGACCGGCAAGGGCCAGAAGACACTGGCCGATGGCGAGGGCCTCAAGGACGTGCTGGTGGTCGCCAACCTGGCCGACTTCACCAACCGCCTGCTGGATGGCGAGCTCAACCACGCCATGTCGGATGGTGAGCCGGGAAAGTCCCAGCGCCGCTGCGTGAGCTGTGAAGCCGCTGCCGAGAGCTATCTGTGAGACACACATGCCGTGCGCACTCCCTGCGCCGGCATGTGCTTGCCCCTCTATTCAATAGCGGCGATATGCTACCCTTCAGACATGAATCCGGGCAGGCAACGGCCTGCCCATCTCACTCCCTCATGCTGGAGGCCTCGTATGCCACTGCTGGATAGCTTCACAGTCGACCACACCATCATGAAAGCCCCTGCCGTGCGCGTGGCCAAGAAGATGGGTACCCCCAAGGGCGACAACATCACCGTCTTTGATCTGCGTTTCTGCGTGCCGAATGAAGAGATTCTCTCCGAGAAGGGCATTCACACGCTGGAACATCTGTTCGCCGGCTTCATGCGCGAACACCTCAATGGTGATGGCGTCGAGATCATCGACATCTCGCCGATGGGTTGCCGTACCGGCTTCTACATGAGCCTGATCGGCGAGCCGGACGAAGCCCGGGTTGCCGCTGCCTGGTCTGCCGCCATGCAGGACGTGCTGAACGTCGCACGCCAGGAAGAGATTCCGGAGCTCAACGTCTATCAGTGCGGTACTGCACAGATGCATTCTCTGGAAGAAGCCAAACAGATCGCCAGCAACATCCTGTCACGCGATATCGGCATCAATCGCAATGATGAGCTGAAGCTGGACGAAGGTTTCCTCAATCAGGCGCATTGAGTCTTGAGACACCAAGTCTTGAAACACCAAGTCTTGAGGCACCGGACTTGATCAGCCTGTCGAGTGCGCCGGGTCCTTGAACGTAAAAGCCCGCTATCTGACCTGATCAGATAGCGGGCTTTTTTCATGCCGCAACATCCCGAGCGAGTGACGCGAATGCCCGATTCCAACAGCCATGCCTTTGATTTCACGACTTTCCTGGCAGACAAGGAAGCGTGGTCAGCACCGAATGAACTCGTCCCCTACCGCTGTCGCGATGGCAGCAGCCTGGGCTGTCGTCACTACCACCCGACGCGCATTCCAGCGAGCACGACACACCTCATCCTGCTGCATGGTTCCAGTGCTGACAGTCGCTACCTCGCCTCACTGGCAACGCATCTGGCCACTGAGGGGTATCACGTCCACACGCCTGACTTTCGTGGCCATGGCCCGACGCCTGCCCGGCGCGGCGATATCGATCACCCGCTGCAGCTCGAGGAGGATCTTGAAGATCTGATCCGCTCACTGGATCTCCCCGCTGACGCCAGCTTGTGGATCGCCGGGCACTCTGCGGGAGGCGGCCTGGCACTGCGTTTCGCGGCATCCGCTCTGGAAAACGGGCTTGCCGGCATCCCGCTGGCTGGCCTCATTCTGCTGGCTCCCTATCTGGATCACCTCGCCCCCAACATGCGTCGCGATTCCCGCTGGGCACAACCACGGATAGCACGCATGCTGACATGCATGCTCTTGAACAAGCTGGCCATCCATCGCCTGGATCATCTCGAGGTACTCACCTTCAACATTCCCGCTGAATATCGCGATGCCAACACCACGAGCGCTTACTCCTGGCGCTTGATGACAGGCCTCAATCCTCGCCATTACCAACGAGATCTCGAGACTCTGTCACGGCATCACGTGCCCTTGCTGGCATTGATCGGTGATCAGGATGAGGCGTTTCACGCCGACCGACTCGAGGAATGCCTGCAGCCGCAACATCCCGCCGCGCACGTCACGATACTCGAGGACGTGGATCATCTGGGGCTGGCGACGGCAACCGTCACGGCAGAGCGTATCGCTGAATGGCTGACAAGCGATCCGGCAGCTTGAGACGGCCTCGTGCCTCTTTCTGCCGTCCCCCTCTTCCCTTTCTCTTCCCACCTTTCTGTCACCTTCGGCACGCTCCAGCTCTGGCAGCAAGGCACAAAAAAGCCCTGATCAAGGATCAGGGCTTTTTTTCAGCTGGCGACAATCACGACATCAGACGTCGAGATTGGCCACCAGGGCGAAGCGCTCGATGAAGTCACGACGCGGCTCGACCTCATCTCCCATCAGGGTGTTGAACATCTGATCGGCACCGATCGCGTCTTCGACCGTCACACGCAGCATGCGGCGTGATTCCGGATCCATGGTGGTTTCCCACAACTGGTCTGGATTCATTTCTCCCAGCCCCTTGTAGCGCTGGATGCTGAAGCCACGCGCCGCTTCCTTCATCAGCCAGTCAAGTGCCTCGTAGAAGGTGACGACCTCCTTCTTGCGCTCACCGCGTGAGACATAGCTGCCGACCTCTAGCAAACCCTCCAGCATGGAGCCCAGCTCGCTGATCTCACGGTAGTCCGCGGACTTGAAGAAATCGACGTCCCACAGATAGTCACTGCTGACACCGTGCGCCGTCAGTGTGACTGCCGGCAGATAGAGGTTGCGCTCACTGTCATGGCTGAGGCTGAAGCTGTAGTGCGGGCCGCCCTCATAGGCGATCAGGTCATCCATTTCCTTCTGGAGACCATCGATCCAGCCCTGCACCATGGCTTCATCTTTCAGTGCCGACTCATCCAGATGCGGGGCGTGCACGATCTTGCGCAGCACAGCAGACGGATAGACGCGCGCCAGACGATCGATACGCTTCATCACGCCGCGATACTGATTGACCAGTGCTTCGAGCTGAGCGCCAGCGATACCCGGCGCATCGGCATTGACGTGCAGCTTGCCGCCGTCCAGCGCCGTGGCTGTCAGGTAATCCTGAAGCGCCTGCTCATCCTTCAGATACTGCTCGTGCTTGCCACGCTTGATCTTGTAGAGCGGTGGCTGCGCGATGAAGATATGACCACGCTCGATCAGCTCCGGCATCTGACGGAAGAAGAAGGTCAACAGCAGCGTGCGAATGTGCGAACCATCGACGTCAGCATCCGTCATGATGATCACGGAGTGGTAACGCAGCTTGTCAGGATTGAACTCCTCCCGACCAATACCGCAGCCCAGCGCCGTGATCAGCGTGCCGACTTCTGCAGATGACAGCATCTTGTCGAAGCGCGCCTTCTCGACGTTGAGGATCTTGCCCTTCAGCGGCAGGATCGCCTGGGTACGACGATCACGACCCTGCTTGGCGGAACCGCCGGCAGAATCACCCTCGACCAGATACAGTTCGGAAAGACTCGGGTCCTTCTCCTGGCAATCAGCCAGCTTGCCCGGCAGCCCCGCGATATCCAGTGCACCCTTGCGACGCGTCATGTCGCGCGCCTTGCGCGCCGCTTCACGCGCACGTGCCGCATCCAGCATCTTGTTGACGATGGCCTTGGCTTCGTTGGGCTTCTCGATCAGGTACTCGGAGAACAGACGGCCCATTTCCTGCTCGACCGCTGTCTTGACCTCGGACGACACCAGCTTGTCCTTGGTCTGCGAGGAGAACTTCGGATCCGGCACCTTGACCGAGATGATCGCGGTCAGGCCTTCACGGGCATCATCCCCGGTGGTGCCGACCTTGGACTTCTTGAGCAGCCCTTCCGCCTCGATGTAGCTGTTGAGGGTACGGGTCAAGGCTGCACGGAAGCCCGCCAGGTGAGTTCCGCCATCCCGCTGAGGGATATTGTTGGTGTAGCAGAAGATGTTCTCGGAGAAAGCATCATTCCACTGCATCGCCACCTCGACACCGATACCGTCCTCGCGCTCCATTTCAAAATGGAACACCGGATTCAAGGCTGCCTTGTTGGTGTTGAGATGATCCACGAACGCCTTGAGACCGCCCTCATAGTGGAAGAGCTCTTCCTTGCCGCTACGCTCGTCGATCAGACGAATCGCCACACCTGAATTCAGGAAGGAGAGTTCCCGCAGACGCTTGGCCAGAATCTCGTAGTGAAACGCGATGTTGCCGAACGTCAGCGGTGAGGGCTTGAAGCGCACCAGGGTGCCGGACTTCTCGGTGTTGCCGACCACTGCCAACGGGGCCTCTGGCACGCCGTGACGATAGATCTGCTCATGGACCTTGCCCTGACGCCAGATGGTCAGCTTCAGCTCTTCGGACAGCGCGTTGACGACGGATACGCCAACGCCATGCAGGCCGCCGGAGACCTTGTAGGAATTGTCATCGAACTTACCACCAGCATGCAGCACCGTCATGATGACCTCAGCTGCGCTGACGCCCTCTTCCTCATGAATCTCGGTCGGCACGCCACGGCCGTTGTCGCTGACGGAGACCGACTCATCGGCGTGGATGACCACGCGGACTTCGCTACAGTGCCCTGCCAGCGCCTCGTCGATGGAATTATCCACCAGCTCGAACACCATGTGATGCAGCCCCGTGCCATCATCGGTATCGCCGATGTACATCCCGGGGCGCTTGCGTACGGCATCCAGGCCCTTGAGGACCTTGATGCTCGATGAGTCGTAAGCCTGTTCGCTCATTGGCTTCTCCGTCGTGAAGTCATTCCGTGTGCAGTCGCCCGTGTTCCACGTGAAACATTCTGACATCCGTGCCCGGCAGCCAGACCCGATCCAATGCTTCGGGTTCGACACAGGTCACGAAGACCTGACACTCGAGGCTGGCCAGCAACTGGCAGAAGAGTCGGCGATGTTCGCCATCCAGTTCTGCCGGCAGGTCGTCGATCAGATAAACACAGGTACGTCCGTTCATTTCCTCAAGCAACCGCCCCTGGGCCAGCTTGAGTGCGCTGACGACCAATTTCTGCTGGCCACGGGACAGCACCTCTACCGCAGGGCGGCGCCCGAGACGAATGCGTAGATCAGCGCGCTGCGGTCCGGTCTGGGTAAACCCCATGTGGCTATCGCTGTCACGCCCTGCTGCCAGCACCTCTCCTAGAGAGCGCTTCGCATCCCAGCCACGTTGATAACGCAGACTGAGATCCGGCAGCTCGATCAGCTCAGCGAGAGTTGCCTGAAACAGGGGGGCCAGCGCTTGCATATATTCCATGCGCAGGGCATCGAGACGCTCACTCCAATGAGCAAACTCACGATCCCAGACGTTCAATGCCTGAACGTCCATCTTACCATGTCTGAGTAGCGCGTTCCGATGTTTGAGCGCACGGCGAACCCGCTGCCAGACATCGAAGAAATCATGTTTCACGTGAAACACGCCCCAATCGAGAAACTCGCGGCGTGCCGATGGCGAGCCTTCCAGCAGCCGGAATGCATCCGGATTGATCAGCTGCAAGGGAAGCGCCTGCGCCAGCTGCGCCACACGCTCGACCTTCTCTCCATCCAGTCGCATCTCGAGGCCATCTGCAGCCTGCTCACGGCGCACTCCCAGCGGGCGAGGGGGATCCCCTGCCAACCGACCGAACAGCGTCATGCCGGGCGTATCGTGCGCGATGGCATGCTTCAGCTTGTGGGTGCGGAAGGAACGTGCCAGTCCCAGCACATGCACACCTTCCAGCAGGCTCGATTTCCCGCTGCCGTTGGCGCCGCTCACCAGATTGACCCTCGGACCCGGCGCGATATCGACAGGCGCAAGGTTACGCAGGTTCTGGAATTGCAGACGTTCAAGCGCCATGGCGACCTCAGTCAGGACAAATGAAGAAAACGAAGACGATATGCACGTTCAGCCTGTGATCGACACGATGTTTGCCGTGCCATCATCTCTTGGCCCTGAATGTGACGACACCCGCCACCTCACGGGAGAGGATGGCGGGTGTCGTCGGTCATGTGTTGAAGAAACTCGCGAAGACTTTACGATAATTACGAATCAAGCACATGATTTTTAACGATTTTACACTATTACAGACGCATCGGCATGACTACGTAACGCGCATCACCGCCGCCCGGCTCTTCCAGCAGTGCAGAGCTGTTGGCATCGGAAAGCGTCAACTGGACACGATCCGAATCCAGCACGCCCAGAACGTCGATCAGGTAGCCGACATTGAAGCCGATCTCCAGACCACCGCCTTGATAATCCAGTGCGATGTTCTCTTCGGCTTCTTCCTGCTCCGGGTTGTTGGCCAGCACGCGCAGATTGCCGGCCTCCAGGTACAGGCGGACACCACGATACTTCTCGTTGGAAAGAATCGCGGTACGTGACAGTACCTGTCGCAGCTCGGCACGCTCCGCCACGATGACCTTGTCACCGCCACGCGGCACGACACGCTCGTAATCCGGGAACTTGCCGTCCACCAGCTTGGAAGTGAAGGTGAAGTCGCCGGTCTGCGCCCGGACGTGAGTCCCGCTGACGGTGAGCGTCAGCGGCTCATTGCTGCCGTCCAGCAGACGCGTCAGTTCCAGAATGCCCTTGCGGGGAATGATCAGCTTCTGGGACTCGGCAACACTGATGTCAGCGGCCTGCTCACATACCGCCAGGCGGTGTCCATCAGTGGCCACGGTGCGCACCAGATTGCTGGTCAGTTCCAGCAGCATGCCGTTGAGATAATAACGGACATCCTGCTGCGCCATGGCAAAGGAAGTGGCATCGATCAGATGCTTGAGCGTGCCGCGCGGCAGGCTGATGGTGATATCACCCTGACCATCATCGATGTTGGGGAATTCCGCGACCGGCAGCGTCGAGAGCGTGAAGCGTGAACGACCACTGCGCAGGATGGCACGGCCTTCCTCGAGCGCCAGGATGATCTCGCTGCCTTCCGGCAGCGACTTGCAGATATCCATCAACTTGCGCGCTGGTACCGTCGCGGAACCCGGCTCATCGACACGGCTGGGCTCGACACGCCCGATCAGCTCGACCTCCAGGTCGGTCCCCGTCAATGACAGTTGCTGATCAGATACCTCCAGCAACACGTTGGACAGCACCGGCAGGGTTTGACGACGCTCGACCACACCCGCCACCAGGGACAGCGGGCGCAGCAGGGCTTCACGCGAAATGGCAAATTTCATGGAGACTCCACTCTCTGGAAACGGGAGAAGTGCTTGCCGGTGACCAGCACACACTCATCAAATATTCCGGGCCGTCGCACGACAGGGCCCGGTGCACTAAGCGCCGGACAGGTTGACCTCACCCTCTCGGCGCTGCGTGGCAACTGAATCAGCTGGTCAGAAGACGCAGCAGATTCTTGTAGTCTTCGCGAATGTCGGCGTTCTCTTCGCGCAGTGAGGCCACCTTGCGGCAGGCATGCAGCACTGTCGTGTGGTCGCGTCCACCGAAGGCATCGCCGATTTCCGGCAAGCTGTGATTGGTCAGCTCCTTGGCAAGTGCCATGGCGACCTGACGCGGACGTGCCACCGAGCGCGAGCGACGCTTGGAATGCAGATCGGAAATCTTGATCTTGTAATACTCGGCCACGGTGCGCTGGATATTGTCCACACCCACCTGCTTGTCCTGCAATGCCAGCAGATCCTTCAGGGATTCACGGATGAAGTCCTGGTTGATCGCACGCCCCATGAAATGGGAGTCCGCGATGACCTTTTTCAGGGCACCCTCGAGCTCACGCACGTTGGAACGGATCTTCTGGGCAATGAAGAAGGCGGCATCATGAGGCAGGTCGACCTTCGCCTGGTCCGCCTTCTTCATCAGGATCGCGACACGAGTCTCAAGCTCCGGCGGCTCGATGGCCACTGTCAGCCCCCAACCGAAGCGGGACTTCAGGCGCTCTTCGACACCATTGATCTCCTTCGGATAGCGATCCGAGGTCAGGATCATCTGCTGCCCCCCTTCCAGCAAGGCATTGAAGGTATGGAAGAACTCTTCCTGAGAACGCTCCTTGCCGGCAAAGAACTGGATGTCATCGATCAACAGCGCATCCACCGAGCGGTAGAAACGCTTGAAGTCATTGATGGCATTGAGCTGCAGCGCCTTGACCATGTCAGCCACGAAGCGCTCGGAGTGCAGATAGACCACCTTGGCATTCTCGCCACCCTGCTTGGCCAGATGATTGCCCACCGCATGCATCAGGTGGGTCTTGCCCAGACCGACGCCACCATAGAGGAACAGCGGGTTGTAGGCGCCACCCGGGTTCTCGGAGACCTGACGGGAGGCGGCACGCGCCAGCTGGTTGGACTTGCCTTCGACGAAGGTTTCGAAGGTGAAGTTCGGATTCAAGCCACTGGAATGCTTGAGACTGCCTTCTACCTGCACCTGCCGCGCATTGCGACGCGGTGCCGCCTCCTGCGCACCGTCACCCGCCATCTCACGCTCTTCTGCGTAATTGCCACGCGGGGGCGTATGCACTGACGGCGCACGCGGGCTCGGCATCTGGCCGGGCGCAGGGGCCTGAGCGGACACCGATGAAGTCGATGCCCCCTCTGGCCGCGGATTGGAGACCGTGCGGCGGCTTCCCACGCTGAGCTCGACCTTGGGCGGCTTGCCCGGAGCAAGCTCACGCAGAAGCTCATGAATCCGCTTGAGGTACTTGTCATTGACCCAGTCGCGTACGAAGCGATTGGGGGCGAGCAGGCACAGCTCTCCGCCGTCACCTTCCTCAGCCTGCAAGGGACGAACCCAGGTGTTGAACTGCTGTGAATTCAGCTCGTCTTGCAGGGCGTCAAGACATTGTTGCCAAAGTGCGAGCGACACGCGACCTCACATCCAGTGATCAAAGGGGCGGCCATTGTATAGGCCAAGCCACGAGTTATCCACACGACATCGGCAGGGAAATCCACTGTGGACAACCTGGGTATCAAGATTCTTCTGCCATCTGGACATTCTGGGGAGTGATGGAGGCCATCTGGACCGCTGGGGATAAGGCGATACTTATGCACAGTGTCATGCACAGGCTGAACTCAGGTTCTTCACCCTTTATCATCAGGGATATCCTGAGGGCAGTAGATTGAACTTCTTCGACAAAAACAGGTTATCCACAGAATCTTCCCTCCTTTATAGTTACTGTATATTCAGAACTACCTTTCTGTAGCAATGATAGCGAGGGCCTTGCTCGGGAATGCGCTTTCCCTCTCGAGGAGGTGGCGACGCACGCACAGGCAAGGTTATCCACCGGTGCTTTCCTGCCGCGAATCTGTCATTTGCTGGTCGGGCAAGACAGCCCGGGAGGCAGGGGCTATCCCCCGAAAGAGCGGGACCCGATGCTCGAGTCGCCGCCCCCCCCCTTCGCAAGTCTTCCCCTCGGTCAGCATGAGGCGCAGTTTCTCCTCTCCTTTCTCGACAAAGATTTTTTTGGCCCTGCACACGTGCTCCGTGGCTGGCTCGATAGCCGTGAGAAACGCCAGCTGACGGGCGGCGTGGCACGAATCAGCAGTGAAATGTCGGGAAACGGCTGTGGACAACTTCTCACGCGACATTGCAAGCGACTTGCAGATTCACTAGAATCCCTGCCCCTGACCAATCTGCCCTGTCCTCATGTGGATACAGGGCAACATTCGTTGACCTTTTCCAAACAACCACGTGGGAAGAAGCAGCTATGAAACGCACATTTCAGCCGAGCGTCCTGAAGCGCAAGCGCACACACGGTTTCCGTGCTCGTATGGCGACCAAAGGTGGCCGTGAGGTCATCCAGCGTCGTCGTGCGAAAGGCCGTAAGCGTCTGAGCGCCTGATCGAGGCCCGGATGTCCCGTCAGGGATTTCCCCGGCAGCTTCGCTTGCTGACTGCCGGGGATTACCGGCACGTCTTCGATCACACCACCCTCAAGGTACACGGCAAGGGGCTTCTGGCTCTGGCGTGTCCGAACGACCTGGGACATGCCCGCCTGGGGTTGGTGTTCAGCAAGAAGAACGTGCGCCGTGCCGTAGATCGCAACCGCCTCAAACGTCTGACACGCGAATCCATTCGCCTCCGCCAGCATCGCCTTCCGGCCGTCGACATCGTCGTATTGGCCAAGCGAGGTGTGAACGAGCTGGACAACGAGACACTGCATCGCCAGCTTGACGGCATGTGGGCTCGTCTGGAGAAGGATGCCAGACGTCTGAAAGCGGCCAAGTCAACGCCACCTGCCTGACGCGACACCTCTCCGGTGCGTCCGGCATGTGGCGTTTTTTTCGTTATGCGCCCCACCGTTCGTACCCGGACTCATCTGACTCCCGCCAGATTGATTCACCCTCCACCGGGTATACACAATGGATGTCAAACGATTACTCCTCGTGATTCCGCTTGCGGTTGTCGCCTATCTGCTGGTCGTCCAGTGGAACAAGGATTACGACCAGCCCGCTGCAGAGACACAGGCTCCCCAGGTGGCCTCTCAGGCTGCCAACGCCACTGCCCAGGGCCTTGAGGCTCCGAGCAGCAGCAATGCTTCCAGCGGCGATACCGGTCTTGCAACGCCGGACAGTGCGACCAGTACTCCGAGCAACAGCCTGATCGAAGTCAAGAGCGACGTGCTGGACCTGCGTATCGACCCGCAGGGTGGCGACGTCGTCTATGCCGCCCTGCTCGAGCACAAGCAGAACAACACCTCTGAAGCCCCCTTCGTCCTGCTGTCTGACAATCAGTCACGCAGCTACGTGGCCAAGTCCGGCCTGCAGCTGGATGGTCACAAGGGACGTATCGCCTTCTCCGCCGATAGCAACAGCTACCTCATGGGCGAGAATGACGATAGCCTGCAGGTGGACCTGAAGGCCGACGTCA
The DNA here is from genome assembly GCF_013374055.1 of Cobetia sp. 5-11-6-3. Classification (NCBI taxonomy): domain Bacteria; kingdom Pseudomonadati; phylum Pseudomonadota; class Gammaproteobacteria; order Oceanospirillales; family Halomonadaceae; genus Cobetia; species Cobetia sp. 5-11-6-3. The sequence goes on along the minus strand of NZ_BLWJ01000005.1, from coordinate 160,953 downwards.
ACGGCGTCGCGATCATCAAGCGCTTCACCGTCAGCAAGGACAGCTACCAGCTCAAGGTTGACTATCTGCTGGACAACCAGTCCCAGCAACCGGTCGGTGCACGCTTCATCGGTCAGCTGGCTCGCGACAACAGTGCCGATCCGTCCACCGGTGGCGGCATGGGCATGAAGTCCTATCTGGGTGCGGCCTTCTCGTCAGAAGAGAACCACTACCAGAAGGTGGATTTCGAAGATATCCAGGACGGCAGCTTCAAGAATGTCGACATCCAGGGTGGCTGGGTCTCCATGATCCAGCACTACTTCGTGTCTGCCTGGGTGCCGGCTGACAATCAGAAGAATCTGTACTACACCAGCGTCGACAAGCAGAACCGCAACGTGGCGGCCTTCGCCAGCCCGACCACCCAGGTCGCGGCCGGTCAGCAGGCTGAGCTCGGTGCCACCCTGTACGTCGGACCGAAGGATCAGGACCAGCTGGAAGCGACCGCGCCCTATCTGGAACTGGTGGTCGACTTCGGTTGGCTGTGGTTCCTGGCCAATCCGCTGTTCTGGCTGCTGGAGCACATCCACGCGCTGGTCGGCAACTGGGGTGCCTCCATCATCCTGCTGACCGTGCTGGTGAAGGTCGTGCTGTTCCCGCTCTCCGCGACCGCATACCGCTCGATGGCCAAGATGCGCAAGATGGGCCCCGAGATGCAGCGCATCAAGGAGAAGTACGGCAGCGACCGCCAGAAGGTCTCCCAGGAGATGATGAAGTTCTACCAGACGGAGAAGATCAATCCGCTGGGCGGCTGTCTGCCGATCGTGATCCAGATGCCGGTCTTCATCGCCCTTTACTGGATGCTGATGGAGTCCGTCGAACTGCGTCACGCGCCGTTCATGCTGTGGATTCAGGATCTTTCCGTGAAGGATCCGCTGTTCATCCTGCCCATCGTCATGGGTCTCACGATGTTCATCCAGCAGCTGCTGAACCCGACGCCTCCGGACCCCACCCAGGCGAAGATCATGAAGATGCTGCCCATCGTCTTCACCTTCTTCTTCCTGTGGTTCCCGGCTGGTCTGGTGCTGTACTGGATCGTCAACAACACGCTGTCGATCGCTCAGCAGTACGTCATCACCCGTCAGATCGAGAATGCCGAGCCGACCAAGAAAGGCGCATGATGCCTTTCAGGTTCGCCTGACATGACTCACCCACGACCCTCGCCTCTGGCGGGGGTCGTGGCGTTTCAGGCCTCTGTTTTCTCGAGCGATCGTGACCGCCCTGCTGCCAGCTGATGCTTCCGGACACACCCTCGCTTGCTGTCGCGGGGCGTCAGCCGCGACAATAGCGCCCATCCCCTACACCTTCATTCCGGCTTCGTGCCCGAGGTTTCTGCATGTCTACCGCCTACCAGCCTGACTCCATCGCGGCACTGGCCACTCCGCCCGGCCGTGGTGGCGTCGGCATCATCCGTGTCTCCGGGCCGGCCTGCCAGGCCATCGCCCAGGCCATGCTGGGCCAGTGCCCCCCGCCGCGTCATGCCCACTATGGCCCGTTCATGGGACTGGACACCCAGGGCAACCCCATCGCCCTCGACGAAGGCATCGCGCTCTACTTCAAGGGCCCGAATTCCTTCACCGGCGAGGATGTGCTGGAACTGCAGGGGCATGGTGGCCCGGTGATCATGGATCTGCTGCTGGAGCGCTGCGTGCAGCTGGGCGCACGCCTGGCACGCCCCGGTGAGTTCAGTGAGCGTGCCTTCCTGAACGACAAGCTGGATCTCGCCCAGGCCGAGGCCATCGCCGACCTGATCGATGCCAGCTCACGCGCGGCGGCCGAGAATGCGCTGCGTTCGCTCAAGGGCGAGTTCTCGACGCGTGTCAGTGCGCTGGTACAGCGCCTGATCGAGCTGCGCATCTACGTCGAGGCCGCCATCGATTTCCCGGAAGAGGAAATCGACTTCCTGGCCGACGGGCATGTCGCGGCGCGCCTCAATGAGGTCAAGGCCGAGCTGATGGGCGTGCGCGCCGCCGCCAACCAGGGTGCCCTGATGCGCGAGGGCATGACGGTGGTGATCGCCGGCCGCCCCAATGCCGGCAAGTCGAGCCTGCTCAATGCGCTGACTGAGCAGGACACCGCCATCGTCACCGACATCGAAGGCACCACGCGCGACGTGCTACGTGAGCACATCCACCTCGACGGCATGCCACTGCATGTCATCGATACCGCTGGCCTGCGAGATACCCCGGACGCCGTCGAGCGCATCGGCGTGCAGCGCGCCTGGGACGAGATCGAGAAGGCGGATCGCGTCCTGTTGCTGGTCGATGCCGCGACCACGTCAGCCACCGACCCGATGGAGATCTGGCCGGAATTCGTCGCACGCCTGCCGGATCCGTCACGCCTGACGCTGGTCCGCAACAAGATCGACACCAGCGGCGAGACGCCCGGGTTGACCAACGTCACTGCCATCGAGGATGGCGATGCCGAGCAGGCGCGTCATCAGGCCAGCGTGGTGCGCATCTCGGCGCGCGACAATCAGGGCCTGGATGCCTTGCGTGATCACCTCAAGGACATCATGGGCTTCACCGGCACGGCCGAAGGTCGCTTCAGCGCCCGCCGTCGTCACCTGGATGCGCTGGAGCGTGCCGGCGAGTCTCTCGACAACGGCGAGGCCCAGCTGCTTGGCGCCGCGGCGGGGGAGCTGCTGGCCGAAGACCTGCGTGCTGCCCAGATGGCGCTGTCCGAGATCACCGGTGAATTCTCGGCCGATGATCTGCTCGGGGAAATCTTCGGCAGCTTCTGCATCGGCAAGTGATCCCGCCGGACTGACCTTCTCCTCCCGAAAGCCTCCCGCCGCCAGCGCTTGCGTCTGGCGGACAGACTCTCGTTATACTGCCTCTGCCGAACATCTCCGAGTGGCGAAGATGGGCAGGGGCAGACAGGGAGTCGACATGGCGGGACGCGCAACATCGAAAAGGCCGCAGGATCCCCATCGCGAGTCCCGTGACTCCAGCACCTCACTCCCGCCGAACCCCGCCGCCGAGCTGAGCACAGGGCCTCTTCCCGAGGCCCCATTGCGACATCTGCTGCTCGATTTCTTCACCCGCCACTGGCCCCGCTACCTGCTGGCCATCGCGTTCCTGATCGGGGTCGCGGGGCTGAATCTGCTGCTGCCGTGGGCCATCGGCGCCACCATCGATGCCCTGCGTGATGGCAGTCTGGATCATGATGCCCTGCTGACCCGCCTGTGGTGGCTGGTGGCAGCGGGCCTCGCGCTCTACGCCCTGCGCTATGCCTGGCGCGTGGCGCTGTTCGGGACCGCCTATCGGCTGGGGACGGAGCAGCGTGATGCCTTTCACGCCAAGCTGACACGCCTGGACCCCGGCTTCTATCAGCGTCATCGCACCGGAGACCTGATGGCGCACGCCAGTCAGGACATCGATGCCGTGGAGATGGCCGCCGCAGAAGGTGTGCTGTCCAGCGTCGATGGCGCCATGACCTTCGTACTGGTGCTGGGCATCATGCTGTTCGCGATCGATGTGCCGCTGACATTGCTTGCCTTGCTGCCGTTCCCCTTCATGGCCTGGGCCTTTGCCCGAATCTCCCGACGTATCGGACTGCGTTTTCGCGAATCGCTGGAACGCTTCTCGGACCTCAACGACCAGACCCAGGAAGCCTTCGCCGGCATTCGCATGCTCAGGAGTCATGCGCTGCTCGATGACGAAGCCCGCGCCTTCTCGAAACGCGCCGCGGCCGCCGAACGCGTGGATTATCGCGTCCAGACACTCGAGGCCGCCTTCAGCCCCGTGGTGTTTCTCTCGCTCTCGATGGCCACCTTGTTGACGCTGGGCATCGGCAGCTGGCGCTATCTCCAGGAGGCCATCACGCTTGGACAACTGACCAGCTTCTCGCTCTATCTCGCCCAGTTGATCTGGCCGATGTTCGCGCTCGGCTGGTGCCTGAACATCCTGCAGCGTGGTGCGGCGGCCGCTCGTCGCCTGGCCATCTTCCATGCGGCCCCGGAAGCGCTGCAGGATACCGGCACACGGGATGAAGTAAGCGACCACTCACTCCGCCTTGAGATCAAGGAATTCCACTACCCCGGAAGCCAGCAGCGTGCTCTTGGACCGCTCTCGCTTGAGGTGGCGGCAGGGGAAAGCCTGGGAATCGTCGGTGCAACCGGCAGCGGCAAGTCCACGCTACTGCGCCTGCTGTCTCGCAGCTGGCCGCTGTCAGACGACCAGGGAACGCTGACACTGGGAGGTCACCCCGCAAGTGAGTACACACTTCGCGCATGGCGTGGCCAGTTCTCGCTCGTCCCGCAGGATCCCTTCCTGTTTGCGCTCTCGGTGGCCGACAATGTCGCCCTCGCGTGTCCCGAGGCCAGCCATGCGCGAATACACCAGGCGTTGAGCGCCGCCGCCTTCGACAATGATCTCGCGCGTCTTCCCGCCGGGCTCGATACCATGATCGGCGAGCGTGGCATCACGCTCTCCGGCGGCCAGCGTCAACGCTTGGCACTGGCGCGCAGTCTGCTCACCGAGGCTCCCATCCTACTGCTGGATGACACCCTGTCCGCCGTGGATCAGGTCACCGAGCGCACCCTGCTGACCACGCTGGCACGTCTGCAACACTCTGAGCGCCAGGGACGACAGCGCACGCTGATCATCAATAGTCATCGTCTGTCAGCCGTCCAGCGCTGTCAGCGCATTCTGGTCCTCGAGGACGGGCGCATTCTCGAACAGGGCAATCACCAGACGCTGCTCGAGGCACGTGGCGCCTACTGGCGACTCTGGCAGGCCCAGCAGGCAGACCGGGACAGCGATGCACCGCAGGGAGTGCGCTCATGAGTCACACGCAATCCGAGGCTCCCGTGGCATCACGCTTGCTCAGCCGTCGTCGCCTGATACTGCTGTGGCAACCGCTGAGGCAGCGCCTGGGGGATGTCCTGCGCGCGCTGTCGATCCTGATCGTTGCCACGGCGCTGGACGTCCTCGGCCCGTGGCTGACACAGCGTTACCTGGATGAGCACCTGATTCCCGGCAATCTGGCCCCCGAGGCGCTGGCAGGGCTGATGGGTCTGTACCTGATCACCCAGGGTGGGGCTGCCGCCGGGCGCTATCTGCAGCAACTGCGCTTCGCACGCCTGGCACTCGCCAGCGTGCGCGATCTGCGTGAGCGAGTCTTCACTCACCTGCTCCATCAGCCACTGACGACATTGGACACTCTGGCGGCCGGTGAACTGGTGGCACGCGTGACCAACGATACCGAGTCCCTGAAGGAGCTGTATGTCGGAGTACTGGCCACGCTGGTCGGCAACGTGGTGCTGCTGATTGGCATACTGTCCGCCATGGCGTTGATGGATGGCACCCTCGCGCTCATCGCGATGGCACTGATTCCGCTTTCCGTCGGCTTGATCTGGCTCTATCAGCGTTTCTCCGGTCGTGCTGCCAGTGAAGTACGCCGACTGCGCGCCTTTCAGAATGCACGTATCGCCGAGGCGATCGGCGGGATGAGTGTCCTGCAGGCCAGCCACCAGACGACGCGCTTCGGCGAGCGCTATCATCGCCTCAATCTCGCGCAATATTCAGCGCGCATGCGCACGGTACGCGTCTCGGGCCTGTTGCTGCGTTCCGCCATCGACCTGATGGCCATGCTGATCACGCTGACACTGGTCGCGGTCTTCGGGCTGCGTGAACTGGGCGGAGGCGCTGAGCTGGGCGTGCTGTATGCCTTCATCGCCTGGCTGGGGCGCATCAGCGAACCGCTGATCGAGATTACCCAACGCCTGCAGGTCTTCCAGTCAGCGCTGGTAGCCGCTGGACGTCTGGAAGAAGTGCTGGAGACTCCACGGGAAGGGGAAGCGCCGGGGACGATGACGGAGTCCGGGGCAAAGGCTGCCCCCTCCTCCACGCCGGCATCAGCACGAGCGAGTGAGACAGATGCCATCACGACGTTGGCGAGTGGTCACTATCAGCTCGAGCATCTGAATCACTGGCACCAGGGAGCAGAAACCCCTGCGCTGGATGGCATCACGCTCACGATCGAAAGTGGTGAATTTCTGGGGGTCGTCGGCCCGACCGGCAGTGGCAAGTCCACACTGCTCGACCTGCTCAGTGGTCAGCGCCCGGCTCACCGCGAGCAACTCCGGCTGGATGGACGGCCACTGGGAGAGTGGTCAGCACACCAACGCGCAGCGGCCATCGCCATCGTTCCCCAGGAGCCCTTCATCCGTGCCACGACATTGCGCGACAACCTGCTGCTGGGACGCGAGATCAGCGATTCACGGCTGGACATGGTGCTGGACAAGGCACACCTGACGCCGCTGATCCGCGGACTGCCGGAGGGCCTCGACACGCTGCTGGGCGAGCGAGGCCTGAGCCTTTCCACCGGGGAGCGGCAGTTGCTGGCGCTCGGCCGTGCTCTGGTGGCCACCCCACGCGTCCTGCTGCTGGATGAGGCCACCGCCAGCATCGACAGCCATACCGAGGCGCTGCTGCAGCAGGCGCTGCAGGAGTTGCGCGGCGAGGTGACCCTGATCGTGGTGGCACATCGTCTGGCCACGGTGCGGGACGCAGATCGATTGCTGGTGCTGGAACAGGGGCGCGTCACGCAGCTGGGGTCACACGAAGAATTGATGACGACGCCCGGCCTCTACCAGCGCCTCTGGCAGGAAGATATTCCCCACTGACGCGAGGCGTCGCCTTGATCATTCATGTGAACATGAACTGGATCACGCAAGACGCCCCCACAGGCGAAGCCTGTGGGGGCGTCTATTCTGCGAAGCCTGAGTGGCAGGCTTCCGCCTTCAGCTCTCACGCCGGCCTTCAGGGCTTGCGCGGACCGCGCGGCTTGCTGCCCTGCCCCTTGTCGGGGCTTCCCTTGGTCGCCTTGCCCTTCATGGCATTGTGTTCCTGCTTCTCACGCAGGGCACGCGCCTCACGGGCATCCAGCGGCTTGCCGACGTCGCTGGTGTCTTCAGGACGCTGCCTGGAGGCATACTTCCTGGGCAACTTGGTGGTGCTGGAAGAATTGACCTGACCATCGCGGCCAATCGCCGGCGTACTGCGCTTGCTGACGCGAGTGGAGCCTTCACGGCGCCCCTTGCCCGGCATGCTGGAAGACCAGTCGCTCCAGCTGGCAGAATCCTTGCCTGCAGCCTTGCCCGCCATCTCGCCCTTGCCACGCGGTTGTGCCGGCTCGGGGCGTGACGTCGACTTGCGCTCGGCGGGCTTTTCGCTGACCCGCTTCTCACTGGGGGCGGAATGCCCATGCAGCTGGTCCTTGATCTGCGCCTTGATGCTGGTCTTCGGCTTGGCCGTCGCGGAATGACGCTTGCCCCTAGCCTTGGGCGTCGCGCTGTCATTGCGGACGCGCGGCTTGGCCCAGCCTTCTCCGCGCTTGAGCTTCTCACGCTTGGGCTTGGCCTGGGTCACTTCCACGTCGGCGTCGCGCTTGACCTTCTGGTTGAGTTTGCGCAGCGCCAGCAGCCGCTCGCGCGGCATCGGCTTGGGTTCGCTGCGCGCTCGTGCGACCTCTTCCGACAACCACCACAGGCCCTTGTGCTCGACGGCAACGGACTGCGGAGCCGGCAATGCGCCCTTGAGCACCTCGACCACCTCCTGCATGGCAGCAGAGAACTGACGATCGAACTGCCACGGAGGATTGATCACCAGCATGCCAGAGCCATACATGCCGTGATCGCCCTCGGGCGAGTCAATCACCAGCTCGCTGCGCCACATCGGCGCGGGCGACTGCTTCTTGAGGCGCTCGAGCAGGTCATGCTGACGACCGGCCGGCAGCAGCGGGTACCAGATCATGATGGTGGCATGGCGAGACTTGCGCAGCGTCTCGACCACGACATCCGCCACATCACGGTAATCGTTCTTGAGCTCGTAACTGGGGTCGATCAGCACCGCGACACGCGGCGTGGTGACCGGCACTGCTGCCAACAGGCCAGACAGCCCGTCCTGCTGGCGGCGCATCACCTTGCCAAGACTGTCACGCTGCACCGGCGCCTGGTCGAAGTGGTAGATCTCACCCGGATGCAGTTCATACGCGAGCAGCCTGTCCCCCTGACGCAACGCCTGGCTCAACCACCAGGGCGAACCGGGATAGACGCTCAACGTGGACGGCGCTCCCTTGCCACTCTCGGGCTGCATGTCGGCCAGCCTGGCCAACCAGCGTGCCAGTGGCTTGTCCGTTGCACCTGGGGCAGGTTCGCCCGCGTCCGTCAGCCAGCGATCGCGCACCTGCCACACTGGCAACACGCCCTGCTCATACTCGCGCAATTGCTCTGTTTCACGTGCCGCCAGGGGATACCAGCCGCGTCCGGCATGGGTATCGATGAACGTAACAGGCGACTCTTTACGTAATAGATGCTCGGCGAGCGTATTGGCCAGCAGGTGTTTGTGGAGATCGGCGAAGTTGCCGGCGTGATAGGCGTGCTGATAGGCGAGCAAATGCGCCTCCTTGATACGGCGATGTCAGCGGCATGATGCCGGCTGGACAGAAATCTGGGGGCGGTGGCTTCAGCCAAAGTGACCGATGGATGAAGACCGCTGAAGGGGCTGAAGGATAGCAGAGATGGTCACTTGTCACCCCAAAAGCCGTCCTTCACAGACGACAAGGCCCACGCCGAAGCGCAGGCCTTGTCTGAAACATCGATGCGACCCGCTGCCGTCAGGACAGCTGGCTGAGACTCAGCTTTCCAGCGGAGTCAGAGTGATCTCGACGCGACGGTTCTGTGCACGACCGGACTGGGTATCATTCGATGCCACCGGGCTGGCTTCGCCATAACCACGCATGTTCAGACGATTGAAGGCGATGCCACCACTGGCCAGATAGTTGCCGACCGCCTGGGCACGCAGCTCGGACAGATTCTGGTTGTAGTTGCTGGCACCGGTAGAATCGGTATAGCCCGCGATGTTGACGCGAGTCTCGTCATATTCCTTGAGGACCGTGATCACACCATCCATGACCGGCTGAATCTGGCCGGACAGAGTGCTGGAATCGGAACCGAAGGTGACGTTGGACGGCATGTTGAGGATGATCTGATCGCCGACACGGGTCACGCTGACGCCGGTGCCCTGCAGCTGATCACGCAGCTTGGCTTCCTGGACATCCATGTAATACCCGATGCCACCACCGGCTGCCGCGCCGGCTGCCGCGCCGATCAGCGCCTTGTCGAGACGATGGTTGCCACTCTTGGTCGCCCCGGCGATGGCACCAACGACAGCCCCGATACCGGCACCCTTGGCCGTACTGGAGGTCTGCTGCTCATTGGTATACGGGTTGGTCGTGGTGCAACCCGCCATCGCGACGGCAGCTGCCAGCGGCAGGGCCAGGAGTACGGACTTCTTCATGGTAACGCTCCCTATCTTCACTCTCATGGATGGCAAGACGACATCGGCGTAGTGCCACATTCTGGTGTGATCATGCCTGATCGTTCAGGTGTCGAACATGGCCAGCAGGTCATTGAGGAACAATAAGCCCTGCGGCGAGGCACGCAACAGCGCGTCATCCTCAACGATAAGCCCGCGCGCGCGCGCCAGACTCAGCCCCGGCTCCAAGGCCTCGCGCTCAAGCCCGGTCGTGCGGCGCATCTCCTCGAAGCTGACGCCATCCGTCAGACGCAGCGCATTCATCATGAACTCGAGTGCCAGCTCTTCCGGGGCGATCTCCTGCTGACCGGCAATGAAGCCACGCGGGTCCTGCATGCGACGCAGATAGGCCTGGGGCTGCCGGCTCTTCCAGCGTCGCTGGAGCTGCAGCTCGCCAGTGAAGTTCCCGCTGCTGTCCGTCTTCGCCAGCGTCAGCTTGCCGTGCGCGCCCGCACCGATGCCGAGATAATCTCCGAATTTCCAGTAGTTCAGGTTGTGGCGTGCCCCTCGCCCCTCAAGGGCGTAGGCGGAAATTTCATAGCGACGGAATCCGCCGCTTTCCAGCATCTCGTGACCATGATCCTGAATGTCCCACAGCAGATCATCTTCCGGCAGCACCGGGGGGCGCGAGTAGAACTCGGTATTGGGCTCCAGCGTCAGTTGATACCACGAGAGATGAGTGGGCTTGAGCGCCAGTGCGCGCTGGATGTCATCCAGCGCCGTTTCCAATGTCTGTCCCGGCAGGCCATGCATCAGGTCGATGTTGAAGTTGTCGAAACCGGCGGCACGTGCGCTGGCAACCGCTCGTTCGGCCTCCTGTGCGGAGTGGATACGCCCCAGTACGCTGAGCTGTTCCGACTGGAAGGTCTGTACCCCGATGGACAGCCGATTGATGCCGGCAGCGCGATAGGCAGCGAAGCGGCCTTGTTCCAGCGTGCCGGGATTGGCCTCCAGCGTGATCTCGCATCCCTCGGACAGTGCCACGCGCTCGCGAATGCCATCGAACAGCCGCTGGTAGGCCTGCCCGCTCAGCAGGCTCGGGGTCCCGCCACCGATGAAGATGCTTTGCAGTTCACGCTCAGGCTGCCCCTGGAGGCATTGGAGATCCTGGTCCAGATCCGCCAGCAGTGCCGTGATGTACTCCACCTCCGGCAGATGGGCATCGCGGCCCACACCATGGGAATTGAAATCACAGTAAGGGCATTTGCGCACGCACCACGGCACATGAATATAGAGGGATAACGGCGGCAACGACTCGACGGACATCAAGCGCTCTCACTTGCAGCGGTCAATGCTTGAAGCAGCTGCTGCATGGCACGGCCCCGGTGACTGAGTCGATTCTTGGTGGATGCCTCAAGCTGTGCCGCACTCATGCCCTGCTCTGGCAACCAGAAGAGGGGGTCATAGCCGAAACCGCCATCACCACTCGGAGCGGTCAGCACCCGGCCCTCCCAGCTGGCCTGCACGATGATGGGGACAGGGTCTGCCGCATGCCGAAGGTAGACCAGCACACACCAGTAGCGCGCCGTACGCGCCTCCTCCGGCACACCTTCCAGCGCTGACAGCAAGGCCGCATTGTTGTCCTGATCTCCCTGGCCTTGCTGACGACGCGAGGCGAAACGTGCCGAGTAGATACCGGGCTCGCCGTCCAGCGCATCGACCTCGATCCCCGAATCATCGGCCAGTGCCGGAAGACCGGTGATGGCGGCGGCATGACGCGCCTTGATCAAGGCATTCTCGACGAAGGTCAACCCGGTCTCTTCGGCATCACTGACACCCAACTGGCTCTGAGGAATCGGGGCAATACCCAGTGGAGCCAGCAAGCGAGCGAATTCCCGCAGCTTGCCAGCATTGCCACTGGCCAGCACAAGTGATGAGGCAGACATGAACATCTCCGGGGGTGGTGTCAGAAGAAACGTGCGACCCTGCGAGAACATCATGAAAACAGGCAGAGGGTACAAGACACATTCTATCGTGTGAGTCCGATAGGTACACGCGGGGCAGCTTTCATTCTGACTGAGCAAACTGGTATTGAAGCCTCACGAAAATCACCCGGCTCACTTGAGCTCGTCTGCCCCCGGATGCTCGATGGCTTACCAATCTCCACTCATCCCAACACGGGATTTCACTATGCCTGTTACCCACCAAGACTGACACCTACCCAGGGCTCCTCCCAACCCACTGATCCCAAAGGGCTAATTCAAAGAATAACAAGAAGAGGTTCTTATGCCATCTGGCACTATCCAAGGACGGCATTGCCTCATCACGCTTGTCTAGACTGAGAGTGATGACTCGCTGACCTGGCAAGCACTACATCCTTCGGTCTGTCACCGTTCCATCAGGTTCTGACACCACGGCAGGAGTGCCCCATGCAAACGACCAAAGTCCTGTTCGTGACCGCCTTGTCTCCACAGACTGAGCTGTTTGTCGATTATCTGCATGAACAGCTTCAATGCTCCGTGGAAGCCTGCGACAGGGAGGCCGACACGCCTGCCACGCCGAATCTGGTGCTGATCGACAGCGCACAATGCGACCTGGCGAAGATGACCCACTGGAGCTCGCTTTCCAGGTCAGCCGCATTCAATGTCGAGCATGAGGACGCTGCCATCGCCCTGCTTTTGCATGTTCCCTTGAACGGCATCTTCTACCGACATGATAATCTTTCTCAGATAAGTCAGGGTATAAAGGCGATGCTGGACGAGGAGATATGGTTATCGCGAAAATTGATGCAATCGCTGATTCGTCATTATCGTCAACAACAACAGATCGCCTTCCAACCTGTCATGGGATTGACGCAAAGGGAACTGGAAATATTATCCCTGATCGCCACTCGACAGAGTAATGTCGATATTGCTCAACGTTTGAACCTCAGTCAGCACACGGTAAAGTCTCATTTATATAATATCTTTCGTAAAATCAGGGTTCACAACCGGCATCAGGCCATCGAGTGGGCGCACGAGCATCTCAATCTCTACCTCCCGCAGCACGCCCCCCATCGAACACCGAACCCGGAAACCTGAAATTCGGGGCGATCTGATACGAGCGACTGGCGTAGGCCAGACCGACGCATCACACAGGGACTACCAGCACTCCTGCAGGGCTCTTGCAGGTAGTAAGCACTCCATTCGAGTGATCTAGTTCTGAAATCCTGGCAGAGTGCGTCGCTTTCCAGTCACGGCCGCACCCTTCAGTTACAAAAAGACAAGACCTATTACACAACGATATGAAAGCGATGCACGAAGGTACCAGACTTATGGTACCTTCACGGTAGCAAGTGACCTCATCCCGAAGACGCAATGGTCTGGTTTTTACTGTACTCACCAGGATGAAGGCTAAATGACAGACAACTCTGTCGAGGATTAGGTACTGTTTTCGTTGTTATTTTCCAGCTTCTGCCAAGGAAAAATTAGCAATAACAAATCTAACAGATTAGCAAGTTATGACCTTAGGTTGCCTTATCATGCCTGTCAGGCAACTATAAGGGGGTGCCCGATGCGTAATGCCCGACGCAGAGGAGTGCCACTCGTCACAGCAACATCTCCAACCACTTTCGCAATGGCTCCGCTAAGAAAATCGGTAAGACAACTCAGAGGTCTCGCACCATGATTACAGGGAATGCAATGGTGCTGCTGGTGACTGACTGCAATCCGCAGTCAGCGCTGTTCATGGATTACATTCGCCAGCAGCTTGAGTGTCAGGTGGCTTCCGCAAGCCCCGACGAGGATTACACCCCAGGGCAGGCAGACAGGACGATCGTGCTTCTCGATACCGACCACGTCGACGAGACCACGATGCAACGCTGGGATGCTGATGCCAGTCAGGATGCCAGTGCCGAGCTGGCAGCGATCAACATCAGTGATGAGGAAGAGGCCGCAAGCCTGCTGGTCAGCACGCACCTGCAAGGTGTCTTCTATCGTCAGGACAGTCTGTCGCTGATCAGCAAGGGAATCGCGAAATTGCTGGAAGGCGACATGTGGATGTCCCGCCCGCTGATGACTCGCTTGTTGGACTTCTATCGTCGTCAGCAGCTGAACGCCTATCGCCCCGTCTGCGGTCTGACGCAACGCGAAGTAGAGATCATCGGCCTGCTGGGCACGGGAGCCTCCAATACCGAGATAGCAGACCAGCTGTTCGTCAGCGAACATACGGTCAAGTCACACCTCTACAACATCTTCCGCAAGATCAAGGTGCACAATCGCATCCAGGCCATGAACTGGGCTCGCCAGAACCTTGCCATGCCAGTGTCACGCACACCGCGTATCGCTAGACGAGTGCAGATGTCGTGAGCCTCGGAGGCATGGTTGCCCACCATGCCTTCGCATGGGGACTGGCACTTTCCTTGATATCGCATGCCTTCGCGCAATCAGCGCCGGAGGCGGTGAAATCAGAAGTCTCGGTTGCCAGCGAAGGCAGCGAGGCTCGGTCGGATGGCCACGATGGGGTCGCCATCCAGCGGCCTCGCGCCAGACTCAGTGATGGCCTGAACGGAGTGATGATAGATCGCACCATGACGATGATCGGCAAGACCTTCTATCGTCAATTCAGCCAGCAACGCCTTGATAGTCCAGCCCTGAGAAACACCTCTCTGAGTATCCACGAGCGCCCTTCGGCACGCTGGGGCAGCCTCATCTGGATTACCCAAGGCAACAACGTTCTGTATGAGGCGACGCTCCCTCCACGCCTGAATGACGTGGATATGTACGCCAGCGCCGCTGTATCAAGCGTCTCCGATCAGTTCCTGCGTCGCAAGGTGCTGGAAGCTCTCCGCGATGACCCAGATATGGCCGGTGACGAATTCTGATGTACTGAAGACCGACATAATAAATGGGCTCCAGACACGGAGGCCCTGACAATACGCAAGGGAACAGGGGAACATCATGAAGCATCAGACACTCGCGGTGTCGTTGCTGTTATCGGCGATGCCGCTATATGCCGGTGAGCTCATCTATCAGCCCATCAACCCGAGCTTTGGTGGCAACCCTCTCAATGGCAGCTACCTGCTTGGCAAGGCCCAGGCCCAGGACACTCACGAGGATCCTGATGCCTACTCATTCGATAGCCTCTCCGATACCGAACTCTTCATCAATGACCTGCGTAATAGCTTGGTCTCTGATGCCATTACCGATGCAGTAGAAGCTACAGAACCCGGCCGTTCCAGCGTGATTGACAGTGCGCAGCTGCGCATTGAAGTGGTCAGCAACGGTAATGGCGGTTTCTCCATGCAGGTGCTTGACCGCGCCACAGGTGAAACCACCGTCATCAACCTCGGTACATCAGGTAATTCATTCTGACCCGCTACTGATGAAGGGTTTCGTACAATGAAGATACTCACTCCCATGCTCGCCATTGCCAGCCTGGCGCTTGCTGGCTGTGCACCGATGGTCACCAATACCAATGGGCTTGAAGGGGTTCCAAGCACCTTGATGCCAAGAACCGCCACCTATCAGGACTTGATCAGCCTGCCGCCACCAGCCGGACGTATTCCGGTCGCCATCTATGATTTCCGTGACCAGACAGGCCAGTACCGACCGGCACCGGCCAGTACTTTCTCCACGGCAGTGACCCAGGGAGGGGCGGCCATGCTAAGTGCCGCTCTCTCCGACTCCGGCTGGTTCATTCCTCTGGAGCGTGTCGGCCTGCAGAACCTGCTCACGGAACGCAAGATCATCCGGGCCAATCTGGAGAGAAACGGCCAGGGGGATATTGAGGCATTGCAGGCAGCCAATCTGCTTTTCGAAGGCGGAATCATCGCTTTCGACTCCAACGTAAGAACAGGAGGGGCGGGAGCGGAATACTTCGGTATCGGGGCATCGGGTCAGTATCAGGTCGACCAGGTGACCGTGAATCTGCGCGCAGTGGATATCACCACCGGCCAGGTCATCGCCAACGTCAATACCAGCAAGACGATCTACTCTCGCGAGCTTCGAGCGGGCGTCTATCGCTTCATCGATTTCAGTCGATTGCTGGAAATGGAGGCGGGATATACTAGCAATGAACCTGTGCAGATGGCGGTCATGTCCGCCATCGAATCTGCCGTGATTCACTTGATTGCGCAAGGCGTCGAACGCCAGCTCTGGGTACTCCAGGACCCGGACAGCCTTCAGACATCAGAACTGATGGATTACCTGCAAGCCCCGACCCCGATGTTATAGGGCCATCCCACATTCAAGGCCTCACAGAGAGCATCGTGCTATTCACGGTGTTTATTTATCAATCAAAAGGCAGCCACCTCGCAAGAGGTGGCTGCCTTTTTCTTACCGGCACAATATACAAGAAAAAATTAAAATAGCGAAACATGAAACATCATGTGCCTCATACCATCAACAGTAATACCTCCCTGAACGATACTGAATATCTGACCATTCTTTATCGTGACTCACCGCTATTGTGCAAGGCATAAAGAGTAGCAATCTCTAGCCCTCATAAACCCGAAAAGGACTGATGGCGATGGCCTCTATAAAGACCAATAGTTAGTGTACTTAGACGGTCACCTGGATGGACTCACGCCATGGCTTCGGCAAAGCATCAACAAATAAGAATGCTACAGGCCTGCCTTTTCTGTTCATTACTGACACTCAACTCGTGGGTATTAGCCTATGACTTGGCGACCACGTCAGAATTGAAAAGCAGTCATTCAGTGGCAGTCATCGAGCAATCTGGCGCGTACAACTCAGCGATGATCGCTCAGCGTGGCAATGGCAACTTCTCATTGATTGGCCAGGATGGGGCCCTGAATGAGGCGGGCGTAGACCAATATGGCAATGGAAACATGGCATACACACTGCAAGAGGGTGCCTTGCATGAAGCCAACATCCTTCAGCAAGGCCAGTATCATGATGCGCTGATCATTCAGCAAGGCGTTGGGCAAAGTGCCAGCATCCAGCAGACTGGCATTGGGGGGAGCGCCACGCTTCTACAGCAGGGTAGTAGTCAAATACCCGCAAGCATCACCCAATACGCACGTGGTCATATGCGTGTCCAGGTCATACAGCAGTGATATTTACCACAATGGCTCGCATGATATCGCTATATGACAGTGATTCTTGTGAAGGTAGTAGCTGAACATTCGTTATCTTCGAACCGCCAATAAAGATTTTGTCTGGCCAGATAAGGTTCTCGCTTTCATGTAGTCACGAGTCTTGCATGAAGAATACAACCTTCTTGCAAGAGCACAAAAGAGCAGTAGCAGTACAACATGATGTCGTGGATAACGAACAACCAGACCGTCATCATGTCAGGGGATGCACGACCAGAAACAAATCAACAATAAAAACACAAATCAAAAAACGATCTACACAAGGGAACAAACCATGAAAATCCAACTGAGCTTGCTGGCTGCCGCTGTTGCTTTCTCTTCCCATGCAATGGCCGTGGATAACACTTCCGAGATCGATCAGACAGGTTTCGCCAATGGCGCGACAGTCACTCAAGGTGATCGAAATGGAAATCCGTTCAACGCCGGCGAGCATACCAGTGATATCGACCAGACAGGGGCCTTCAACGGCGCCACTGTCTACCAGAGCGGTGTCGCGAGCATTGCCAGCGTCAACCAGCAAGGCCTGAGCAATATGACAGATGTCCTGCAGCAGGGCCGGGCACAGACAGCAACGGTCTACCAGGATGGGCGCCGCAACCGCGCTGATGTCGACCAGAAAAGCTTCATGAACACAGCCACCATCACCCAGGAAGGCCTGCGCAACGACTCCGTTTCCAAGCAGGGCGACAGCGGCCCGAACTCAAGCGGTCGTTTCAATGACTTGACCGTGACCCAGACAGGCGCCTTCAACTCGTCCTTCGCCACTCAAAGCGGTAGCCACGAGACAGCGGCCGTGACCCAGCTGGGGCTCGGCCATGATTCCGATGTCGAGCAGAGCGGTGAATACAATGTTGCTTCCATCAGCCAGAGCGGCATCTACCATGACTCCAGCGTGTTGCAGAGCGGGAAGTACAGCAAGGCACGTGTCATGCAGACGGGGGGGGGCAGTGACTCGGACATCGCACAGTCCGGCAAGCATCAGCGAGCTAGTGTCACGCAAAGCGGAAAGTCACATGATTCCGAAATCAATCAGGCGGGTGGCTACAACCGTGCCAGCGTATCTCAATCTGACTTCCACAATGACTCCGAGATAGACCAATACGGTTACGGTAATCGCAGCATGGTCATTCAGAGCGGTGCTTTCAATGATTCTGATATCAAGCAGGCTGGCCTGGGCAATCTGGCCATGACTGAGCAAAGCGGTTTCAATAACGATGCCAGTGTCACCCAGGTTTGGGCGGTTGATAACGAGTCCTACATTACCCAGACAGGTTACAACGATGATGCGACTGTCCTGCAGGTGGGTGGACACAACGAATCCACCATTCTGCAGCAGGCTGGCGGCCTCATGAGCTTTGCTCCGAATACCGCCAATGTGACACAGACAGGCTTCACCAATACTTCCACCATCACCCAGACCGGCGGTGGCAACGTGGCGAGCGTGATGCAGTACTGATCACGCCCAGCCAAGATGTCTTACAGAACCCCGCGCAAGCGGGGTTTTTCGTCTTTAAGCTCTGGTGATGGCATCAAAGAAAAAGGCCGCCGACACGAATGTCAGCGGCCTTCCAGTATCAGCTGCGAAATGATTATCGCGATGGCGGGTTACTTCTTTTCCAGTGTCACGGACTGTTCCGGGAAAGACTGGCGATAGGTCGAGAGGCTCTCATCCACCATCTTGCGACCCTGGGCGACCTGCTTGTTGCCACTGGTGATACGGCCCTTGCCTTTCTTGATCTGCTTGTTGCCCTTTTCGATCAAGGCCTGGCCCTTGCGAATATTGGCTTCTCCATCATCGACGAGATCTTCACCACTGACGATCTGTTTCTCACCTGCCGCGACCAGTGACTTGCCCTCTTCCCACTGGTCGGCCAGTTGATCGCGCACCTGGGCGACAGCCTTGGCTTCCTCTGCCTGCCCCCGCATCAGATCCGCCGTGGAAGGCTGACTTGAGCAACCGGCGAGCAGTGCAAGGCTGATGGCGACGGCAGCGGTAGGTGCAAGATTATGACGCATGGTATTTCCTTATCTGATGCAGGGTTCTCAAATGCAGATCGGGGATTCGTGCAAGCATTTGCCAAAAATGAAAGGAGCATGACGATCACTCGCCATGCTCCTTTCAGCATGTCGTTGGGCTTAGTGCAGTCTAAGCTGCTCGCGGATCAAGCGTGCCAACGTTACGTTAGCGTTGGGCGCTGTCGTGTCGATATGGATCAGTTGACCATGCTCCTCAGGAGCGAATGGCTCACGATTGGCCAATTGCTTGTCCAGCACCTCAAGCCCCGCCTCGGACGCCTCGCCACTACGCTGACTGCGCTTGACGATGCGCCTGCGCAGCGTCTCCTCATCGGCCTCGAAGCTGATCATCAGCACGGGCAGGCCACGGGCTTCTGCCTCGTGACGCAGACGATCACGCTGTGATTTCTTCAGGCAGGTGGCATCGATGCAGACGGGGATTCCCGATTCCAGCAGGGTGGCTGACAGATTCGACAGCCGCTCGTAGGTCGCATGCGTCGCCTGCGGCGTATAGATGCCACCATTGAGACCCGAGCCGGTGTCGGCATCCGCGGCAAAGCCATACAGACGCTTGCGCTCGACATCGCTGCGGATGCGTACACCCCCCAGCTCACGCACCATTTCTTCGGTGAAGCGACTCTTGCCGCTACCGGAGACCCCCACGCCGATGATCATGTACGGGAAGCGGATCTCGCTGTAGCGCTCCGCCAGCTCGATATAGCGCTCATACTCCGCCATCACGTCGAGACGATCCGCGTCACTCAACTCCGGCTGGTGATAGCGAATCATCGCGACCTTGGCCCGAATCAGCGCGCGATAGATCTTGTAGTACGGCAGCAGACGCACCAGCGAGTAATCACCCGAAAGCTCCAGGTAACGATTCAGGGCGTGATGGGCGAAGGCCGGCTCATCGCGGGCTTCCAGATCCATCACCAGGAAGGCCAGATCACAGCCGACATCGTTCCAGCGCAGCTCTTCATTGAACTCGATACCATCAAAGAGCAAGGCTCGGCCTTCGTGACGTACGGCGTTGCCCAGATGGATGTCGCCATGGGTCTCGCGCACGAAGCCTTCCTGCCAACGACGCTCGAATTCCGGTTGGAGACGCTGGAAGGTCTCTTCCGTCCACTCCTGCAACAGCGCCAGACGCTTGAGCGCAGCCTCCTCTTCGAGGCGCGGGCGAATCAACGTGAACTCATTGTCGATGGTACGGCTGACCATCTGCGGGCTGCCAAGATCACTGTCACCCTGGATGCGTTCAGCCTGCTCGTGGAAGGCCACCAGCTGATCGACCAGGTCGTCCAGCAGCTCCAGCGACAGCTCACCGCTGGCCTGCAAGGCGCTGAACAGGTGCCGGTTGGAGAACTGACGCATCTTCACCGCATACTCGAAGACGGCACTCTCATCATTGATGCGTGGCGCCTCCGGCGTACCGGAAATCGGCACGGTATCCAGATAGAGCGTCGGTGCCAGACGGCGGTTGAGGCGCACCTCCTGTTCACACAGGTGCTTGCGACGCTCCAGCGTGGAGAAATCCAGGAAGCTGCCGAAATCCAGCGGCTTCTTGATCTTGTAGGCGTAGTCGCCGGTCAGCACGATCCACGAGATGTGCGTCTCGTGCACTTCGATATCCTTCACGGGGTGATCGAAGCAATCGGCGGTGTGAAGGGCTCGAATCAGGGCCTGGCTCAAGGTCATCTCCGCTAAGGCAAGCTGGCTATAGGGTCATTAGCGCAATCGCTATCGTTGGCGGCAAGTGTACCGGATGGCGGCCCGCCCGGCAGCCTGCCGAGCGGGTCGATACCGGCTTCTACCGTCTGACCGACTCAGGCCGAGGCTGCCATCTGTGCAAAGACGCGCTCGGCAGCCTCAAGAGTGGCCTGGATATCCTCGTCGCTGTGGGCGGCGGACATGAAACCTGCCTCATAGGCTGACGGCGCCAGATAGACTCCCTCTGCCAGCATGCCGTTGAAGAAGGTCGCGAAGTCTTCCTGGCGACAACGCGTGGCAGACTGGAAATCGGTGACCGCGGCCTGATCCGTGAAGAACAGTCCGAACATGCCACCTGCCCGCTGGGTGATCGCGGCGATGCCGGCGGCCTTGGCACGACTCTCCAGGCCGTCACACAGCATCTCGACCTTGCGGGTCAGCTCGGCATGGAAGCCCGGTGCCTGGAGCTTGCGCAGCAGCGCGACCCCGGCAGCCATCGCCAGCGGATTGCCGGCCAGGGTGCCCGCCTGGTAGACGGGGCCCAGCGGCGAGAGATGATGCATGATCTCGCGCTTGCCGCCGAAGGCGCCCACCGGCATGCCGCCGCCGACGATCTTGCCCAGGCAGGTCAGGTCCGGCGTGATGTTGTAATGCGCCTGAGCGCCACCCAGCGCGACACGGAAGCCCGTCATCACCTCATCGAGGATCAGCACGCTGCCATGGGCATCACACACTTCACGCAGGCTCTCCAGGAAGCCCGGCACCGGCGGAATGCAGTTCATGTTGCCGGCCACCGGCTCGACGATGATGCAGGCGATCTGATCACCCAGCTCGGCGAAGCAACGGCGCACACCTTCGGCGTCGTTGTAGTCCAGCGTGATGGTGTGCTCGGCGAGCGAGGCCGGCACGCCCGGGGAGCTGGGCTCGCCATGGGTCAGCGCACCTGAGCCGGCCTTGACCAGCAGCGAGTCCGAGTGGCCATGGTAGTTGCCTTCGAACTTGACGATCTTGTCGCGACCGGTGAAACCACGCGCCAGGCGGATCGCCGACATGGTGGCTTCGGTGCCGGAGTTGGTCATGCGCACCATGTCGAGACTTGGCAGCATCTCGCAGATCAGCTCGGCCATCTCGGATTCGATCTCGGTGGGCGCACCAAAGGACAGACCGCTCTCGAGTCGCTCACGCACGGCGTTGAGCACGTCTTCATCGGCATGGCCGGTGATCATCGGTCCCCAGGAACCGACGTAATCGATATAGCGCTTGTCTTCGACATCGAAGAGATAGGCGGCCTTGGCATGATCGATGAACACCGGCGGACGATGCAGTCCCTTGAAGGCACGAACCGGCGAATTGACGCCACCGGGAATGTGACGGCTGGCGCGTTCGAACTGGGCAGCGGACGTGGTCATGACATACCTCTTGAGGGACACGGTGCGGCACGACGGCCGCGAAAAATGGGAAAGAGTCATTGATGACTCAAGACGGTGTGGATAAACGAGACATCGCGTTATCCACAACTGCCGAGGATGGGAGCACCCAGCCGCGAGACATCAGCCGTTGTGGATAACCTGATGCGCTTGATGGCGACAGCTTAACGCGACTCACGGGCAGGATGCAGCCGCGGCAGTGCCTGGAAGCCGGCATGAAAGGAGCAGGACCGCTAGCGCCAGGGCAGCTGCTGGGCTCCGGGTGCAAGGCCTTTTAGCTCGCGCTCCCGGCCAGCGACCAGACTCTGCCAGGTCGCCTGCTGCGCCGCACGCCATGCCGGTTCCAGCGACATGCCACGAGCCAGGCGCACGGCCAGATGCGAGGCGAGAGTGCAGCCACTGCCATGGAAGCTGCCCGGCAGCCGCGGACAGTCCAGAGACAGCCTGCGATGCTCGCGACGATAGAGACGATGGGTGACGGATGGCTCAGAGAGCGAGGCGTCATCGTGATCCAGGGGGTCAGTCCCGGTGACCAGCACGGCGCCTGCACCTTCCATCAGCAAGCGCTCGGCGAGCTCATTCTCGCCGGCACCCGCAGGACAGGCTGCCAGACGCGCAAGCTCCCCACGATTGGGCGTGATGACATCCACCCGCGCCAGCAGCGTTTCGCGCGCCTGCTGGATCAGCGCTTCACTGGAGAGCTCATGGCCTCCGCCGGCCTTGAGCACCGGGTCCCATACCACCGGAAGCCCGGGCCAGCGCTGGCGAAGTTCATCGATCAGCGTGACCGTCGCCATCAGCGCTTCGTGACTGGCGAGAAGCCCGATCTTGAGCGCCCGAGGCCGAAAATCATCGAGCAGGGCATGTGCCATCGCCAGAATCGACTCGCCCGACTGTGGGATCACGGCGCTGACATTGCAGGAATTCTGTACCGTCAGCGCCGTCGGCACCGTCAGTGCCCAGCCACCACCGGCCCGAATCGCCTCACTATCGGCGATCAGACCCGCGCCGCCGCTGGGATCATGGCCCGCCAGCACCAGAACACAGGGCAGTCTTGCTGGGCACTCAGTCATGGCAGCGCTGGCTCTCAGAACGGTTTGACGATGACGCAGATGACGATCACCACCAGCATCAGTACCGGTACTTCATTGAAGAAGCGGAAGTAGCGTGAGGTTCGCTTGCAGGTATCGGCAGCGAACTGCTTCAGGTACAGCCCACAGGCATGGTGATAGCCGACCAGCAGCACGACCATGGCCAGCTTGAGGTGCATCCAGCCCATGCTCATGAAGCTCGGCACCAGTGCCAGCAGCCAGATGCCCAGCACCAGAGTCGCGATCATCGACGGCATCATGATGCCGCGGTAGAGCTTGCGCTCCATGGTCTTGAAGTACTCGATGGCCTTGATGTCGCCGGCATCACGCGCCTGGGCGTGATAGACGTAAAGACGCGGAAGATAGAACAGGGCGGCAAACCAGCACACCACGGCAATCAGATGGAACGCCTTGATCCACAGATACATGGGGAAACTCCGTCAGTCAGGGGCGGAAGATACAAGGAAAGGGGCAGTGTCACTCAACTCGACAGGCCGACAAGGTGCCATGTTCGCAGCGCCGGGCACATGCGGTATCCGGTCACATCCCGAAGCCCTGCCGGATGCCGAGCGCCGATACCGACGACCTGAACCACGCTCGGGTCGAGATCGCCCCTTTCACGGCTTGTATCGATAGTAGCTCTCTATTGCATCACGCGTGATGATACCTGAAATCTTGCGAATCATCGGGGCCGTGGTGTGCTCCACATAGAGCGCATCGACATTGCTCGGCAGCAGCCGCTCATAGGCTTCCGACAGCGTTGCCTGCAGATGGATCGGGGCGAGATCCAGACGCTGGGCTGGAATCTCGAGCAGGTCGAGCGCTTCCTGCTCTCGCCAGTGCTCATCCATCAACACCCTCACCAGATCCGCCGCTGGCAGCGCCACCATCGGCTTTTCCGGCGTCGAACGTGTGACCACCAGCCAGACAGGCTTGCTCTCGAGCAGGGCGCGGGCACGCTCACGAGTGATGCGCCGCGGCACGCTGACCACGGAGCGCTCCATCACCGCCGGCACCGCGACTCGGGAAAGCGCCTGCATCAAGGGTTGCTGAAGCGGGTGCAAGCCCTGCGCCGTCAGCGTCGAGATGAAGAACCCCTGGCAATGGCACAGCTGGCGGCAGGTCAGCCCCGCCACTACCACGGCCAGCATGCCGGGCAGGATGATATTGGGAGAATGCGTCAGTTCGAGCAGTGCCATCAGCGCCGCCAGCGGAGCCTGAAGCACTGCCCCCATCATCGCCGCCATGCCGAGCAGGGCGTAGAGCGCGATGTCCGAGGCCTGGTCCGGCAAGATCCAGCCGCCCAGCATGCCCATCAGGGCACCCGCGGCAGCACCGGCCACCACAACGGGGCCGATGATGCCGATGGGCACTCCACAGGCGACGCATATCGCCGACAGCATCAGCTTGCCGATGACCAGCGCCAGCAGCACATCCAGCGCCAGCTGACCGTCGAGCAGCTGAGCGAGGCTGTCATAGCCGATTCCCTGCACCTGCGGGTACCACCAGGCCACGGCGGCCGTCGAGAGCCCCACCAGTGCCATCCGTCCTGACCATGTCAGACGCGCGGCACGCTCCTGCTGCCGGGCCAGGTGAACGAAACCTCCCGCCAGCAGCCCGATCACCAGTGCCGTGATCACGACCCAGGGGAGATCCAGCAGCGAGTGCAATAGCAGAGAAGGCACCGCGAACGCCGGTTCGGCGCCATAGACGAGCTGCGAGACGACCGCACCCGCGGTCGAAGCCAGAATCACCGGCATGAAGCCTGTCAGGGTGTACTCCATCATCACCACTTCCATGGCGAAGATGACACCGGCGATCGGCGTATTGAATGAGGCGGAAATTCCCGCTGCCGTGCCACAGGCAACCAGCACTCGCAGACTGTTGTTGGGCAGCTTGAGACGCTCCCCGACCCAGCTGGAAGCGCCAGCCCCGAGGTGGATGGCCGGTCCTTCACGTCCGGCGGACAGGCCACCCAGCACGCTCACGACCCCGACCACAATCTGGTTGAGCCAGGCACGCAGCGGCATCTTGCCCTGATGGTAGGTCAGGCGTTCGATGACATGACCGATACCAAGCTTGCGCTGAGCAGGATGCTGACGACCGAGCACGATGCCGATCACCAGCACGGCCAGCAAGGGCAATGACGCGCGCACCCAGGGCGCCAGGCCCTCGAAGTTTTCCGGACTGTCATCCGGCATGAAGCCGAGTGCCCCCGCGCTCAGCAACAGTCGGAAACCGACCATCAACGAGCCGGTCAGCAGGCCAGCGATCAGTCCCAGCAGACACAGCTGGGGAAGGGCATCGACCGCCGCCAGCTTGCGCCGGAAATTGTCGAGACTGGGACGAGGCAGATGCGGGCGCGACAGGCGTGACACTCACGACTCCTTGAAAGGCACTGACGATGACGATGAACATCCATGTCGGCAGCACATTACTGCCCGCCTGACACCTGTGTATCATATCGATTGCGCACCGTCGCGACCGTGCACAATCCGACAACCTCGGCACAGCATGGCGCAACGCCTGTCTCGCGCACAGGCCGCAAAAGGTCGCATCAGCAAGCCGGACACACGAGTCACATTCGTATCAACAGGACACCGCTCGAAAGCGGGGAGGCAGCATGATCAAGGTAGGTATCGTCGGCGGCACCGGTTACACCGGAGTGGAGCTCCTCAGGTTGCTGGCCAGCCACCCGCAGGTGGAAGTGACCGTGATCACCTCACGCAGCGAGAAGGGCGTGCGTGTCGACGAGATGTACCCCAATCTGCGCGGCCACTACGACACCCTCGCGTTCAGCGAGCCGGATGCCGAGGTGCTGGCAGCCTGTGACGCCGTGTTCTTCGCCACGCCGCATGGCGTCGCTCATGCGCTGGCCGGCGACCTTCTGGCCCGCGGCACCCGCGTGATCGACCTGTCCGCGGACTTCCGCATCAAGGACGCCGACGTCTGGGCCGAATGGTATGGCCAGCCGCATGGTGCACCGGAACTGCTCGGCGAAGCCGTCTACGGCCTGCCGGAAGTCAATCGCGACGCCATCCGTGAAGCCCGTCTGATCGCGGTGCCGGGCTGCTACCCGACCTCCGTGCAACTGGGGCTCATTCCGCTGCTGGAAGCCGGCCTGATCGAGACCGACAACATCATCGCCGACTGCAAGTCCGCCGTTTCCGGGGCCGGTCGCGGTGCCAAGGTCGGCTCACTGCTGTGTGAAGCCGGCGAGTCCATGAAGGCCTACGGCGCCTCCGGTCACCGTCACCTGCCGGAAATCACCCAGGGGCTGGACATGGCAGCAGGCAGCGCGGTCGGCCTCACCTTCGTCCCGCACCTGACGCCGATGATCCGTGGCATCCACTCCACTCTCTATCCGCGCCTGAGCGGCTTCAGCGGTACGCTGGAAGATCTGCAGGCGCTGTTCGAGCAGCGTTACGCCGATCACCCCGCCGTCGATGTCATGCCGCTGGGTAGCCATCCGGAGACCCGCAGCGTGCGTGGCACCAACCTGTGCCGCATCGCCCTGCATCGTCCGGGCAATGGCGACACCCTGGTCGTGCTGTCGGTGATCGACAATCTGGTCAAGGGCGCATCAGGTCAGGCCATCCAGAACCTCAACCTGATGTTCGGCCTGGATGAGATGACCGGCATCGGGGCGCCGGCGATGATGCCCTGAGCCGCCAGTGTCGCCAGCAAAGCAGCACGTCAGACAAAGTTGACCCTTTTGCTCGGATATAGGGATAATAGGCAGCATTCCGTTCTCTATACCGTGCCGGGCGCTGTCTTCAGCGCCCGGCCTCCGACTCCTTCGAGGAGGCCCGCATGAGCGAAGCACAAAGCTTCATCCCCACGCCGCTGTATCTATCCGAGAGCGCCAAGGCCCGGATCGCTGCGCTGCGCGCGGAAGAAGCCAACCCGGAGCTGCGTCTCAGGGTCTACGTCACTGGCGGTGGTTGTTCCGGCTTCCAGTACGGTTTCGATATCGCCACCGACATGGCTGAGGACGACACCGTGGTCGAGCTGGGCGAAGCCGCGGTCGTGATCGACCCGCTGTCCTACCAGTATCTGGTCGGCTCGACGATCGACTACGAGGAAGGTCTGGCCGGGGCGCGTTTCCTGATCCAGAACCCGAATGCCACCAGCACCTGTGGCTGTGGTTCGTCCTTCATGGTCTGACGGCGCAGCATGACATCCGGCGCGATGCCGCCACCTGATCGCCCCCTATCGGTTTCCGATAGGGGGCGATTTTTTTTCGCCATCTCAGCAGGTTGCGAATGCCAACCCGCCGCATGGCGGCGCTCGCAGACTTGACGGGATCTTGTGCTCTCGTCACTCTGAAAACGCACTACATCCTAAAATCTAAATATAAAGAGGCATGTAAAATGCGTAGATCCCACCTGCTGGCCTCGCTGTCCGGTCTCGCGGCCGCCACCCTGATGGCCAGTGCCGCCCATGCCGTCACCCTCAAGGCCGCGACTGACCCGAGCTTCGTGCCTTTCGAGATGCTCGATCAGGAAAGCGGCAAGATGGTCGGCTTCGATATCGACATCCTCAACGCCATCGGTGAGCGCGCCGGTTTCGATATCGACCTCAAGACCATGGACTTCAATGGCATCATCCCGGCCGTACAGACCGGCAGCGTCGATGTCGCCATCGCCGGCATCACCATCACCGAGGCCCGCGAGAAGATCGTCGACTTCACCGACCCCTACTATGACTCCGGCCTGCAGATTCTGACCTCGGCCAACAACGGCGACATCGAGGGCATCGAGGGGCTGGAAGGCAAGAAGATCGGCACCAAGATCGGCTCCACCAGCTATGACTATCTCACCGCCAATCTGGAAGACTCCACCATCACGCCCTATCCCGGCAGCGCCGACATGTACATGGCACTGATGTCCGGCAGCGTCGATGCCGTCTTCTATGACGCTCCCAATGTCGGCTACTTCGCCAAGACCAAGGGCAACGGTCGCGTGAAGACAGTGGGCCCGCTCTATGAAGGTCAGCAGTACGGCATCGCCTTCACCGAGGGCAGTGAGTGGACCGACGCCGCCAACAAGGCACTGGCCGAGATGAAGTCCGATGGCAGCTACGCCGAGATCTATCAGAAGTGGTTCGGCGCCCTGCCGAGCGACAGCGAATAACGCCATCCTCGCCAGAGTTCTCTGACGCCTTCTTCACCACGAACCATGATTTCTGCCATCCGGACGCCACGGCATGCCAATGGCCGTGGCGTCTGTCCTGACGAGCTCCCCCTCACCATGTCCTGAGGCGCGAGATGATGGTGCCAAGGAGCCCCACGTGGACGTTCAATTCCAGTTTGACTGGCAGGCGGCGATTTCCTCCGTGCCGTACCTGCTCGAGGGGATCCCCTGGACCCTCGCCATTTCCTTCGGTGGCTTGGCCATCGGCTTCGTGCTCGGCATCCTGTTCGGCCTGCTGAGCCTCTCCCCCAGCCGGATACTGCGCTGGGTCGCCACCGCCTACATCGAGATCTTCCGCGGCACGCCCGTGCTGGTGCAGGTCCTGTTCATCTTCTATGGTCTGCCGCAGATCATCGGGGGTCCCATCGATGCCCTGACCGCCGGTATCGCAGCCATCGCGCTCAATTCCGCGGCCTATATCTCCGAGATCGTGCGTGGTGGCGTGCAGTCCATCGCGCGCGGGCAACGCGAGGCCGGACTGTCACTGGGCCTTTCCACCCCCCAGACCTTCCGCTACATCATCTGGCCGCAGGCACTGCGTCGCATGATCCCGGCGCTCGGCAATCAGGGGATCGTGTCCATCAAGGACACCTCGCTGTTCTCGGTGATCGGTGTCGGTGAGCTGGTCCGCCAGGGCCAGATCTACATTGCCACCACCTTCAACGCGCTGGAAACCTACTTCATGGTCGCCATGCTCTACCTCGTCATCACGCTGAGCCTGTCCTTCGGGCTACGGATGCTGGAGCGTCGCGGACTGGTGGGCCAATGATCTCTACCGTGCTTTCCCACCAGGCGACAACCGCGCTGACACCCTCTTCCTCTTTCCCGATCAGCCAGCCCTTCGCGCCGGCCAGGAGCGCCTGATGACCGCCATCGTGAACATGCAAAAGATCAACAAGCACTTCGGCAGCCTGCATGTGCTCAAGGACATCGATCTCGAGGTCGCCCAGGGGGAAGTGGTGGTGATCATCGGCGCCAGTGGTTCCGGCAAGTCGACGCTGATCCGCTGCGTGAATGGCCTCGAGGAGTTCCAGGGCGGCAGCATCGAAGTGGACGGACAGTCCTTGATCCCCCACGGCAAGAGCCACCGAGCGCTGAAGACGATTCGCACCGAAGTCGGCATGGTCTTCCAGCAGTTCAATCTCTTTCCGCACATGAAGGTACGTGACAACGTCAGCCTGGCCCCCATCAAGGTGCGCGGCAGTGACCGGGCGACCGCCGAGCGACAGGCCGACACGCTGCTCGAGCGGGTCAATATTCTCGAGCAGGCCGACAAGTACCCCGGCCAGCTGTCAGGCGGCCAGCAGCAACGCGTCGCCATCGCCCGCTCACTGGCGATGGAACCCCGCTTGATGCTGTTCGATGAGCCCACCTCCGCACTGGACCCCGAGATGATCGGGGAGGTGCTGGACGTGATGCGTGAGCTGGCACGCGACGGCATGACGATGATGATCGTCACGCATGAGATGAGCTTCGCGCGTGAAGTCGCGGATCGCGTCGTCTTCGTCCACCAGGGCAGCATCGTCGAGGAAGGCACTCCGAGCGAGGTCTTCGACACCCCTCGTCATCCGCGCACCCAGAGCTTCCTGGCACGCGTCCTCAAGCACTGAACCCCCGCTACCACCTCTTGAGAGAGGTCAAGCCCCGACCGCCAGGTCGGGGCTTTTTTTTGCCCGAATGCCACGCAGTTAAGAGGCAATTCCTGGCCAATCCAGAGCATCACCTGGCGATAGACGTGTCTGTTGTGGCCCGAATGACGGGAGTTCTGGCATTCGAAATGAAGTTTTTCGATCTCGACTGACGATTTCGCGCTTTTTTCATGCAACGAAATCAGATGATTCGCCCCGCCTTGGCTGCCTCTCACGTCACGCCCCCAGCCTCGCTGAGGCTCTCGATTCACTTCATCAGTCGCCGAAGGGCCGGTCTTTGACACCGCATGTCCTGACGCGAAAGGCGCTCGAAACATCACCTGCAAGGGGCCGTGGCTGGTGATAACACACGCCTGATGTCAGCCCATGAGTTGTCTGGCCGGCCAGGCACCGGTATGCAAGCCTCAATCACGCCAACAACTATCCACAGCAGTATCATCGTATCTCTCAGGGCACCACTGCTGGGCAGCGTAGCCATTCACTCACGGCTTATCCCCGTACTATCTACAGAGTTGGCGTGTCGAGGTGAAGACGATTTGCCTCTGTGGACATTTTGCGGCATCATCCGCGGCCTTCTGTACGTTAGCCCTTGCAGCACTAGGGGTTGTGGGTAAACTGGCCACTTGTGCACAGCAGGGCAGAAAAGTCCGGTACCAGCACGGTATGAAAACGAGGATAACTGGGCTTGTGGACAAGGCGGTGTTTCATCCACAGGAAGCCACCGGTGGCGTCCTCAGGTAGCACGCATTTTCTCCCCAACTATATCAACATCGTAAGATACTGATTTTTAAGAGATAAAGTCGATTTCCCACTGATTTTGTCCACAACAGTAGTTACAACATCAACAGAACCCCTTTTTCTTTTCTTTATATAATCTTGTTATCCGGAAACCCGAAGGACGTTCGGACACCCCGAAAGACCGGGTTCGAGGAAGCTCACTTCCCAAGGTGTTCGGGATAACGAACGGCAAGACGATCCGACCCAGTCCTCGGGAAAATCCCCTACGCCACACACACTCGACACGGGCTCGACTCACTGTCGTGATTGATGCCCTGAGAGAAACACCCGCGAGTCCACTGCATGGCACGTCCTGCCATGGCACTGTGGAAAACTCCTGACGCTTACCCACAGGCGGTTTATACTGTGCGGCCCGAACGTCAACCGATTGGCTTGCAGGCTCCCCATCGGGTCGAGCTCATGCCGTCTGCGGCGCCTTGTCTTCGCCATGACGTTCGTCAGTCCCGGATTCATCCAGACATCGAGTCATCGTCGTGTCTGGCCGATTTGCCTGATTCGCCACCATGCGAACAGCGCTTCATCCAAGTTTCGTGATACCCCGAGGTGCCAACGTGGATTACCCGAACCGCTTTGACGTGATCGTCATCGGCGGCGGTCATGCCGGTACGGAAGCCGCACTGGCGGCTGCCCGCATGGGCCGTCAGACCCTGCTGCTGACCCATAACATCGAGACCCTGGGGCAGATGTCCTGCAATCCCGCCATCGGTGGGATCGGCAAGAGCCATCTGGTCAAGGAGATCGATGCGTTGGGCGGTGCCATGGGCCTGGCAACCGACATGGCAGGTATCCAGTTCCGCACGCTGAATGCCCGCAAGGGCCCGGCGGTACGTGCCACTCGAGCACAGGCCGACCGGGCGCTGTACAAGGCGGCGATTCGCAACGTGCTGGAGAACCAGCCGAACCTGACGCTGTTCCAGCAGGGTGCGGAAGACCTGATCGTCGAAGGCGAGACCGTACGGGGTGTCGTCACCCAGACCGGCATCCGTTTCCACGCCACCACGGTGGTGCTGGCGACCGGGACCTTCCTCGGTGGCGTGATTCATATCGGCCTGGATCACCATGCCGGTGGACGTGCCGGGGATCCGCCCGCCAATGGCCTGGCGTCACGTCTGCGCGAGCTGCCATTCCGGGTTGATCGGCTCAAGACCGGTACCCCGCCGCGCATCGATGCCAAGAGCGTCGATTTCAGCAAGATGGAAGCTCAGCCGGGTGACGCACCGCGCCCGGTGATGTCCTACATGGGCAGTCGGGAAATGCATCCGGAGCAGGTCAACTGCTTCATCACGCATACCAACGAGCGCACTCACGAGATCATCTTCGCCAATCTCGATCGCTCGCCGATGTACTCCGGCGTCATCGATGGCATCGGGCCGCGTTACTGCCCGTCCATCGAGGACAAGGTGCATCGCTTCGCCGACAAGAACAGCCACCAGGTCTTCATCGAGCCGGAAGGCCTGAATACCCACGAGCTGTACCCCAATGGCATCTCCACCTCGCTGCCCTTCGATACGCAGCTCGAGGTGGTACGCTCGATTCGTGGCATGGAAAACGCGCACATCACGCGTCCCGGCTACGCCATCGAATACGATTTCTTCAATCCCCAGGATCTGCATCACTCCCTGGAGACGCGTTTCATCAAGAATCTGTACTTCGCCGGTCAGATCAACGGCACCACCGGCTATGAAGAAGCCGGTGCCCAGGGCCTGCTGGCAGGCGTCAACGCCGCCTTGCGCGCCACTGACGACGAGGCCTGGCATCCGCTGCGCGACGAGGCCTACACCGGCGTGATGGTCGATGACCTGATCACCCTCGGCACTCGCGAGCCGTATCGCATGTTCACCTCACGTGCCGAATATCGTCTGCTGCTGCGCGAGGACAATGCGGATCTGCGTCTGACTGCCAAGGGCCGCGAACTCGGCTTGATCGATGACGCGCGCTGGGCGGCGTTCGAGCAGAAGCGCGAAGCGATCGAGCGCGAGACCGCTCGTCTGCAAAGCACCTGGCTGACGCCGAAGAGCCCGGAGCTGGCCCCGCTGAGCGACAAGCTCAGCTCACCGCTCAAGCGCGAAGCCAGCCTGATGGAGCTGCTCAAGCGCCCGGAGCTCGAGTATCCGGATGTGGCAGGCCTGAAAGGGGAAGGAGTCGACGACTGGCGCATCGCCGAGCAGGTGCAGATCACCGCCAAGTACGCGGGCTACATCCAGCGTCAGCAGGAAGAGATCGACCGCCTGCGTCGTCATGAGCACACCGAATTGCCGGCCAGTCTCGATTACGACTCCGTCGATGGCCTGTCCAACGAGATCAAGCAGAAGCTCAATGAAGCGCGCCCGGCGACGCTTGCCCAGGCAGGCCGCATTTCCGGTGTCACGCCAGCAGCGGTTTCCATCCTGTTGATTCACTTGAAGAAACGGCAGTTGATCAAGGCGGAGACTCCAGCAGATACCGATACGGCTGACACGGGAGTCGCGCAATGAGTCAGACGCTCAACGAGACGCAGCGTGCGCGTTGCGCCCAGTTGCTCAGTCGCGGTGCCAGCGCCATGGGAGTGGCGCTGAGTGATGAGCAGCATGCGCAGCTGATGACGCTGCTGGTGCTGTTGCACAAGTGGAATCGCGCCTATAACCTCACCGCGGTACGTGAGCCGGAGGCGATGGTGACGCGCCATCTGCTGGATAGCCTCAGCGTGCTGCCCCACATCAGCGGGCCACGCCTGCTGGACGTCGGTGCCGGCCCGGGCCTGCCGAGTCTCGTGATCGCGATCATGCGTCCCGACATCGCTGTCGTACCGCTGGATTCGAATGGCAAGAAGGTGCGTTTCCAGATTCAGGCCGGCCACGAGCTGGGCCTGAACAATCTGAGCCCGACTCAGGTGCGTATCGAAGCCTATGATGGCGCGCCCTTCGAGCAGATCATCTCGCGGGCCTTCGCCGATACTGACGCCTTCGTCAATCTGTCAGGCGCCGTACTGGCAGAAGGCGGCGAATGGCTGGCGATGAAAGGTCGCATCCCCAATGACGAGATCGCACGGTTGCCGGCGGGTGTCTCGCTGGTCGAGACGCTCAGACTGTGTGTCCCGGGAGAAGAAGGTGAACGTCACCTTCTGCGCTTGAAACGCGACTGACCGCTCGTCTCGCGGCGCGTGCAGGGATTGTGCCGGGCGCAAAAGGCAGGCAGCCTGAGGCTCTGGGAGGGCAGATCCATGAT
Organism: Cobetia sp. 5-11-6-3; assembly: GCF_013374055.1. Taxonomy (NCBI): domain Bacteria; kingdom Pseudomonadati; phylum Pseudomonadota; class Gammaproteobacteria; order Oceanospirillales; family Halomonadaceae; genus Cobetia; species Cobetia sp. 5-11-6-3. The sequence continues at coordinate 127,468 of NZ_BLWJ01000005.1, read as the reverse complement.
CTGCCCTCGTGAGCATGCGGCTGGTGCCAAAGGCCCCGCTTCTCAAGGAACCAAGGAAGTCGCTCGTGACCAAGATCATCGCGCTGACCAACCAGAAAGGTGGTGTCGGCAAGACCACGACAGCCGTCAATCTCGCCGCTTCGCTGGCGGCGCTCGATCGCCGCGTATTGCTGATCGACCTCGACCCCCAGGGCCACGCCACCATGGGCAGTGGCATCGACAAGCATGACCTGGAAGGCAGCGTGCTGGACGTGCTGCTGGGTGAACTACGGGCCAGCGACGTGATTCTCGACTGCCCGGATGCCGGCTATGCCCTGTTGCCGGGCAATGGCGATCTCACGGCCGCCGAAGTCGACCTGCTGGATGTCGAAGGGCGCGAGCGGCGTCTTGCCGAGGCACTCGCCCCGATCGCCTCGGAATATGACGTGGTGCTGATCGACTGCCCACCCTCGCTCAACATGCTGACCGTCAATGCCCTGACCGCCGCCCATGGCGTCCTGATTCCCCTTCAGTGCGAGTTCTATGCTCTGGAAGGCCTGTCAGCGCTGCTGGATACCGTCGAGCAGATACAGGGCAACGTGAATCCGGCCCTCGACGTGTTCGGGATCGTGCGCACCATGTACGACGCCCGCAACAGTCTGACCCGCGATGTCAGCAAGCAACTTTCCGATTACTTTGGCGATACCCTGATCAAGGCCACCATTCCACGCAACGTGCGGGTGGCCGAAGCGCCGAGCCATGGTCTGCCGGTCACCAAGTACGCGCGTCTGTCGCGTGGCAGCCAGGCCTATCGCGTGCTCGCCAAGGAATTGATTCGTCGTCTCTCGCTGTAACTTCACCGAGGAAGGTCCATGACGCGTAAGCGTGCCCTGGGAAGGGGCCTGGATGCCCTGATCGGCGCTGGCAATCGCCGCCGCCATGCCGAATCTGATGCCGAAGGCGCCCTGCCGGCGGCCACGACTGACGCCTTGTCGCCCGACGGCGGGAATGCCGCTGGTGGTGCGACGGATACCGGGGCCGAGGCAGCCGTGCTGTCCGGCGAGCGCCTCGAGCGACTGCCGCTGGGGCAGTTGCAACGTGGCAAGTACCAGCCGCGGCGTGACATCCAGCCGGAAGCGCTGGAAGAACTGGCGGATTCCATTCGTGCCCAGGGGGTCATGCAGCCCATCGTGGTGCGGCCCATCGCGGAAGGACGTTACGAGATCATCGCGGGTGAACGGCGGTGGCGGGCGTCCCAGCTGGCGGAACTGGACACCATTCCGGCCGTCATCCGGGAAGGCATCAGTGACGAGATCGCGCTGGCTCTGGCGCTGATCGAGAACATCCAGCGCGAGAATCTCAATCCGGTCGAAGAGGCCATGGCGCTCAAGCGCCTGCTCGACGAGTTCGAACTGACTCAGCAGCAGGTCGGGGATGCCGTCGGTCGCTCACGTGCGCAAGTGGCCAACCTGTTGCGTCTGCTGACGCTGGACCAGGAAGTGCAGACACTGCTGGAACGCGGTGAGCTGGACATGGGCCATGCCCGTACCCTGATCGGGCTCAGTCCTGCACGTCAGCGCAAGCTGGCTCATGAGGTGGTCGAGCGTGAGCTGACCGTGCGCCAGACGGAAGCGCTGGTGAAAAGCGTGCAGAAAGGGGAGCAGACCAAGCCTTCCGCACCCAGGCCAGATGCGGACATCCAGCGCCTGGAGACCCGGCTGTCAGAGCAGTTGGGGGCGGCGGTCAATATCCGTCATGGCAAGAGCGGCAAGGGCAAGGTCACCATCTCCTATACCAGCCTGGATGAGCTGGATGGCATTCTCGGTCATATCCACTAGGCATGGCGTGCCTTCGGTGCAGGTGATCGGCTGACATCGAGCCTTTCCGTGCTTCTCTGGTCGTTTTCGTGGCCCTGTGACGCATTGTCGCAGGGCCATGAAGTGCGTTTCTCTGACCGGAGCGGCAAGATCGTCTTGACGGCGGGTTGTGATAGGCGCAACCCTACGTCGCCTGCATCGCAAGCGACTGTCAACGTAAGCCAACTGTCATCTGTTTCACGCAAGATGGTGAGGCTTTGGTCGTAAGCTTGCGAAAGATCAAGGAATTTAGCCGGCAGTTTGGTTGATGGCGATGCGGCGCTCCCCTATAATCCGGCGAGTTTGCTCCCCGGCTGCAGGATGCGCAGTGACAGGGATTGGCGAGAGTCATCACTGCGATGGACAGGTTCACGATGCACAAGACGACACCCGCTGCCTTGCGACGCCCTCAGGTCGCGCGACTTCTCTGGGGCCAGGCGCTGGTGATTCTGTGTGCCGTACTCCTGTCCTGGGTGAGCAAGGGAAGCGGCGCGGCATTGTCTGCCCTGTGTGGTGGCCTGGTCTGCCTGCTGCCCAACCTGTTCTTTGCCTGGCGTTCATTGCGCGTGACGGGTGCACGTTACGCCCAGGCGATGGTCAAGGCCTTCTATCAGGCTGAGGCCGGTAAGTTCGGTTTGACGGCCGTATTGTTTGCATTCTTCTTCATTGCAGTGCCGCCCTCAAACCCCGCTTTATTTTTTTGCGCTTACGTGGCGGCAATGGCGGTTCACTGGCTGGGCCCCTGGCTGGTGAAGCGAACACCGTACACACGAACCTGAGGCAGAGTAATGGCAGGCACCAACCCGAGTCCCTCCGAATATATTCAGCACCACCTGCAGAATCTGACGTTCGGTAACCACCCCGAACACGGGTGGTCCATGGCGCACAGTGCCCAGGAAGCCTCCGACATGGGCTTCTGGGCCATCCATCTGGACACCATGGGCTGGTCCATCGGGCTGGGTCTGATCTTCCTGTGCCTGTTCCGCAAGGTCGCCAAGTCCGCGACCACCGGCGTGCCGAGTGGTCTGCAGAACTTCGTCGAGCTGATGGTCGAGTTCGTCGATCAGTCCGTCAAGGAGACCTTCCACGGTCGTTCCCGCTTGATCGCGCCGCTGTCGCTGACGATCTTCTGCTGGATCTTCCTGATGAACCTGATGGACCTGGTCCCCGTCGACTGGCTGCCGGGCGTTGCTGCCAAGGTTGGCGAGATGTTCGGCGCCGATCCGGCTCACGTGTTCTTCAAGGTGGTACCGTCCACCGACATCAACGCCACACTGGGCATGTCACTGTCCGTGTTCGCGCTGATCATCTTCTACTCCATTCGCGTCAAGGGCCTCAAGGGCTTCGTGGCCGAACTGACGCTGCACCCGTTCAATACCCCGAACAAGCTGGCACAGATCGCGCTGATCCCGGTCAACTTCCTGCTTGAATTCGTGACGCTGATCGCCAAGCCGATCTCTCTGGCGCTGCGTCTGTTCGGTAACATGTATGCAGGCGAGTTGATCTTCATTCTGATCTCGCTGGTCGGTATCTGGCAGCTGCCGCTCCACTTCCCGTGGGCAGTCTTCCATATCCTGGTCATCACCTTGCAGGCATTCATCTTCATGATGCTGACCATCGTCTATCTGAGCATGGCCAGCGAAGATCACTGATGTACCCGCCCCGTGCCATTCGTGGCGCGGGGCAAGATTTCCGAGCTCTGCTCACACCCTCAACCCTTGACTTAAACTTGACTAAAACTGGAGTTCCACAATGGAAGCACAAGTTCTTGGCATGACCGCTATCGCCGTCTCCCTGCTGATCGGTCTGGGCGCCCTGGGCACCGCCATCGGTTTCGGTATCCTCGGTGGCAAGTTCCTGGAAGGCGCCGCGCGTCAGCCGGAAATGATCCCGCAGCTGCAGGTCAAGATGTTCATCGTCGCTGGTCTGCTGGATGCCGTGACCATGATCGGTGTCGGTATCGCGCTGTTCTTCACCTTCGCCAACCCGTTTGTCGGTTAAACATCGGCTGGCCACAGGCCAACCGTGTTTATGACCCAACAATCGTGAAGCGAGAGGTGCTGGCGTGAATCTGAACTTAACCCTGATTGGTCAGGCCATCGCCTTTGCGGTCTTCGTTTTCTTCTGCATGAAGTATGTCTGGCCGCCGGTCACACAGGCTCTGGCAGAACGTCAGAAGAAGATTGCAGATGGTCTGGATGCTGCCAGCCGTGCTACCCGTGACCTCGAACTGGCGCAGGAAAAAGCCAGCGAGACACTGCGGGAAAGCAAGGAAGAAGCAGCAAGCATCATTGAGCAGGCGCACAAGCGTTCCAACCAGATGATCGAGGAAGCTCGTGAAGCTGCCCGTGCCGAAGGCGAGCGTATGGTCGCTCAGGCGCGCGCAGAGATCACCCAGGAGATCAACCAGGCCAAGGACGAGCTCCGTGGTCAGGTCGCATCTCTGGCAGTGATCGGTGCAGAGCGCATCCTGGAATCCTCCATCGACGAAGCCAAGCACCGCGAGCTGATTGACAAACTCGCTGCTGAGCTCTGAGGAGACTGATTCCATGGCTGAAACGTCTACCTCCACCGCGGCTCGCCCGTACGCCAAGGCGGCGTTCGAGTTTGCACGCGGCCAGCAGGCGCTAGAGGCCTGGTCCGGAATGTTGTCGACAGCGGCGAACGTCGCTGTCGACGCGACCGTCAAGGCGGTGCTCGACAACCCGAAGCTCTCTACCGAGCACAAGGTCGACACCTTCATTGACGTGTGCGGCGACGCGTTGGACGACAACGCACGCAACTTCATCCGGACTCTCGGTGAGCAGGACCGCCTCGCGGCCCTGCCCTCCGTGGCCGAATTGTTCGAGGCCCAGAAGGCCGAGCAGGAACAGCGTGTCGAGGTGACCCTGGTGTCCGCCTTTGCACTGGAAAGCGAGCAGGAAGAGAAGCTCGCCACCGCCCTGCGCAAGCGTCTGAACCGCGACATCTCCATTACCACTCAGGTGGATAGTACGCTGCTCGGCGGCGTCATCATCCGTGCCGGAGATACCGTCATTGACGGCTCCGTGCGCGGCAAGCTGGCCCGGCTTTCCGAAGCACTGAACTCCTGAGTCCGAGGGACATGGCATGCAGCAACTGAATCCTTCCGAGATCAGCGACATCATCAAGCAGCGTATCGAAAAGCTTGACGTCGCATCCGAAGCCCGTAATCAGGGCACCATCGTCAGCGTCTCCGACGGCATCGTGCAGATCCACGGCCTCGCAGACGTCATGTTCGGTGAGATGATTGAATTCCCGGGTGGCGTCTTTGGTATGGCGCTCAACCTTGAGCGTGATAGCGTCGGCGCTGTCGTCCTGGGCGACTACCTGCAACTCGAAGAAGGCATGACCGCGCAGTGCACCGGTCGCATTCTCGAAGTGCCGGTGGGCCCGGAAATGGTCGGCCGTGTGGTCGATGCTCTGGGTAACCCGATTGACGGCAAAGGCCCGATCGACGCCAAGCTGACTGACGCGGTCGAGAAGGTCGCTCCGGGCGTCATCGCCCGTGAGCCGGTCGACCAGCCGGTGCAGACTGGTCTGAAGTCCATCGATGCCATGGTGCCGATCGGCCGTGGTCAGCGTGAGCTGATCATCGGTGACCGCCAGATCGGTAAGTCCGCCATCGCGATTGATGCCATCATCAATCAGAAGGGCAAGGGCATTACCTGCGTCTACGTCGCCGTCGGCCAGAAGCAGTCCACCATCGCCAACGTCGTGCGCAAGCTCGAAGAGCACGGCGCGATGGAACACACCATCATCGTCGCGGCTGGTGCCTCCGACCCGGCTGCCATGCTGTTCCTGGCACCGTACGCCGGTTGCACCATGGGCGAGTACTTCCGCGACCGCGGCGAAGACGCGATGATCGTCTATGACGATCTGACCAAGCAGGCATGGGCGTATCGTCAGATCTCCCTGCTGCTCAAGCGTCCGCCGGGCCGTGAAGCCTACCCGGGTGATGTCTTCTATCTCCACTCCCGTCTGCTTGAGCGTTCTGCACGTGTCAACGCCGATTATGTCGAGCAGTTCACCAAGGGTGAAGTGAAAGGCAAGACCGGCTCCCTGACCGCGCTGCCGATCATCGAGACCCAGGGTGGCGACGTCTCCGCGTTCGTTCCGACCAACGTGATCTCCATCACCGACGGTCAGATCTTCCTCGAGACCAGCCTGTTCAACTCCGGTATCCGTCCGTCCATCAACGCGGGTCTGTCTGTTTCCCGTGTCGGTGGTGCTGCCCAGACCAAGATCATCAAGAAGTTGGGTGGTGGTGTGCGTCTGGCACTGGCTCAGTACCGTGAACTGGCAGCCTTCTCGCAGTTCGCCTCCGATCTGGACGAAGCGACCCGCAAGCAGCTCGAGCACGGTCAGCGTGTCACCGAGCTCATGAAGCAGAAGCAGTACTCTCCGATGTCCGTGGCCGACATGGCGATCTCGCTGTTCGCGGCCAACGAAGGCTACCTGGACGACGTCGAAGTCGCCAAGGTGCTGGGCTTCGAGAAAGCGCTGCTTGACTACATGCGCTCCGAGCACGCGGATCTTCTGGACAAGATCAATCAGTCCGGCGGCTACAATGACGAGATCAAGAATGGTCTCAAGGCTGGCGTCGAGAAGTTCAAGGCGACCCAGAGCTGGTAAGTGACATGGCCCGGCCAGTCCGGGCCTTGTCGTTTCCCTTCGGGTGGCATGAATAAGGCAGATCGCTATGGCAGCTGCAAAAGAGATTCGCTCCCAGATCGGGAGCATCAAAAATACGCAAAAGATCACCAGCGCCATGGAAATGGTGGCTGCGTCGAAGATGCGTAAAGCGCAGGATCGCATGGCGGCCAGCCAGCCTTATGCCCATCAGATCCGCAAGGTTGTAGGACACATCGCCCGGGCCAACCCGGAATATCGCCATCCGTATCTGATGGAACGCGATGTGAAGCGTGTCGGTTATATCGTGGTCTCCAGTGATCGCGGCCTGTGTGGTGGCCTGAACGCCAATCTGTTCAAGGCTGTCACCAAGCATGCGAAGAGCTGGCGCGACCAGGGTGTCGAGGTGGACTTCTGTGCCCTCGGCTCCAAGGCCGGTACCTTCTTCCGCAACTACGGTGGCAACCTGCTTGCCGCCAAGTCCGGTCTCGGGGATTCCCCGGGTACCCAGGATCTGATCGGTAGCGTCAAGGCCATGCTGGACGCATTCGACGAGGGCAGCCTCGACCGTCTGTACGTGGTGTTCAACGAGTTCGTCAACACCATGACGCAGAAGCCGGTCGTGCGTCAGCTGCTTCCTCTCGAAGCTGATCAGAACGACGAAGAAACCGGTCCCACTACATGGGACTACCTGTATGAGCCGGATGCCGTCTCGTTGCTCGACAAGCTGCTCAAGCGCTATGTCGAGGCCCAGGTCTATCAGGCCGTGGTCGAGAACATCGCCTGCGAACAGGCAGCGCGAATGATCGCAATGAAGAGTGCGACCGATAACGCCGGCGACCTGATCGACGACCTCCAGCTGGTCTACAACAAGGCCCGCCAGGCAGCGATCACTCAGGAAATCTCCGAGATCGTATCCGGTGCCGCCGCCGTCTGATGACAGCGTGGCAACAGGCAAGCAGGTTTCAATCGCAGGTTTAAGAGGAACCAGGAATGAGCGGACGTATCGTACAAATCATCGGCGCGGTGATTGACGTCGAGTTTCCGCGGGACGCAGTGCCCAAGGTCTACGACGCCCTGAACGTCGCCGATAGCGAGACCGTACTCGAAGTCCAGCAGCAGCTGGGCGACGGCGTGGTCCGTACTATCGCAATGGGTTCGACCGAAGGCCTCAAGCGCAGTCTCGCAGTTGAGAGCACTGGTGCTCCGATCTCCGTGCCGGTCGGCACGGCGACTCTGGGTCGCATCATGAACGTGCTGGGTCAGCCGATCGATGAAGCGGGTGACGTGGGTGCGGATGAGCACATGCCGATCCACCGTGCAGCCCCGAGCTTCGCGGAACAGGCAGCATCAAACGAGCTGCTGGAAACCGGCATCAAGGTCATCGACCTGGTCTGCCCGTTCGCCAAGGGCGGCAAGGTCGGCCTGTTCGGCGGCGCCGGTGTCGGCAAGACCGTCAACATGATGGAGCTGATCCGTAACATCGCCACCGAGCACAGCGGTTACTCCGTGTTCGCGGGCGTGGGTGAGCGTACTCGTGAAGGTAACGATTTCTTCCACGAAATGAAGGAATCCAACGTTCTCGACAAGGTTGCCCTGGTCTACGGTCAGATGAACGAGCCGCCCGGCAACCGTCTGCGCGTAGCACTGACCGGCCTGACCATCGCCGAGAAGTTCCGTGACGAAGGTCGTGACGTTCTGCTGTTCGTCGACAACATCTATCGTTACACCCTGGCAGGGACCGAAGTGTCCGCACTGCTGGGTCGTATGCCGTCCGCGGTGGGTTATCAGCCGACACTGGCGGAAGAGATGGGCGTCCTGCAGGAGCGCATCACTTCTACCAAGACCGGCTCGATCACTTCCGTGCAGGCCGTCTACGTCCCCGCGGATGACTTGACCGACCCGTCTCCGGCGACCACCTTCTCGCACCTTGACGCGACTGTCGTACTGTCTCGTCAGATTGCCGAGCTGGGTATCTATCCGGCCGTTGACCCGCTCGACTCCACCTCTCGTCAGCTCGACCCGCTGGTCGTCGGCGAGGAGCACTACAACACTGCCCGTAACGTTCAGGGTGTGTTGCAGCGCTACAAGGAGCTGAAGGACATCATCGCCATCCTCGGGATGGACGAGCTGTCTGACGAAGACAAGCAGACCGTGGCACGTGCGCGCAAGATCCAGCGCTTCCTGTCACAGCCGTTCTTCGTGGCGGAAATCTTCACCGGCGCGCCGGGCAAGTACGTGTCCCTCAAGGACACCATCCGCGGCTTCCAGGGTATCCTGGACGGCGAATATGACGCACTGCCGGAGCAGGCGTTCTACATGGTCGGCACCATCGACGAAGCTGTCGAGAAAGCCAAGGGCATGTAATTTCCCTGTTCAGGCATGAGGAAACAGGTATGGCTATGAGCGTCCATTGCGACATCGTCAGCGCTGAGAAAGGCATCTTTTCCGGCCTGGTCGAGCGTCTCGTGGCTGCCGGCAGCGAAGGTGACCTCGGCATCATGCCGGGTCACGCACCGCTGCTGACCGAGCTGCAACCCGGCCCGATTCGCGTTCAGCGTCAGGGTGGGGCTGAGGAAATCTACTACGTCAGTGGTGGATTCCTCGAAGTGCAGCCGAACCTCGTTTCAGTCCTCGCCGACACCGCAGTACGTGCCGACGATCTGGATGAGGCGGCAGCCCAGGAAGCCAAGGAAGTGGCCTTGAAGGCCATGAACGATCAGGCTTCCGAACTGGAATACTCACGCGCCACGGCCGAACTGGCCGAGGCGATGGCCAAGCTGCGCACCGTGCAGCAGATGCGTCGTCACACGCGCTGAGATGCACTGGGCCATGACGGCCAGTGACAGGAAAGAGGCGACCTTCGGGTCGCCTTTTTTTATGCCCGAGAGGACTGATGCCTCTAGCCATCGAAGGTCGTCCCTTTGACGCCGGGGACTGACCGGGCTCATCAGGAAGGGTGCCGAGCCCATCGGAGAGATGGCTCAGGTGTCTTGCGGGCGACTGATGCTTTCGCGGGTCTGTTCTCGGCGACAGGGCCGTGGGTAAACCTCGTCACTGGCAGCTCAGGGTTCAGCTGCTATGATGGCGCCATTATTTTCAGGGGCTTCAGGTATGAAGACCCGCTTTCTACAGGAGTTCACCGATGAGCAGTGCAGAGCGTACCGACGTCGTCATTCTTGCCGCAGGCCAGGGCACCCGCATGCGTTCCAAATTGCCGAAGGTGCTGCACCCGTTGGCAGGCAAGGCGATGGTGCGTCATGTGGCTGACACCGCTGCAGGCTTGGACGGTGCGCATCTGAATGTCGTCATCGGTCATGGTGGTGAGCGTGTGCAGCAGCAGCTGGCCGACACCGGCGCGAGTTTTGCCGTTCAGGCAGAGCAGAAGGGCACCGGTCACGCCGTGGCCCAGTCACTGGAAGCCATCGGCGATGGCAAGGTGCTGATCCTGTATGGCGATGTGCCGCTGATTCGTCGCGAGACCCTCGAGGCGCTGCTGGCCGAAGTCAGTGAGCAGACTCTGGGCCTGCTGACGGTGATTCTGGAAGACCCGACAGGCTATGGCCGTATCGTGCGCGATAGCGAAGGTCGCGTCAGCGCCATCGTCGAGCACAAGGATGCCACGCCGGAGCAGCTGGCCATCCAGGAAGGCAACACCGGTATCCTCGCCACCACCGGTGCCCAGCTCAAGCGCTGGCTGCCTGCGCTGTCCGCCGACAACGCCCAGGGCGAGTACTACCTGACCGACATCATCGCCATGGCGGCCAGCGAAGGTGTCAACATCGCCACCGCCCAGCCGGCGGCGGTCGAGGAAGTGCAGGGCGTCAACAATCGTCTGCAGCTGGCCGATCTCGAGCGCGCCTTCCAGCGTCGTGAAGCCAACCGCCTGATGACCGAAGGTGCCAGCCTGGCGGACCCGGCGCGCATCGACGTGCGCGGCAAGCTGTCCATCGGTACCGATATCAGCATCGACGTCGGTTGTGTCTTCGAGGGCGAAGTGAGTCTCGGAGATGACGTGGTCATCGGCGCCCACTGCGTGATCCGCAATGCCACCATCGGTGCCGGCGCCAACATCGCGCCGCATAGCGTCATCGATGGTGCGGTACTGGAAGGTGACAACAATGTCGGGCCCTTCGCACGTCTGCGTCCTGGAACCGAACTGGCGCGCGGCGCGCGCATCGGCAACTTCGTCGAGACCAAGAATGCCCAGGTGGGCGTGAACGCCAAGATCAATCACCTGAGCTATGTCGGTGATGCCACCCTCGGCGAGGCAGTCAACGTCGGTGCCGGCACCATCACCTGCAACTATGACGGTGCCAACAAGTTCCGAACCGAAATTGGCGACAATGCCTTCATCGGCTCCAACTCCGCGCTGGTGGCGCCGCTCAAGATCGGTGCGGGTGCCACCGTGGGCGCTGGCTCGACCCTGAGCCGCGATGTCGCCGAAGGTGCGTTGAGCGTGGCGCGTGGCAAGCGTATCGACAAGCCGGAATGGCCGCGTCCGACCAAGAAGTGAACGGCAGCTTCAGTCGCGATGCTTGCTGGTGAGTGAAGGTGGGCATCAGAAACGGGGAGGCACCGACAGGTGTCTCCCCGTTTTGTCATCGCGGTCAGCTCTGTGGAACGGCGTGCAGGAATGAATCGTCTCATCCTGTCTCGTCTTTCACTTGATGTTTCGTTATTCCTCACTTATCTTTCGTTTCGAAACTTTATAGGGGGCCCTGATGTCCAAGCGTCTGACACCACAACGGCGTCACCAGATCCTCGAACAACTGGGACGTGACGGTGAAGTCAGTGTCGAGGCACTGGCGCGGGAACTCGCCACTTCCGAGGTCACCATCCGCAAGGATCTGGCCTTTCTCGAGAAGAGCGGCCTGCTGCTCAGGCGCTACGGCGGCGCCGTGGCCATGCCGCGTGAACTGCTGGTGCATGACGAACCGGTCAGTGCCGCCAAGCGGGCCATTGCCCGCCTGGCAGCCAGCCGTATCGGCGCCCATCAGCGCATCATCATCGACAGCGGTACCACCACGGTGGTGCTGATCCCCGAGCTCAAGGGGCGTGATGACCTGATCGTGATGACCAACTCGCTGAGCGTGGCCAATGCCATTCGCGAGCTGGAAAACGAGCCGGTATTGCTGATGACCGGTGGTACCTGGGATCCGCACTCCGATTCCTTCCAGGGACAGGTGGCGGAGCAGGTGCTGCGCAGTTACGACTTCGACCAGGTCTTCCTCGGCGCGGATGGTCTGGACCTCGAACGTGGCACTACCACCTTCAATGAGCTGATCGGCCTGTCACGCGTGATGGCCGAGGTGTCGCGAGAAGTCGTGGTGATGGCGGAATCCCACAAGCTGGGCCGTCGCATTCCCAACCTGGAGCTGGCCTGGTCCAGCATCAGTACCCTGATAACCGATGACGCGTTGCCTGATGCTGCGCGTGACCAGATTCGCGCTCATGGAGTCGAGGTGTTGATCGCCCCGCTCGTGGCGCCAGCAACAGCATAAGGAGATTGCTCATGTGTGGCATCGTAGGCGCCGTCGCCAGTCGTAACGTCCAGAACATCCTGCTCGAGGGTCTGCACCGCCTCGAATACCGTGGCTATGACAGTGCCGGCATGGCCGTGCTGTCCGAAGAGGGCCGCTTGAATCGCGTGCGTGCGCTGGGCAAGGTGGCGGCGTTGCAGGAGCGTCTCGAAGAATCACCGCTCAAGGGACGCGTGGGTATCGCTCACACTCGCTGGGCCACGCATGGGGCGCCGAGTGAAGCCAATGCTCACCCGCACCAGTCCGGTGACAGCCTGGCCGTGGTCCACAACGGCATCATCGAGAATTACGAGACGCTCAAGCGCGAGCTGCAAGGTCAGGGGTATGTCTTCACCTCCGAGACCGACACCGAGGTGGTCGCCCACCTGCTGGCGCGTGAATACACCCTGAGCCAGGACCTGCTGACCGCCGTCCAGAAGGCCGTCGCCCTGCTGGATGGCGCCTTCGCGCTGGGCGTGGTGCATCGTGCCCAGCCGGACGTGCTGATCGGCGCGCGTCAGGGCAGCCCGCTGGTGATCGGTGTCGGGATCGACGAGCACTTCCTGGCCTCCGATCAGCTGGCGCTGCTGCAGGTCACCGATCGCTTCATCTATCTCAAGGAAGGCGATCTGGTGCGCATGACCGCCGAGCAGATCGAGATCTTCGAGCAGGGCGAGCGTCTGATCACCGAGGCCAACGAGCGCCCGGTCCAGACCTTCGAGCACGCGCAGGATGCCGCCTCCAAGGGCGACTATCGCCACTTCATGCTCAAGGAAATCCACGAGCAGTCCCGTGTGCTGGCTGCCACGCTGGAAGGTCGCCTGAACGGTGATCACGTGCTGGTGCGCAGCTTCGGCAGCGAGGCGGAAAACCTCTTCCGTCAGGTCAAGCAGGTGCAGATCGTCGCCTGTGGTACCAGCTACCACGCCGGCATGGTGGCGCGTTACTGGATCGAGCGTCTGGCCGGCATTCCGGCGGCGGTCGAGGTCGCCTCAGAGTTCCGCTACCGTCCGGTGGTGGTGGCCGATGGCACCCTGTTCGTCACCCTGTCCCAGTCCGGCGAGACCGCCGACACGCTGTCCGCACTGCGCTATGCCCAGTCGCTGGGCGGCTTCCTCGGCAGTCTGGCGATCTGCAACGTCCCGGGCAGCTCGCTGGTGCGTGAATCGGACCTCAGCCTGATGACCATGGCCGGACCGGAAATCGGCGTCGCCTCCACCAAGGCCTTCACCACCCAGCTGGTCGGTCTGATGCTGCTGACGCTGTCGCTGCGTCGCGTGCGGGGTGGCGATGAGGCCGGGGAAGCCGAGGTGGTGAGTGAGCTGCGTCAGCTGCCGTCACTGGTCACCAAGGCGCTGGCCATGGACAGCGAGATCGAGCGTCTCTCAGAGGCCTTCGCCGACAAGCACAACGCGCTGTTCCTCGGGCGTGGCACCCAGTTCCCCATCGCGCTGGAAGGCGCGCTCAAGCTCAAGGAAATCTCCTATATCCACGCCGAGGCCTATCCGGCGGGCGAGCTGAAGCACGGCCCGTTGGCGCTGGTGGATGCCGACATGCCGGTGGTCGCGGTGGCACCCAACGACGAGCTGCTCGAGAAGCTCAAGTCGAACCTGCAGGAAGTGCGTGCACGTGGCGGGGAGCTGTTCGTCTTCGCTGACGAGAACATCAGTCTCGAAGAGAGCGAAGGCGTGCGCGTGCTGCGCATGCCACATGTCAGCGAAGTGCTGGCACCGATTCTCTACACTCTGCCGCTGCAGCTGCTGTCCTACCATGTCGCCGTGCTCAAGGGCACCGATGTCGATCAGCCGCGCAACCTGGCCAAGAGCGTCACGGTCGAGTGATCCGCGATGCAAGACGGCTGCGTCATGTCTGGCGCAGCAGCAGATGAGCTCAGTCTCATCGTGCCAACGGCAGCCTCAGGGCTGCCGTTTTTGGTATCCTGTGCGCCTGCCTTCTTATCCTCTTACGTCCGCTGCGCGTTCATCGCCCGGCGCACGCACGTGACCTGCCATGACTGATCGCGACGCATCGCTTACCCGCCTCAACAAGTTCATCAGCGAAACGGGCTTCTGCTCGCGGCGCGAGGCGGATCGCCATATCGCCGAAGGGCGAGTGACCATCAATGGTGTCGTCCCCGAGATGGGCACCAAGGTCGCGCCGGGCGATGAGGTGCTGGTCAACGGCAAGCCGTTGAAGGCCAAGCAGGAAGCGGTCTATCTGGCCTTCAACAAGCCGGTGGGCATCACCTGTACCACCGAGCGCCACGTGGAAGGCAACATCATTGACTACATCGGCCATCCCAAGCGGATCTTCCCGATCGGTCGCCTCGACAAGCCCTCCGATGGCCTGATCTTCCTGACCAGTGACGGCGACATCGTCAACAAGATCCTGCGGGCCGGCAACGCCCACGAGAAGGAATATGTGGTGCGGGTCGACAAGCCGATCAACCCGGACTTTCTCAAGCGCATGGCAGCCGGCGTGCCGATTCTGGATACCATCACCCAGCCGTGCCGCATCGAGCAGATTTCCACCTACGTGTTCCGCATCATCCTGACGCAGGGGCTCAATCGCCAGATTCGCCGCATGTGCGAGGCGCTGGGCTATGAGGTCTTCAAGCTCAAGCGGGTGCGCATCATGAATGTCAGCCTGGACGGGCTGGGCATCGGCGAATGGCGCTATCTCACCCAGCGCGAGATGGACGACATCCATCGGATGATCGAAGGCTCCAGTGGTACCGAGGAGGCCTCACGACTGGCGGAGGCGCCGACGCCTTCCCAGCACGCGACTGCCGCGCGCCATCAGCGTGCCGCGCAGGATACGGATAGCGGCCGGCGTGGTGGAGCTCGGCGCGAGGACAGCAGCAAGCGCGCCATGGGCCAGCGCAGCTCGGATCAGCGCGGCTCAGGTCAGCCCAAGACAGGCCAACGCTCGGGTGCTCGCCAGGAAGGGGCGGGGCGGCGGGAGCGTACCGATGAGTCCAGGTCCGTTCGTGGCAATCAGGAACGCAGCAGCGCCGGCAAGGGCGGCTCCCAGCCGGGCAGCAAGAGCGCCAATGGCGCGGGCAAGCTCGCGAGCGGCCTCAAGCCACGCACGCGTGGCAAGGCCGGAGAGCGTCGCGATGAGCGCGATGCGGCGAGCAGGGGGGCTGGCGAAAAGTCCTCTGGTAGCAAGTCTTCTGGTAGCAAGACCTCTGGCAACACGACCTTTGGCAAGAAGAATCCTGGCGGCAGAAGTGCCGGGGGCAAGAGCTCGTCGTACAAGGGCGGCGGCGGCTCCAATGGCGGGCGTGGTCGCCGCTAGTGAGCTGCCTGCACCTGCTTGCCATCGTCTTGAGCGGTGGTGCTGGCATCTGAGCCTTGAGGCGTGCGGCGGTGGTAGCGGCCCAGTACGAAGGACAGCGTGGCGAACGCCAGTGCCGAGCAGATGACCTGCGGCCAGGGATAGACCAGCGCGGCGAGCGCGATCAGCAGCAGATCGAAGGCGAAAGTCGTGCGGCCTGCATGGATGGCGAAGCGTCGCTCCAGATCCAGCGCGAGAATGTTGAGTCCGCCGAGGGAGGCGTTCTCGCGAAACAGCAGGGTGACCCCCAGCCCGATGAGCAGGCCTGCGGCAATTGCCACCACCGGCAGATTGACGTCGCCCAGCGGCAGACTGACCGCCAGTAGATCCGTCAGGACCGAGAGCAGACTGACGCATCCCAGGGTGCGCAGCGTGAAGTTGAGCCCCAGCTGCTTCCAGGCTAGCCCGTAGAAGGGCAGGTTGATCAGGAAGAACAGACTGCCGAAGCTCAAGCCCGTCAGGTCCGAGCCAAGCAATGACATCCCGGCAGTACCACTGACCAGCAAGCCGCCGGCCTGCAGCAGGCGCACGCCGAGTGCCACCAGCAGACAGCCCTCGAAGAGCGTGATCAGGCTACGCAGCGTGATGGCATTGGCCGCACGGGAGCGGCCGTCGTTGGCACGCAGGATGAGTCGTTGGAAAGCAGTCATGACAGGCTCCGGGGTATGGGCAGTCAACAATGATGGCTTCCGACCTGCTTGTGGCGGGCAGAAAGCGATGTCGCGGCGAGGGGTGGTTCGCCTGTGACGGTTCATGCAGGAAGCGGACCATAGCACGCCGTGATGACAGTTTTTATTGTGCTTACGTCGCTCTAGCAGACGATATTATTCGGTGTATTGAGCCTTTGACCCTCACATTCCTCTAGCTATGGCGCCTTCATGCACCATTTTCATGCATCCTCCGCACCGACGGAGATGAATGTTCCGCACGCTGCGGGCCATGACAGAGCTTGCGAGGCGGGGCATCTTCATCTCGGGCTCGCGATGTGGGCCAACGATGACTGGCGCGGCAGCCTGCTGCCGGGCAGTGGCCCGCGCGAGCATCTGGCGGATTACGCGCAGGTCTTCGACTGTGTCGAAGGCAATACCAGCTTCTATGCTCTGCCGCCGGAGAGCGCCGTGGCCAGCTGGGCCCGCCAGGCGCCCGAGCACTTCCGCTTCTGCTTCAAGTTGCCGGGACGACTGACCCATGAGTTGAGGCTTCAGGGAATCGAGGAGGAGCTGGCGGAATTCCTGGCGCGGCTTGCGCCGCTTAAGTCGCGCATGGGGCCGATCATGATCCAGCTGCCGCGTGACCTCGGGGAGGAGGTACTCCCGCGTCTTGCGCAATTCTTCGCGCATGTCGAGGGTGCTGGCCTTGATTGGGCCGTGGAGCCCCGTGCCCCGAGTTTCTTTGCCAAGGGCTCGGTGGAACGACAGTTGAATCGCTTGTTGATAAGTCACGGAGTCGATCGCGTGATGCTGGATGTCCGTCCACTCTTCAGTGGCCCCGATACCGCGCATCCAGGGCTTGCCGTGGCACGCTCGGAAAAGCCGCATCGCCCATTGCATGTGTTCTCCAGCGCACGCCAACCGCTGGTCCGCTTCATCGGGCATCATGACGACGCGACCAATCTGGCCTTCTTCCAGCCCTGGGTGGAACGTCTTTCTCTGTGGATAAGTCAGGGGAAAAGCCCTTTCCTGTTTGTGCATACTCCTGACAACAAGGCGGCTCCGGCCTTGGCACGTCGTCTGGCCAATCAGGTGCTGGAGCGGCTTGATCGGCCATTGATCGGTGCCTTCCCCGGGGAAGGACAAGGACGTCTCTTCTAGCGCCATCCGCTGCCTGTCGCGCTTCAGTGTCTTGCGGGACGGGGGAAGTGACCTGCCGGCCTCAGTCGCTGTTTTCTATCGTGAGGCGATGGTCTGAGGGTGGCTTGCTGGTAGATATCGGGTCAATCGAGTAACTTTACCTACCTATTGTCGTTACCACGGCGATATTTACCGGGGCGGGCAGCGTGTCCATTCCGGCGTGTCTATCGACACCAGTCTGTCTGTCATACGGGCCTATCCGGCCATGATGACGGCCAGATGCACCACAGCAGTGATCCTGCGACGCCATCCTGTCGGCCACGGTTCATCCTTCCGTCTCGCCAGCATGATGCAACAAGCACAACAAGATGCCACAGGCCGCTACCCGTGGCTGGCATCATCGCGACGAATCAGGGACTCACATGTCATCCAAACCGCATTCCCACGCTCAGTGGTCTTCTCGCCTGGCCTTCACCCTGGCCGCCGTCGGTTCCTCCGTCGGACTGGGCAACATCTGGAAATTCCCGTACATGACCGGTGAGAGCGGCGGCGGTGCCTTCGTTCTTGTCTATCTGGTCTGCATTCTGTTGATCGGTCTGCCGATCCTGATGTCCGAGTGGCTGCTGGGCCGCCTGGGACAGAAGAACCCGATCTCGACCATGAGTCACATCAGTGCGCGCCTCAAGCGTAGCCCCGCCTGGGTGTTGATCGGGGTGGCCGGTGTGCTCGGCGCCTATCTGATCCTGTCCTTCTACAGTGTCATCGGTGGCTGGGCACTGGCCTTCATCGCCGACGCCGCCAGTGGCAGCTTCGAAAGCCTGACCTCTGACACGGCAGGCAGTCTGTTCGGTGGTCTGCTGGGCGACCCGACCACCCTGCTGGCCTGGCACAGTGCCTTCATGCTGATGGTGATCCTGGTCGTGGCCGGGGGCGTCGCGGGTGGTCTGGAGCGTGCCGCCAAGATCCTGATGCCGCTGCTGGCGGTCATGCTGGTCATGCTGGTCGGGTATGCGGCGACCACTGATGGCTTCGCCGAAGCGGCTGCCTGGCTGCTGACACCGGACTTCTCCAAGCTCGACAAGGATGGCGTGCTGGCGGCGATGGGGCATGCCTTCTTCACCCTGTCACTGGGCATGGGCATCATGATGGCCTACGGCTCCTATCTCTCCGATGACGTCAACATCGGGCGTACCGCGCTGATCGTGGTGGTGCTGGATACCGTCATCGCTCTGCTGGCGGGGCTGGCCATCTTCCCGGTGGTGTTCTCCAATGGTCTCGACGCCGCTGCGGGCCCGGGCCTGATCTTCCAGACCCTGCCGCTGGCCTTCGGCCACATGCCGGGCGGAGAAGTGTTCGGCGTGGTGTTCTTCGTGCTGCTGGTCTTCGCGGCCTGGACCTCAGGCATCTCGCTGCTGGAACCCATCGTCGAATGGCTGGAAGAGAAGACGCCGATGTCACGCGTGGCCTCTGCCTGGGTGGCGGGGATCGCGACCTGGCTGCTGGGGATCGCCACCATCCTGTCGTTCAATCTGTGGAGTGATGTGGCGCCGCTGGGCATGTTCGCCAAGTTCGAGGGCATGACCATCTTCGACCTGCTCGATTACGCGACCAGCAAGCTGATGCTGCCGCTGACCGGCCTGGCGACCATCGTCTTCGTCGGCTGGTTCATGGGGCGTGATGAAGTGCGCAGTCAGCTCAACATGAGCGACTCGGCCTTCAAGCTGTGGAGCTTCGTGGCGCGCTTCATCGCCCCGATCGGCGTGGTGGTGGTCTTCGCCTCCAGCCTGTAATCCCGGCCCCACTCTTCAGGCTGTCCTGATGTTCTGTCAGCACGGATCTGACGGCATTGAAGAACGACAAGAGGCTCGCCTATCCGGCGAGCCTCTTGCGTTTCTGGCCGAGATGGCCCGTGCACGACACCCAGGCGGCGACTCGATGCTCAGTGTGGGAGATGGCGGGCGTCACGTTCATGTCAGTGTGTACTTGCACCCTGTTGGTGCATCGTCCTGGGCGATGACATGACAATGAGGCAGAGAATGTCGGTGCAGATGAAGGACGATCGAGAGTGACACCGTGGCGAGCGCGCGGCAGAAGGCAGAGTCGTTGCAGAGGGAAATGAAGGCTGAGGGCCCGAAGGCAGAAGAAAATGTCGCGAGGGGGGCTGACCATGCTCATCAGAGATGGCGGCAAGGAAGACAGAAGCCCTCGTCCCTGAGCTGGCAGGGAGATGGGGGACTGCTCGGCGGGGAGACGTATCGCTCCCCGCCCGAGAATCAGTGGGTATCGATATCGCTTTCCGTTTCCAGCACTTCGATGTCGCTTAAATCCTCGCTCAGGCGCTTGATTTCGTTGTGCATTTCGATTCCGCGTCTGGCGCGGAGGTGGCGGACTGCGCTTTGTTTCTTGCGGGCCTGATGTTCGTCGGCACCGAGGGTCATGAAAATATCGAGAAGCTCGTTCTTGAGCGTATCTACCTGCTCTGAATTACGCATGATTCGACCTCCATGGCATCCAAAGGATGTGGGCTTTCACTGGCGCCACACCGTTTTACTATAGCTCACTTGACAAAATTGTGACCACAGACAGCCTGTGATGGCGACACCCCCCGGGGGATGTCGTAAGCTCAGGCATGCCCATGAAGTCTGCAAGGAGTGTGCCGTGAGTCATGCCATCTTCGACGACCTGAGGAGCCGGATGGAGAATTTCCGCCGCTCTGAACAGAAGGTTGCCCGTTACGTCCTCCGCCATCCGGAGGAGGTGATTCACATGCGGATCGTCGATCTGGCCAGTGAATCCTCGGTCAGTGAACCGACGGTAGTGCGCTTCTGTCGTGCGATGGGCTTTGCCGGCTTCCAGGACTTCAAGCTCCAGCTGGCGCAACGCCTGGCCACGGGCACCCAGTTCGCCCAGTTCTCGATGAATGACTCCGACAGCGTGGCGGAGTTCTCTCACTCCCTGTTCGATTCCACCATCGGCACGCTGCTGTCAGTGCGTGACCGTCTGGATGCCGAAGCCGTCGCACGTGCCATCCACTCGCTGGCCTCCGCCAGCCGGGTCGAGTTCTACGGCTATGGCGCCTCGGGTGCCGTGGCCCACGATGCCCAGCACAAGTTCTTTCGTCTGCAGATCTCCACTGCCGCCTACACCGACCCGCACATGCAGAACATGTCAGCGGTGACGCTGGGGCCGCGCGACGTGGTGGTCGCCATCTCCCAGACCGGACGCACCAAGGCGCTGATCGCCAGCGTGCGTCTGGCACGGGATGCCGGCGCGACCGTCATCGGCCTGTGTCCCAGCGGCTCGCCGCTGGCGGATGAAGTCACGCTGCCGCTGCACATCGATGTGCATGAAGACACCGAGATCTATACGCCGATGAGCTCACGCATCGCGCATCTGGTGATCGTCGATACGCTGGCGGTGGGGGTCGCCAAGGCACGTGGTCCCAAGCTCAAGGAGCAGCTGGAAGCGGTCAAGAAGAGCCTTGCCACCCTGCGCATCGATGATCACGACTTCGATACGCACTGAGTGCCATACAAGCGTCACCGGTCAGGGATGACGCGTGCAGGGAAGAGCAGGGCAGGCCGCTGTGATAAGGTGGATGCCTGAACAGGGGCAGCCCCCGACCCGCTGCCCCGCCCCTCGACTTCTCTGCCCTGTGGTGAGCCCTGCATGTCCGAATCGCCCCTCCTCGATCACCTCAACACGCATCAGCGTGAGGCCGTGTCCGCGCCGCCGGGCAACATGCTGGTACTGGCGGGCGCCGGTTCCGGCAAGACCCGCGTGCTGGTCCATCGCATCGCCTGGTTGATGGACCGATATCAGTTCTCGCCCTATGCCATCCTGTCGGTGACCTTCACCAACAAGGCCTCCCGCGAGATGCGCACGCGTCTCGAGGCGCTCAATGGCAGCAGTCTGCGCCACATGTGGGTCGGCACCTTCCACTCCATCAGTCACCGTCTGCTGCGCACCCACTGGCAGGAGGCGCGTCTGCCCGAGCACTTCCAGATCATCGACAGCGATGACCAGCTGCGCATGGTCAAGCGACTGCTCAAGGAGCACAACGTCGATGACGAGCGCTGGCCGCCCAAGCAGGTCCAGTACTTCATCGCCGGCTGCAAGGAAGAGGGGCTGCGGGCCCATCAGGTCCAGACCCACGGCGACGCCTACATGGGCAAGATGGTCGAGATGTACGAGCTCTATCAGCTGGCTTGCGAGCGTGGCGGGCTGGTGGATTTCGGTGAGCTGCTGTTGCGCTCGCTAGAGCTGCTGCGTGACACGCCGCACCTGCTGGCGCATTACCGCGAGCGCTTCGCCCACCTGCTGGTCGACGAGTTCCAGGATACCAATACCCTGCAGTACGCCTGGCTGAAGCTGCTGGCCGGCGATCGCGAGTGCATGACCGTGGTCGGCGATGATGACCAGTCCATCTACGGCTGGCGTGGCGCGCGGGTCGAGAACATCCAGCGCTTCACCGAGGAGTTCGCCAATACCCGGGTGGTGCGTCTGGAGCAGAACTACCGCTCCTCCAGCGCCATCCTGGAGGCTGCCAACGCCCTGATCAGCCACAACGGCGGGCGCATGGGCAAGGAGCTGTGGACCGACAGCGGCCGTGGCGAGCGGATTCGGGTCTATGCCGGCTTCAACGACATCGACGAATCGCGCTACATCGCCGATACCATCCGCGAACTGGTCAATGAGCATGGTTACAGTCGCGATGAGATCGCGATCCTGTATCGCTCCAACGCCCAGTCACGCGTGCTGGAGGAGACGCTGATCCGCCAGGGCATGCCGTATCGCATCTACGGGGGGCAGCGTTTCTACGAGCGTCTCGAGATCAAGAACGCGCTCGCCTACCTGCGCCTGATGAACAACCGCGAGGACGATGCCGCCCTGGAGCGCGTGATCAACGTGCCGGCGCGTGGCATCGGCATGCGCACCGTCGAGCAGCTGCGCGAGCGTGCGCGCTACGGCAACCTGACCATGTGGCAGGCGATGAGCGATGCGGTTTCCGACGGTGCCCTCAAGGGGCGCGCCGCGACCGCCGTGCGTGCCTTCGCCGACATCATCGATGGCCTCGACAACGACACCGCCGGCATGGCGCTGCATGAGCTGGTCGAGCACGTCATCCACGTCTCCGGCCTGCGCGAGCATCACGCCGCCGAGAAGGGCGAGAAGGGCCAGGCGCGCCTCGAGAACCTTGCCGAGCTGGTCAACGCCTGTCGCGCCTTCAGTCAGGGCGAGCGCATGGACCCGGAAGCCCCCAGCGAAGGGGCCGAGGCGCTGGAGCCCTTCCTCGCCGAAGCCGCGCTGGATGCCGGCGATCATGAAGCCGCCGAAGGCGAGGAATGCGTACAGATGATGACGCTGCACTCCGCCAAGGGGCTCGAATTCCCGGTGGTGTTCGTCGCCGGGGTCGAGGAAGGGCTGTTCCCGCACAAGATGTCACTGGAGGAGCCGGGGCGCCTCGAGGAAGAGCGTCGCCTGTGCTACGTCGGTGTCACCCGTGCCATGCAGCGCCTCTACCTGACCTACGCCGAGCTGCGACGCATGCACGGCAAGGAGACCTTCCAGCGACCGTCGCGCTTCCTGCGTGAGCTGCCGGAAGAGCTGCTGGAGGAAGTGCGCCTGCGTGGCCAGGTCTCGCGTCCGGTCTCGACCCAGCGTGCTACGCCGAATCGTCGCCCCTCCGGGCCGCGTCAGGAGAGTGTCGAGGCCAATGGCGACATGCCGGCGCTGTCGCTCGGCAGCCTGGTGCGTCATCCGCTGTTCGGCGAGGGCGTGGTCATCAACGCCGAAGGCCAGGGCGAGCGCGCGCGTGTCCAGATCAGCTTCGAGGGCGAAGGCGACAAGTGGCTGGTGCTGGGTTTCGCCAAGCTGGAAGTACTCAGCTGATCCTGCATTGATGGCAGACGCAGGCATGAGGCGCTGACAGCAGGCGCTGGCGAGAAGTGAAAAGCGGTGCAGGGGGCGCGGTATTCGTGCGCCATTACGGCCTTGGTGCAGTTGTGGGCCATCCATGGGTCGCGGCATAGTGGCAGATAATCTGCTGTCTTGATGCCGCGTCATGCATTGCCCACAACTCGAACAAGGAACGCCCCATGCAACGCCGCCGTTTTCTCTCTGCTCTGGGGGCCGGTGCTGCCGGTCTCGCCGCTGCACCTTTCGTCTCCACGGCCAATGCCGCCGAGGAGGAAACCATCCACTGGAAGATGGTGACCTCCTGGCCGAAGAACTTCCCGGCACTGGGCACCGGTGCCAATGAGTTCGCCAGCCTGATCGGGAAGCTTTCCGGTGGTCGTCTTCAGGTCAAGGTCTATGGGGCCGGTGAGATGGTGCCGGCGTTGGAAGTCTTCGACGCCGTGTCTTCCGGGACAGCCCAGATGGGCCACTCGGCGTCCTATTACTGGAAGGGCAAGGTACCTGCCGCCCAGTTCTTCACCGCCGTGCCCTTCGGCATGAATACCACCGAGACCAACGCCTGGCTGTATCACGGCGATGGCATGAAGCTGTGGGACGAGATCTACGCGCGTCACAACCTCAAGCCGCTGGCGGTGGGCAATACCGGCACCCAGATGGCCGGCTGGTTCAACAAGGAAGTGAACAGTCTCTCGGACATGAAAGGCCTGAAGATCCGCCTGCCGGGGCTCGCGGGTGAAGTGATGAACCGCATCGGTGCCAGTGCGGTGAATCTGCCGGGCAGCGAGATCTTCACTGCGATGGAGACCGGTGTGATCGACGCCACCGACTGGGTCGGTCCCTACAATGATCTGGCCTTCGGTCTGCATCAGGTGGCCAAGTATTACTACTCCCCGGCCTGGAACGAGCCCTCCGCCATTCTCGAAGGCACCGTCAATCTCGAGGCCTGGCAGGCGTTGCCGGAAGACCTCCAGCAGGTGGTGATCCAGGCAGCCAGGATTGCCAATCATGCGATGGTGGATGAATTCGCGCTGCGCAATGCCACCGCCCTGACCTCGCTGGTCGAGGAACATGGCGTTGAGCTGCGCGAATTTCCGCAGGATGTCTACGCGGCGCTGTTCAAGGCGTCCAACGAGGTGCTGGACGAGTTCATCGCCAAGGATGAGGACGCCAGGCGTGTCTACGAGTCCTACCGTGCCTTCCAGCAGCAGGTCGCCCCCTGGACGCGCATCGGTGAACAGGGCTTCCTTGATGCGCGTGCCCGGGTGCTGGGCGAGAGCTGAGGTGACCGCCCGCCGCCGTGTGTGGGGACATCGCGACTCGCTCGTCAGGCAGTGTCAGGCGGGCTCTGGTGGGAAATGAAGAAGCCGCCCCTCGGGGCGGCTTCTTCATGAATGGCGGTGTCCATCACGTCAAACACTTTCCTCGTCGTTGCCCTGTTCCGGCACCGCGCGGATTCGGCCATTGTCGTCCAGGGCCACCATCACGTAGTTGGCCTCGGTCACCTTGGTCAGCGCACGATGGTTGCGCTCCTGAGGCGGCCGAATCCAGACCTCGACCGTGAGCCGTACCGAGCTGCGTCCGACTTCCGTGACGTGCGTGAAGATATTGACCACCGAGCCGACGCGCACCGGTGAGAGAAAGTCGAGGCCCTCCACGGCGACGGTGGCAGTCCGTCCGTTGGCCACACGGCCGGCGGCCAGTTCGCAGGCCTCATCCATGCGATGCATCAACCAGCCACCGCTGATATCGCCATAAAGGTTGGTATCGTGACGCTGAGCGATCAGCTTGAGCGTCAGCGTGCCGTTCGGCACCGGGGCATCATCCAGGGCTTGCATGTCGTCACTCGCTGTCTTGTTGTTATGTCTTCAGGGTGCACTGGCGTCGGCGGTTTGCCCAGTGGCGTCGATGGTTTGCCTAGTGGCGATGGAAGGAGAGCCCGAGCGGGCAGTGGCTCACGAAAGGCATCTCATGTCCGGTATCCTACTCTGCCAGTGGAAGGGATGTCCTCTCTCGCCAGGCGTTGCAGCGGGAATTTTCTTGCATTGCAGCATGTTGGTCTCGTGCCTCAACGTTGCAATGAAGGATACTCGGCGCAGCAATGCCGCTGGTGAGACAGCCTCACGCAGGGAAGTGGTATTGAAGGAGTGGCAGGGGTTGAAGGAACAACGCGATAGTCATCACCGCCAATGAGCTCATCATTCATCTTTCAGGCCTGAAATCGTCATGTTCTTCATCGCATCCTTGCGTCGTCCCCGTTGGCTCTCGAGTCGCCTTGCGTTGCTGGCCTGCCTGCTGATGCCGGTCGTGCCCGCGTTTGCCGAGGTACCTGAATATCGCCCCGTGCCGGGGGTCGTCGGCAACCTGACGGCCGTGGGCTCCGATACCCTCTCGGTGCTGGTGACGCGGTGGGCGGCTCAGCTGCGTCGCTACCATCCAGGGGTGCGGGTCCAGTTGCAGGCAGCGGGGTCCTCGACGGCGCCGCCTGCCCTGATTGCCGGCACCACACGGGTGGGGCTGATGTCACGGCCGATGAGCGATCAGGAGCGCCAGGACTTCATCCGGGCATTCGGGTATCCGCCATTGGAAGTCCCCGTGGCGCTGGATGCCATGGGCATCCTCGTACATCGCCGCAATCCGCTGGAGTCGATCAGCATCGCGCAGCTCGATGCCATCTTCTCGGCCAGTCATGAGTGTGGCAGTCAGCGGGCCGATCGGTGGGGGCAACTGGGGCTGTCGGGAGACTGGGCTGAGCGTCAGATCAGCCGCTTCGGGCGCAGTGCCACCTCCGGGACCTACGGTGCCTTCCGGCGTGTCGCCCTGTGTGGCGGCGACTTCCGGCTGGACGTGAGCGAGCAACCGGGGTCGGCGTCGATCATCGGCGCCGTGGGCTCCTCGCCGGGCGGGATCGGCTACGCCAGCTTCAGCACCTCATCTCCCATGGTCAAACAGCTGTCGGTGAGTCGTGACGCCGGCAGCATGGCGATATTTCCGAGTCGGGCCAGTATCCGCGACGGGCGTTACCCGCTGACACGCGCCCTGTACATCTACGTCAATCGTGTACCTGACAAGCCGCTGCCGTCATTGGAGCAGGCGTTCCTGTCGTTGATCATGTCGCGTCAGGGACAACAGGCCATCCTGCGGGAAGGCTATGTACCGTTGCCGGACGATCAGCTGAACCAGTGGCGTGAACGTCTGGGGCTGGATGAGGGCGAGGGTCTCTGAGTACGCTTGTCATCTCGCTGTCATCTCATGGACATAATCTTGAGGCAGACCCCATCTTTCGCTCGCGGGAGTGATCCCTCCCCGCGCGCTTCTTCTCTTGTGGTGAATATTCATGCCGGCTGCTGCTGAAGCCTCACGAATGCAATCTCGCCGTCTGCGTCGCGATCGCCTGGCAAGCCTGTGGCTGACGGTTGCAGGTCTTGGCGTGATGGCGCTGGTGGTGGTGATGCTCGGCTATCTGATCAGCGTGTCATGGCCGCTGCTCAAACCGCCCGGCACGACGCCGAGCAGCTCGCAGGTACTGGAATCTCGAGCATTGGACACTCGCGCCGCGGACATGGACGAGTGGCGGATCGAGTGGCTGGCCGGCAACCGGTTGCAGCTGATCCAGCACACCGATGACGGTCTGCGTCGATCGAGTTCCCTCCAGGTACCCGAGGGATTGGATCATCGGCAGGCTCACCTCACGCAGAGCCGACAGCAGCTATGGCTGCGCATGCCCGATCGACAAGGTGATCGTCTGTGGCTGGCAAGACTGGCCTCGACCACGCCGCAAGGCAGCTGGCAGCAGCAATGGCTGCCCGGCCCGGCCAGCCTTTCGGCCCTGGAGGGGCAGTTGCTGGTCACGGCAGGGCCGCATGCCTTCACTCAATGGCAGTTGAACGATGCGTCCGCCGGCCAGGTACCTCTGGCCCGCAAGCTGGGCCGGCAGGAGCATGCTGCCCAGCCAATCACCGCCCTGAGTGTCCTGCGCGGCGGCAAGAGCCTGATCCTGGGGGATGCCGGCGGTGGACTGAGTCATTACCTGCTGCCCGCGCATGCCAGTCCGCTGATCAAGGCGGGAGACTTCGACAGTGGCCTGTCGGCCCCGGTGAGAACCATCGCCGCGGCACATCATGGGTTGGGCTTCGCGGCACTCGACGCGGATGGCCGACTCGGGCTGTATCTCGCCACGGCCGAGCGTCGTCGGCAGCTGGTGGACTGGCTGTCACCCGCACAGGTGGCGGCAGGAGTCGAGTTGAGCTTCCTGCAGGAGGATCGTCGTCTGCTGGCACGGCCAACGTCCGTGGCAGGTGGTCTGGGGGCTCTTGAACAGGCCTATGCGGGTCTCGAGATCCGTGATCCGCATCAGGTCGTGGGGCTTGGCGCGATCTTCGGCAAGGTCTGGTATGAGGGGCGTGACGCACCGGCCTGGATCTGGCAGCTGGAGAGCACCGGTGCCCATGAACCCCGCCTGTCGCTGGTACCCATCATGTGGGGGACGCTCAAGGTCGCGCTGGTCGGCCTGCTGTTTGCCGTGCCGTTGGGACTGGGCTGTGCCATCCATGTGGCCTGTTTCATGGCCCCGCGCCAGCGGGCGCGCATCAAGCCGATGCTGGAGATGATGGAGGCCTTGCCCACGGTGGTGATCGGCTTCATCGCGGCGCTGGTGGTCGCGCCCTTCGTCGAGCGTGAATTGATGGCCGTGCTGCTGGGGCTGGTACTGATTCCGCTGGGCACCATGGTGGCCGGTTTCGTGTGGACCCTGTCGCCGCGCGCACTGCGCAGCCTGATGCCGGAAAACATGGCCGCCTTCGGGCTGTTGCCGCTGCTGATGCTGCTGCTGTGGCTGGATGTGACGCTGGCTCATCAACTGGAAGCCTGGTGGTTCGAGGGCGACATCCGTCAATGGCTGTTTGCCCATCACGGCATCGATTACGCCCAGCGCAATACCCTGGTGACCGGTATGGCGCTGGGGCTGGCGGTGATGCCGACACTCTTCACGCTCAGTGAGGATGCGCTGTCCTCAGTCCCTCGCGGACTGGCGGCGGGGTCCGCGGCACTGGGGGCGACACCCTGGCAGAGTCTGCGCCGCGTGATCCTGCCGGCCGCCGCCGTCGGGCTGTTCTCCGCGATGATGATCGGCATGGGGCGCGCCGTGGGCGAGACGATGATCGTGTTGATGGTCGCCGGCAACACGCCGCTGGTGGATGCCAGCCTGTTCGAGGGAGTGCGCTCACTGGCGGCGACCCTGGCGATCGAGTTGCCGGAAGCCGAGGTCGGCAGCAGCCATTACCGCCTGCTGTTCCTTGCCGCGCTGGCCTTGTTCCTCTTCACCTTCGTGGTCAATACGCTGGCGGAAGTGCTGCGCCTGCGCTTCATGCCGCCGCAACGTGGAGGCTGGGGATGAGTCGTCCTGATGCGGTACCGCCGTCCTCGTTGCTCAGACCTCGTGAGCCTGTGACGGCGCGTCTGGCGCGTTACTGGCGTGATGGTGGCCCCTGGGGCTGGCTGAATGCCATGGCGGTCAGTGTCTCGCTGGTACTGGTGCTGGGGCTGATCAGCCTGCTGGTGGTGGGCTCGCTCAGTCACTTCTGGCCTTCACGGCTGGTCGAGGTCGAACTCACCACCCAGCCGGGGCAGAGCGTCACGGCGCTCAAGACCACCCGTGGCGAGCCGGCGGCGGACAACCGTCACCTGCTGGGCGAATTGATGCATGAGGAGCTGCGTCCCTCGGCAGCGGACACCGGTGATCAGCAACGTGAGCGACAGTCGCAGCGCTGGTGGCTGCTGCAGACCTCCTCTCAGGATGGGGCCTCGGCGAGCTGGCAGTGGCTGCCGGATACCCTGATGGAGAATATCCGCTTTCCTCGCCAGGCACTGATGCTGGAAATGCGCGACGGGCGAGTGCTGTATGGCATGGCCAGAGCGCTGAGTGATCCGCTCACCGGTGAGCTGGATCATTCTCCGCAGCTCTCTTCCGACAGTGCGGTCCCGGGGGCACCGACTCCTTCACTGCACCAGAATGCCGAGGCACTGCATGCGCGGTTGGCGGCGCTTGAGGGGCAGCGCCGTCAGCTGGCGGCACTGCGCGCTGACAGCGAGGCCTTGAGTGCGCGCCTGCTGGCCTTGCAGCAGCAACTGTCCGCTCGACAAGGGCCTGTCACGACGCAGGACGAGGCGGATGCCTCCTTGATCGCGGAGCTCGAGACGACACGCGAGGCACTGATCACCCGTGAGGGGCAACTGCTGGCCCTCCGGGGAGCCCTGGACGCCGGCCAGCTGCTGCTCGGGGGCAATGGCGGTCATGAGGGGCGCATCGCGCTGAATGACATCCGTCATGTCTGGCAGCCGAATGCCATGGGCTTTGGCGGACGACTGTTGCTGACGCTGGAGCGCTTTCGCGACTTCGTCTCCGGCTCGCCCAATGAAGGCAGTGGCGGCATCTGGCCCGCCATCTTCGGTACCGTGCTGATGGTGGTGCTGATGGCGATTTTGGTGATGCCCTTCGGCGTGATGGCGGCCCTCTATCTGCACGAGGTCGCGCATCAGGGGCGTCTCACGCGACTGACCCGCATCGCGCTGCGAAATCTCGCCGGCGTGCCTTCCATCGTCTATGGGGTCTTCGGGCTGGGGTTCTTCGTCTACGGGCTGGGGGCCGGCCTGGATGAACTGTTCTTTTCCGAGCGTCTGCCGACCCCCACCTTCGGCACCGGTGGATTGCTGTGGGCATCGCTGACGCTGGCGCTGCTGACGCTGCCGGTGGTGATCGTGGCCACGGAGGAGGGGCTGGCGCGGGTGCCGCATCGCCTGCGCGAAGGCGCGCTGGCACTGGGTGCCACGCGCTTCGAGACTCTCAGGCGCGTGGTGATTCCCGCGGCATCTCCGGCCTTGATGACCGGGCTGATTCTGGCGGTGGCGCGTGCGGCAGGCGAGGTCGCGCCCTTGATGCTGGTCGGCGTGGTCAAGCTGGCACCGGACCTGCCGCTGGATGACAGCTTCCCGTGGCTGCATCTGGATCGCAAGTTCATGCACCTCGGCCATCAGGTCTATGATCTGGCCTTCCAGAGCAGCGATGCCTTCAGCAGTCGCCCGCTGGTCTACGCGACCGCGCTGGTGCTGGTGGTCGTCATCCTGTGCCTCAATCTGAGTGCCATTCGCCTGCGTCACATGCTGGCACAACGTTACAAGGGAGCCACCGAATGAAGCGTGACTCTGCATTTGAGAGCGTCCAGTCGAGCTCGCAGCATCCCGAGGTCGTCAATCCGCAGGACACGTGCCTGGAAACCCGCCACCTGTGCCTCGATTATCAGGCGCAGGTGGGCAAGGAGCGTCACCGGCGGCGTGCGCTTGACGATATCAGCCTGCGCATCGCGCGCAAGCGCGTGACGGCTTTCATCGGTCCCTCGGGATGTGGCAAGTCGAGCCTGCTGCGCACCTTCAATCGCATGACCGATCTCGATGAGCAGTCACGCCTGAGCGGCAAGGTCTGGCTGGAAGGCGAGGACATCCATGCCCGGGGCGTGGATGTCCCCATGCTGCGCCGGCGCGTCGGCATGGTGTTCCAGACGCCCAACCCCTTTCCGATGTCGGTCTACGAGAACGTGGCCTTCGGGCTGAGGCTGGTCGGCGAGAATGACAAGCGCCATCTGGATGACAAGGTCGAATCCTGTCTGCGGGCCGCGGCGCTGTGGGAGGAAGTGAAGGACCGGCTGTTCGACAGCGCGCTGGGGCTTTCCGGTGGCCAGCAGCAGCGCCTGGTGATCGCGCGCACGCTGGCGGTGGAGCCGGAAGTCCTGCTGCTGGATGAGCCAGCCTCGGCGCTGGACCCGATCTCGACGCTCAAGATCGAGGAGCTGATCCGCTCGCTGCGCTCACGCCTGACGTTGGTCATCGTCACCCACAACATGCAGCAGGCAGCGCGTGTCTCGGATGCCACTGCCTTTCTGCATGAAGGGCAGCTGGTGGAATATGCCCCGACCGATCAGCTGTTCACCAACCCGCGTCGTCGCCAGACCGAGGACTACATCACCGGCCGTTTCGGGTGAGATCACCGAAGCGGCACTGCAGGTGGCTGACACGTGTCTCGCGCGGGACGTTGGCGGATGGGCCATCGCGTCGTGGATATTTCAGCGCGGCGCGAGATTCGATTGGTGTCCCGGCGCTCGAGTGAAATATAACTGCAATCAAGAGGCGTCATGCTAGGAGGGAGCCGCCTGCGCCAGACCCTGCTGCAGCGCTTCTACATCAATGCCACATGTCAGAGACCGCCTGCCTCGGCGGATGACTTCCCGGGAGAGGGTAATGGATATCACCAGCGATTCGCACGGCAAGCACATATCCCAGCAGTTCAATCACGAGCTGGATGCGCTGAAGACACACCTGCTGGCCATGGGCGGTCTGGTGGAGAAGCAGCTGCAGGATGCCGTCACGGCCCTGCTGGAGGGTGACAGCGAGACGGCGACACGCGTGCGTGACAATGACAAGGCCGTCAACGACATGCAGCTGAAGATCGATGACGAGTGCACCCGCGTGCTGGCGCGCCGTCAGCCGGCGGCCTCTGACCTGCGTCTGGTGCTGGCCGTGATTCGCGCCACCTCGGATCTGGAGCGTATCGGCGATGAATCCAGCAAGATCGCGCGCAATGCCATCTCGCTGGTCGAGAACGGCCAGAGCCCGCGTGGCATGGTCGAGGTGCGTCACCTCAGTCAGCATGTGCGCAGTATGGTGCGTGACTCGCTGACCGCCTTCGCCCGCTTCGACACGGATCTGGCGCTCAAGGTACTGCGTGAGGACGCCTCGGTGGATCTGGAATACCAGAGCGCGATGCGTTCGCTGATGACCTTCATGATGGAAGACGCGCGCCAGATCACCCCGGTGCTCAACGTGATGTGGATTCTGCGTGCGCTGGAGCGTATCGGGGATCACGCCGACAACCTCGCCGAGTACGTCATCTTCCTGGTCAAGGGCGTGGACGTGCGTCACACCGACACCCATGACCTCCAGCCGCAGGATCTCGACAAGCCCTGACGTGCAGGCCCCTTCCCCGGGGCCTGACGCCTGTCTGCCGATGACGCCCCGCCTCTGTCCCGCCGACGGAGTGCGGGGCGTCTGCCATTCGATGCGCCGACAGCTGCGTGGGGCGGGTGGTAGTGCTAGGGTGTGGCTCCGGCCGCCTGAGGGCAGCCGCCTTTCACGAGATGACGAGGACGTCGCATGATTGATGCCGTATCGGCGCTGGTCCGCGGGACCCGCATGGTCTATACCCCCGGGCTACGCCGTTTCGTGTTCGTACCACTGGCGATCAACCTGGTGCTCTACAGTGCCACGCTGTGGCTGTTGTTCAGCCAGTTCGAGGGCTGGATCGATTACTGGATGCTCAAGGTGCCCAGCTGGCTGGAATGGCTGAGCTGGTTGATCTGGCCGGTGCTGGTGCTGAGTCTGTTGCTGGCGGTGTTCTTCACCTTCAGCCTGGTGACCAATCTGATCGCGGCGCCGTTCTACGGCATTCTGGCCGAGAAGGTTGAGCATCGTCTGGATGGCACCCTGATCGAGGATGAGCGTGGCCTGGTGAAGATCGGGATCGACTCGCTGGGGCGCGAGATGGCCAAGCTGGGTTACTTCATTCCCCGCATGATCGCGCTGTTCATTCTCGGCTTCATTCCGGGCCTGAATCTGCTCTCACCGCTGCTGTGGGGGCTGTTCTCGGCCTGGAGCATGGCGATCCAGTATCTGGACTATCCGATGGACAACCATCAGGTCAGCTTCGGTGACATGAAGCAGCGTCTCAAGGCGCGCTGGTGGCCGTCACTGACCTTCGGTGGTGCCGTGTTCGTGCTGACGCTGGTGCCCTTGGCCAACCTGCTGTTCATTCCCGGGGCCGTGGCGGGTGCCGTCCTGATGTGGCAGAGCCACTACCGACAGCTGCCTGCCCCGCGCCGCTGAGCCAGGCTTTATCGCGAGCGTTGACGAACGCAGATACCACGACGCCCCGCCGTGACCTCATGCAGAGGGCGCGGCGGGGCGTTCGTGTCTACCGTCAGGCAGTCGTCGCGCAGCGGCGTTCCGCCGGGAAATGACAACGGAAGCGTGCGCCCTCGCCGGGCAGGCTGTCGATCTCCAGGCGGCCCTGATGGCGGATCAGCACATGCTTGACGATGGCCAGTCCCAGCCCGGTGCCACCAGTGGCGGTGCTGCGTCCCTTGTCGATGCGATAGAAGCGCTCCGTCAGGCGCGGTAGATGCACGGGATCAATGCCGTCACCGTCATCCTCCACCTCGACCATCACGCCCTCGCTGGTGCTCTGGCAGCGCAGCGTGATGTGGCAGTCTTCCGGCGTGTAACGCACCGCATTGAAGACCAGATTCGAGATCGCGCTTCTCAGCTCCTGCTCCTCACCCATCAGGGCCAGTCCGGGCTCGACCTCCACCGTGATGACATGCCGCTCCTTCGAGAGGCCTTCGGCATCTTCCCGGATACGTGTCAGCAGCTGTGCCATGTCGATGCGACGTCCTTCGCCCGACAGCTCGTCGGTCTCCAGGCGCGACAGGGTCAGCAGATCCTCGACGAGGTGCTGCATGCGGTCGGTCTGACTCTGCATCTGTCCCAGGCCACGCTGCCAGCGCGGGGGCAGGTCATCGGCATAGTCGGAATAGGTCTCGAGGTAGCCGGCCAGTACCGTCAGCGGCGTGCGCAGCTCATGGGAGACATTGGCCACGAAGTCGCGGCGCATTTCCTCGAGACGGTAGAGGCGGGTGACATCACGCACCATCACCAGGCGCTCGTTGTCACCGAACAGGGTGATGGAGATCTGCAGGGTCAGGTTGTCGGAGAGCGGCGATTGCAGGGTCAGCGGCTCACGATAGGCCAGCCGATTGAAGTAATCGATGAACACGGGGTCACGCAGATAGTTGGTGACGTGCTGGCCGCGGTCGTGACTGGCCTTGAGGCCGATCAACTGCTCGGCAGCGCTGTTCCACCACTCCATGTCGCCGTGGTTGTCGAGCATCACCAGGCCATCGCGCATCGCTTCCGAGGATTCCTGGATGCGGTTGAGGATACTGCGCAGTCGCTCCTGTGCCTGACGCTGACCCTTCTGGTAGCGATACAGACGATCGAGCAGATCCCCCCAGACGCCATCGCCGGGCGGCGGCTCTTCATGGGGGTTGGTGATCAGCCAGGTGTAGAGACTCTTGAGGTGCTTGAGATGGACGAACAGGTACAGCGCCAGCCCCAGCGCCAGGCCCCAGCCCAGCAGGCCGAGCAGTCCGCCGACCAGCCCGAAGCCGCCCGCCAGATAGCCCAGCCGCCATAGCTCGTTCGTCCAGTAGCGCATCCGCGTCTCAGGCCTGGGCGCTGAAGCGATAACCGGTACCGCGGACGGTCTGGATCAAGTGCTGATGCCCCTCGCCCAGCGCCTTGCGCAGACGACGAATGTGCACGTCCACGGTGCGCTCCTCGACATAGACATTGCCGCCCCAGACCTGATCCAGCAGCTGGCTGCGGGTGTAGGCGCGCTCCTGATGGGTCATGAAGAACTGCAGCAGGCGGTATTCGGTGGGGCCGACCTCCAGGGAGTTGCCGTGTGCGGTCACGCGGTGGCTGGCGGGGTCGAGCATCAGACCCTCGACTTCCACCGACTCCTCGACGCCCTTGGGCGTGGTGCGGCGCAGCACGGCCTTGAGGCGTGCCACCAGCTCGCGTGGCGAGAAGGGCTTAGTGATGTAATCGTCCGCCCCGGCCTCGAGCCCCTGGATCTTGTTGTCTTCCTCGCCCTTGGCGGTGAGCAGGATGATCGGCAGCTCCGCCGTGGTCTCGTCACGCTTGAGGCGGCGCGCCAGTTCCAGCCCGCTGGTGCCGGGCATCATCCAGTCCAGCAACAGCAGATCGGGCTTTTCATCGACGACGATGGCGTGGGCGTCCTGGGCATTGTCGGCCTCCAGCACGCGGTAATCCGCCATTTCCAGGGCGACGGCGATCATCTCGCGTATCGAGGATTCGTCGTCGACAATCAGTACGGTCTTGGAGCTCATCGCTAGATCCCATGCAGCAGTCGGCGCACGCGCCAGAATGACAAGTCGATGACGATTACAACCTGCTTATATGACAGTGAGATGACAATCGCCAGCTTGGCAGCTTGCCGCCCGGCTTGCCAGCGAGTCCCTCAACTCTATCAAGGCGTGAATGTCACGCCTCGCCGCACGAGGAAGGTCGCTGGCAGACCGGATGAGGACTCGGGCCCGTTGGCCGGAAAGAGGGATCAGGCAGCTGGCCAGGTCGCCAGCGCGATGCCCGCGAAGATCAGCAGGCCGGACCAGTGGTTGTTGAGAAATGCCTGGAAGCAGGGGCCACGCTCCCGCTCGCGAATCAGGCGCTGCTGCCAGACGAAGGTCACGGCCGCCGCGGTCAGCCCCAGCCAGTAGAAGCCGCCCAGCGCCAGGTGCAGGCCGATGCCGATCAACACCGCCAGCATGCCCAGCTGCAGCAGACCGATCATCAACTTGTCGACGCGGCCGAACAGGACGGCGGTGGACTTGATGCCGACCTTGAGGTCGTCATTGCGATCGACCATCGCATAGGCGGTGTCGTAGGCCACCGTCCACATCAGATTGGCCGCGAACAGCCACCAGCCATAGGTCGGCACCTCCTCAAGCGTCGCCGCGAAGGCCATCGGAATCGCCCAGCCGAAGGCGGCACCCAGCACCACCTGCGGCAGATGATGGAAGCGCTTCATGAACGGATAGCTGGCCGCCAGCAGCACGGCGACGATCGACAGCAGCACCGTGGTCAGGTTGGTGAAGCACACCAGCACGAAGGCGGCCGCGACCAGCACACCGAACAGGGTCAGCGCCTCGCGCTCCGTGATGCGTCCTGAGGTCAGCGGGCGATCCCGGGTGCGTTCGACATGCTTGTCCCAGTGGCGATCCGCGTAGTCGTTGATCACGCAGCCGGCGGCACGCATCAGATAGACGCCAGCCACGAAGATCAGCAGCGTATCGCGGTCCGGTAGCCCATCGGCCGCCAGCCACAGGGCCCAGAGGGTCGGCCACATCAGCAGCCAGGTGCCGATGGGGCGGTCCAGACGAGTCAGGGCGAGGTAATCGGCCAGTTTGGACGGGCGGGAAGCGGATGACGCTGACATCAGGACTCCTGATCGAACGGCAGTGGGGAATCAGAGTTCCAGAGCGTGCTGGAACCGAGGGGTGAAACCTTCCTGGACCAGTACCCGGAAGCGACCGTGCGAGAACATCGAGCGGCGCATCCACAGGCTGGCGGTGCGTGCCAGCGGCTGCGTGCTGGCAAGCCTCAGTGGCGCCCGGCTGACATCGATGGCGCTGCGGGTCAGGTCGGGCTGGCGGAACAGCCAATGGCCCAGCGAGCCTTCGCCGAGCGTCGAAAGACGGTGGCCATGGGCCAGGTCCAGCGCCGCCAGCGAGCGCGCGATCACCCAGGGCTCATCGCCATGACACAAGGCCACTTCGCGCCGCCAGACATGGCGTCGTGGCGCGATACCCAGTATCCGCGCCTCATCACGCCGGGCAGGGCCGGTGTCCTGCAGCAGCAGGCGCACGCGCAGCCCCTGACCATCGAGCATGCGCATGGCGTGATCGAGACGCTGGGTCAGCGAGTCGCTGGAGGACAGCCATGGCCACCAGCCGGCCGGCATGACGCCTTGCAGGCTCGCGGCGGGCTGCCAGTGGCGGCGGACCGCCGAGTCCATCGCTCTCTGGTGAGCGCAGGGAGTGCTGAGTTCCGAGCGAGACATGGCCCGGATGGCGATCTTGCCGGCAAACGCTGCCGAGTGGGAGTGACAGACCACGATGAATTCCCTGTCAGGATGACAAGTGGCGAGTCTAGCACGCCCGAACCGCAAGGCCTGCAGCGTGAGCATGCCCGCGCCAGTGGCAGGCTGGTATGCTGGGGCCCGACTACCCTCTTTTCCTCTCGGATCGATCTCAGGAGATGGCGCCATGCGCGACCCTCGTACCCTTGTCATCATCGGCACCGGCATGGCCGGCATTGGCTTGGCGCGTGCCCTGCGTGCGCGTGACAAGGACAGTCGACTGATCCTGGTCAGTCAGGACAGTGGCCACGATTACGCCAAGCCTCTGCTGTCCACCGCCTTTGCCAAGGGCATGAGCGCCCGGGCATTGGCACGGCAGACCTCCGTGGCACTGGTGGATGAACTGGACGCCGAGCTGCGCACCCATCAGCGAGTGACGAGCATCGATACCCACGCGCGACAGGTCTGGCTGGGCGAGGAATGCCTGGCCTATGACGAGCTGGTGCTGGCACTCGGTGCCGCGCCACGGCGACCCTTCCCCATCGATGACTCGGTCGGCTCGCGCGTGATGAGCATCAATGATCTCGATGACTATGCCGCCTTCAGCGCCACGCTGACGGCAGCGCGTGAGGCGGGAGAGAGTGGCCGTGTCGTGATCGTCGGTGCCGGTCTGGTGGGGTGTGAATACGCCAATGACCTGAAAGCCGCAGGACATGAGGTCACCCTGGTCGCAGCGGAAGACACTCCGTTGGATGGCTTGCTTCCCCAGGCGCTCGGCCGGCGACTTGGCAAGGCCTTCGATGCCATCGGCGTGCGTCGGCTGCAAGGAGAGATGGTCGAGACCATCACCGCCGGCAAGGCAACGCAGGCGCCCGTCAGCGTGGTGCTGCAGAGTGGTCATGCGGTGGAGGGCTCGCTGGTGCTGCTGGCCACGGGGCTCGCGCCACGCATCAAGCTGGCACAGGGCGCGGGATTGAGTGCTGGCGGGGATGGCATCCGCGTCGATCGTCACCTTGCCACCTCCCGGCCGCATGTCTGGGCGCTGGGAGACTGCGCCAGTGTCGAAGGGGTCAATGCCATGTACGTGCAGCCCCTGCAGGCCGCGGCTCGGGTGCTGGCCGCCAATCTGTGCGGCGAGGCGGTCGAGCTCGACTGGAAGGCCTGGCCCGTGCTGGTCAAGACACCGGCGCTGCCCATCGTGGCCTACCCGCCTCGAACGGCCGTGGCGCGCTGGGACATCACGGGCGAGGGAGATGATCTCGATGCCCGCGCTCTCGATGCGAACGAACGCTTGATTGGATATGCGTTGACAGGCGCCTCCGTTCGCAGGAAAGTCGAGCTGGCGCGGCAGGCACCGCCGTTGCTAGGCTAGGCGATGCCATGGCCGATGGTCGCAGACCCCTTGAAGCCAGCGTAGTCAGGCACGATAGTGAAGTTTCCGTCACAGAGCGTCAGGCGAGAATCAGGGACGACGTGTTACCGGTGACGTTCACCCCGAGAAAGGGGGACCCGGTATCGCATCGCCCAAGCGCCATGCAATGCCAGCAAGTGCAGCAACATCCGTGCAAGAACAACATCCGTGTAAGAACAACAACGAATCGGCGGCTGAGCCGCCCGTGCAGAATGCCAAACCAGGAGGGCTTTTCATGCGCAAGCCAGAACTCGCTGCGGCCATCGCCGAGCGTGCGGATCTGTCCAAGGACAAGGCTAGTCAGGTGTTGAACGTGATTCTCGACGAGATCACCCACACGGTCGCCAAGGGCAACGATGTTTCATTGATTGGTTTTGGCTCCTTCACGGTGCGTCAGCGTGCAGCGCGTACCGGCAAGAACCCCCAGACAGGCAAACCCCTGACCATCCCGGCCAGCAAGACAGTGGCCTTCAAGCCGGGCAAGTCATTGAAGGATGCGGTGACCAAGTAAGTCTGGTCCACGCCGCCGCGCCCCTGCTGGCGTGGCGGCCCGCCATGCTTGCCCGATGTCAGTATCGATGCCACCGGCTCCGCCACTCGGGCCCGGTGGCATTTTGTCATGGACGGTATCGATGGCTGTTCGCGGCTGACCGCTTGACCGTGCCGCCTCTCAAGGAAGGAATGACGCCATGAAGCTCAAGTTGCTGTTGTGGGTACTGGGCCTGTTGCTCAAGCGTGCCTTCCGGCGCGACCCCGAATTTCGCGCTCAGCTCGAGACGCGTTCGCTGGATTGGGGCGTTGCCACGGAGGATCTGAGCATCGCGCGTCATTATCGGATGTCTCGGGAAGGCGTGACCTCCGGCACCGGTCTGCCGGTGGATACGGAGCTTGAGCTGCGCTTCGCGGAGGCTGAGAGTGCGGTGGCCTTCCTGCTCAAGCCGTCTCCCAAGGCCTTCTTGAATGGCATGATGGAGCAGCGCGTGCGTCTGGTCGGGGATTCCGCCCAGCTCAATCGTCTGCAGTCATTGCTCAAGCGGATTCGCTGAACCGACGGCCATGCCGTAATGACCGAAAAAAACGCCCCGCTGATCTGCTCAGCGGGGCGTTTTTCGTGAGGGCACGCAAGGTGTCACAGCAGATGCTTGAGGCCCGGGATGCCCTCGATGACCTGGTCGACCACACCATCGCCGGCTTGCTCGCGCGCATAGCTCAGCGTCTCATCGGCCACGCCACGTGCCTGATCCATGTTCAGGTCCAGTCCCATCAGCTTCTGGCCCAGCTCCAGTGCTCCCCCTCCGCTGCCTCCGGTGAATGCACTGACCGCCCCCATCAGGCCGCCCATGAGGCCACCGCCCCCGGACTCGGCGGCTTCCTCGCCAGCGCTGCCGATCAACCCTTCGGCGCCCGGAATGGCCCCCAGCAGTGATGCCGCCGGCCCATCCGGGCCCTGTTCACGCACGAACTTGAGAATGAGGCCGACCGCCTGTTCGGCAATCTCCGGTGACAGCCCGAGGGCGCCAGTGACACGTTCGATGAGTGGGTGCATCGGTATTCTCCATGAAATCCGGGGTAGGCATGAGTGGGTAGCATGAGTGGGTAGAGTGGCACGGACGGAGAGTTTGGCGCCTGAAGCGCTTGCCAACGCTTGTGTGAGCCGGAGCTATCGGACACGGCAGAACAGGGTGGTATGCTAGCGGCATAAATCTAAAGTCTAATGCGCTGCTCGCGCCCTGGTCACGGAACACTTCATGACACGCTCCCTGCAACACTCGCTCATCCACTCCCTGCGTCGACTGTGGACGCTGGATGCCTTCAGCTATTCGCTGCGCATGCTCATCGCGCTGGGCGGTGTGATGGCGGTAGGGTTCTGGCTGGACGAGATGGCGCTGGTGATCCCGCTGTTTCTCGGCGTGATTGCCTCGGGACTGGCGGAAACGGATGACCATTGGCGCGGGCGACTGCGCGCGCTGGGCATGACGCTGGCCTGCTTCAGCATCGCCGCCGTCTCGGTGGAGCTGCTGTTCGGCATGCCGTTGCCCTTCGTGATCGGCCTGGCGCTGGCCACCTTCACTCTGCCGATGCTGGCGGCGATCGATGCCCGCTACGGGGCCA
The DNA here is from genome assembly GCF_013374055.1 of Cobetia sp. 5-11-6-3. Classification (NCBI taxonomy): domain Bacteria; kingdom Pseudomonadati; phylum Pseudomonadota; class Gammaproteobacteria; order Oceanospirillales; family Halomonadaceae; genus Cobetia; species Cobetia sp. 5-11-6-3. Next base: position 87,125 of record NZ_BLWJ01000005.1, on the reverse strand, counting down.
TCGCCCGCGCCTCGCTGATTCTGGCCGTGTACACCATGATCAGTCTCGAGCAGCAGCATGGCGATGGGCAGATCGCGCTGCTGGAACGCAGCCTGCCCGAGTGGCTGCGTGAGCCGGGACTGGGCATCAATCTGGTCCAGCCGTTGCTGCTGGTGATCGGCGCGACCTGGTATGGCCTGCTGTCGGTACTGTGGTGCGCGCTGTTCTCGCGTCAGCCGCTCAAGCACAGCATGGCGACCCTCTACCGTGAACTGGGCCGCTATCTGATTCTCAAGGCTCAGCTGTTCGAGCCACTGCGCAACGTGGATCGCTCGGCGCGTCGTCTGGCGCTGGCGGAGCAGAATGGTCGCGTGGTCGTGGCGCTCAACCAGACCAAGGAGATGGTCTTCCGGCGTCTCGCCGGGCGGCGCGACACCAGCAAGCTGGATCGCTACCTGCGGCTCTACTTCATCGCCCAGGACCTTCATGAGCGGGCCAGTTCGAGCCATTACCCCTATGGCCAGCTCAGTGATGCCTTCTTCCATCACGATATCCTGTTCCGCTGTCAGCGCCTGCTGGAGCAGCAGGGCGGTGCCTGCAAGGGGCTGGGCCGGGCGCTGCTGATGCGTCAGCCCTTCGAGGCCAGTGACAGCCAGCAGGCGCTGGAAGACCTCAACGCCTCGCTAGAGTATCTCAAGCAGCAGCATCGGCCTGAATGGCGTCATCTGATGCAGGCGCTGGAGGCGCTGGCGGGCAACCTGCGGTTGATCGAAGGGCAGATCGAGCGACTCGGCGATCTGGAAGCCAGCAGCAGTGAAAGCGACAACAGCCTGCTGGATCGCTCGCCTCACGGCACGCGGGACATGCTCGAGCGCATTCGCAGCCATCTGACCCCGCGCTCGCCGATCTTCCGTCACTCGCTGCGCCTGACCGCGACCCTGGTGGCCGGCTATGGCGTGCTGCTGGCGGTCCACCCGACCCAGGGCTACTGGATTCTGCTGACGGGGCTGTTCGTCTGCCGGCCCAGCTTCGGCGATACCCGGCGCACCCTGGCTCAGCGCATCGTCGGTACCTTGATCGGCCTGCTGGCTGGCTGGGCGCTGATCAGCCTGTTCCCGGCCCCCACCCTCCAGGCCGGCATCGCCGTGGTCGCGGGGGTGCTGTTCTTCGCCACGCGCGGGTCACGCTACACCCTGGCGACGGCGGCCATCACCCTGATGGTGCTGGCCTGCTTCAACCAGGTCGGTGATGGCTTCGATCTCATCTGGCCGCGACTGTTCGATACGCTGGTCGGTGGCCTGCTGGCGGGGCTTTCCGTGGTGTTGATCCTGCCGGACTGGCAGGGCCGCAAGCTCTATCGTCAGGCCGGTGTCAGCCTCAAGACCAGCGGGCGCTATCTGGGGGAGGTGCTGTCCCAGTATCGTCACGGCAAGCGCGATGACCTGGCCTACCGCCTGGCGCGGCGCAATGCCCACAATGCCGACGCCGCCTTCTCGAGCCTGCTGGCGACGGCGCGCAAGGAGCCGGGCCATTTCCGGCGTGACGTGGAACCGGGCTTCGGCTTCCTGCTCCATGCCCATACCGCGCTGGGGTATCTGTCGGCATTGGCGGCGCATCGTGGCGAGCTGGAATCCACCTCGTCCGCCAGCAGCGGCATCGAGACGCTGTTGCGCCATGGCGAGCGTCTGAGTCAGCAGCTGACGACATTGGGTGAGCAGCTGGAGGCGGGCGGCGAGATCACCCTCACGCTGGAAAGCGATCATGAGATCGCGGCGCTGGAGGCCGAGATCGAGCAGGTCGAGTCCACCACCGGGCGCCTGGCGCTGTCACAGCTGATTCTGGTGCTGCGGCTGTTGCAGCCGCTGGAAAGTGCCGGCACCCAGCTGATCAAGGCCAGCCGCGCCAGCTGAGGGCTGGCGCGGCTGGCAAGTGGCCAAGTGAACGAGTGACCAGGTGAACGAGTGCGTTGGGGGACAGGTGGGCAGGGCGCTCAGACGGCGCCGTATTGGCCAGCCGCCTCCCCCAGCCAGCGGCGGATCAGGGGCTCCGCGGCCTGGGGGGCCTCAGTGAGGATGGCATCGGCCAGGGTGGTGGTCGGGGCGATCAGGTCGCTGTCACGCTCGAGATCGGCGATCTTCATCCCCGCCAGCCCCGTCTGGCGCGTGCCCAGCACTTCGCCGGGCCCGCGCAGCTCCAGGTCCTTCTCGGCGATCTTGAAGCCGTCGGTGGTCTCGCGCATCACCGCCAGGCGTTGCCTGGAGTGCTGAGAGAGCGGCGGATGATAGAGCAGCACGCAGAAGCTCTCGGTGCTGCCACGCCCGACACGCCCGCGTAGCTGGTGCAGCTGCGACAGGCCGAGACGTTCGGGGTTGTCGATCACCATCAGGCTGGCATTCGGCACATCGACCCCGACCTCGATCACCGTGGTGGCCACCAGCAGGTCATGTTCGCCTTCCTTGAACGCCGCCATCACCTCGGCCTTCTCGGCCGCCTTCATGCGGCCGTGCACCAGACCGATGGACAGCTCCGGCAACGCCTCGGTCAGCTCGTCACGCGTCACCTCGGCGGCCTGACAGGTCATCACCTCGGATTCCTCGATCAGCGTGCATACCCAATAGGCCTGACGACCCTCGGCGCAGGCGGCGCGAATGCGCTCGACCACCTCGGGGCGCCGCGGGTCGGCCACTGCCACGGTCTGTACCGGGGTACGCCCCGGGGGAAGCTCGTCGATCACCGAGAGATCGAGATCCGCGTAGGCGCTCATCGCCAGAGTGCGCGGGATCGGCGTGGCGGTCATGATCAGCTGATGGGGGGTCAGGCCGCCGGCCTCGCCCTTTTCGCGCAAGGCGAGGCGCTGATGCACGCCGAAGCGATGCTGCTCATCGACGATTGCCAGCCCCAGGCGCTGGAAGGTCACGTCGGCCTGGAACAGCGCGTGAGTCCCGACCACCATGCGTGCCCGGCCATCGGCGATGGCCGCCTTGGCATCCAGCCGCGCCTTGCCCTTGAGCTTGCCGGCCAGCCACGCGACCTCGATGCCCAGCGGCTCCAGCCATTCGCGGAAGTTGCGATAGTGCTGCTCGGCGAGAATCTCGGTGGGGGCCATCAAGGCGGCCTGACAGCCGCCACCGATGGCGATCAGGGCCGCCATTGCCGCTACCACCGTCTTGCCCGAGCCCACGTCGCCCTGCACCAGGCGCAGCATCGGCACTTCGCGCGCCAGGTCACGGCGTACCTCATCCAGCACACGGCGTTGGGCGCCGGTCAGCGAGAAGGGCAACTGGGCAAGAAAGCGGGTGCTCAGGCCACCGCTGGCGCTCAACGAGGGGGCGCCATCCTGCTGGATGCGCGCTCGCACCTGCCGCAGGCTCAGCTGATGGGCGAGCAGCTCTTCCTGGGCGAGACGCCGCTGACTGGGATGCACGCCGTCGCTCATCTGATCGACGGGCGCATCCGGCGGCGGCTCATGCAGGAAACGCAGGCACTCGATCACCCCGGGCAGGCGAAAGCGTGCGCGCAGGGCCTCGGGGATCAGGTCCGGCAGCTCATGGGGCGTCTCCTCGATCTGCTTGAGGGCCTGGCCGATCAAGCCGCGCAGGCGCGCCTGATTGAGTCCTTCGGTGGCCGGATAGATGGGGGTGAGGTGGTCTTCCACCGGCGCCGCGCCCTGACCGAGCAGACGGTATTCCGGATGGTAGATCTCGAGACCGGTGGCCCCGGCACGCGCCTCGCCGAAGCAGCGCACGCTGTGGCCACGCTGGAACTGCTGTTGCTGGGCGGGAGAGAAGTGGAAGAAGCGCAGACTGAGGATGCCGCTGCCATCGCGCAGGCGCACCAGCAGGCTGCGCCGGCGACCCTTGACGATGTCGCAGGCCGTCACCTCGCCTTCCACCACGGCCTCCATGCCGCTCTTGAGCGTGCCGATGGGGGTGACGCGAGTCCTGTCCTGATAACGCAGCGGCAGGTGGAAGAGCAGGTCCGCCACGCGCTCCAGTCCCAGCCGCGACAGCTTCTCGCTCAGCGCGGGGCCGACCCCGCTCAGGCTGTCCAGCGGTTGCGCCAGCGCGCCGGTGGCAAAGACACCGGCGCTGGCGGGCCCGGCAGATGAGGCGTCCGTGCCCGCCCTGCTCATGCCGGTTCGTGGCTCTGGGAAGCGGAACCCTGCATGCCGTTCTCGTTGCTCTGGCGGGCGCGGGTCGAGCACTCGGCGATCGCCTGGCTGATCACGTCAATCGCCTTGGGGCGCGGGAAGCTGGCACGCCATGCCAGGGCCACGCTGCGGCTGGGGGCGGGGTCCTTGAAGGGACGTGTCTCGAGCACGCCGCTCTCGTAATGGCCGGTACCGGTGGCCGAGTAGGGCAGCACGGTGATACCGAGGCCTGAGGCGACCATGTGACGAATGGTCTCCAGCGAGCCCCCCTCGGCGATCAGGGTATTCTCGGGATTGTTGATCTGATGGCCGATGGCCGGACACGCCTCGAGAATCTGATCCCGGAAGCAGTGGCCCTCGCCCAGCATCAGCAGACGCTCATTGATCAATTGCTCCTTGGCGATGCTGCCCTGTTCGAGCAGCGCGTGACCCGACGGCAACAGCACCTCGAAGGGTTCTTCGTAGAGCGTCTTGGTCAGAACGTCGGTCTCGGTGAAGGGCAGCGCCACGATGATGATGTCCAGCTCACCGTTTCTGAGCTTGCGGCGCAGATCGCCGGTCATGCCTTCCTCGATGTAGAGCGGCATCTTCGGCGCACGCCGCGTCAGTTCCGGCACCAGATGCGGAAACAGGTAAGGTCCAATGGTATAGATGGCGCCGATGCGCAACGGGCTGGAGAGCTGATCCTTGCCGGCATTGGCCAGCTCCTTGATCACGCTGGACTGTTCCAGCACGCGCTGGGCCTGCTGAACGATCTTCTCGCCGAGCGGTGTGACCTGTACGGTGGACTTGGAACGCTCGAACAGTGCGACTCCCAGCTCCTCTTCCAGCTTCTTGACGGCCACCGACAGGGTCGGCTGCGAGACGAAGCAGCGCTCTGCGGCGCGTCCGAAATGACGCTCCTGGGCCAAGGTTACGATGTAGCGGAGTTCTGTTAGAGTCATGATTCCTGCCCGGAACTGGCATCCTGGGATGCGGTGGGTACCGATTCGTTTTACCAAGGAGCACGGCAAAGGTGAAGAAGACGAGTCTCATCCTCGGTTGTGGCGACGTTGGCAGCGCGCTGGCGCGCGAGCTGCTCAAGGCCGATCAGCACGTCATCGGTGTCAGACGCGATGTGTCCAGGCTGGCGGATCTCGGTATCGAGACGCTGGCACTGGACATCACCGCGGAAGGTGCTCTGGCCAGCTTGCCAGATGCCGACACCGTGGTACATGTGCTGAGCGCTGACCACTTCGACGAAGACGCCTATCGGGCCGCCTACGTCGATGGCATTCGTGCGCTGGTCGCGGAGCTGGAATCGCGTGCCAACCCGCCGACACGCGTATTCTTCGTGTCCTCGACCTCCGTCTACGCCCAGAAGGAAGGCGAAGAGGTCGACGAGCAGTCCCCCACCGACGCCACCAGCTTCTCGGGGCAGCTGATGCGGGAAGGCGAGCAGGTCCTGCTCGACTCCTCGCTCAATGGCACCGTGGTGCGCTTCTCCGGTATCTACGGGCCGGGCCGCGACATGCTGATCCGTCAGGCGCGCGATGGGCGCATCGCCGCCAGCAATCCGCCACTCTACTCCAACCGAATCCATCGTGACGACTGCGCGGGGGTGCTGGCGCACCTGATCGCACTGAGTCTCGAGGGCAAGCCGGTCGAGCCGATCTATCTGGCCACCGACTGTGATGGCGCACCGCTGCACGAGGTGATGGCGTGGTTGGCACGTCAGCTCAAGGTCGAATCCACCGAGGTGATCCAGTCGCCGCTGCGGCGTCGCTCCAGCAAGCGCTGCGGCAATGCGCTGCTGCTCGAGAGTGGCTATCGCTTCCGTTACCCGACCTTCCGCGAGGGCTATGCCGAGGTGCTCAAGGAGCATGGCGTGACGGTACCGGAGAGCGAGCTTTCCGGACGCTGAGCGCCGCACGGCAATTGACTTGTCCACAGGAGGTCGCGCGTGGCGCATCCTGACCGGCTGTGGACAAGTCGAGGCGCCGGGAGCCAGGGCTGCCTGGCCCGATAACTGACAGTGCCCGCCCCGGGTTTCCGGGGGGGCACTGTCGTTTCAGCAGACCACGTTTCAGCAGGTCAGACGTTTCGGCAGATCAGGCGGCGAGATCCACCGTGATCAGTCGCCGATGACCATCACGCCCTCGGCTTCGAAAGCCACGCCCTTGGGCAGTGCCTTGACGCCGACGGCGGCACGCGCCGGGAAGGGCGCGCTGAAGAACTCTTCCATCACCGCGTTGACGCGAGCGAAGTCATCGAGATCCGTCAGGTAGAGGTTGAGCTTGACGATATCGCCCAGGCTGCCGGCGGCCTCTTCACACACGGCGCTCAGGTTGGTGAACACCTGACGCGCCTGCGCCTCGATACCGCCTTCGACGACTTCCATCGTCTGCGGGTCCAGCGGAATCTGGCCGGAGAGATAGACGGTGTTGCCCGCCTTGATGGCCTGGGAGTACGGCCCGATGGCAGCGGGTGCCTTGTCGGTGTTGATGATCGCGCGATTGCTCATGTTGTGCTCCTTGTGACTGTCTTTCCTACTGGTCTTGTGCCAGTTGCCTTGTGACAGTGAATTGCGATTGTGTTTGTGAGTGCGCTGCTCGCCTGTCTCGGCGAGGTGTCGGGCAGAGGCCCGTCGTGTCCATGGACGACCTTGCGGAAGTCCCAAAAACGAAAACCGCGCCGCCCGCCGGTGGCGAACGACGCGGCCTTGAATCCGATCAACTGATGACGCGGGTAATGCGCTCCACGTGCAACAGGTTGCGCATGCGCTTGATGATGCGTGCCAGATGAATGCGATCACGTACCGCCAGGGTCAGATTGACGATGGCCAGGTGTGCGTCGCGCTCCTCGATGCCGATGCGTTCGATATTGGCTTCCGCATCGGTGACGAGTTCGGCCAGCTCGGCGATCAGCCCGCGCTGGGTCTGGGCTTCGATGCGCAGGGCGACGGTGAAGTCGCCTTCGATCTGCTCGGCCCAGGTCAGCGGGAAGACACGCTCCGGATCGCTGGCCAGCTCGGTCAGATTGCTGCATTCCTGACGATGGACCACCAGGCCCTTGCCGGCTGACAGGTGGCCCATGATGGGCTCTCCCGGCAGCGGGTGGCAGCAGCGTGCATAGCTGGTGACCATGCTGTCGCCGCCACTGACCTGCATCGGCCCGATGCCACTGTCCTCCGGCTGGACGTTGCCATCCTTGGCCGAGAACTTGGGCTGCTGTGCCGCGGGACTCATCCTGTCTTTCAGCAGGCTCTGCGCCACGCTGTAGGCGGCGCGGGTACCGAGACCGATGGACTCGAGCAGATCATCACGCCCGCCTTCCAGCTCAAGCTCCGCCGCCAGGGTATCCAGGCGCTGGGGCGGCAGCTGTTCGAGGGTGATGTCCAGGCCGGCGAGTGCCTTGATCAGCAGGCGCTGGCCCAATGCCACGGACTCGCTGCGCTGCTGATGCTTGAGGTAGTGGCGAATGGCGGAACGCGCCTTGGCGGTGGTGACGAAGTTGAGCCACGCCAGATTGGGCTTGGCACCCGGTGCGGTGATGACCTCGACGGTCTGACCGCTCTCCAGTGGCGAGGATAGCGGTGCCAGATGACGATCGATGCGACAGGCGATGCAACTGTTGCCGACATCGGTGTGCACCGCATAGGCGAAATCGACCGCCGTCGCACCGCGCGGCAGCTCCATGATGTCGCCCTTGGGAGTGAACACGTAGGTATCATCGGGGAACAGGTCGTTCTTGACGTGCTCGATGAATTCCAGCGAGTTGCCGGCATGCCGTTGCATCTCGAGCAGGCCGCGTACCCATTCGCGGGCACGTGCGTGGCTGCCGGCGCCGATGGGACGGTCGGTCTGCCCGGCCTTGTACAGCCAGTGGGCCGCGATGCCGTTGTTGGCCATCGCTTCCATCTCGCGGGTGCGGATCTGTACCTCGATGGGCATGCCGTTCATGCCGAACAGCGTGGTGTGCAGACTCTGGTAGCCATTGGCCTTGGGGATCGCGATGTAATCCTTGAAGCGTCCCGGTACCGGCTTGTAGAGATTGTGCACCACGCCGAGGATGCGATAGCAGCTGTCCACGTCATCAGTGATGATGCGGAAGCCGAACACGTCCATCAGTTCATTGAAGGGCTTCTGCTGGTCACGCATCTTGCGGTAGATGGACAGCAGATGCTTCTGACGGCCGATCACCGAGCCGGGCAGCTGATCGCGCTCCAGCGCGTTCTGCAGGCTGGCCTGGATCTCGCGCATCAGGGTACGACGATTGCCTCGCGCGGCGGTGACGGCACGCTTGATGCGTTCGGAGCGCATCGGGTGCAGCGCCTGGAAGGACAGATCTTCCAGTTCGACACGGATGGTGTTGATACCGAGGCGGTTGGCGACGCGGGCGTAGATCTCGAGCGTCTCACGGGCGATGCGCCGCTTCTTCTCGGGGCGCAGGGCACCGAGGGTACGCATGTTGTGGAGACGGTCGGCCAGTTTGACGATGATGACGCGGATGTCCTGGGACATCGCCAGCACCATCTTCTGGAAGTTCTCGGCCTGAGCGACGGCCTTGTCCTCGAAGGTGATCTGGGTCAGCTTCGAGACGCCATCGACCAGCAAGGCCACCGGCTCGCCGAACTGGCCGGCCAGTGCCTCGAAGGTCACGCTGGTGTCTTCGATGACATCGTGCAGCATGGCCGCCATCAGGCTCTGATGGTCCATGTGCATGTTGGCGAGAATGTTCGCCACCGCCAGCGGGTGGGTCACATAGGGTTCACCGGAACGCCTGCGCTGGCCATCGTGGGCCTGCTCGGCGTAATAGAAGGCGCGCCTAACCTGACGGATCTCTTCCTCGGGAAGATAACCGCCCAGGCGGTCTGCCAGGTCATCGATCGTGAACATTCAGCGGCCTTGGCTCAAGGTGGTTCCGGGCCCGCACCCCGCGTGATGGCCATGATGGCGCGACGTTGGAGGTGCGGATCAGCACACGTACAGGAGACGGAGAGCCGGGGCTCAGTCCTCGATCTGCGGCAGCACCGGCTTGCGCTGGATCGGAGCTTCGACCGGCTCATTCAGGATGTCGCGGTTGACCAGACCCGCCGCCACTTCGCGCAGGGCCAGCACGGTCGGCTTGTCGTTTTCCCACGGCAGTTGGGCGTTGCGGCTGCCACGTGACAGCTGACGGGCACGACGAGTGGAGATCATCACCAGCTGGAAGCGGTTGTCGACGTTCTCGAGGCAATCTTCTACGGTTACGCGGGCCATGGCAGTGCACCTTCAATAGCGGGATATTCGGGGGTTCGCTGTCGGCGTGTAATCAGCGCAGAGTGCCGCGACCGCTAGGGGCCGCATACCCTGATCATCTGACAGTATCTCGCACACGACGCAAGCACAATGCCGCTGCGCCAGCCCGCCAGGGGCGAGACAGCGCAGCGGCCAATGATTCTGAAAGGGAATCGAGTCTACTCGACGCCCTTGTGGCGTGACAAGTAGGGCGCTATCCGGTGGCGCGACATGGCGCGCTCTCGGCGGCGTAAGCGACCAGAGCGCGCATGATCAGCACCGTAGGCCGCAACAAGTCCTTGTCATGCCTGGACTTCGTGCACGGACGTCATCCGGCGAGCAGGGAGTCCAGCAATGCGGCATGGCGCGCCTGGACGCGCGGGCGGCGTGCGCGCTCGGCGGTGATCAGACTGCACAGCTCGTCCAATGCCTGAGTAAAATCATCGTTGATGATGATCAGGTCGTATTCGTCGTAGTGGGACATCTCGCTGACGGCGTCACGCATGCGCCGGGCGATGACGTCTTCCCCATCGGTACCGCGGCCGGACAGACGCTCGAGCAGCGCTTCACGCGACGGCGGCAGGATGAAGATGGAGACGGCTTCCGGCACCTGGGCGCGTACCTGCTGGGCGCCTTGCCAGTCGATCTCGAGTATGACGTCCTCGCCCTTGCTCAAGCGAGCTTCGACCGCCGGACGCGAGGTGCCATAGAAGTTGTCGAAGACCTGGGCGTGCTCGAAGAAGTCGCCCTGCTCGATCATCGTCTTGAAGTGATCGACATCCACGAAGTGGTAGTTGACGGCATCCTGCTCGCCCGGGCGCTGGCCGCGGGTGGTGTGCGAGACGGATACGCCGATGCCGTCCATGCGTTCCAGCAATGCCTTGACCAGTGTGGTCTTGCCGGCGCCGGAGGGCGCGGAAATGATGTAGAGAGTGCCACGGGCGTTGCTGGCGGCAGTGGAGGGTGCTGATGATGTCGAAGACATGGAAGGGATCCGCTTGCTGTCGCTGAATCGGCGCATTATCGCACACTCACCCCTGCTTGGGCTGCAGGCAGACATGACGGTGTCATGTACCGATGTTGCACTTCCGGCACCACAGTTGTCGTGATGAATCGGTTGGGCCGGCGTGGCGTTATCTGCAACAATGGTCGTATATTTCATTGATCGCTCAAGCATCGGCCAGCCCCCGAGTCGGCTCGGCCCCATGAGGGATCGCACGGTTTGCTGACGCCTCGCCCAAGGCAACTTGAGGGGGGGTGCCACAATACCGTATGCCAGACGATAGAGCAGCGCCATGACGTGCAGCAGGTGTCCAAGAGAGACGCCACGCACGAGCGCATCACCTGTTACCTGTCCCGCGCGCCATTCATTCCCGCCTTCCTGGCAGATGATGAATGGCGCGCGGTCTTTTGCCTTGCGTAGCGCCAGCCATGCGCAGGCAATGCCATCCGTGGCCTGCACCTGTCAGCGGTGCTGCGGCTGAGCACGGACACGGGTGATATCCCCTTTCAAGTTTCAGGAGACCCGGACATGTCTGCCTCCCCCGTTGCGCGCCATCCGCGCATCGCCGAACTGGCGCTGGCACTCGGTGCCTTTGCCATCGGCACTACCGAATTCGTGATCATGGGGCTGATGCCCAACATCGCCGCGGACTTTCAGGTGTCATCCCAGCAGGTCGGCTATGCCATCAGCGCCTATGCGATGGGGGTGGTGGTCGGAGCTCCGCTGATCTCGGCGCTTGGCGCACGCCTGCCGCGGCGTGGCCTGTTGATTGGCCTGATGCTGCTGTTCGCGCTCAGCAACGTGGCCAGCCTGATGGCCCCCTCACTGACCAGCTTCGCCGCGCTGCGCTTCATCGCGGGGCTGCCGCATGGCGTCTATCTGGGGGTGGCCGCACTGGTGGCGGCGGATGCTGCTCCCGCCGGCGAGCGTGGCCGTGCCGTCGGGCGCGTGATGATGGGGCTCACGGTGGCGATTCTCATCGGGGCGCCAGCGGCGACCTGGTTCGGCAGTCTGTTCGGTTGGCATTCCGCGTTCCTCCTCGTCGGCCTGCTGGCGCTGGCGACGGCCGTGCTGGTGCGTGGTTTCGTGCCCTATCAGGCAGGCAATCAGAACGCGACGCCGCTGACCGAGCTGGCCGCGCTGATCAAGCCGCGGGTGCTCTATACCCTTGGCATCGCCTGCATCGGTTTCGGCGGCATGTTCAGTGTCTACAGCTATGCGGTGGAGACGCTCAACGTCCAGGCCGGACTGTCCCAGAATCTGGTGCCGATGGTGCTGGCCGTCTTCGGGGTAGGCACCATCATCGGCAACCTGATCGGCAGCCGTGCTGCGGACATCGACCTGATGCGCACCATTCCTGCCGTGCTGATCTGGAGCGCGCTGGTACAGGGTGGCTTCTACTTCGCCGCCGACGGTGTCTGGAGCGGTATCCTGTTCGTCGGACTGGTCGGCACGGGCATCGGTCTGGCACCGGCGCTGCAGATGCGCCTGATGGATGTGGCGGAAGATGCCCAGACCATGGCGGCGACCCTCAATCATGCGGCCTTCAACATCGCCAATGCGCTGGGCGCCTGGTGTGGTGGCCTGGCCTTCGCGTATGGCCCGTCCCACTCCTCCATCGGCCTGGTCGGGGTGGCCATGGCCATCGCCGGCTTGATCGTCTTCCTGCTCGGGCAGCGCCATGAGCGCCGCGAGCTGCAGACGGCCTCCGCCTGATGTGGGCATGAAGCGAGGCCGTGAAAGCCCCGTGAGCACAAGACGTCGCAACGCAGAACGCCGCCCTTCGGGGCGGCGTTCTGCGTTTCTGGGGCTCATCAGTGGCAAGGGACTGTCAGCATCTCTGGCGAGCGCGCGTCGGTGACATGCCGAAGTAATCCCGAAAGCAGTGACTGAAATGTGTGGTGCTGACGAAGCCGCAGGCCACGGTGACATCGGTGATGCTGGCATTGCCCTGGGTCAGCAGCTGGCGGGCGCGTGTCAGGCGCATCTCCAGATAATGGCGAGATGGCGTGGTATCCAGATGTCGCGTGAAAAGCCGCTCTATCTGGCGCCGCGACAGGGAGACGCAGTGCGAGATGTCGGTCATGCTCAGCGGCTCCTCGAGGTTGCTGCTCATCAACTCCAGGATGGAGCGCAGTGCCTCGGGAAGGTGACTGTCCGGTGCGGGCAGCGTCTGCTCGACATGCCACGGACTGGGCGTGGCCGGGCGCTCGCAGGCCAGAATCTCCTCGACGCTGCGCGCCAGATCCTCTCCGTGACGCTGACGCATGCCTTCCAGCATCATGTCCAGCGCACTGGCGGCGCTGGCGCTGCTGAGACGCGCTTCCTCGACGACCAGCGGGGCTCGGGACAGCTCGAGCGCGGGGAAGGTCTCGCTGAACAGCGCCGCGTTCTCGGGGTGAATGGTGCAACGATGGCCCTCCATCACCCCGGCCGAGGCCAGGAAGTAGCTGCCGTTCCACAGACTGCCCAGGCGACAGCCCTGCTGGGCGGCACGGCGCAGCAGCTCGTTGAGCTTCGGGATCTCTTCCAGCATCACGCGATAGCCTCCGCACACGATCAGCAGATCGCACTGGGCGGGGTCCAGCTCGGCAAGCGTCAGGCCGGGCATGATGTCGATGCCCAGATCGCTGCGTACGCTGCCATCGTTCAGGCCACAGGTGTGCAGGCGATAGAAGGGATCGTCACGGAGCAGATTGGCAGTCACCAGCGCATCCAGCCCGGAGGTGAAGGCGGGGAGGGAGAAGTGCTCCAGCAGCACGAAGGCCACATCGAGCGGTGCGCTCCGGGAGCAGGTCACGTCCTGAAGCAGACGCTGGTTGCGCAGTTTCATCGAGGGGGTGAAATCACGGCGGCGAGGCGATGTCATGGTATCGAGGGAGCACTATCGCGGATGAAGGAGGGGGCGGGGCAGGCAATGCCTCACGTGTCAGCTTCATCCTCTCAGGAGTTGGCAGGCACGGCGAGTGGTAATCCGGTGTCCTTGTGTTGGGCAGAATGTAATGCCGCTGTGGGCTTAGTGATACTTCGCGTAACACAGCAGTAAAATCATGGACTTGTCACAGCGATGCCAAGGGTGTGGCTGATAGACTGCCCGGCTAATCAGACCATGCCCAGAGGCAGATAAATGACGGATACCACCCGGACCCTTTCGTCCGGCGCCGCAACTTCAGCAGCCCCTACCCCTGTTTCCCGCGCTTCCTCCCGGGGCCTCGACTGGCCCGTCTTCCTCCTCAGCGGTGGCGTGATGGCGGTGTTCGTGATCGCCGCACTGGTCAATCTCGAGGGCGTCTCGTCGCTCATCCAGCATGCCTTCGATCTCTCGACCGCCTACTTCGGTGCCTATTGGCAGGCGCTGATGATCGCCACCTTCCTTGTCGCCATCGGCATGACGTTCGGTCGCACGGGACGGGTGGTGCTGGGTGGCCTGGACGCGCCGGACATTTCCACGCCGCGCTGGATGGCGACCATCCTGTGCACGTTGCTGGCGGGGGGCGGCGTCTTCTGGGCCGCGGCGGAGCCGATCGCCCACTTCACCTCGCCGCCACCGGTGTTCGGCCCGGACGCCGCCGCGGGCAATCTCGATGCTGCCTACAACGCGCTGGCGCAGAGCTTCATGCACTGGGGATTTCTCGGCTGGGCGGTTCTGGGAAGCCTGACCGGCGTGGTATTCATGCATCTCCACTATGAGAAGGGCCTGCCGCTCAAGCCGCGCACGCTGCTCTATCCGCTGTTCGGCGACCGGGTGATGCGTGGACCTGCGGGAGCGCTGGTGGATGCCTGCTGCGTGCTGGCGGTCATCGCGGGCACCGTGGGGCCAGTGGGCTTTCTCGGCATCCAGCTCAGCTTCGGGCTCAACGCGCTGTTCGGCATTCCCGACACCTACACGACGCAACTGGTGCTGTTGGCCATGTTGACCGCCGTCTACACCCTGTCAGCGGTGAGTGGTGTCATGCGCGGCATTCAATTCCTGAGCAGCGCCAATGTGCTGATCGGCGGCGCGATGTTGCTGTTCATCCTGATCATGGGACCGACGGAATTCCTGCTCAAGGCCTTCCCGCTGGGCATGGTGGACTACCTGAAACACATCGCGCCGATGGCGGTCTTTCGCGCGGACACTGGGTGGCTGAACAGCTGGACGCTGTTCTTCTGGGGCTGGTTCATCGGTTTCGGGCCCCTGATGGCGATGCTGGTCGCGCGTATCTCGCGGGGCCGCACGCTGCGCCAGATGGTGTGGCTGATCACTCTCCTGTCGCCGCTGGCGACCTGCGTGTGGTTCACCATTCTCGGTGGCAGCGGCCTGGCCTTCGAGCTGGCCGATCCCGGCAGCGTGTCCGGCCCGTTTACCGGCTTCAACCTGTCGGCGGCCTTGATCGCCATCACCCAGCAGCTGCCGTTCGGTTTCATCATGTCCGTGATGTTCCTGATTCTGTCGGCATTGTTCGTGGCCACCACTGGCGACTCGATGACGTATGCCATCTCGATGGTGATGAGTGGGCACGACGACCCGCCACGCAGCGTGCGCGTGTTCTGGAGTCTGATCATGGGCGTGGTGGCAGCCTTGCTGATCTCGATGGGCGATGGTGGCATCAATGCGCTGCAATCCTTCATCGTCGTCACCGCCGTGCCGGTCTCGCTGATCCTGTTGCCGAGCCTGTGGAATGCGCCCGGCATCGCGCGCAGGATGGCCCACGAGCAAGGACTCTGATTCATCCTCATGACTCATCCGATATGACTTTGGCTGACATGATTCGCCCGGCATGATTCGTCCGGCAGGATGGGCAGGGCCATGTCATCCGATGACGAGAAAGAAGACGCTGCCCTCCAGGGCGGCGTCTTCATGAGGAGAGGGACTGAGGGCACAAGCGGCGCGAAGGGGCACGACTCGAAAGATGCGTCATGTTACGGCGCGCCAAGAATGTAAAACGGCTGTAGGCTTGATGATACGTCGCGTTACATAGGTGTAAAAACAACCGCTTATCGCCTATTTCCTCCTGTCTCGACTGATACACTGCACCGTCACTCAGATCATGCCCAGAGGCTGACTAATGACGGATTCTTCCCGGACTGTTTCGTCCGGCTCCGCCACACCGGTAACTCCCCCCGCTGATTCCGCACACTCCCCGCAAGGTATCGACTGGCCTGTCTTCATCATCAGTGGTGGCGTGCTGGCGCTGTTCGCCATCGCCGCACTGGTCGATCTCGACGGTGTCTCCGCGCTCATCCAGAGTGCCTTCGGTGTCTCGACCCACTACTTCGGTGCCTACTGGCAAGCGCTGATGCTGGCGACCTTCGTCATCGCCATCGTGCTGACCATCGGCCGCACCGGACGGGTGCGCATGGGCGGACTCGCCGCGCCGGATATCTCGACGCTGCGCTGGATGGCCATCATCCTGTGCACGCTGCTGGCGGGCGGTGGTGTCTTCTGGGCAGCGGCCGAGCCGATCGCTCACTTCACCTCGCCGCCGCCGGTGTTCGGCGCCGATGCCCCGACGGGCAACGCCGATGCCGCCTACAACGCGCTGGCGCAGAGCTTCATGCACTGGGGCTTCCTGGCCTGGGCGATGCTCGGCAGCCTGACCGGCATCATCTTCATGTACCTGCACTACGAGAAGGGTCTGCCGCTCAAGCCGCGCACGCTGCTCTACCCGCTGTTCGGCGACCGCGTCATGCGTGGCCCCGTCGGCGCGCTGGTGGATGCCTGCTGCGTGCTGGCGGTGGTCGCCGGTACCGTCGGCCCCATCGGCTTCCTCGGCCTGCAGGTCAGCTATGGCCTCAATGCGCTGTTCGGCATTCCCGATACCTACGCGACCCAGCTCACCCTGCTGCTCGTGCTGACTGTCATCTACACCCTGTCAGCGGTGAGCGGCGTGACCCGTGGCATCCAGTTCCTGAGCAGCACCAACGTCCTGCTCGGCGGCGCGCTGTTGCTGTTCATCCTGATCATGGGCCCGACCGGCTTCCTGCTGGATGCCTTCCCGCAAGGGCTGGTGCGCTACGTCGGCGACTTCGTCTCCATGTCCACCTTCCGTGCTGACGATGGCTGGCTGAATGGCTGGACGCTGTTCTTCTGGGGCTGGTTCATCGGCTATGGTCCGCTGATGGCGATGTTCGTCGCGCGCATCTCGCGTGGCCGTACCCTGCGTCAGATGGTGCTGTTGATCGCGGTCATCTCGCCGCTGGTCACCTGCCTGTGGTTCACCATCATCGGTGGCAGCGGTCTCGCCTTCGAGCTGAGCAACCCGGGCAGCGTCTCCGGCCCGTTCACCGGCTTCAACCTGCCGGCAGCGCTGATCGCCATCACCCAGCAACTGCCGTTCGGCTTCACCATCTCGGTATTGTTCCTGGTGCTGACCACGCTGTTCGTCGCCACCACCGGTGACTCGATGACCTACGCCGTCTCGATGGTGATGAGCGGCCACGACAATCCGCCGCGCGGCGTGCGCGTGTTCTGGAGCCTGATGATGGGCGTGGTCGCGGCGCTGCTGATCTCGATGGGCGATGGCGGCATCAATGCGCTGCAATCCTTCATCGTCGTCACCGCCGTGCCGGTGTCACTGATTCTGCTGCCCAGCCTGTGGAACGCTCCGCTGATTGCCCGCCGCATGGCGCGTGAGCAGGGCGTCTGATCGGCTCGCATGCTCGAGAGCAATGAGCGTGTCGCACCATCAAAAACGCCGCCCCGAGGGGCGGCGTTTTCGTGTCTGGCGATCAGTCGCCAGTCATCACACGCTGACGTTCAGCGTCACATCGATGTTGCCACGCGTCGCGTTGGAGTAAGGGCACACCTGGTGCGCCTTCTCGACCAGCGCATCCGCCTCGGACTTGTCCATGCCCGGCAGGCTGATATCTAGCGCCACCTCGATACCGAAACCGGCCGGAATCTGGCCGATACCCACCTTGCCGGTGATCTCCAGGCCTTCCGGCAGC
The DNA here is from genome assembly GCF_013374055.1 of Cobetia sp. 5-11-6-3. Taxonomy (NCBI): domain Bacteria; kingdom Pseudomonadati; phylum Pseudomonadota; class Gammaproteobacteria; order Oceanospirillales; family Halomonadaceae; genus Cobetia; species Cobetia sp. 5-11-6-3. Next base: position 69,805 of record NZ_BLWJ01000005.1, on the reverse strand, counting down.
GTCACGCCGTCAGTGCTGGCCACGTGCTTCATGGCACCGATGAAGCAGGCAGAGTAACCCGCCGCGAACAGCTGCTCCGGGTTGGTGCCTTCACCGCCACCACCACCCAGCTCCTTCGGCGTGCTCAGGGTGACATCCAGCGCACCATCGGAAGAACGCGACTTGCCCTCACGACCCCCAGTGGTAGTGGCTTCTGCACGGTACAGCACTTGTTCGATAGACATGCCTGACTCCTTGAGCGGAAAAGCCCTCAGTCGAGGGATGCAGACAAGATTGTGGCTGTGGGGCAGAGTTTCAATTGCCTTCAATGAGGGCGAGTCTTGATGCTGCCTGTTTTGGGCAATGATTCCAGGTGCATCTACGTGCGCATGAATCACCTGGAGAGTGTCTGGCCCAAACTGTCAGAGGCAGAGAATTGTTCATCCTCTGCCTTCATGGCATCCGTATCAGTAGCAATTTCCGAGGAGGCTTGGGTGAATGCGGAATTGATCTCCGCTGTCAGGGCTTCTTCGGGAAGATAGGAAAGGTCAATGACTTGATTGCGTAGCCTGATCAATTTGGTGGCATGACGCATGACTTTCTCCATCCTGCCACGCCCGATCCGGTCAGCTGCTGCTTCCCAGGCTATTGCAATGGCGCGAGCCAGGCGAGCATTGCTGGCAATCGATGCTCGCTCGAAGATCTGTACCATGGCATCTTCGCTCAGGATTCCCAGCAGGTGCCAGCGTTTTTCGTATTCCGGCCCCAGGTCAAGTGTACGCCCGCGTACCCATAGGCGTTGGAACGTATTGCGGACACCACCGGCAAAACGTGCTTTCTGTGCGACTGAATAACGCCAGATGGTGAATTCCTGAAGTAATACGCAGGACATGAATGCCCACACATCGTCGCGTAGCAACTCTCCACCACCTAGGTCCGGGTGTTGACCGAAATAGGCAGCCACTTGCGTATCAAAAGAAGCTCGCTTGTGGTCGGTCGCTGGAGCGGGATAACCGCAATCGTGTGCGATATCACTGACCTTGCCCATGATCTCTTCTACCAGGGCCCGGTCAACCGAGCCACCGCTGGCTGCATACCAGATGTGTGCCTCATAAGCCTTGAGGCGGTGGTCCAGGCTGACCCCCGGCTCCAGATATCCATCGGTCTGGTCTTGCAGACTGGAAAGGCATTTTTCCACACCTAGCGGCGACAGCCGAGGTAGCAGTTTTATTCCCGTCATTCGGCATCTCCCATATCAGCTATCGAGATGAGTGCAGCATGAAAGGCACCGGGTGTAGTTGTCATCAAGCCATGGACATCCTCTGCAGACATGCCCGGGAAGGCAAGTTCCAGCCAGCTCGTGATCTGACAGCCTACCGACCCTTCCTCGCAGTCTTTCAGGATGTCCCATGTCTCTTCATCCTCAAGTGCTGCACGGCACATCTGGATCATCACGTCACCAAGCATGGCTTGCAACGTCGAGGAGTCTCCCTTCGAGACGCGCTCTGCGAAAATCTCGTGATCGGCATTCACGTACAGGCGAACGCTACCGGTAAAATCGGCTTCGGGTGACACCGGTCGCATATGCAAATACCAGGGGGCGTCCACCTGCCTCTGACCATGAAACGTTTGCTTGAAGGACAGCACTTCCATAGGGAATCGGGCATCGCCGCCATCTTCCAGATGCAAGTTGGTACTGTTTGACCATAACCGAGAGCCAGCGACCCGAGGAGCCAACGGGTTGTCACTCGCAAGGCTCTCGGCAAGCAGGATTTCAAGGCGTACCATCAGTCTCCCGCTCAGGTCACGGCTATCTATGGGAAGGCTGATGGTCATTGGCTCCGTCAGCGGAGCTTCTATCACTTTCTCGAAGACTGGCTCCAGGCGTCGTGAGAAACGGCCGCTACCAGTACCGATATTGACCACGATTGCCAGCTTGAGATCTACTCCTTCAGTCGCCCCAAGGGCTTTTGCCGCAGCATCGAAATCCAGATCCAGCTGAGCATCCAGCTGCAGATCTCTTGCATAATCCCAGGCATCCAGTTGCATCGATATCGGGAAGAGTGGATCACCCGGGTCGCCGATCAGCCATTGATCGAAGCCCACGACATCATCGGGAAGCGTCAGGAAAGGGAGTGCGTAGCTTCTGCTCATGCCTCATCTCCTTTCCAGAAGGTGAACTTGACGCTGGCCGCAACGTCTTCTGGCATGGCCACGCGACAGGTCACGATGCCTCCCTGGCTGCCGATACTGAGCTGGTCGGGATGTGCCTCCCCATCTTGGAGCCTGATATCGAGCAGTGAAACCTCGTAGCCCGCCGGGAGATCAGAGGCGTCTTCAAGCGATCCATCAATGACGAGCTGGGGGGCTGCATGAAGACGCATTCCCGGGTCACTTCCATCGTTGCTGAGGTCTGCTTCGAACACTGCCACAAGCTGGTTATCGATCTGGTCGAGCTTAACGAAGCGTGGCGCTGATATGGAGATCTTCTTGCGTTTACCACCGCCCCCTCCGCTTGCGCGGCGACCCGGCCCTTTGCTCGATGTCTGGCCAAGTAGCTTGCCAAGCTTCGTCGCCGTTCCGGCTACCGATGGCCCTTTCTGTCTTGAGCTTATGGCAAGAGATTTGGGCTGTGCATATGTCTGTGCTTCCTGCCTTATCTCTCGCAATGCGACGTTGACCAAGGTCTTTTCGCGACCTTTAGGCAGCATGTCCGGAATCCAGTCATCATGTGCTGGTGGCTCTGCATCGGCAAAGGCACGCTCGATGTCAGGTTTATCGGAACATATGAAGACACCAGCCCACTCAACGCGATCACTTGGATAGGCTTCGCCGGGCAAGTAACGAACGACAAGTTCAACCGGACGCATCAATGCGATATGAGCCGAATGGCTTGGTATCAGGCTACCTTCTTTTTGTGCAATTCCATCACGAGGCGAACGCAGGCCATGGACAATTGCAAGGTTGCCCAGCTTTGCCTTGTAACGAAGGCTCTCCACCGGCTTGCCTTCTCCCGCGCGGGCCTTGGCAAGAGCTTTTGAGTAAAGGTCGAGTGGGGGAAACTCCTCGGGAGCTGGAATCGGAATCTCCCTCCCTTCGACTTCGAGAGTGATACTGATCTTTCGGTCTGCAGGTGTCGTTGCGCACATTCTTGGCCAGAAGTTCCAGAGAACGGACTCGACGAGGTCAGAAGAGAGTTCGGCATCCTCATCAATGTGTGGTGCGATGATGGCGATAGTCGTTCCCGTGCGTGCCTTATCCCTCGCGGGAAAACCGAGCGCATTCGCCAGCTGGGTCGCTTCCTCTCCTTCTACTGGATCGACACCGCCGTCGCCATCCTCGCGCCCCCACCAGTGCCGCCCGGTATAGCGTTTCGGTGCCCCTTCGTGGTCATCCTGGTACGCGTTGCCAAGATGGCAGCCCATGACTCGTCGTACTGGTTGCCCGGCACAGGTCGTCTGGCTGTCCACGATGATCGTGGAGCATCCGCTCAATGCATATAGCGAGGTTTTCCCATAGCCGTAGGTTCCGCCACCTAGATTGGTGTCGCGGGCTGCTCCGACGTTGCGAAAGAAGTTCACGAAGTCAGGATCTTCTACTTCAGATATCTCATCTGCCCGTGTCGGGCCAGCCAGGCCACTTGTATTGAAATCGGCAATTTCGAAAATACCGAGGCGGCTACCGAGCAGTGCGGTATTGGAAGATCGTATTTCAGTATCTTCCGAAACCTGTGTCTGTGGCTCGCTCAAGCCGGGGGGAAGCTCCGGGAATGCCAGCGCCTTGAATTGCTCCAGTTCACCACCGTGAAGAACACGATACCGAAGCTTCACCTCAACTGAATTCCCATCGGGAGCTGCATCCACTGAGTTCTGTAGAGCCTCACGTATGACCGTCTGAAGGAGGCCCAGGGCCGGACGCCCGAGCAGACGTCGGAAACCTTCACCTGCAATATTTCCGGTCCTTGCAAAGGGTTCGCTGAATAGTGTCAACGGCGTCATGGCACAAATCTCCGGAGCATTTCTCGGCTGGTGACATCGTTCAATCGGTACTCTCTTGCATGAGAAAGGTCGATCCCGTATTCCAGGCTGACGATCCCGCCAGGTAACTCATCATCAGGGAACGACGATGACACGATACGGGGAAAGCCCCCCGTGACGGCGTAAAAGTCCATGCCTTCAAACGAGAAGGTCATGGCGTTCCAGTCATCGCCCTGCGGCTCACGACACCCCATGGCAGAAAGGCGCTTGTCCAGGGTGGGCTCATCAGCTCCCAGCTCGATGATGCGTTTCCTCAAGCTGGCAATGGACAGGTTGCCACGATCTGTCCGCTCTATTCGCAGATGAGCGAGGAAAAGCTCTGCGCCTTCAGGCTCGAGCAGCTGCTCCGATCCATGAATCTGTACTCGTGAAGCATCGGCTCTGGTTGATGTCTTTACTTCCAGGGCAAGAGGCCCATGGCGGAAATCGTGCCGCTGGCCCAGCGGCCCCATCCATGCTGATACCGCCTCTGGATTGTCTGCACTCAGCCTTTCGAGTATGACCAGCTCACCGATAAGACCTGCCAACTCGCCTGGAGAAACTTCAGTACGAGGGGTGATGGCCAGCAGCTTGCGAAAATCCTCGATGGTGCCCTGAACGGCTGTCTCTGGAGCATCTCCGGTTTCGATTCGCTTGAGAATCTCTTCTGCGAGCTCAGCAAAGACATTGGCGAGACGAGGCTCTTTCAATATCAGATCGAGAAAGTGAATCCCCTTTCCGCCACTGCGATAGAAGGCGCGCCCTACCTTGAGATTGCAGTTGTCTGCCGATATGGTCTCTTTCCCCGGGCGCCCGATGGGGATGAGCAGGCGGGGTTCGCCCACAGGCCCAGTCGCAATACGAACCATACCGAATCCTGTCGAGACATCCGTTGGTCGACTGGGAATCTCTAGGATACCGTCACCTTTACCGCTCTTTCGGATCAAGTCCCATTCAAGCGCAAGTTCAAGTGATTCAGGCATTTGCGTCTTCCGGTTCAATCTCTTCCAGCTCGTCGCTTCCTACTTCAGTGTCTTCAACGGATTGGCTATCAATATCTACCGAGAAATAATTTCCGGAACGATCCTTCTGCCCGGGGAAGACGATACCGAAGCCAACCAGATCAGATACTGCATCCAAGGCCGTTCTGTTTGTCTTTTTCTCATCAGCGTTGTTTTTTGTGCTAGATGCCGGTGAAGATAGCGCATCGATGAGATAGATAAGCAGCAAGGGCTTCTCAGGCCGACAGGCCTTGTAGCTGGCCCAATCATGCTTGTCTTTAGAAGGGTTCTTGGCATCAATGAGAATATCGGCCTTTGACATCAATGCCTTGATATCAGCGTAGTGCGATGAGGAACCTTTCAACTTGGAGCGGCGAATGGTCGGTACCTTGCCCATATCCCCCAATGCGCGACGTGATTCAGTCGAAGAGTTGGTGCTGATGATCCCTACATTCCATCTCTGCAAATCAGATTTGGCCTCATCGAGGTATCTGATGAGATGGGGCTTCTTCAGGTCCATGTGTTCTTCGGATATGTCGGTGTCACGGATGAAGCTGCGAACTGCTGACAATGGTACATCTTCGAAGAGAGTGCCACGTGACTCCTCGCTACCGGGGCCGCTCTTGAGGACTTCATTCACCAGCCTGGACGCTGCATCCCAGTTGTTGCCGACAATGTCGCTGTCACGGTGATTGAAGCGAATAGTCTGAACATGCTTGCCCGAAAAGCTCATGCTCGTCGCGAAGGCATGCTTCATCTTGGTTGCTGAGGTGATTGCCATGCCTGGAATGGCACGTACCTTGACGGCAAGTTCACGAGGTGTGAGGTCATTTTCCCGATAGAGAGCGATATCCTCTCGAATCTCTTCTTCGATGACGGCAAGTGACCTGAACTTGGAAGCAAGATCATCGGTTGTCCATAACCGTGGGAGGTCTTCGTAACCATGGCGATAACCAAACCACCGCCCCATCTGAAGCAGGGTGTCGTATTGCTTGGTGGTTCTCAGGAAGAATGAGACGCTCAGCCCTTCGATCGTCAGTCCTCGTGCGAGAACCGTCCCGCCCACAACGATACAGGTGACCGGCCCTTGGGTGTAATCAAGGCGCAGGCCGTCTTCCGTTTCGCCGTTCTCGACCGGATATGTCAGCTGATCGAGCACTGCCGGGAGATGCTCTCTTACTACTTCAAAGCTCTCGGTGGTAGCTCTTCCGGTGCCGGTAGCAGAGCTCTTCTTCTCAATCTCAAATACTTCGTGAAGTTGATCGAAGGCAGTACCTGCTCCGCTCAGGAGCTCTTCTCGACGTGCTTCAACCCACGATCTGATAAGCTCAGACATGTATTCATGTTGAGCCACGAATTGGGATGAGTGGACGAGCATGGACATATGCTTGTCATGCTGGCCGCGTGCCCTGCGAATCGCACAGCTCGCCAGGAACCACAGGATCGCTCGCTCCAGAGAAGGAGTCATCGATGGGCGGAAAACCCCTTTGTTCTTTGGCGATGTCGGACGGAGCAGTTCAGGTTCATCCTCAGCGAGGATACGGATCATGTCGCGTTCCTGGGAGTCCTCGTCATCACTGTCGCCGCCGAACACCTCGCGTGCACCGAAATACGCATCAGGGCGTTTCAGGGCTGTGATGAAATCACGAGGATAAAGGTCATCCAGTTCTTCACCGTTGTCATAGGGGTAAGGGTTGATGAAGACATTGGCGAATGGTGTAGCGGTATAGCCTACATAGCTGACTGCTGGCAGGGTTTGGAGAGCTCGGCGGAGATGCTCATTGATCTTCGAGATATCGAATTCACCGCGGGCTGAGTTGACCGATGCCTGGTCACACTCATCATCGATCATCAGTACCTTGAGCTTCTTCATGATGGCAGCTGGAGTACGGCTGATCGTCTTCCTCAGCTGCATCAGACGACTACCTTCCTTCTTCATGACGATCAATTGCGCATGCCCAGCCGTGGGCATGATGAAACCGCCATTCGGGGGCTGCACGAAATCCATGTCGCTGGTCGTATATAGTTGCCAGAGATTTCTGTGACGAAGCACATCCTGTTCGAAGCGATCCTGGGTCTGTTTTCTGAGCTTGTTGGTCACGCCGCCCAGTACGATGACCAGGTTGTATCCGGCATCCACAGCCTTTGCCATCACGGCTGTCATGTTTGCGGTCTTACCTGACTGGACATAGCCGACCACCAGTCCTCGGCAGGCGAATCTCCCCTCTTGGGGGTTACCCAGGAGAGACACGACTTCTGAAGAAGCGTCGCTCAGGGAGGCGATCGTATCTTCACCCCACCCCTTGGTCTTGAGGAATTCATGCAGAGCCGGCCAGTGGCGATCACCTCTTGACGGACCCTTGTACCACTCCGGTCGTTTATCGATGATCGAGAAGGGGCGCAGGATTTCCACGTCCTGCAATTCGCCACGTACCAGCTCCACTGCTGCAGCCAGGTCCGCTTTCATCTCATCGCTGAAGGGTACCATCAAGGACAGCTCAGACTGGATCGCGTCTGCGGTCTCTTCCAAGGTGCCGTAGTTCACATGTCTTTGTCGTACTTGTGTCGCGAAGCTCAGGATCTGCGGAGTCGTCATCTATAAGGCCCATTTGGAATCGTTTTTTTAGAATAGCCTTATGTAAAGATGAATTTCAAACTAAATTCAGTGAATATCCATATTGATGATGTTGTTGTAAGTTTATCAGGCAAGACTCCTAGTGCTATCCAATAGATCTTCTTGGCTTATGAAGGCATGCAGTCCTAGATATAACGTCGGAGGCTTTTTGAATAAAGGCCTCCGACGTTATTCATAGTGAATTATTGATAATCAGCGAGTTTTCTCAAGACTTTCTGTACTCTTCCAGCAATCTGTCTTGCCAGCAGCGGTGGCACAGCATTTCCCACTTGGACATATTGTTGTGTCCGGTTTCCCTCAAAGAAGTAGTCATCCGGGAATGTCTGGATGCGTGCTGCTTCTCTGACCGTCAGGCTACGGCATTGGTATGGATCCGGGTGGATGAAATAATGACCATCCTTGGAGATATGACTCGTGATCGTCTTGGAGGGCTGGTTTTCGACAACCACTCGGAAGCGGTCCGAGAAATTGCCGGATTTCCAGTTGGAGTGATTGGGTGCCAGACAATCCAGGTGTATCTCTTCGGAGCCCTTGGGGGCTCTTCCGGTAACCTTTGCATATGCGGAGCAATAGAGATAACGCGCCAGATCTTCCTTGATATGACCACGCGTCTCGTGGTTCACCCAGATAGGCATCACTTTCCTATCATAGGCACCATGCAGCCACTCCTCCAGTTGACTGACTATCGGGCTGGATTTGTAGGCCCCTTCTACCACCATCTGCTTTCGATCAAGGCGTAGTCCTTTGGCTGCATGACCAGATACGGACTTGATCTCGTCAAGCAGTTCCTCAGATTCCCTTGAGTCAAGCTTTACAGGAGGTTTTGCCTTCAATTCAGCAATGATTCTTTCCGCGGATTCATGAATCGTTCTGGACCACTCTTCACGTGAATCCTCGCGGCTCAGACCACTGCGCAGCTCAGGCATGCCTGAGTGATAGAGAACCTCTGCAGCAGGCACCGGCTCACCCCCCTTGTGAAGAGGAACCTTGAGCATGCTGGCGATCTCATCGATCCCCATGCTGTCGACAAGATCATTTCTGACCCCTGCCAGAATGACGCGATGGCGGGCCTGGGGTATACCGTATTGCTCTGCCTTTATCAGGAAAGAAGAGAACTCATCTCGCGAAAGAGGGGTGGAGCCAAACCAGCCACTGTTCTCGCGCGGATAGTGCACCTTGTCATCCACCAGAGAAAAGATGGTGTAACCCTTCCTCTGCACCGACATCACGGAATCCGCAGTAGTGACCTCGACGGCAGAATCTGGCTCATGTAGATCAGACAGGATCTGGTCGAAGATGTATTCACCATTGACCTTGGATGACAATATTCCACGAACGTTTTCCATGATGAAGACAGCAGGACGATGGCGCGCGATGACGGATAGATACTCCTTGTAGAGGAAGTGCCTCTTGTCATCTTCTGCCTTGTATTCCTTGTTGCCCTTGTTTCTGGAGCGCCCGGCAAGGGAGTAGGCCTGGCAGGGGGGGCCACCTATCAGTACCCAGTTTCTCGAATGATCCAGCCCCTGTTCGAGCCTCTCCTCAAGTGCATGATTGCCAGCTTCGCCTCCCAGCTCCAGTGACAATGCTTCATGCTCTGCGTGTTCCCAGAGGTCGCGATAGTCTTCGAGGCTGGAGGGATGCGGGCCGCCTGTCAGATAATTGAAGTAGGCACTCCTGTCCCTTCCGCTATCGAGCAGTTCCCGGAAGAAGGCACGAAGGGTCAGTGTCTTGTGAGCGGAAGCTTCCTTCTCGACCGAGACGAGCGTCTTGAAGACGCGCTTCTCGTTGACATCCCGTAGGGAGTTGAATCCTTCACCCAAGCCACCTGGGCCTGCAAAAAGGTCGACCACCTGAATTGAATGGTTCATGGTTCTAAGCCTGAATTGATGCCTGAATGAAGCAGGGGGCTGACATGACTGATGTGGTTGACCCCCAAGTGCGTTCCCGGATGATGGGGGCCATCAAGGGCAAGGATACGAAGCCTGAAATCCAGTTGCGCCAGTATCTGCATGCCCAGGGGTTCCGCTATCGCCTGCACCGGCGCGGTCTTCCCGGCTCTCCCGATCTGGTGCTCAAGCGTCACTCACTCGTCATCTTCGTACACGGCTGTTTCTGGCATCGACATGGAAAGTGTTTCTACGCCGCCAGCCCGAAGACTAGGCCTGAGTTCTGGCAACAGAAGTTCGAGGCCAACATGGCCCGTGATGCCAGAGTCCAGAATGAGCTGCGACAGCTTGGTTGGAGAGTGCTTGTCGTATGGGAATGCGGTTTGAAACACCTTGATCTTGAGGATCATCAGATTCCAGAGCTGATCCGGTCACTGCATGCTGACATGCAATGGCCATCAATTCCGCCTCGCATGAGGTGATCGGATGCTCGCATGGCGCCCAGCGTGACCAGGAGAATACCAGGTTCGCGGGCGCCCACCAAATGCCAGCTTCACTCGATATTCTGAATCTGCTCACGCATCTGCTCGATCAGCACCTTGAGCTCGACGGCGCAGCGGGTGGTGTCGGCGACGACGGATTTGGAGGAGAGGGTGTTGGCTTCGCGGTTGAGTTCCTGCATCAGGAAGTCGAGGCGGCGGCCGATGGGGCCCTTCTGGGTGAGCTGACGACGGACTTCGCTGACGTGAGTGTCGAGGCGGTCGAGTTCTTCATCGACATCGGCCTTCTGGGCCATCAGGGTCAGTTCGGCTTCCAGGCGTTGCGGGTCGAGGGTGGCGCGAACTTCCTCGAGGCGGGCGAGCAGGGTTTCACGCTGTCGGGCGAGGATGTCCGGCATCAGGCGGCGGACTTCGGCGACGTGGCTGTCGACGCTGTCGAGGCGAGCGGTGATGAGTTCGGCGAGGCGTTCGCCTTCGCGGGCGCGGCCTTCGATGTGCTCGTCCAGCGCGCGCTTGAACAGACTCAAGGCATCGGCCTTGATGCGCTCCTGATCGGCGCCTTCGCGTACCAGTACGCCGGGATAGTCGAGCAGGGCGAGGCGTGAGGGCTGAGGGGCGTCCGGGCAGTGCTGGCCGACTTCGGCGAGCACGCGACTGAGTTCGCCAAGGCGTCTGGCATCGACGGCGAGGCTGTCGGCACCGGCTTCGGCATCAAAGCGCAGCGAGAGTTCGACCTTGCCGCGGCTGAGGCGCTTGCGCAGGCCTTCGCGGAAGGCGCTTTCGAGTTCGCGCAGGCTGTCGGGCAGGCGGAAGTGCGGTTCGAGATAGCGCTGGTTCACCGAGCGCAGTTCCAGTGTCAGGGTGCCGTAGTCGGCTTCATGGGTCTGGCGGCTGAAGGCGGTCATGCTGTGGACCATGACGTGCTCCTTGTCGGTTGGCAGTCGGGAAGAAGGGGCGGAGCATGAAGCGTCCGTGATGATTGTCTTGAAGTGTACGCTCGCCGCTCTTGAGCGCCCAGTGCTCTCGGGCGGGCGGCCCGGTGTGCGGTGAAGGTCGTCGCCCGTGGGCGTGGCGTGTAGACTCTGGCCTCCCGAAGACTGCAACAAAGGAATCCCCATGAGCGAAGCCAACGTGATCCGCCCCAGTGGCCGCACCCCGGAGCAGCCGCGCGCGATCCGCCTGACCCGTGAGTTCACTCGTCACGCCGAGGGCTCGGTGCTGGTGGAGTTCGGGGATACCCGCGTACTGTGCACCGCCTCTGTCGTGGCGGGCGTGCCGCGCTGGCTGCGCGGTTCCGGCAAGGGCTGGCTGACCGCCGAATATGGCATGCTGCCGCGGGCGACCCACACCCGCAGTGATCGTGAGGCGGCGCGTGGCAAGCAGGGTGGCCGTACGGTGGAGATCCAGCGTCTGATCGGCCGTGCGCTGCGCGCTGCGGTAGATCTCAAGAAGCTGGGCGAATACACCATCACCATCGACTGCGATGTGCTGCAGGCCGATGGCGGCACGCGTACCGCGGCGATCACCGGTGGCTGTGTGGCGCTGGTCGATGCGCTGCAGGGCCTGCAGCGTGAGCGCAAGATCAAGACCGACCCGCTGGTGAGTCTGGTCAGCGCCGTGTCCGTCGGTATCTACAAGGGCGTGCCGGTCACGGATCTCGACTATCCGGAAGACAGCAAGGCCGATACCGACATGAACGTGGTGATGGCGGAAGGCAAGGGGTTGATCGAGGTGCAGGGCACGGCCGAAGGCGCAGCCTTTGATCGCGCCGAGCTCAACGCGCTGCTGGATCTCGCCGAGCGGACCGGAGCGGAGCTGTTCGCCGCGCAGCGTGCGGCGCTGGGCATGCCCGCCGAGGCCTGAGTCCTTTTTCGGGACCCGACGGAAAACGCCCCCATCGCTTGCGCGGTGGGGGCGTTTTCGTCAGTGCCGGATGGCACATCATGCGACTGGCAGGGTGGCCCGAGGCCGAGCGCTCAAGGCGAGACGCGACGGATCACAGTTCGAGGTCGTACTCGACGATCACCGGTGCGAATTCGCTGAAGGTCGCGTCGGTATCGATCCATGCGTCCTTGATGTGACGACGCAGGTTCGGGTCGATGACCTGATAGTCCAGGCGCCAGCCTTCCTGACGGGCGCGCGGCTGGTCACTGTCCAGCGCCGGCCACCAGGAGTACTGGTGAGCCTCGCGATTGACCTCACGGAAGGCATCGATGAAGCCGATCGGGCCGAAGACCTGATCCATCCAGGCGCGCTCTTCCGGCTTGAAGCCGGGCGTCATCTGGTTGTCGGACCAGTTGGCGAGATCGACGGTCTTGTGGGCCACATGCCAGGTGCCGCAGATCATGTAATCACGACGCTTGCGGCGCAGCTTGCTGAGGTATTCCTGATACTGCTCCATGAAGGCGCCCTTGGCGTCCGGATCACTGCCGTCAGGCATCAGGAAGGAGCAGATGCTGAAGCGGTCGTAATCGGCCTGCAGGTAGCGGCCTTCGTTGTCGCACTGCTCGAAGCCCAGTCCATACATGATGGCCTTGGGAATCTGGCGGCAGTAGAGGCCTACGCCCGAGAAGCCGTCTTTCTCGGCGTCAAGGAAGTAGCCTTCATACCCTTCCGGGTAGAGGATGCTGTCGTCGAGCTCGAAGCTCTTGGCCTTGAGGTTCTGGATGCAGACGACGTCGGCGTCCTGACTGGCAAGCCAGTCGAGGAAGCCGCGGCTGACCGCTTCTCGAATACCATTGACGTTAACTGTAGCGATTTTCATACGTGGTCCCTGGTTCGTCGCGCCTGTATGATACCCGAGCTTTAGACGATTTGGTAAATGGCTAACGAATTCAAAGGTGATATCGGATGCAGGACTACCAGCGGGAGTTCATTGAGTTTGCCATCGAGCAGGACGTGCTGCGGTTTGGCGAGTTTACGCTCAAGTCCGGGCGGGTGAGCCCCTACTTCTTCAATGCTGGCCTGTTCCGCTCCGGTCAGGCGTTGGCGCGCCTGGGCCGTTTCTACGCCCGCGCCATCGTCGACTCGGGCCTGGAGGCCGACGTGCTGTTCGGCCCTGCCTACAAGGGCATCCCGCTGGGTGCCGTGACGGCCGTCGCGCTGGCCGACCACCATCAGCGCGACATGCCGTTTACCTTCAATCGCAAGGAAGCCAAGACGCATGGTGAAGGCGGCTCGCTGGTCGGCGCGCCCCTGGAAGGCCGCGTGATGATCATCGATGACGTCATCACCGCCGGTACCGCCATCGGCGAAGTGATGGAGATCATCCACGCCGAGCGTGCCAAGGCGGCGGGGGTCGTGATCGCTCTGGACCGTCAGGAGCGTGCTCCGGATGGACAGGGTGGCTTGAAAGCGAACAGTGCCATCCAGGAAGTGGAAGCACGTTTCTCCATGCCCGTGGTCAGTATCGTGACGCTCGACCAGGTGCTGGAGTATCTTGAGCAATACGCACAGCAGGAACTGTCTGGGTACGCGGCAGCTATCCGCGACTATCGTGCGCAGTACGGTCTCCAGAGCGCCTGAGAGCGCTCATGACCCGCGCACACCACATTTCCCAGTCACGTAGAGAGACATGCACATGACAGCTTACCGTAACATTCTCGGCCTTTCGGCAGCTATCCTTGCCGCTAGCCTGTCCGCCCCGGCACTCGCCGGCAACGCCGATCTCAACCTCAACAGTGAAGCCGTCCAGGGCGAGCTGAACGGCGAGATCAGCAACGGCGTCCAGCTCGGCGGCGGTATCCTGTCCAGCGATGACCACGATGATGTCACCGCCGGTCACGTCCAGCTGCTGGGCACCGAGCGCACCAGCGAATACGACGTGGGCCTCGGCGCACGCTGGAGCCAGTACGACACCGACCACGGTGACGGCGGCGGTCTGGGCCTGGGCGGCTATGGCTACTACTACCTGCCGGGCGCGCCGCGCGTCTCGCTGGGTGGCTATGGCTACGTCACCCCGAACGTCGTGACCAGCGACGAGCTGGAGCACAGCTACGAGTACGGCCTGCGCGCCCGCTACCAGGTCATCGACAACGTCGAAGGCTATGTCGGCTACCGCAAGGTGAAGGCGGACTTCGACAACCGTGACGAGCGCACGCTGGATTCCGGCCCGCTGGTCGGCATGCGTCTGCAGTTCTGATTCCCGCCCTGCGCGATGGATGCGCATTGCGGTAAGATGGCGGGCCCTTCGGGGCCCGCTTTGCGTTGTCCTGGCGGGCGGTGCTGCCATGAGGGGAATGCTGGCCTGCCAACGCCCTGTTTCGTCATCTGCCGCGAGTTAGCTCATGCTCGATATCGTGCTCTATCAGCCCGAGATTCCGCCCAATACCGGCAACATCATCCGCCTGTGCGCCAATACCGGCTTTCGCCTGCATCTGATCGAGCCGCTCGGGTTCGAGCTGGAGGACAAGCGCCTGCGGCGTGCCGGACTCGATTATCATGAGTGGGCACGTGTGCAGCGCCATGCCAGCCTCGATGACTTCGTCGCAACCGTGAAGCCTGCGCGCATCTTCGCGCTCTCTACGCGGGGTCGCACCGCGCCACATGAGGCCAACTTCCAGGCTGGTGATGCGCTGGTGTTCGGCCCGGAGACGCGCGGCCTGCCACAGGCGATGCTCGACAGTCTCCCCCGCGAGCAGGTATTGCGCCTGCCGATGCTGGCCGACAGCCGCAGCATGAATCTGTCGAATGCCGTCGCCGTCGTTGTCTACGAAAGCTGGCGTCAGCTCGACTTTGCCGGGGCCGTGCAGCTTGATTGAGTGCGCTGCCCGGTCGTGCCCGGCACCACCAGAGATGTTTCTTCGATTGATTTCCTCGCCCAGCAGGACACCGTGATGACCGAGATCCGTGATCGCCTCGCCAAGCTCAATCCCCGCCAGCAGGAAGCCGTGCGCGCCATCGATGGCCCCTGTCTGGTACTGGCAGGGGCCGGTTCCGGCAAGACCAGCGTGATCACGACCAAGATCGCCTATCTGGTGCAGGAATGCGGCATGAAGGCACGCAACATCGCCGCCGTGACCTTCACCAACAAGGCGGCGCGCGAGATGAAGGAGCGAGTCGGCAAGATGCTCAAGGGCCGCGAGGGCCACGGGCTGATCGTCTCGACCTTCCACACCCTCGGCCTGACCATCATCCGCGGCGAGCTGAAGACACTGGGCTACAAGCCGGGCTTCTCGCTGTTCGACACCGATGACGCCAAGGTGTTGATCAAGGAACTGATGCACAAGGAAGCCGACACCGACGCCGAGCAGATCAATGCGGTGCAGAGTCAGATTTCCACCTGGAAGAATGACCTCATCCTGCCCGGGGCGGCGCTGTCGCATGCCGAGGATGAAGACGCCCAGTACGCCGCAGTGATCTACGAGGCCTACAACCGGCATCTCAAGGCCTACAACGCGGTGGACTTCGATGACCTGATCCTGCTGCCGGTGGTGCTGTTTCGTGACCACCCCGAGGTGCTGGCACGCTGGCAACGGCGCATCCACTACATGCTGGTCGATGAGTATCAGGACACCAACATCAGTCAGTACCTGCTGGTGAAGATGCTGATGCAGGAGCGTCAGACCTTCACCGTGGTGGGGGACGATGATCAGTCGATCTACGCCTGGCGTGGCGCGCGCCCCGAGAACCTCGTCACCCTCGGCGAGGATTTCCCGCGCCTCAATCTGATCAAGCTGGAGCAGAACTATCGCTCCACCGGCATCATCCTGCGCGCGGCGAACACCCTGATAGCCAACAACCCGCACGTCTACGACAAGACGCTGTGGTCGCAGATGGGCGATGGCGACCCGATCCGCATCATCATGAATCGCAACGAAGAGGCCGAGGCCGAGCGCGTGGCGGGGGAGATCCTGACGCGGCGCATCAAGGAAGGCGCCGAGTGGCGTGATTTCGCGGTGCTCTATCGTGGCAACTTCCAGGCGCGCCTGCTGGAGCTGAAGCTGCAGCACTATCAGATTCCCTACAAGCTCTCCGGCGGCACCTCCTTCTTCGGGCGCAACGAGATCAAGGACGCGATGGCCTATCTGCGTCTGCTGATCAACCCGGCGGACGACAATGCCTTCCTGCGCATCGTCAACGTGCCGCGACGCGAAGTCGGGCCGGGCACGCTGGAGAAGCTGGCCAACTACGCCACCGGACGTGGCGTGTCACTCTACGCCGCCTGCAGCGAGATGGGCCTGCGTGAGCAGCTCAGCGAGCGGGCGCTGGACCGCCTCGGCCGCTTCACCCACACGCTGGACCGCGTGCGCCGCGAGATGGATGCCGGTCAGTCGATCAGCGCGATCCGCGAGCTGTTTCATGAAGTGGATTACGAGGGCTGGCTGTATCAGAACGCCAGTGCCCCCAAGATCGCCGAGCGGCGCATGGCCAACGTCTGGATTCTGATCGACCAGCTGGAGAAGTCGATCAGCGGCAATCCCCAGGAGGAGGTGGAAGAGCTTGAGGGCAGCGAGGCGATGGTCGGTGACACCGAGACCGGTGATGTCGCGGCGGCCATCTCACGTCTGGTGCTGCGCGACATTCTCGAGCAGCAGGCCGAGGAGGACGATTCGGACCGTGTGCAGCTGCTGACGCTGCATGCCTCCAAGGGCCTGGAATTCCCGCACGTCTACGTGATGGGGCTGGAGGAAGACCTGTTGCCGCACCGCAACTCCATCGAGATGGAGACGGTGGAGGAGGAGCGTCGCCTCGCCTATGTCGGCATCACGCGGGCACGGCGCACGCTGGTGCTGACACTGGCCCGGCAGCGCAAGACCTATGGCGAGATGATGGACTGTGTGCCGAGTCGCTTCCTGGACGAGCTGCCCCCCGAGGATCTCGAGTGGGAAGGGCGTGCCGACAAGCCGCAGGATCAGGAGAAGAAGGTGGCCCGCGGACGGGATGCCATCGCGGGCCTGCGTTCCCTGCTCGGTTAGTCGCGCTCGAGGGTCAGCGCACGGAGTCGAGCAGATAGTCCACGGCGGCCTTCACTTCCTCATCGGACAGCGCCGGGTTGCCGCCCTTGGCCGGCATCGCATTGAAACCTTCGATGGCATGGGTGTAGAGCGTCTCGTCGCCCTTGGCGAGACGCGCTTCCCAGTCGCCGGCCTCACCCAGACGCGGTGCGCCTGCCGCGCCCGTGGTATGGCAGGCCATGCAGATACCGCCGTAGACCTTCTCGCCGTCGATCGCGCTGGCAGCACGGGCGGAGTCAGTCTCCGCCGCCGCAGACGGCTGTTGGCCCGCTCCGGCCATGTCACCTGCGCAACTCTCACCTTTCAGGCATAGCTCACCCACCGGCTTGAGGCGCTCGGCGATGGCGTCATGCGAATTGTCCGCGGCGAGCGCCTGTGAACTGACAAGCACGCTGAACAGCATCGCGCTCAGGGAAACCGGCAGGGAAGAGCGCGTGAGGAATGACGCGGATGGCTGGCGAGCTTGCATGAGGTGCACCTTTTGAAGGCTGTGTATCGAGCCAGTATAGCGCTGGCCGAGGGGGCGGCAACCGTGTGACGGGCGTGATATCTCGACAACGTAGAATCAAGACGTTACCATAAGCGCGCCTTGGTTCTCCGCAACCATGGCATGCGCGCCCATAGCTCAGCTGGATAGAGTACTGCCCTCCGAAGGCAGGGGTCGCAGGTTCAAATCCTGCTGGGCGCGCCAACGAATTCCGTCATCGGCCGATCGGCAAGATGACATCCGAGAAGCCCTCGCACCTCACGGTGCGGGGGCTTCTTGCATTCTGGCTTGCGTGGATTGTCGTGCAGACTTTCTTTGACGCCATCAAACGAGTGTTCTAAAACGGAGTGAGCCACGACGACGTCTGTCATTCTCGACAGCTCCCACCGGATACGCTCATGACGCCTGCTTCCCCTGAAGACCCCCGTGCTGTTGACGACCTGCCTGCCACCTCCGACGCTGCGACTGCCTCATCAGACCACGAGGGAGAGGCCGAGATGGCTCGCATGCGTGAGTTGCTGGACGCTCAGCGAGCAGCCTTCGCCCACGCGCCGATGCCGAGTGCCGAGGAGCGGCGTGGCTGGCTGGCAGCGCTGCGTGATGCCCTCAAGGCGCACGAGGAGGCCTTGGTCGCGGCCATCAGCCGAGATTTCGGTCATCGCAGTGCTCACGAGACACGCCTGGCGGAACTGGTACCGAGCTACGAGGGCATTCGCCATGCACGCCGTCACCTGAAGGGCTGGATGAAGCCCTCGAAGCGCCACGTCAGCGCCGCCTTCCAGCCAGCCAGTGCAAGTGTCGTCTACCAGCCACTTGGTGTGGTCGGCATCATCGTGCCGTGGAACTATCCGCTGTATCTGGCGATCGGCCCCTTGATCAGCGCGCTGAGCGCCGGCAATCGGGTGATGATCAAGATGAGCGAATTCACGCCGGAAACCGCCGAGGCGCTGCGCGGCATGCTCGCGGATGCCTTCGAGGAAGTGCAGGTCGCGGTGGTGACCGGCGAGGCCGAGGTCGCGGCGGCCTTCTCGGCACTGCCCTTCGACCACCTGCTGTTCACCGGCAGCACGGCGGTGGGCCGGCATGTGATGCGCGCCGCGGCGGAGAATCTGACCCCCGTCACGCTGGAGCTGGGCGGCAAGTCGCCGGTGATCATGTCGCGCCAATTGATGGCGGACAACGCGCAGCGCCGCGAGGCGGCCTCACGTCTTGCCTTCGGCAAGGGCATGAATGCCGGCCAGACCTGTGTCGCTCCGGATTACGTGCTGTGTGCGGAAGATCAGATCGAGTCGCTGGTTCAGGCGTTGGGGGAGTGCTTCCAGCGCTTCTATCCGCGCTTCGCCGAGACGCAGGATTACTCGCGCATCATCAATCAGCGTCAATACCAGCGCGTGAGGGAAGTGCTCGAGGATGCACTGGCCAAGGGTGCGACGCTCAGGCCACTGCTCGACAGCCCTGACTGGGATGACCCGGCGCTGGTCGAGAAGCGTCTGATGCCGCCGCTGGCACTGCTTGAGGTGACGGATGAGATGCGGGTGATGCAGGAGGAGATCTTCGGGCCGCTGCTGCCGATTGTCGCGCTGCCGGACGCGGCGGTGGATGAGCTGTCCGCTGCGATGGCCTACGTGAATGCGCGCCCACGCCCGCTGGCGCTTTACTACTTCGGCCACGACAGGCACGAACAGCAGCGGGTCACCGAGGGCACGCATGCAGGTGGAATGTGTCTGAACGACACCTTGCTGCATGTGGCGCAGGATGACATGCCGTTCGGCGGCATCGGGCCATCCGGCATGGGGCATTACCACGGGCGGGAAGGATTCCAGACGCTGAGCAAGGCCAAGGGCGTCTTTGCCAAGGGGCGCATGAATGGCGCGAAGCTGATGTATCCGCCCTATGCCGACGGGCCGGCAGCACGCGCCATCCATGGTCTGATCCGCCGCCTGCTGATGCGCTAGGCGCTGTCAGCGGTGCAGATCGCCCGCGCTTTCCGGCTGGTAGTGGAGCGCCTCGATGCGTACCTCGTGCAGGCTGCCATCCGGCAGCTGCCACTCGATGAGGCTACCGACCCGCAGCCCCAGCAGAGCGGCTCCCAGAGGCGCCAGTACTGACAGGCCATCCTGCTGGTCTGACAGGGCGTGCGGATAGACCAGCGTGCGTATCAGGGTCTGCTGGCGGGTCAGATCCGTGAACTCCACGCGGCTGTTCATGCTGACGATATCGGCGGGCACCTCGTGAGGCTCGACGATATCGCCGCGCTCCAGTTCGTCCTCAAGCTGTTCCGCCACCTGGCGGTCGGCAGCCGAGACGCGATCAATCAGGCGCTCGAGGCGTTCGGCATCCAGACGATTGATGATGATCGAGGGAAGTGTGGCCATGTGACCTCCTGTCAGGTGTGGTATCCGCGCCTTGCTGACAAGGCCTGGCGAGTTACCAAAAAAACAGCCCTCCGCCGGGTAGGCGAAGGACTGTGTGCAGAAGTCATCATATAAACTTCACTCAGCGCTGGATAGTCCTGCAAGCCATCGTTTCAGGCGCTGGAGCTGACGAACAACCAGTCGCTGATCTCGGCATGATTCAACACCACCAATTGCTGCGCACGGGGCGACTCATCCAGATAATCCGGATTGATGCCCAGCTCACGCAGCACATACTGGACGAGGGCGCCGCGAGTTGGCAGGTGAAGCTCGCCGTCGACCATGCCGTGGTCCTGTTCGATCAGGCCACGCTCATCTGGCGTCAGGCGAGGGTCTGCCCCCAGGCGCAGGGTGACCCGGGTTTCCCAGCCGTCATCGAATTCACGTTGACTGCCTTCAAGTGCCTCGCCGAACAGCTCAGGGACATCGCGGAATCGAGACAGCACGAAGTCGCGAAAAGCCCGGTTCTTCTCACAGAAGGCCCGCACATGCCAGCGACCTGCGGCATAGACCAGCGTATGTGGACACAGGATACGTTCTTCCCCCTGAGGGGAGTTCAAAGAGGCGTAGGTGACCTCCAGGCGTGCTCCCTGGCTGGCCGCTTCAATCAATGTCCGGACCACGGGCGGGCTGGCGCTGCGGGACGGCAAGCGGAGCGCCTCGGTGTTGGCCTGACCGAGTCCGAGTCCGGTGAAGTGGGGATTCAGATTGTCATGATTGCCGAGCAGCTGCAGATATTCATCCACCTCACCCCGCGTCAGCATCGGGTGAAAATTGGCGGAGGGGCGGTAGCCCTTGATCACGGGATCATATTCAAGATTGTGTTCGGCGACGGTCTCGCGATAGGTCTTCATGACGCGTGACGCCTGCTGGCGTGCTATCCCGAAGGCGTTGCCCAGATGACGTGACGTGACGCGGCCTTCCCACAGGGCGATGATCTCGATCAGACGGTAGCGTGCCAGCGTGTCCCAGGGCAGGGTTTCCAGGCGTTCCTTGATGCTCATTGATGAATCCTTTCATACGGGTCTTCTATGGCGCCGAAATGCGAGATTGCTGGAGAGGGCCCTAGCAATGGCAACGCGTGGCAGGCGTCATTGATGATCGGGAAGATGACCCGGTTCCGGGCTTCCTGTGATGGCTGAGGACTTCTTAAATGCTGGGTAGGCATGAAAAAAGCTCCGGCAGAAGATACCTGTTCGGATGCGTTGACCCCAGTGTCCGCGAAAGGCGCGACATCATTGCGTCGCATGGAAGTGACGCATTGAAATAATCTGTTGCCATATAAACAGGTTCCAGTTTTCTATTGCGGCTTCTGGCCATTACGGGCAACAAGTTGGCGCATCCGAAAACCACTATCGCCGGGTGGAAGAGAGCAGCACTGCGATATGCGCAACAACAGAAGCTTGATATGACTCACATTTAAGAGGTTAGAACGCGTTAGGCCAAGGAACGGACGTTTGAGGGGGGAAACTGCCGGCCCTAATGGCGACGCACTATCTGCAATGACATGCTCGAGTATTAGGGAAGTGGCGTTGTTAACGCCTGAAACGCAAAAGACCCGCCGGGAGGCGGGTCTTTTGCGTTTCAGGCTTGCCCTCCACTTGGGGTGGAGGGCTGCACGGGCAGCGTCTTACTTGCTGGCGCGCTTGCGCTCGTTCTCTTTCAGGTACTTCTTGCGGATACGGATGTGCAGCGGAGTGACTTCCACCAGCTCATCGGAATCCAGGAACTCGATCGCCTGTTCCAGAGTGAAGCGGATCGGCGGCGTCAGCACGATGTTCTCGTCGTTGCCGGTGGAGCGCATGTTATCCAGCTTCTTGGCCTTGGTCGGGTTGACGACCAGGTCGTTGGCACGGTTGTGGATACCCACCAGCATGCCTTCATAGACTTCGGTACCGTGACCGATGATCAGCTTGCCGCGCTCCTGCAGAGTGTACAGGGCGTAGGACAGTGCCTTGCCCGGCACCATGGAGATCATGACACCGTTGCGACGCTCGACGCCTGCGCCTTCCTTCAGGTCACCGTAGTGATCGAAGCGGCTGGTCAGGATGCCGGTACCGGAGGTCAGGGTCAGGAACTGGCCACGGAAGCCGATCAGACCACGTGACGGGATGATGAAGTCCAGACGCACACGACCCTTGCCATCCGGGTTCATGTTGGTCAGCTCACCCTTGCGGTAGCCCAGCTCTTCCATGATGGAGCCCTGGTGCTGCTCTTCACAGTCGATGATGACTTCTTCGTACGGCTCCTGCTTCTTGCCGTCGATTTCCTTGATGATGACTTCCGGGCGGCCCACGGCCAGCTCGAAGCCTTCACGACGCATGGATTCGATCAGTACGGAGAGGTGCAGCTCACCACGGCCGGAAACGACGAATTTCTCCGGCGTCTCACCCTGTTCGACGCGCAGGGCGACGTTGTGGATCAGTTCCTGATCCAGACGCTCACGGATGTTGCGGCTGGTGACGAACTTGCCGTCCTGACCGGCGAACGGAGAGTCATTGACCTGGAAGGTCATGGAGACGGTCGGCTCATCGACGGTCAGCGGCGGCAGCGCTTCGACGGTCGCGGTGTCGCAGATGGTGTCGGAGATCGCGAGGTTCTCGATACCGGTGATGCAGACGATGTCGCCGGCGGTCGCCTTGTCGGTCTGCACGCGGTCCAGACCCATGTGGGTCATGACCTGGCCGATCTTGCCCTTGCGGACAGCGCCTTCCTTGGTGACGATGGAAACCTGCTGACCCGGGCTGACGGAACCGCGCTTGATGCGGCCCAGACCGATGACGCCGACGTAGCTGTTGTAGTCCAGTGCGGAGATCTGCATCTGGAACGGACCGTCCAGCTCGACCTTCGGCGGCTCGACGATGTCGACGATGGACTGGAACATCGGGTCCATGGTGTCTTGCAGGTCTTCCGGATCCATGCCGGCAATGCCGTTGAGGGCAGAGCAGTAGATGATCGGGAAGTCGAGCTGCTCGTCGGTCGCGCCCAGGTTGTCGAACAGATCGAAGATCTGGTCGACGACCCAGTCAGGACGAGAGCCCGGACGGTCGATCTTGTTGACGACGACGATCGGCTTCAGACCCTGGGCGAAAGCCTTCTGGGTCACGAAGCGAGTCTGCGGCATCGGGCCATCGACAGCATCGACCAGCAGCAGCACGGAATCGACCATGGACATCACGCGCTCGACTTCGCCACCGAAGTCAGCGTGCCCAGGGGTATCCACGATGTTGATGTGGTAATCGTTCCACTGGATCGCGGTGTTCTTCGCGAGAATGGTGATGCCGCGCTCTTTTTCCTGGTCGTTGGAATCCATGATGCGTTCCTGACCCTCGGCCTTGCGGTCCAGGGTGCCAGACTGACTCAGGAGCTTGTCGACCAGGGTAGTTTTACCGTGGTCAACGTGGGCGATGATGGCTATGTTGCGAAGTTTCTCGATCACGACGGGAACCTGTGCGGAAAATGGGCGCTCGCGTACCGGGCGCTTGTGATTTGGGGCGCATTATAGGGGGCATGGCATGCCTCCTGCCAGCATCGTGCATTCACGAGGCGGGTCAGTGAGGGCCATGGATTGGCCTGAAGTGCCCAAATGATTGTCTCTCAAGTCTTTTCCGCGCGCTTGTGACAGATGAAAAAAAACTTGTGGCCAGGGGCTGCCATGACGATCACGAGCGAAAAAGACCGTCATCGACAGCGAGTTCTCTCGAATTGACGCGGCCAGCGTGAGGCTGATGCGACCGGTCAGATCGGCCTGATGGCTCGCCGTGCACCATATTGGTGCCAGGGCATTTTTTGATGCACCAATATGATAATTCGTGCCTGCGCAATCCTCTTTTCTGCACCTTGTGGGGTCATGTTTCTCGCTGCAAAATCCAGCATGTCATCTTTGGGTGCATGTATTTCTTCATTGTTTTCAGTCAGTTATTGTTGTTGATGTTCTGGTGCGCTTCATTCTGGCACGCTCGATGCATTATCAGGTCATCCTCTTCATGGCTGGCATCCATTGGCTGACCATGAGAAAAAAGACAGACAACGAAAGACCTGAACAGACAACGCTGACACCAACTGCAACCGAGCCGCCGGCTCCATCGGAGAATTACCATGGCTGAGAAGACACTTGCCCTGATTGAAGAACACGAAGTCAAGTGGGTTGATCTGCGCTTCACCGACACCAAGGGCAAGGAGCAGCACGTCTCCATCCCGGCGCGCACGGTTGACGAAGAATTCTTCGAGAATGGTCAGATGTTCGATGGTTCTTCTATCGAAGGTTGGAAGGGCATCAACGAGTCCGACATGATCCTGATGCCGGACGACGGCACTGCCTTCCTTGACCCGTTCACCGAAGACACCACTCTGGTGCTGCGCTGTGACGTCATCGAGCCGGCCACCATGCAGGGCTATGAGCGCGACCCGCGTTCCGTCGCCAAGCGTGCCGAGGAATATCTGAAGTCCACCGGTCTGGGCGATACTGCCTTCTTCGGTCCGGAGCCGGAATTCTTCATCTTCGATGAAGTGCACTGGAAGAACGAGATGAACGGCGCGATGTTCAAGATCTCTTCCGAAGAAGGTGCATGGGCGACCGATTCCACGCCGGAAGGCGGCAACCTGGGTCACCGTCCGCGTCTGAAGGGCGGCTACTTCCCGGTCCCGCCGATCGATAGCTTCCACGATATCCGTGCTGCCATGTGCAACACCCTGGAAGCCATCGGTCAGGAAGTCGAAGTTCACCACCACGAAGTGGCGAACGCCGGCCAGAACGAGATCGGTGTCAAGTTCAACACCCTGGTCAAGAAGGCCGATGAGGTTCAGGAACTCAAGTACGTGATCCACAACGTGGCGCACGCTTACGGCAAGTCCGCGACCTTCATGCCCAAGCCGCTGGTCGGTGACAACGGTTCCGGCATGCACGTTCACCAGTCCTTCTGGAAGGATGGCGACAACCAGTTCGCCGGTGACGAGTACGCGGGTCTGTCCGAAATGGCCCTCTACTACATTGGCGGCATCATCAAGCACGCTCGTGCGCTGAACGCCTTCACCAATGCGTCCACCAACTCCTACAAGCGTCTGGTGCCGGGCTTCGAAGCCCCGGTCATGCTGGCCTACTCTGCCCGCAACCGTTCCGCTTCCATCCGTATCCCGTACACCGCCAGCCCGAAAGGCAAGCGTGTCGAGGCTCGCTTCCCGGATCCGACGGCCAACCCGTACCTGGCGTTCTCCGCGATGCTGATGGCCGGTATCGACGGCATCAAGAACAAGATCCACCCGGGCGATGCCATGGACAAGAACCTCTACGACCTGCCGGCCGAAGAAGCCAAGTCCATCCCGACCGTGGCCGAGAGCCTCGAACAGGCACTGACCGCGCTGGACGGCGATCGTGAGTTCCTGACCCAGGGTGGCGTCTTCACCGACGACATGATCGATGCCTACCTCGAGCTGAAGGGCGAAGACATCCAGCGCCTGCGCATGGCGACTCACCCGCTCGAATTCGACATGTACTACAGCGTCTGATCTACCGACGGCGCATGTCGCTCACGGCCCCGCCCGGAGCAGTCTGAGCGCGGGGCATGCGTGAGGCGAGACACACAGGGTCATACCGACAGGTATGGCCCTGTTCTCGTTTCTGAGACATGTGCTCCAAGAGCTGACTCCCGGCTGTCCAGGACCCGTGACCCGTCGCGGAAAGTCGCGTCGCAACAAGCAGGGCTGGTATCAACGCGGGAAGCTTTGTAACTTGGCAGCAGGATATGTCACTTCTGGCACGCTGGTAGCGTCCGAGTGAGTGACACGACTGGCAGGAGCGGATGCGCGCTTCTGGCTTCCCATGACTTCTTCAGGAATTCCCGGATGTGGCCCTTCACTTCTTCTTCGCGTGGCATCGGTTCAGTGGGTGACAGCAGGTCCTTGCCGGTCAAGGGAATGCGGCGGATGGCTCGCCTGCCGGGCATGACGACGCTCGGTCTCTGCCTGTCAGCGGTGCTGGCCCTGAGCAGCGTCTCGGCGGACCTCGAGGCGGCTCAGGTCTACCGGCACGTGGATGCCAACGGCAACGTGGTGTTCAGTGATCAGCCGGCGGGCGGCAGCAAGGTCAAGCTGACGCCGCTGAGTGTGGTGCCTTCCACCGAGGCTGCTCCCTCGCGCGCGCCTGCTTCGCGTGGCGTGTCATCTTCCCCGTCCGAGACCGCTTCCCGTAGCCGACCCTCCGCGCCTGCCGTGGATGTCAGCTTCCGTGGCTATACCCGCTTCTTCATCCAGAGCCCGAGCAATGAAGAGACGCTGCCCACGGGGCAGGCCGGCAACCTGGCGGTGCGCCTTGCCATCGAGCCGCAGCTGCGTCCCGAGCACAAGGTACGCGTGACCGTGGATGGCGCGCCGTCGCAATCGGCCATGAACAGCAGTGTCTTCATGGTGCCGGGGCTCGAGCGTGGCAAGCACGTCATCCAGGCGGAGCTGCTGGATGCCTCCGGACGAGTGCGCCAGACCACCGAGCCCCGAGTGGTCTACGTGCAACGCGCCAGCGTCAATCTCCCGCGCAATCCCAACAACCCGGCCAATGCCGGGGGTGGCTGAGAGACGGGGATGACAGCCCTCCTGGCTTGCGAACGACACGTGACTCGCGCGCCAGGTCATCAGGCCACCTTCGGGTGGCCTTTTTTGTCGCCAGGTCTGGCAACGGTATCGCCCGCGATGCAGCAGCACGCCCGCTGATGAGCAGGTCTGCTGCATCGGGTTGGCAGTGCGATCCTTTGGTGCACCATAATGGTGCTTCAAATCGACGCCCGAAAGAGGTGCATCGGCGCGGGTGCCATGCACGCGGCATTTGCACCAGACTGGCGCGGTTATTGCAGAACAGGGAGACGTACTGCGAATGGCGGATAAAGGCATGCATCAACGACTGCTCGAACACCTGAATACTGCCGTGGTGGTGCTGGATGCACAGCTGCGCGTGGTATGGCTGAACCCGGCGGCTGAGACGCTATTGGCGGTCAGCCTGGTGCGCGTCAAGGGCAGCTCCCCTGAACATCTGACCGGGCTGGATGAAGAGCCCATCAAGGTGCTGCGCAAGGCGCTGGAAGAACAGCATCCCTATACCCAGCGTGAGGCCGAGATCGTCAATGCGGCCAACGAGCCGCTGACGGTGGACTTCACCGCGACCCCGGTCAGCGCCAATGAGCTGCTGGTGGAAATCGAGCCGCGTGATCGTCTGATGCAGATCTCCCGCGAGGAGGCGCTGATCGCTCGGCAGGAAGCCGTCAAGGTGCTGACACGCGGGCTGGCGCATGAAGTGAAGAACCCGCTTGGCGGTATCCGGGGCGCGGCCCAGTTGCTGGAGCGCGATCTGCCGGAGCCGCAGATGGTGGAGTTCACGCGCATCATCATCGAGGAGGTGGATCGCCTGCGCGATCTGGTCGATCGCATGCTGGGGCCGAATCGGCCACCGCTGCAGTCGCCGGTCAATATCCACTCGGTGACCGAGCGGGTGCGCTCCCTGCTGGCGGCGGAAGGGCATCACATCAAGCTGACGGCCGACTATGACCCGAGCCTTCCTGAAGTCATCGGCGATGAAGGCCAGTTGATCCAGGCGGTGCTCAACATCGCGCGCAACGCGACCCAGGCCCT
Source organism: Cobetia sp. 5-11-6-3 (assembly GCF_013374055.1). Classification (NCBI taxonomy): domain Bacteria; kingdom Pseudomonadati; phylum Pseudomonadota; class Gammaproteobacteria; order Oceanospirillales; family Halomonadaceae; genus Cobetia; species Cobetia sp. 5-11-6-3. Next base: position 42,314 of record NZ_BLWJ01000005.1, on the reverse strand, counting down.
CAACGAGCAGCCGCAGCCCGAATCAGCCGATGGCAATGAGGCGCCGTGGGAGATCACCCTGCGCACGCGGGCCCGGCGGCAGTTCACGCTGGGTCATGAGCGCCATCGTCTGGTCTGCGAGCTGGCGATCAGTGACAACGGCCCGGGCATTCCCGAGGCGCTGCGCGAGACGCTGTTCTACCCGATGGTCTCGGGGCGCGCCGAAGGCTCAGGGCTCGGGCTTTCCATCGCCCAGGGCATCCTGCACCAGCATCAGGGGTTGATCGAGTGTGACTCGCGCCCCGGCCATACCGAATTCCGACTATTAATCCCGCTTGCCGGCACTTCTGGAGATCCCTCATGAGCGAGACTGCACGCGTCTGTATCGTCGATGATGACCGCGCCATCCGCTGGGTACTGGAGCGCGCTCTGGCCCAGCCTGACCTCGAGGTGGAAAGCTTCGAGCGCCCGGATCAGGCAGAAGCCAGCATCATGCGCCAGTGCCCGGATGTGCTGATCACCGACATCCGCATGCCCGGTATCGATGGCCTCGATCTGATGGCACGAGTCCGCGAGCGCTATCCGGACCTGCCGGTGATCGTGATGACGGCCCATTCCGACCTCGACAGTGCCGTGGCCTCCTATCAGGGCGGTGCCTTCGAGTATCTGCCCAAGCCCTTCGATGTCGATGAGGCGCTGGCGCTGGTGCGGCGTGCCGTGGCGCACGCGCGGGAATCCAAGGCCCCCGCGGTGGTGCCGGAAGGATTGACCAAGGAGATCATCGGGGAAGCGCCAGCGATGCAGGAGGTCTTTCGAGCCATCGGCCGCCTGTCCCAGTCGCACATCACCGTACTGATCAACGGCGAATCCGGGACCGGCAAGGAGCGTGTCGCCCAGGCGCTGCATCAGCATTCGCCCCGCAAGGCCAAGCCGTTCATCGCGTTGAACATGGCGGCGATCCCCAAGGACCTGATGGAGTCAGAGCTCTTCGGCCACGAGAAGGGCGCCTTCACCGGTGCCACCGCTCTGCGTCGCGGACGCTTCGAGCAGGCCGATGGTGGCACCCTGTTCCTGGACGAGATCGGCGATATGCCGGCGGAAACCCAGACACGCCTGTTGCGGGTGCTGGCGGATGGCGAGTTCTACCGCGTGGGGGGCATCACGCCGGTCAAGGTGGATGTGCGTATCATCGCCGCGACCCACCAGCACCTGGAGGCGTTGGTGGAGGATGGTCGTTTCCGCGAGGATCTCTTCCACCGCCTCAACGTGATTCGCGTCCACCTGCCGCGGCTGTCAGAGCGCCGTGAGGACATCCCGCGCCTGATGCAGCACTTCCTCGCTGAAGCCGCACGCGAGCTGGCCACGGACCCCAAGGTGCTCACCGAGGCGGCCGAGAAGCACCTCACGCGCTTCGACTGGCCGGGCAACGTGCGCCAGCTGGAGAACACCTGTCGCTGGCTGACGGTGATGGCCTCGGGCCGCGAGGTGATGGTCGAGGATCTGCCGCCGGAACTGCGTGACGTCAGTGGCACCGAGGCCGCGTCCGGGGACTGGCGTGGTGCCTTCCGTGAGTGGGCGGACCGCGCGCTCGCCGCCGGCCACACCCATCTGCTGGAAGAGGCGGTGCCCGACTTCGAGCGCATCCTGATCGAGACGGCGCTCAAGCATACCGGCGGTCGCAAGGGCGAAGCCGCCGAGTTGCTGGGCTGGGGACGCAACACGCTGACGCGCAAGCTCAAGGTGCTGTTGCCGGCACTGGCCGAGGATTGAGCCGCCCCGGCGCCAGGCAGTGTCGAGCACCCTTCTCAGACTGAGCGGGTGATGAACCACCTGAGCGGGTAGAGAAACCGTCTGGGCGGACAGGAGAACCGCCCAGCGGTCTGGAGAGAAAGAGAACAGGGTGCCACAATCCCTGTTCTCTTTTTTTCTGCCCGTCATTCACCGTTGTCTGCTCGCCGGCGTCGTTTCTCGGGCGCCTGCCAAGGAGTTGCCTGATGTCATCAATGAACTGGGAACGACTGCTGGAGCCGAGTCGCCTGCATGACGCACCGGGCACCGTATCGCGTGAGATGGGCCGTACGCCCTTCCACAAGGATCACGACCGGATCGTGTTCGCGGGCTCCTTCCGACGGCTGGGTCGCAAGACCCAGGTGCATCCGCTGACCGACAACGACCACATCCACACGCGTCTGACCCACTCCCTGGAGGTCGGCTGCGTCGGGCGTTCGCTGGGCATGATGGTCGGCGAGAAGTTGAAGGACCATCTGCCCGAGTGGGTCACGCCCGCCGACCTCGGCGTCATCGTCCAGACCGGCTGTCTGGGACATGACATCGGCAACCCACCCTTCGGGCATGCCGGAGAATATGCCATCCGTGACTGGTTTGCCGCAGAGGCCGCCAGTGACCACGGGCGTCTGTCAGGCTTGAGCGAGGCCGAGCGCGAAGACCTGCTCACCTATGAAGGCAACGCCCAGGGCTTTCGTATCGTCACCCAGATCGAATACAACCAGTTTCATGGCGGCATGCGCCTGACGGCGGCGACGTTGGGCACCCTGCTCAAGTATCCCTGGACGGTGAAGCACGCCACGGCAGGCGGCAAGTTCGGTTGCTACCAGAGTGAGCGTGAACTGCTGGATCAGGTGGCCGAGCGCTGCGGGCTGCTGGCGCGTGACGATGGCCGCTGGTGTCGCCACCCGTTGGCGTGGCTGGTCGAGGCTGCCGATGACATCTGCTATGCGCTGCTCGATCTCGAGGATGGTCTCGAGATGGGCATACTGCAGTTCGAGGAGGTCTACGAGATTCTGACCGGCATCAGTGGTGGCGCGCCGCGGGAGTATGACGACATGGTCGCGCGTGGCACGTCACAGCGGCGCAAGGTGGCGGCCCTCAGGGGCGCGGCGATGGAGCGGGCGGTCAATGACGTGGCCCAGGCCTTCGTGCAGCATGAGGCGGAATTGCTGGCGGGCACCCTCAGTGAGGACCTGCTGGATCTGTGTCATCCCGATCTCGGCTGGGGCGTGCGGGAAGCCAAGAATCTGGCGCGCCAGAAGATCTTTCGCAACGAGCGCAAGGCCAAGCTGGAAATCGGCGCCTACACCACGCTGGGCATCCTGCTCGAAGCCTTCATCGGGGCTGCCCATGAGCTGCACACCACGGGGCGCTCCAGCTTCAAGCATCAGCGCGTGCTGGCGCTGATCGGCGAGAACACCCCGACGCGTGACTGGGATCTCTACCGCAGTTACCGGCGCATGCTCGATTTCATCGGCGGCATGACCGATCACTTCGCCGTGGACCTCGCTCAGGAGATGGGTGGCCGCCTGCGCGGCGACTGAGCCATCCGCTCGAGCATGACGACTGTCCGGCAAGCCGTGCCGGGCAGTCGTGGTCTGCCGTGTCATTTCCGCGTTGCCTTGCCGGCCTCCTGCCGGTCACGCGGCCCATCTGTTCCGGCAACTCCTTTCCCGCTTTCCCTCCGTCCCTCTTTTCCTCGATGTCTCCGTTGACGTCATCCTGGCCGGCTGCTGTCTCGCGTGACGTCCTTGCGCTGACAAGCGGTAAATTTTCTTTACGTAGCCTATCGAGTTGTTGTACTAGCTTTGTACGAAGTGTGAACGCGCAGGTCACTTTTCATTCATGATAAGCTATTATCATGCAGGGCAATAACGATAAATGAGGCTTATTTATGAGCAAGAAAACCCCCGGAGGAACCGCTGCCAACGCGGAGAACAAGCCAGAGAAGGCCTTCGACATGATCGACAAGCCGACCTTCTTCGGCTCGATCTTTCTGCTGCTGGCAGTGACGTTGCCATTGGTCATCTTCCCCGAGCAGGGTGCGATGTGGGTATCGGCGGCCAAGAATTTCGTCACCAGCAAGCTGGGTGTGCTCTACCTGATGCTGGGTGTCGGAGCCGGTGGCTTCATGATCTACATCATCTTCAGTGATATCGGGCAGATCAAGCTGGGCGACGCCGAAGAGAAGCCCGAGTTCTCGATCGTGTCGTGGGCGGCCATGCTGTTCTGCGCCGGTATCGGGGCCTCCATCCTCTACTGGTCGATGATCGAGTGGGTCTACTACTACCAGTCGCCGCCGTTCCACGTGGAAGGTCAGACACCGGAGGCCGCGGAATGGGCCGCCGCCTACGGTATCTTCCACTGGGGGCCGCTGGCATGGGCGATCTATCTGATTCCCGCCGTGCCGATCGCCTACTTCTACTACGTGCGTCACCACAGTGTCCTGAAGATTTCCGAGGCGCTGATGCCGGTGCTCGGCGAAAAGCTGGCGCGTGGCTGGCTGGGCAAGCTGGTCGACATCAGCTTCGTCTTCGGCATGCTGGGTGGCGGGGCGACCACGCTCGGTCTGGCAGCTCCGATGATCAACGAGGGGGTGCATGAGCTGTTCGGCGTACCCAAGTCGCTGATGACCCAGGTCGTCGTGCTGCTGGTGTGTACCGCGCTGTTCGGCTACAGCGCCTACGTGGGGCTCAAGAAGGGCATCAAGCTGCTGTCGGATATCAACTTCTGGCTGGCGGTCGGGTTGCTGCTGTTCATCTTCATCGCAGGTCCGACCCTGTTCATGGCCAATACCGGTCTGGACGCGCTGGGGCGCGTGATGAGCAATCTGATCCACATGGCGACCTGGCTTGAGCCGTTCGCCGAGTTCAAGGGCTTCGAGAACACCCACTTCCCGCAGGACTGGACCATCTTCTACTGGGCCTGGTGGCTGGTGTTCGCGCCCAGCGTGGGGCTGTTCATCGCGCGCATCTCGCGGGGTCGCACCATTCGCGCGATGGTGGCGGGCTCGATGTTCTTCGGCACCATGGGCTGCTTCCTGTTCTTCATGGTGATGGGCAACTACGGCCTGTACCTGCAGCTGTCAGGTGAGCTGGACGTGGTGACCATACTCAACGAGCAGAGTCCGACCGCTGCCATCTTCGCCATGCTGCATACCCTGCCGCTGGACTATGTGGTGATCTTTGCCTTCACGCTGCTGGCACTGATCTTCACGGCCACCACCTTCGACTCCATCTCCTACATCCTGGCGGCCGTGGTCCAGAAGGAAGTGGATGAGGAGCCGATGCGCTGGAACCGTCTCTTCTGGGCCTTCGCGCTGTCGTTCATGCCGATCGTGCTGATGTTCGTCGGCGGGCTGGAAACCCTGCAGACGGCCTCGATCATCGGTGGCGTGCCGTTGCTGGCGGTGGCGTTGCTGCTGTGCATCTCCATCGTGCGCGCCGCGCACTATGACCTGCGCTATCAGCCGGATTACACGGTCAAGGAGATCAATATCGAGGAATTCCCGGAAGACGACCCCTGGACGGAAGAGGGCACCTGGGAGATTCCGGACGAGGACGTGCCTGCGGCGGGCAAGCCGCAGCAGGACACGCCCAAGGATCATGTCGAAGGCGACCCGCACAGCCGTCCATCCCGACTGTGATCCGGCCGGCCTGAAGGATCAGGCCGCCGACGACAGAAAGCCGCCCCTCGGGGCGGCTTTCTGTCGTCTGGATGGGCTGGTGAGTCTCAGGGGCGATGACTCAGGCGGTTTCCTGCAGTGTCTCGCTGCGGGAGCGGCGCGGTATCAGCACCGGCGGCGTCGGGTCCTTGTCGTCATTGTCGAGGGCCAGATAGCGACTGATGGCGGCACCGATACGCCGTGAACTGTCCTGAATGCCCTGGTTGCCGAACAGACGATTGAACTCGAAGACCATCGGATGGCCATCGACCATCGCGATATCGAAACCGGCGTGGTCGACACTCAGCGCCTCGGCCAGCTGCAGCGCCAGCTCGATGGCGGGCGCCGGGATGTTGTCATAGGCCGTCTCGCCGCCCTGACTGACATTGGAGCGATAGCCGCCCAGCGGCGTGACGCGCCAGTAGGCAGTGATGACTTCGCCACCGACCACCACGATGCGCAGGTCACGATCGATATCCAGCCGCGGCTGGGCATACAGCACCGGGTGCTCGGCTGCGTGGGCTTCCAGCTCGCCACGTGACTGGATCAGCTTCACCCCGGCCCCCATGGAGCTCTTCACTTCCTTGACGATCAGCGGATAGCCGAAGCGTGCCTCGATGTCGTCGATTGCCTGACGGCTGGCACCCCGAATCTCGGTGGGCGGCACATTGCCCGGGCAGATGGCCTGAAAGACGCGCGTCTGCTCGACCTTGTCGTGGCCGATGGCGTAGCTGGGCAGGCTCGGGAAGATGCGTTTTCCCAGGCCGTAGACCAGGGTGGTGATCTGCCAGTATTCGGGAAACAGCAGGATGTCGGCGGCGCGGATCTCGTCGAGGTGATCCAGCATGCGTTCCGGCTTGATGTAGCGAACGCCGGCGATACCGAGGGTGCGAAATGCGTCGAAGGTGATGAGTTTCATGGGGGATATGTCGCCAGAAGCGCCATCATTGCGATGGCGCGATCAAGGAGCCAGGGCTGGACCGGCGCGTATTTAACGTCGCGCCGGCCCGCTTGGCAAGTCCTTGTGACGGGCGGATGGGAGACCGCCAGTCGCTGGCCTAGGGCGTTGCCATGCGTTCGGCCTGTACCCGCAGCAGAATCGCCTCGTTGATGCGCTGCTTGAGTGCCTCATCCAGCGCCGGGCAGCCATCCTCCGGGGTCATGCAATGGGTGCTGAGCCACTCGGCCAGCCCTTCGCCATTGACGACGTCCGGGTCTCCCTTGCGCTGTTCACCACGCCGGATGATCTGCCAGCCCGGCAGCGCCAGAATGCCGTGTACCGGTACCTCGACACCACACTCGCGCTTGAGCCAGGCGGCAGTCCAGTCACGCGCGACGCGTGTCTCGCGCAGCGGCTTGCGCTCGCGCCCGCCGGGGAAGTGCAGACGCCCATCCTCCAGCTTGACCTCGTTCTTGATCGCTCCCAGAGCATCCAGCGGACGCGAGCGCGCCTTGGTGCGGATGGCATAGGCACCGAGCGGCGTGAGTACCAGATGGTCGATATGGAAGCCGTCGGCGGGGACGTCATGATAGACCACGCTGCTCAACTGCTCCGGGCGAATGAGCTGATCCAGCTCCTGGCCGATGGACAGCTCGCAGGCCAGCCCCAGCTTCAACTTGCGGATGCGCTGGAAGTGGCGGGTGAGGCGCAGCGCGAAGATCAGCACGAACAGCGCGCAGGCCAGTCCATAGCCCGCCCACTCCAGCCAGTTCTGTTCTTCGCCGAACACCATGCGTCCCATGCCATAGATCAGCGGGCTCAGTGTGATGAGCGGTCCCAGTGCGCCATCGAGAAACAATGACTGGAAGGCGTCATCGAGGCGGTCTCGCAGGCTCTGGCCCGGCTCGCGCAGCTGGCGGCGGGTCAGGGGTGACTGGATGCGGCGCTCATGCAGGCCGCGCATGCCCAGCACCACCAGCGCGATGGCGCCCAGCGGGGTGAGAAAGAAGACAGGTAACAGGTATTCCAGCCAATCCATCGGGATGTCCTATCTACAGGAGAGGGGAGCGTATTCAGTGGCCCAGCGCACGTGGCAGCGGCACGATCGGCACCTCGACCTCACCCTGCGCTGCGTTGTGGGTAGTGTCCAGTACTGGCACCACGCTGTCATTGATCCAGTACAGCTTGCCGTCACTGCGCACGTCGGCCTGCAGTGCATAGCGATGGCCATCCTCGATGGCATTGCGATCATATTGCAGGCTGACCGGGAAAGGCCCCTGGCGCAGACCGCCGAAGCGGGTGCTGGCGATCAGGTTGGCCGGTGTATCGGCTCTGGAGATATCCACCAGGCGGACCTCCAGCAGCGCATCACCCGGTGCCTGGAAGGCCTGCTGTGGCACCACGCGTGCCTCCAGCTGAGCGAAGTCAGGGCCGGTCATGCAGCCCGCCAGCCCCAGCGTGCCGAGCAGCAGTGCGCCGATGGCCAGAGAGCGGGAAGGATGAGGCATGGAGAGTTTCAGCATGGAGGTCCCTTGTGCGGTCGGCGATACGCCGCCAACCGAGATGTCTGATGAGACGGATGCCGGGGCGTGCAGGTTCAGCCGCCGGCCAGCTTGACGGTATAGCCGCGTCGCGTCAGCTCGGTCTTGAGCGTCTCGCGGTGATCGCCCTGGATCTCCACGATACCGTCCTTGAGGCTGCCGCCGGTGCCACACCGCTGCTTGAGAGTCTTGGCAAGCGCCTTGAGTTCCTTCTCCGCCAGCGGAATCCCGCTCACGGTGGTCACGCCCTTGCCCTTGCGGCCGCTGGTCTCGCGGCGGATACGCACCACGCCATCGAGGCTGTCGAGCCGTTCGCGCTCGGCGAGGTCCGCGCACTCGCAGTCGGCTTCGGCGCGGCGGCATTCGGGGCAGGTGGCGCCGTGTTCAGTGGAATAGACAAGCCCGGAAAGTTGATCCTTGAGCGAGGCCATGATGTCTCCTGCGGTACCAGAAAAATGATGCGTTGTCGGCGGTGTCTGAGGAAAGGATACCCGTGCGCGTCGGCAGCGGCACCCTGATGCGTCAAAAAAAGGCGGCCCCTGCGGGCCGCCTTTCGTTCATGCCGTCGTGCGCATGGCCGTCAGATCAGTTGATCTTCGGGTCCAGCTCGCCACGGTGGTAACGCTCGAACATCGCTTCGAGGTTGATCGGGTCGATCTTGCTGCCGTGGCCGGCAGCACCGAAGGCTTCGTAGCGAGCGATGCAGATGTCGCGCATCGCCTTCACGGATTCCTTGAGGTACTTGCGCGGGTCGAATTCAGACGGGTTCTGGGCCATGAAACGACGGATGGAGCCGGTGGAGGCGAGGCGCAGGTCGGTATCGACGTTGATCTTGCGCACGCCGTGCTTGATGCCTTCGACGATCTCGTCGACCGGAACCCCGTAGGTTTCCGGAATCTTGCCACCGTATTCGTTGATGATTTCCAGCCAGTCCTGCGGCACGGAGGAAGAGCCGTGCATCACCAGGTGAGTCTCGGGGATGCGGGCGTGGATTTCCTTGATGCGCTGGATGGACAGGGTGTCGCCCGTCGGCGGCTTGGTGAACTTGTAGGCGCCGTGGGAGGTGCCGATGGCGATGGCCAGGGCATCGACGTGGGTCTTCTTGACGAAGTCGGCGGCCTCTTCCGGGTCGGTCAGCATCTGGTCGTGGTCCAGCTTGCCTTCCGCACCGATGCCATCTTCTTCACCGGCCATGCCGGTTTCCAGCGAGCCGAGGCAACCCAGTTCGCCTTCGACGGACACGCCACAGGCATGCGCCATCTCGACGGTGCGACGGGTCACATCGACGTTGTATTCGTAGCTTGTCGGGGTCTTGCCATCTTCCCCCAGCGAACCGTCCATCATCACCGAGCTGAAGCCCAGCTGGATGGAGCGCTGGCAGACGGCTGGCGAGGTGCCGTGATCCTGGTGCATGACCACCGGGATATGCGGGAATTCCTCGATCGCGGCCAGAATCAGGTGGCGAAGGAACGGCGCGCCGGCGTATTTGCGAGCGCCTGCAGAGGCCTGGACGATCACCGGAGAGTCGGTGTGGTCGGCGGCTTCCATGATGGCGCGCATCTGCTCGAGGTTGTTGACGTTGAACGCGGGAATGCCGTATCCGTACTCGGCTGCGTGGTCCAACATCTGGCGCATGCTGATCAATGCCATGACATCACCTGTCTTCTTGGGGAATGGAAAAGGGAGTAGCGTCTGGCCACCCTGTGCCGCAGGCAGAGGATGGCCCTGTTACCGTGACCCAGTTACCGGGTACCCCGGGCATGTGGCTGGCTCAGGGTACCGGGACAGTCGATGAGGACCTTGTCGCTGCGCCATTCGAGCGCAGCCCGGGTCAGCTTGCAGCGGCTTCCAATGCCGCCACGGCCGGTAGCGTCTTGCCTTCCACGTACTCGAGGAAGGCACCGCCACCGGTAGAAATGTAGGACACGCGGGACTCGACAGCGTATTTGTCGATGGCCGCCAGGGTGTCCCCGCCGCCAGCGATGGAGAAGGCGTCGCTCTCGGCGATGGCCATGGCCAGCTTCTCGGTACCGTTGGCGAACTGGTCGATCTCGAACACGCCCACCGGGCCGTTCCACAGAATGGTGCCGGCATCCTTGAGCAGCGCCCCGAAGCGGGAGGCGGTGTCCGGGCCGATATCCAGAATCATCTCGTCATCACGCACGTCGGCAACGTCACGCACGATGGCCTCGGCCTTGTCGGAGAACTCGGTGGCCACGACGACGTCGGTGGGCAGCGGGATCTCGACCTTGTCCATCAGCGCGCGAGCGGTCTCCAGCAGGTCAGCCTCGTAGAGCGACTTGCCGACGTTGTAACCGGCGGCGGCGATGAAGGTGTTGGCGATGCCGCCACCGACGATCAGCTGATGGCACTTGTCGGACAGCGCCTTGAGCACGTCCAGCTTGGTGGAGACCTTGGAGCCGCCGACGATGGCGACCATCGGCGCGCGCGGCGCGGCGAGTGCCTTCTCGAGGGCTTCCAGCTCGGCAGCCAGCAACGGGCCGGCGCAGGCGTCCGGGGCGAAGCGTGCCACGCCATGGGTGGAGGCCTGGGCGCGGTGCGCAGTGCCGAAGGCGTCCATCACGTAGATGTCGCACAGGGCGGCGTAGGCGCGAGACAGCGCTTCATCGTCCTTCTTCTCGCCGGCATTGAAGCGCACGTTTTCCAGCAGCACGACCTCGCCCTCGGCGACGTCCGGTGCCGTGTCGAGATAGTCGGTGATCAGACGCACCGGGCTGCCCAGCAGCTCGCCCAGGTGTGCCGCGACCGGTGCCAGAGAGAACTGCTCTTCCGGCTGCCCTTCGGTGGGACGGCCCAGGTGGCTCATCAGCATGACGCGCGCTCCCGCATCGCGGGCCGCCGTGATGGTCGGCAGGCTGGCGCGGATACGCGCGTCGCTGGTCACCTGACCATTGCGAACCGGCACGTTGAGATCTTCGCGGATCAGCACGCGTTTGCCTGACAGGTCGAGGGCGGTCATCGTTTGCACGTTCATGACGGGTTCCTTGGTCGTGAATCGGTGGAGAGAGCTCCCGTCGCCAGAGGCGTTGTCATCTCGCAGGCGTGCCAATGGGTGGCGACGTCCAGCATGCGATTGGCAAAGCCCCATTCGTTGTCGAACCAGCACAGCATCTTGATCAGCCGGCCGCCGGCAACACGGGTCTGGGTCGCATCCACGATACCCGAGCGCGGATCGTGGTTGAAGTCGATGGACGCCGTCGGCTCCTCGCTCAACCCCATCAGGCCCTGCAGGCGTCGTGCGCAGGCCTCGCGCAGCAGGTCATTGACCTCGTCCGCGCTCACGTCGCGCTTCACCTCGATGGACATGTCCATGCAGGACACGTTGATGGTCGGCACCCGCAGGTGCAGACACTCGAAGCGTCCTTCCAGATGCGGCATCAGGCGGTTGATGCCCTTGGCCAGCCCCGTATCCACCGGCACGATCGAACTCATCGCGGAGCGCGTCAGGCGCAGGTCCGTCTGGTGGTAGGCGTCGATCACCGGCTGGTCGTTCATCGCCGAATGCACCGTGGTGGTGACGCCACGCTCCAGCCCGAAGGCCTGCTCCAGCACCGTGAGGATCGGGATCAGGCAATTGGTCGTACACGACGCCGCCGAGACGATGCGCATGCCGCCAGCGTCCTGCCCTGTCCCGGCGGGGGCCAGCGCCGACTGGTTGATGCCGCACACGATGGTGGCATCGACATCGGCGTCGGTATCGCCGGGCTGGGAGAACAGCAGCCGTCCCGCGCCTGCCGACAGATGGCGCTCGGCGGTGGCCCGGTCCTTGAAGCTGCCGGAGCACTCCAGGACCAGGTCAATCCCCAGTGCCCGCCAGGGCAGGCAGTCTGGATTGGCCTCGGACAGGATGCTGATCGCATGGCCGTTGACGACCAGCTGGCCGTCGCGCTGCTCCACCGTGCCGGGGAAGCGGCCATGGGTGGTGTCGTAGCGTGTCAGATAGGTGATGGTGTCCAGGTCTGACAGCTCGTTGATCGCCACCACTTCCAGTGGCAGCGTCTCGCCACGTGCTTCACGTTCCACCAGCGCTCTCAGCACACACTGACCGATGCGTCCGTAGCCATTGATGGCCACTCGCAAGGGGGCGTTCCTCTGGCGAAGGCGCATGCTGGCCTCCTGGGAGGCGTCGGAGGTGGGCAGAGGGGACTGATGGCTCAATGAGGTCTCGTTCCGGGTGTTTTTCAGGGGGTCCATGGTAGCGCATCGCTTTGCTGGGCGGAGGGAGCGAAAGGCGCGCAAGCGCCTGATTTCTGGTTTTTTTCGTCTAAGAACACGTAGTCACACTACCCAACTGGAGGGGTTGTGTAGTCGCCATCCACGCTGTCTGTCGAGGGCTGGATCGCCGGAGAATGACCGTTCATGCAGGATGAATCGTGTCATCAAGCTGTGACTGACATGGAGCGCGTCGACTACAGGCGACAGCCGGTGACGGTGGAGGGCTTCTCGAGTGTCGCACAGACGAAAACGCCGCCGCTCCCAGCGGGAAGCGGCGGCGTCGATCTGCATCCCACTCCGTCATCGACGGGGTGAGTCAGGCGGTGATCAGCCCAGCAGCGTGTTGGCGCGTTCGACCACGTTCTCGACCGTGAAGCCGAAGTGCTTGAACAGGTCGCCAGCCGGCGCGGATTCCCCGAAGGTCTCCATGCCGATGATGTCGCCGTTCAGGCCGACATACTTGAACCAGTAGTCACGATGCCCGGCTTCGATCGCCACGCGCGCGGTGACGGAGGACGGCAGCACGGATTCGCGGTATTCCGCGTCCTGGGCATCGAACAGGTCGGTGGCCGGCATGGACACGACACGCACGGCGCGACCGGCGGCTTCCAGCTCGGCGGCGGCATCCATCGCCAGGCCGACTTCGGAGCCGGTGGCGATCAGGATCACTTCCGGCTGGCCGTTGGCGGCGTCCTTCAGCACGTAACCGCCACGGCTGATGTTGGCCAGCTGGGCCTTGTCGCGGTTCTGGTGCGGCAGGTTCTGACGCGACAGGATCAGCGCGGTCGGGCCAGAGTGACGCTTGATGGCCGCATCCCAGGCGGCTGCGGTCTCCACGGCATCCGCCGGACGCCAGGTGGACAGGTTCGGCGTGGTGCGCAGGCTGGTCAGCTGCTCGATCGGCTGGTGCGTCGGGCCATCTTCGCCCAGACCGATGGAGTCGTGGGTGAAGACGTAGACGGCCTGCTGACCCATCAGGGCGGCCATGCGAACGGCGTTGCGCATGTATTCCATGAAGATCAGGAAGGTCGCGCCGTACGGGATGAAGCCGCCGTGCAGACCGGCGCCGTTCATGATCGCGCCCATGCCGAACTCACGCACACCGTAATGCAGGTAGTTGCCGCTGAAGTCTTCGCGGGTGATCGCCTGGGCGCCCTTCCAGAAGGTCAGGTTGGACGGGGCGAGGTCGGCGCTGCCGCCGAGCAGTTCCGGCAGCTGCGGGCCGAGCTGGTTCAGGCACTCGAAGGAGGCCTTGCGCGATGCCGGGCTGTCGCCGGCGGCCTGAGCGTCCTCGATCATCTTCTCGCTGCTCAGGGCGTGCGGCAGCTTGCCTTCCAGACGACGGGTGAACTCGGCGGCCAGTTCCGGGTGCGCGTCGGCGTAACGGGCGAAGCGCGCATCCCAGTCACTCTCGAGCTTGGCGCCGCGCTCGCTGGCATCCCAGCTCTGATAGATGTCTTCCGGGATGTGGAAGGGTGCGTGGGTCCAGCCCAGCTTCTCGCGGGTCGCCGCGACTTCGTCGTCGCCCAGCGGAGCGCCGTGGCAGGACTCGGTGCCTTCCTTGTTCGGGGAGCCGAAGCCGATGACGGTCTTGCAGATGATCAGGCTCGGCTTGTCGTCGTGGCTCTTGGCCAGGGCGATGGCGGCGTTGATCTCTTCCGGCTTGTGGCCGTCGACGTTGGCCACGACGTGCCAGCCATAGGCTTCGAAGCGCTTGGCGGTGTCATCGGTGAACCAGCCTTCGACTTCCCCATCGATGGAGATGCCGTTGTCGTCATACAGGGCGATCAGCTTGCCCAGACCCAGGGTGCCGGCCAGCGAGCCGACCTCATGGGAGATGCCTTCCATCAGGCAGCCATCGCCCAGGAAGCACCAGGTGGTGTGGTCGACGACGGTGTGGCCCGGACGGTTGAACTGCGCCGCCAGTGTCTTCTCGGCGATCGCCATGCCCACGGCATTGGCCAGCCCCTGGCCCAGCGGGCCGGTGGTGGTCTCGATACCCGGCGCATAACCGTATTCCGGGTGACCGGCGGTCTTGGAATGCAGTTGGCGGAAGTTCTGCAGATCTTCAAGGCTCAGCTGGTAGCCCGTGAGGTGCAGCAGGGAGTAGAGCAGCATGGAGCCGTGGCCGTTGGACAGCACGAAGCGGTCACGGTCGGCCCAGTTCGGGTTGGCCGGGTTGTGCTTGAGGTGGTCGTTCCAGAGCACTTCAGCGATGTCGGCCATGCCCATGGGGGCGCCGGGGTGGCCAGACTTGGCCTTCTGAACGGCGTCCATGGAAAGTGCACGGATGGCGTTGGCCAGGTCAAAACGGGAAGGCATGCAATAGCTCCTCGCCTGCGGGGCGTCAAGAGTGTGGCAATGAATCACGGCGTTCTGCCTGTGGTGCGCAGCGCGCCGGAAAGGACAGTGCGTCGCGTGAACCTTGTGCGTACGAAGCTTCGCCCGTACGCGATCTCCGGGCCAGTATTGTCACCGAGATGACGGGGCGCGGCAAATCGCATCCGGGCCCCGCAGCCGTCCATGCGTCTTGCTGACTTATGCCGGTTGGTGTCCTTCTTGTGGCAAAAAGGTCTCGAAACGGCCGTCGTGCAGTCCGCATGGCGCTAGGCACTCACATAAGTGGCGTGTAAACTCGCCCCCCCGAGGCCGGGCCGTCTGTGTCAGTCCTCAACGTGCGCCGCAAGCGTGTTTCTACTCGGTCTCAAGCAGCCATCTGCCGTCAGTGGCCGAATCATCCCCGCATCCGAAAAGAGGGTCGAGGACCAATGAGCGAATACTCACTCTTCACATCCGAGTCCGTGTCCGAAGGGCACCCGGACAAGATTGCCGACCAGATTTCCGATGCCGTGCTCGATGCCATCATCGCGCGCGACAAGCAGGCACGCGTGGCGTGCGAAACGCTCGTCAAGACAGGCGTGGCCATCGTGGCCGGTGAGATCTCCACCAGCGCGTGGGTCGATCTCGAGGAGCTGGTACGTCGTGTCATCACGGATATCGGCTACACCTCTTCCGATGTCGGTTTCGACGGCGAGACCTGTGGTGTCCTGAACCTGATCGGCAAGCAGAGCGTCGATATCGCCCAGGGCGTCGATCGCACCAAGCCGGAAGATCAGGGCGCGGGCGACCAGGGCCTGATGTTCGGCTATGCCACCAACGAGACCGACTCCTTCATGCCGGCGCCGATCCACTACGCTCACCGTCTGGTGGAGCGTCAGGCGGAACTGCGCAAGAACGGCATGCTGCCGTGGCTGCGTCCGGATGCGAAGAGTCAGGTCACCTTCCGCTACGACGAAGCCGGCAAGCCGGTCGCCGTCGAAGCCGTCGTGCTGTCCACCCAGCATGACCCGGAAGTGTCCCAGGAAGACCTGCGCGCGATGGTCAAGCGCGAGATCATCGAGCAGGTCCTGCCGGCCGAGTGGCTGTCCGAGACCACCGAATACCACATCAACCCGACCGGCAACTTCGTCATCGGTGGCCCGGTGGGTGACTGTGGTCTGACGGGCCGCAAGATCATCGTCGACACCTACGGCGGCATGGCCCGTCACGGTGGTGGTGCCTTCTCCGGCAAGGACCCGTCCAAGGTCGATCGCAGCGCCGCCTATGCCGGTCGTTACGTGGCCAAGAACGTCGTCGCCAGCGGTCTGGCCGACAAGTGCGAGATCCAGGTCTCCTACGCCATCGGTGTCGCCGAGCCGACTTCCGTCTCGATCAACACCTTCGGCACCGGCAAGATCAGCGATGCCAAGATCGTCGAGCTGGTGCGCGAGCACTTCGACCTGCGTCCGTATGCCATCACCACCATGCTGGATCTGGCGCACCCGATGTATCAGCTGACCGCTGCCTACGGCCACTTCGGTCGTGAGCCGTTCGAGCACAGCTACAGCTGGACCGACGTGACCGGCGAGAAGAAGACCGAAACCTTCACCGCCTTCCCGTGGGAAAAGACCGACCGTGCCGCTGGCCTCAAGGCTGCTGCCGGCCTGTAAGGTCGTCAGCTCGACAGGCTTGGCAGGGGAGGGGCATCTCGCCCCCACCGGCTCAGTGTCATGACAGGAAAACCCGCTTCGGCGGGTTTTCTTGTCTCTGGTGGAGCGTTAGCGGCGCGAGCCCGACTGACACGCAGGTCTGACCCTTTGTGGGACAGCAACAGGAGAGAGGCCCAGTGGCTGATCTACGCTATCTCAAGGGCTACGGCCCCGAGATCCAACAGCAGGCGAGTGAACTGCTGGCGTCGGGCAAGACGGCAGCCTTCTTTCTCGCTAGATATCCCGAGCCACATCAGCTGCAGGGGGCCCGTGCGCTGCATGACTACACCATGGCGCTGAAGAATCAGTACCTGCGCAGCTCGGCGCCGATCAGCAAGGTGGTCTATGACGACCGGATTCACGTCATCGACAACGCCCTGGGGCTGCACACCTTCGTGTCGCGTGTGCAGGGCAACAAGCTCAAGGCCAAGCACGAGATCCGCATCTCGTCGTTGTTTCGGCGCCTGCCGGAGCCGCTGCTGAACATGATCGTGGTCCATGAGCTGGCGCATCTGCGCGAGAAGGCTCACGACAAGGCGTTCTATCGACTCTGCTGTCACATGCAGCCGGAGTATCATCAACGTGAGTTCGAGCTGCGTCTCTATCTCTGTCACCGTGAACGTCACGGCGATCTCTGGTAGTCACGGCCAGTGCTGGGAATCACGGCCAGTGCTGGCAGTCACGATCAGCGCTGCTGGCCACGCGAGTGGCTCACCACACCAGCTCGTATGAAAGACGAATGACAAGGACGTCATGCCCTCCAGGGTATCGGCGCCACTGCAAAGGATCGTTTTCGGATGCTCAATCTCGCTGCACTGTTCATTACCATCACTGCCGTGTGCATGTGGTTCAACCACCGGGTCCTGCGCCTGCCCCCGACCATCGGCGTGATGGCCATCGGTCTGGTGCTGTCACTCGGCGTGATCGGGCTGGATCACTTCGCGGTGACCACCGTCGTGGCCGACATCGCGGAAGACTGGCTGGGGCGCATCAACTTCAACAGCCTGCTGATGGACGGCATGCTGTCCTTCCTGCTGTTCGCCGGTGCGCTGCACGTGGATCTCTCGCGTCTGAAGGCCTATCGCCGCTCCATCGGCCTGCTGGCCACGCTGGGCGTGCTGGTCTCGACCCTGGTGATCGGCTCCGCCGCCTGGTGGCTGTTCCAGTGGGCCGGCATCGAGGTGCCCTACCTGTATTGCCTGGTGTTCGGCGCGTTGATCTCGCCCACCGACCCGATCGCCGTGCTCGGCATCATGCGCAGCGCCGGAGCGCCTGCCGACATGGAGATCCGCATCGTCGGCGAGTCACTGTTCAATGATGGCGTGGCGGTGGTGCTGTTCACCGCGCTGTTGAGCGCGGCCTCGGCGGGCAGCGGTGAGGTCGAGCTCGGCCACATGGGGCTCCTGTTCCTCGAGGAAGCCGGCGGCGGGATTCTGCTCGGGCTGGCACTGGGAGCGCTGGTCTATCAGCTGATGCGCAGCATCGACCAGTATCAAGTCGAGGTGATGCTAAGCCTGGCGCTGGTGTTGGGCGGCTACGCGCTGGCCTCGGCGCTGCACGTCTCCGGCCCCATCGCGATGGTGGTGGCGGGGCTGATCATCGGCAACATGGCGCGTGATGGCGCCATGTCCGACAACACCCGCCGCTATCTGGACGGTTTCTGGGAGCTGGTCGACGAGATCCTCAACGCGGTGCTGTTCGTGCTGATCGGCCTCGAGCTGGTGCTGATGCCGATCACCCTGACCTCGATCGGCATCGCCCTGGCGCTGGTGGCGGTCATCCTGCTCTCGCGTCTGGCGCTGATCGGCATTCCGCTGAGCATCTTGCGGCGCTGGTATACCTTCCGGGCCGGCACCACGCGCGTGCTCACCTGGGGTGGCCTGCGCGGCGGCATCTCGGTGGCACTGGCCCTGGCGATTCCCGAAGGTGACTTCCGCGAGCCGCTGGTGGTCACCACCTACATCATCGTGCTGTTCTCGATCCTCGTGCAGGGCCTGAGCATCGGCAAGCTGGTGACCGCAGTCGTCGGGGATCGCTCTCGCTCGGAGGCGCCGCACGACCAGCATTGAGTCAGAGCCTGCCAAGAGAAACGCCCCCTCACTGACAGCAGTGAGGGGGCGTTTTCGTTGCTGTCGAGAGAGGCAAGCCAAGGGCATCGCAATGGCGGGTCAGAGGGCGGCCAGCCCCCGGGCAAAGACGCCGCTGAGCGACTTGGCCTCGCCGCCCGGTGCCGCGCGGGTGACGGCGGGCTGGCGCATCAATGTCAGCAGCAGATCCCGTCCCGCCAGCAGCGGGTCGACCACCGGCAGACCGATATCCCGAGCGATGGCGTCGCGCAGCGGGCCCATCGCGGCGCAGCCCAGCACGATGCTGCCGGCACCGCTCGCCCTGGCCTGCTCACAGCTCTCAAGCAGCGCCTGCGGGGGAGTGCGCGCCTCGGACAGCGCCAGTACCGGGACGTCACAGGCCAGCAGTGCCTTGCACAGCGGACGCATCGCATAGCGCTCCAGCAGCAGCTCGGACATCGGCAGCGTGCTGGTCATGCTGGTGACGATGGCAAAGGAGGGAGCCGCCAGCGTGGCCATGTGCATGGCGGCCTGGGCGATGCCGATCACCGGCACGGGGCTCAGTTCGCGTGCGGCCTCGAGGCCGGGGTCACCGAAGCAGGCCAGCAGATAGCCATCGGCGGGGGGCGTGTCCAGCAGGCCTTCTCTGTCCCGGGCGATCAGACTCAGCAGCGCGACCACCGCCATGGCTTCCTCGACGGCCGTCTCGATGCTGGGGGCGCCATGCTCGGCGGTCAGTACCTCGAGTCGGACGTCGTCCGCGAGCTGTCGTTGCAGCGAGTGCGCCATCTGCTGGCTCATCGCCTGGCTGGTGTTGGGATTGATGACCTTGAGACGCAACATGGCGCGTGTCTCCTGTGATGAGGTTCGGCTCGCGGGGATGGGTGAGACGTTCGAGCAGTATGGTCAATACATGAGCAGCATTCGTGCCAGACGGGCAATCACCGCTTAAGCAACGTTCGTTTCATCGTTGGTGCGCCCTGGTGGTGCATATGGCGAATGCAGGGGGAGTCGATGGTGCTTGAGGGGGCAGCGATTTCGGCTTGAGAGGCAGTACTGGCAGGAGGTGCAGGCAGAACGGGGGCTGGGGGAAACGCTGGGAGATTGAAAAGCCGCAACATGTGTTTCATTGGCATGCTTGTTGATAGAGGGATAGGCATGGCGAGGCGTGATGCCTCGTGACCGGCCCACGGACGGAACGTCCACTCGGGCACCAAGCCCCCTCTGGAGACAACAATGACACCCCAGACTCCCCCTGACCTGAGCAACGCCAGCAAGCGGCTCATCAACGACGACCTCGCGCCCTGCGAGCAGAACTGGAACTGGTACAACATCTTCTCGTTCTGGATGTCCGACGTGCACAGTGTCGGTGGCTATGTCTTCGCCGCCAGTCTGTTCACTCTGGGCCTGGCCAGCTGGCAGATTCTGGTCTCGATGCTGGTGGGGATTCTGGTGGTGCAGGTGTTCGCCAATCTGATCTCGCGGCCCAGCCAGCAGACGGGGGTACCGTTTCCGGTGGTCTGCCGCCAGTCCTTCGGCATCTATGGCGCCAATATCCCGGCGATCATCCGCGGGCTGATCGCGGTGGTGTGGTACGGCATCCAGACGTATCTGGCGGCACATGCCTTGATGCTGGTGCTGCTGCGTTACGTGCCGTCGCTGGAGGGGCTGACCGAGGTCCAGTACCTCGGCCTCTCGCAGCTTGGCTGGTACTGCTTCCTGTTCATGTGGGTGCTGCAGGCGCTGGTGTTCTGGTGGGGCATGAACGCGGTGCGCCGTTTCATCGATTTCGCCGGGCCGGCGGTCTATGTGGTGATGTTCGCGCTGGCGGGCTGGATCGTCTGGCAGGCCGGCTGGGACAACATCAGCTTCACGCTGGGCAGCAAGACACTCTCCGGCAGTGATGCCCTGTGGCAGATGGTGATCGCCGCGGCCCTGGTGGCGGGCTACTTCGCGGGTCCGACGCTCAACTTCGGCGACTTCTCGCGCTACTGCGCCACGCCTGGTGACGTGAAGCGCGGCAACTTCTGGGGCCTGCCGGTCAACTTCCTGCTGTTTGCCGTCATCACCGTGGTAGTAGTGTCCGGCACGCAGCCCATCTTCGGCGAGATGCTGCATGACCCGATGGAGACTGTCGCGCGCATCGACAACGGTGTCGCGGCGGCGCTGGGCATCCTGACCCTGGTGCTGGCGACCATCGGCATCAACATCGTGGCCAACTTCGTGTCACCGGCGTTCGACTTCTCCAATGTGGCGCCGTCGCGCATCAGCTGGCGGATGGGCGGCATGCTCGCCGCCGTCGGCTCCATCTTCATCACGCCGTGGAATCTGTTCAACAATCCGGAAATCATCCAGTACACCGTGGGCATTCTCGCCGCAGCCATCGGCCCGGTGTATGGCGTGATCCTGTTCGATCACTACTTGATCCACAAGGGCGGCATCAACACCCGGGCACTGTTCACCGACAGCGCGCAGGGGGAGTATTTCTTCGAGAAGGGCGTCAATGTCGCGGCGGTCAAGGCGTTGCTGGCTTCCTCGGCGGTGACGCTGGTGATCAGCTTCCTGCCGCTGGGTGACATCACCCACTTCACGCTGTTCATCGGCGGCCTGATGGCGGCAGGGCTGTATGGCATCTTCTCGGGATATTGGCTGGGAGATGCCGCCTCCGCGCGCATCTATGTGCCTGCTGGCTCACGCGGCAAGGTCGTCTGACCGCAGGCGAAAGGCGCGAGTCACGTCGAGACGCTCAGGGCCCGTACCTTCCCGGTATCGGGCCCTGAGTGCATCTCGCCGCCAGGACACGTGGCAGTAGCGTTGGCGGGACGCGAGCCGTCGGGATAGGGGGAGGCTGGCGGCAGGTGTAGCATGAGGCCATGCCCCAGCTTTCCGAGAGGACGTGCCGTGTCGATCCATGATCACCTCATGCCATGCAGTGAGATGGAGGATGAGGAGTCTCGCCATTATCGGGCGCGACTCAATCATACCTTCGTGCTGTTCGCGATGGCGGGTCTGGCGTGCTTTCTGCTGTTCGATTACTTCCAGGTCCCTGACGCCTGGCCGACCCTGTGGCTCGGGCGCTTCCTGCTTCTCGGTGTCTGTGTGCTGTGTGTGACGCTACTGCGTCGCCAGCCACGTCGGCCCGACGATATCGCATTGCTCGGCGCCGTCTGCGCCAATCTGTATTTCTGCTTCGGCGCGACGATGATCCAGGATGCCATCACGCTATCGCTGTGGAACCTGAGCTTCTCGACCTCCATGCTGATCGCCATGCCGGCGTGGCTGGTGTGGGGCTGGCGGTACCAGCTGGTCAGCAGTCTGCCGTTGATACTGGGCTATCTGCCGCTCTTTCTATGGCTGAGCCCGCTCTCGCTCAAGGACCTTGCCGGCGCGGGAGGTGCCTACATGGTCGCGACGATGATCATGGCGCCGGCGCTGGCGCACGCCCGCAGCTCCACTTTCCTGCGTACCGTCAAGCTGCGCCGGGCACTGGAGGTGCGCAACGCCGAGCTCAGCCACATGAATCAGCAGCTGCTCACGCAGCAGCATGAGCTGGAATACCGTGCCAACCATGACCTGCTGACCAGCCTGCCCAACCGCCGCTGTGGTCTCGAGTTTCTCGACAGGACGTTGGCCGCCAGCCTGCGAGAACGCCGGTGTCTGTCCATCCTGTTCGTGGATGTCGATCGCTTGAAGTACGTCAACGACACCTTTGGCCATCCCCAGGGGGACCGGCTGATCCAGCTGGTCGCCGCAGGCGCGGCACAGGCCGCGGGAGAGGAAGGGATGGCCTGCCGTCTGGGCGGAGACGAGTTTCTGGTCGTGCTGCCCGGGGCCTGCGATATGGCCAGTCAGCAGGCGGCGAATCAGCTGATGCATCACCTGGAGGCGCAACGTCTCGAGGAGCAGATCGCCTTTCCGGTCGAGGTGAGCATCGGGCGGGTCACGCATGACTCGGTACTGCAGGGCGAGATCAGCGTGCAGGATCTCATCCACATCGCGGATGATCGCATGTACCGCCAGAAGCGCGCCGGCCGGCATGCGGTGGTAAAGGGGAGCAATCAGCAGGCGTGAGCGGCGGGTTGTCATCGCCCGGTCATGGTCCTGTTATGGAGGCGTCATCGCACGCGGTCACTCTGGTCCGGCAATCCGGGGCGTAGCCATGTCTGTCTGCGCTCGCCGATCCCGAGGTGATTGATCAGAGGTAACTGACATGCCCGTGCCGCACTTCGCTCCCCCGTCCTCTCCGGCGTCTTCTGCAGAGGCGGCGCCACGGCATGCGTCACTCGGCCAGGTGCGGACATTGTTCATCTCGGACGTGCATCTGGGCACGCCGGACTGTCAGGCGGCGCTGCTCGCGAAGCTGCTGCGGCGCGTGCGCCCTGAGCGTCTGTATCTGGTCGGCGATATCGTGGATCTGCTGGCGATGCGCAAGCGTGCGGTGCTCGACAAGGACCAGCAGGCGCTGGTGGCGCGGGTACTGCGCCTGGCACGCAGTGGCTGCGAGGTCATCTACATTCCCGGCAATCACGATGCCGCCTTCCGTCGTCTGTGCGGTCTGAAGCTACACAACGTCAGCATCGAGCGGCGCGCGATTCATACCACGGGCAGTGGACGTCGCCTGCTGGTCTCCCACGGCGATGAATTCGATACCCATGTGCGCATCGCGCCGTGGCTGCTCACGCTGGGGGATGGCATGCACGGCTTCATCCTGTCACTCAATCGCTGGTGCAACCGCGCGCGTGGCATGTTCGGTCTGCCTTACTGGTCGCTGGCCAGCGCGCTCAAGCGCCGCAGTGGCGTCGCCCAGCGCTATGTGGCCCAGTTCGAGGAGGCGGCCATGCGCCAGGCACGTCTCGAAGGCCTGGATGGCTATGTCGGTGGGCATATCCACCAGGCGGGCTTTCGGGTCGAGGATGGCGTGCTCTACTGCAACGACGGCGACTGGGTAGAGCACTGCACTGCGCTGGCGGAAGATGGCGACGGCGCACTGCATCTGATCGACTGGCAGGGGCAGATTCTCGAAAGCGCCCCGCGTCATGTGATGCCGCGTCAGGCCGTGCCACCCGCCACCGAGGCCGTCACCCCCGAGATGGCCGGGGCCTGAGCCTCACCCCAGCCCGCTGATCGTCAGCATCCATGACAGGTAGAGTGGGATGATCAGCGGGGCCGCCAGGGTAGTCAGCATCACCGCGATCGCGCCCTTGGCCGGCTGGATGTTCAGCTCGATGGCCAGCACGACCACATTGGCGGCCATCGGCACCACTCCCAGCAGCAGCAGGACCTGCGCCAGTACCGGGTCGAGTGCGAACAGGCTGCCCAGCAGCATCACGCTGCCCAGACTCAGCAGCGGCCACATCACGAAACGCAGGGCAGTCGCGGCCAGGATGAAGCGCGGGTCGACCTCGCGCAGGCTTATGCCCCCCAGCGTCATGCCGATGATCATCATGCCCAGCACCGTGTAGCTGTACTTGAAGTAGTCGAGCCCCTCCATGACCGCCCCCGGCACCTGGAGCCCCAGCGTGCCGACCAGCAGTGCGGCCATGAAGGCGTAGATCAGCGGCAGCCGCGCGATCTTCACCAGACTTTGCTGCATCGAGAACTGCCCGCGCGCACTGACGTAGAAGCCCAGCGTGAACTCATACAGGGTGATGCCAAGCAGGCAGAACAGGTACTGGGTCACGCCTTCCGGCGGCAGCAACAGCATCGCGACCGGCAGGCCGAAGTAGCCGGTGTTGCCGGTGCCGGAAGAGAAGGCGAGCAAGGCGGCCTCCTGCGGCGGGAAGAACTTCGCGGCCAGTGGACGCACCAGCAGACAGATGAGGCTCGACAGCGTGAACAGGCCCAGTGTCAGACCCAGATCGCTCAAGGAGGGCTCGCCCAGCACCAGTCCGCGGAAGAAGGTCAGCGGCGCGATCACGTAGATCAGCAAGGTGGCGATGGGGCGTGGGTCGATGGCCAGCTTGCGGGCGCACAGTGCGCCGATGGCAACGAAGGTGATCAGCATCCAGAGCGGTTGCTGCAGATCCAGGTGATCCATCACGGTTCCTTGTGAAGTGGGGCGGGGCGTGCGAGCCATCATGCCGTGAGTCATGTGCCGACGTCATCTCGAAAACGGCGCCCGCTCAGGCCGCAGGGAGGATGTGGCGCAGCAGGTGAGTCGGGTAAGGCGTTGTGGTTATAAGAAAGCAGATTCTTATATGAATGATATTGATGTTGAGGCGAAAACCTTTCATTGGCCGTGGATCGAGGCGCAGGTCATGATGCATGACATGCACCGTGCGCGCGCTTGTGTCATCAGCGCAGCGCCTCACGGCAGCACGCACACCGCGACGTGTGCGGCACAAGAACATCAATGCCGGACACGACCGACCAGGAGGCCGCCCCATGAGCGCCAGCGAACACCCCTCAGGTATCAGTTTCGAGTTCTTTCCACCGAATACCGAGGTGGGACGTGAAAAGCTGATGGGTGTCCGTGACCGTCTGGCCGCGCTGGACCCGGCATTCTTCTCGGTCACCTATGGCGCTGGTGGCTCCACGCGTGAGCGCACCTTCAATACCGTGCAGTCCGTGCGCAGCAGCGGTATCTGCACGGCGCCGCATCTGTCGTGTGTCGGCAGCGACCGTGGTGAGCTGCGCGAGATTCTCGGCGAGTATCGCGAGCAGGGCATCAAGCGCCTGGTGGCGCTGCGCGGTGATCTGCCGTCCGGGATGGGCGCGCGCAGTGAACTGCGCCATGCCAATGAGCTGGTGGAGTTCGTGCGTGACGAGACCGGCGATCATTTCGAGATCGCGGTGGCCGCCTACCCGGAGTGTCACCCGCAGGCTGACAACTACCGTATGGATCTGGAGAACTTCGCGCGCAAGATGAATGCCGGGGCCGACATCGCCATCACCCAGTATTTCTTCAATGCCGATGCCTACTTCCACTTCGTGGAGCGAGCACGTGATCTGGGCATCCAGCAGCCGATCATCCCGGGCATCATGCCGATCACCAATTACACCAAGCTGGCGCGTTTCTCCGACTCCTGCGGTGCCGAGATTCCGCGCTGGATTCGCAGGCAGCTCGAGAGCTACGCCGATGACAGCGAGAGCCTCCAGGCCTTCGGTACCGAGGTGATCTCGCGGATGAGTCAGCGTCTGCTGGATGGCGGCGCGCCGGGTCTGCATTTCTATACCCTCAACCAGGCCGGGCCGTGTCTCAAGGTGCTGGAAAACCTGGGGATCTCTTCTCGCTGAGGTGTGCTCGCCCAGCGTACGCGGCAAGTCATTGGCAGAATTGCATTGAATGTGACGTCTCTCGCCCTGAGGTCTGAGGGGTAGCCGCTTGCGACAGCGGCCCGCAAGCCACTCAAGGCGTCGGCAGTGGAGCCGGCCTCAGTGAAGGAGAGATTGCTCATGAATCACGAGACACAGCACACGGCATCCTTTGCGTCATCTACCAGACAGCCCTTCAAGAGCGCCGCTGCGGTGGCGCTGGGTGCCTGGTTGTTCGGGGGTGTCGCCCAGGCGGCCACCGAGGTGGAAATGCATCGTGTCAGCAGTGACGGGGTGGGCGAGACCGTCGGTAGCATCATGGCCGAGGACACTGCTGATGGTCTGCTGCTGACGCCGAAGATCGAAGGGCTCGAAAGCGGCATCCATGGCTTCCACCTGCATGCCAATGCCAGCTGCGAACCCGCCGAGAAGGACGGTGAGGCCGTGGCCGGTGCCGCGGCAGGTGGCCACTTCGACCCAGAGGAGACCGGCACCCACCAGGGCCCGTATGGCGATGGTCACCTGGGCGATCTTCCGGCGCTGAGCGTCGATGCCGATGGCAAGATCTCGCTGCCGGTGTTGGCTCCGCGCCTCAAGGAGAGCGATCTCGGCGGTCATGCGCTGATGATCCACTCCGGCGGTGACAACTACACCGATACGCCCAAGCTGGGCGGTGGCGGCTCGCGCGTTGCCTGCGGCGTGGTCAAATGAAAGCCGTGCCCTGCTGACGGCCAGTCGAGCTGATACGCAAAAGCCCCGCCATCTGGCGGGGCTTTTTCATGCAGCAAGCATGGATGCCACGGGGGGCTCGCGATATCACATGCGGTCAGTGCCGCTTGCCGGGGTCCAGGATACGCACCGGCTGGACCTCATCACTCGCGGGCTCGTCGCGTGGCGCGTTCACGCGCGTGGACAGCTCCTCGAGGGTGGGCGGTTCCTCGATGGCCTGCTGCTCGAAGAAGTCACAGGACACGCAGTCACGGTAGCGTGTCTCGTTCTGCTCCCAGGTGCGCAGGCGGTCCATTGCTCCGCAGCGTGGGCAGACGGCACCCGCGATGAAGCGCTTGATGGTAGACATGGTGCCTCCAGTCAGGATCTGGTTGTGTCAGGCCGCTCGGCATCGGGCAATGCGAGCGTCAGGCGGACGATGCGCCATATGATACGCCCCCGACCGGCAAAGGTCAGGGGCGCAGGGACAGCGGTGTGTGATCAGGCTTGCGCCGTCATCAAGACCGGGGTCTGGGCGAGGCTCAGGCCGCCTGGGCACCGATGCCGGAGTGACGCAGCAGGGCATCGACCTGCGGGTCACGGCCCCGGAAGGCGCGGAACAGCTCGGCGGCATCACGCGAGCCACCCTTGGCCAGTACCTCTTCCCGGAAGCGCTGACCGGTAGCAGTGTCGAAGACCGCGCTTTCCTCGAAGGCGCTGAAGGCATCCGCCGACAGCACTTCGGCCCACTTGTAGCTGTAGTAGCCCGCGGCGTAACCGCCGGCGAAGATGTGGCTGAAGCCATTCTGGAAGCGGTTGAACTCGACCGCCGGGACCACGGCGACCTTGCTGCGTACCTCGTCGAGCAGCGTCTGGACATTGCCGGCGGACGGCGTGTCGAGCTCGTGATGCAGGCGGAAGTCGAACAGCGAGAATTCCAGCTGGCGGACCATGGTCATCGCCGCCTGGAAGTTGCGTGCCGCCTGCAGGCGCTCGAGCATGTCGTCGGGCAGGCGCTCGCCGGTATCCACGTGACGCGCGATCAGATCCAGCCCTTCACGCTCGTAGCAGAAGTTCTCCATGAACTGGCTGGGCAGCTCGACGGCGTCCCACGCCACGCCATTGATGCCGGAGACTTCGGCGACTTCCTGACGGGTCAGCATGTGATGCAGACCGTGACCGAACTCGTGGAACAGCGTAACCACTTCATCGTGGGTCAGCAGCGCCGGGCGGCCACCCACCGGGCGGGTGAAGTTGCAGGTCAGATAGGCGACCGGCAACTGCAGGCTGCCATCCTCGCGGCGACGACGCACGCGGCACTCGTCCATCCAAGCGCCGCCACGCTTGCCTTCGCGGGCATAGAGATCGAGATAGAAGCCGGCGATCGGCGTGTCATTCTCGATCACCTCGTAGTAGCTGACGTCGTCGTGCCACACCGGCACTTCACGCTGCTGGAAGGTGATGCCGTAGAGGCGATTGACCACCTCGAACAGTCCGTCGATGGCCTGCGGCGCCGGGAAGTAGGGGCGCAGCTGTTCCTGATTGATCGCGTAGCGTGATTCGCGCAGCTTCTCGCTGGCGTAGCCGACATCCCACGGTTGCAGGTCATCGATGCCGAGGCTTTCGGTGGCGTAGGCCGCCAGCTCGTTGAACTCTTCACGCGCCTGGGGCACTGCACGGGTCGCGAGGTCCTCGAGGAAGCTGATGACCTGTGCCGGCGAGTCGGCCATCTTGGTCGCCAGTGACAGTGAGGCGTAATCGTCGAAACCGATCAGCTTGGCCAGTTCCTGACGCAGGGCCAGAATCTCCTCGATCACCGGACCGTTGTCGAAATCACCGGCGTTGGGACCCTTTTCCGAGGCGCGGGTGACGAAGGCGGTGTAGACCTCCTCGCGCAGCTCGCGGTTGTCGGCGTAGCTGAGCACCGGGAAGAAGCTCGGGAAGTCCAGGGTGATGCGATAGCCTTCCAGCCCCTTGGCCTCGGCGTTGGCCTTGAGCGCCGCGAGGCCACTTTCCGGCACGCCCGCCAGCGCCTCTTCCTCGACATCCTTGTGCCAGGCCTGGGTGGCATCCAGCACATGGTTGGAGAAGGTGTTGGAGAGTTCGGACAGGCGCGCCTGGATCTCGCCATAACGCTGCTTCTTGTCCTGGGGCAGATCGACACCGGCGAGACGGAAATCGCGCAGACTGTTGGTGATCGCCTTCTGCTGGGCTTCATCGAGGCTTGCGAATTCGTCGCTGTCCGCAAGGCGCTGATAGGCCGCAGCCAGATCGCTGTTCTGACCCACCCAGGTGGAGTAGGCCGACAGCTTGGCCAGACAGGCCTGATAGGCCTCGCGCAGCTTGGGGGAATTCATGGTCGAGTTGAGGTGCGAGACCGGTGACCAGGCCTGACTCAGGCGGTCGCCCAGCGCTTCCAGCGGCGCGGCGAAGTTGTCCCAGCGCGTGTCGTCGCGGGTGGCCTCGATCAGGCGCTCGATCTCCTGCTGGTTGTGCTCCAGCAGTTCGCTGATCGCGTCTTCGACATGCTCGGCCTTGAGGGTGTCGAAGGGAGGCAGAGTGTTGCGTTCCAGCAGGGGATTGATCGACATCGTGTACCTCGCGTCATTCGGATGGGCGGCAGCGGTGAACGGTAAAGGAAGACTGGCGCATCGGAGGCGCCACGAGAACGGTGTCACCGTCGCCGCGGGGATACCTAGAATGTGAGGCCTTGGCGCGTGTTATTCAATCTATCGACCCGATAGGAGGCGGCTCGGACCTCTCCGCGCGGGATGCCCGAGCCGAGCCCGCATTGGCCCTGAACGACGCGGCTGCTATCTTGCAGCCCCTGATGAGCCTTCATTGACTATCGATTCTTCACCACGAGAGCAGACATGAGCGAAACCACCGAACGCTGGGGCAGTCGCCGCGCCTTCATCCTGGCCGTCACCGGCGCTGCCGTCGGGTTGGGCAACATCTGGCGCTTCCCGTACATGACGGGCGAGAACGGCGGTTCGGCCTTTCTGCTGCTGTACATCGGCTTCGTGCTGCTGCTGGGCCTGCCGGTGATGATGGCCGAGATCATGATCGGTCGCGCCGGTCGGCGCGGGCCGATGCAGGCGCTCGCCCATCTGGCGACCAGCGCTGGCCGTACGCCGAACTGGCGCTGGCTGGGCTTCTTCGGTGCCATCACCATGTTCTTCATCCTGTCGTTCTATTCGGTGGTGTCGGGCTGGTCGATCGAGTATCTGGTCGATTCACTGAAGGGGGACTTCAGCGGCATGAGCCCGCCGGAGATCGGCGCCTCCTTCGGTGCCTTTCTGGAAGACCCGGTCACCATGACCTTCAACCACACCGTCTTCATGCTGATGACCATGAGCGTGGTGGCCGCCGGCATCTCCTCGGGGCTCGAGCGTCTCAACAACCTGATGATGCCGCTGCTCTACGTGCTGTTGCTGGCATTGGCCGGTTACAGCATCAGCACTCCGGGCTTCGGTCCCGCCATCAGCTGGCTGTTCATGCCCAATCCCGACGCCATCACGCTGGACGTGATACTCAATGCCATGGGGCATGCCTTCTTCACGCTGGCGGTCGGCGCCTGTGCGCTGATGGCCTATGGCGCCTACATGCCGGAGCGCCAGAGTCTGCCGACGGCCGCGATCGCCGTGGCGGCGCTGGACATCGGGGTGGCATTGCTGGCGGGGATCGCCATCTTCGCGGCGGTGTTCAGTCAGGGGCTGGACCCGGCTTCCGGGCCCGGCCTGATGTTCGTCAGCCTGCCCATCGCCTTTGCCAATCTGCCGGGCGGCAGCCTGCTGCTGGCGCTGTTCTTCCTGTTGCTGCTGCTGGCGACCTGGACCAGCTCGATCAACATCGCCGAGCCCATCGTCGAGGTGCTGCAGGGCTGGGGAATGACACGTCGGCGTGCCGCGCTGGCGGTGGGCATCGCGGTCTGGGCGATGGGCCTGTTGTCGGTGCTGTCCTTCTCGAGCCTCAAGGAAGTGCACCTGCTGGGCGAGATGAACGCCTTCGATGTGGTGACGACGATTCCGCCGGACTTCTTCCTGCCGATCGGCGGCCTGCTGATCGCCATCTTCGCGGGCTGGATCATGCCGCAGAATCTGGCATTGGCGGGGCTGGGGACGTCGCGTCGTTTCTTCCGTCGCTGGCGTTGGGTGCTGCGCTGGATCTCGATTCCGCTGGTGCTGGTCGTGCTGGGGTGGAGCTTCTTCAAGTAGGCCGCCAAGGGTTACGTGAGCAGGGCGTTTAGTCCTCGGGAGGGGCGGTGCCGCAAGGCGGGGAAATGAGCGTCGTCGAGCAAACCGCAACGCGATTCAGGCTGCCGCGCTATTGGCATCATGACGATGGGAGCAGTAGGCTGGTGGCCTAATTCAGGAGGCAAGGCATGAGCATTCGATCCTTCAAGGGCCTGACGCCGCGGCTGGGCGAACGGGTTTTCATCGACCCCAGCAGTGTCGTACTGGGCGATGTCGCCCTCGGTGATGACAGCTCGGTATGGCCACTGGCCGTGATCCGCGGCGACATGCACCGTATCCGTATCGGCGCGCGTACCAGCGTGCAGGACGGGGCAGTGCTGCACATCACTCACGCCAGCGACTTCAATCCGGGCGGCCATCCGCTGGAAATCGGTGACGACGTCACCATCGGCCACAAGGCCGTGCTGCACGGCTGCACCATCCATGACCGCGTGCTGGTCGGCATGGGAGCCATCGTGATGGACGGTGTGGTGGTGGAGGATGAGGTCATCATCGCGGCGGGCGCACTGGTGCCGCCTGGCAAGCGTCTCGAAGGCGGGCATGTGTATGCGGGCAATCCCGCGCGTGCGCTGCGTCCCATCAAGGACAGCGAGCGTGAGTTCTTCACCTATTCGGCGGTGAACTACGTCAAGCTGAAGGATCAGCATCTGGCTGAGGATTACGCCGGCTGAACCTCCTTCAAGGAGTTCCCCGAGCGCAGCAAAGAGCACTCCCCCGTCAGCCCTGGCTGGCGGGGGAGTGCGCGTTTCGGGGGCTGCATTTCCCGAGCGTTGACGGTGGAGGCAGCATCTGCACTCACAAACCCGGACAAGCCATTGTTTTTCATGAAATGCTTGCGTCATAATCTGGACATATATCCAGTGCCAGCGTGTGGTGACTGGTCCAGTGACATCGTCGAGGGCTCGCGACCCGTATCTCATGGCCAATTTTCGTACCCATATCACCGTGGCAGCCTTTGCCGGCGGTATCGTGGCGGCGGCCGGCTGGCAAGGCGGCCTGTGGTCGCTGGCGGAGGGTGTGCCGCTGGCGAGCCTGACGACCTTCGGTGGCATCCTGCCGGACATCGACTCCGACAACTCGCGCGCCATCCGTATCCTGTTCACGCTGTTTGCGGTGCTGGCGACCATGGCCT
Organism: Cobetia sp. 5-11-6-3; assembly: GCF_013374055.1. Classification (NCBI taxonomy): domain Bacteria; kingdom Pseudomonadati; phylum Pseudomonadota; class Gammaproteobacteria; order Oceanospirillales; family Halomonadaceae; genus Cobetia; species Cobetia sp. 5-11-6-3. The sequence goes on along the minus strand of NZ_BLWJ01000005.1, from coordinate 10,722 downwards.
GCGTGCTGCTGCTGCAGGACCGCCTGCTGGCGGGGCCGCTGATGATGGCGGGTGGCGCGACCTATCTGGGCGTGCGCTATGTGGCCAGCGCCATCTTCAAGCGTTTCACCGTCCATCGCGGTATCTGGCATTCCCTGCTGGCCTCATTGCTGTGCTCGCTGGGCGTGACGGCCGCCAGTCTGCATCTGCTCGGTCAGAGTGAGGAGCAGGCCTGGTGGCAGGGCGCCGCCCTGTTGTTCGGCGCCATGATCCATCTGTTGCTGGATGAGATGTACAGCGTCGACATGGTCGGAGCGCGTCTCAAGAAGAGTTTCGGCACTGCCTTCAAGCTGTTCGATTACCGCGAGCCGGGCAACTCGCTGGCGATGGTGGCGGTGATTGCCGCGATGACTCCCTGGCTACCGCCGCTGGCGGTGCTGGTGGACATCATGCACCTGCAGGGACCGCTGTCCGTCTTCGGCGCCAGCCTGTCTCGCCTGATGGCCGGTGTCTGACACGACGGCTACCTCTCCCGCAGCCCGCCATGCGCTTCAGCGCCGGTAGGGTTCGGCACTCAGGCCATGCTTCTTGAGCTTGTCGTAAAGTGTCTTGCGCGGCAGTCCCAGTCGTTCGCAGGCCATCACGACCTGTCCGCGGCACGCGGCCAGCGCGTCACGGATGAGCGCGGCCTCGAAGGCCTCCATGCGTGTCGGCAGTGCCTGCCCTTCGGTTGCCTGGCTGACGCTCTCTTCCAGTGACATCTCCGCCTGCAGGCTGCGTTGTTCGGCGGAACCTCCCGGCGGCTGCCCCTCCGCCATGCTGTCGCCGATATTGCCCTCCAGTCCCCCCAGCAGCACATGACGCTCCGCACAGTTTCTCAGCTCACGCACATTGCCCGGCCAGTCATGGTCGAGCAGCGCCTGCAGCGTACGCGAATCCAGCGGCGGAACCTCCAGACTGGTGCGCTCGCTGGCCAGAATGGCGAAGTGTCGAAACAGCTGCAGGATATCCTCGCGATGCTCACGCAGTGGCGGCAGATACAGCGTGACGACGTTCAGGCGGTAGTAGAGGTCTTCACGAAAGTCGCCGGCGCTGGCCGCTTCACGCAGGTCACGCTTGGTGGCCGCGATGACGCGGATGTCGATGGGGCGCGGTGTATTGCTGCCCAGTCGCTCGATACTGCGCTCCTGAAGGACACGCAACAGCTTGATCTGCAACGACATCGGCATGGACTCGATCTCATCGAGAAACAGGGTGCCGCCGTCGGCGTGTTCCAGCTTGCCGATCCGGCGCTCGCTGGCGCCGGTAAAGGCCCCCTTTTCGTGGCCGAACAGCTCCGACTCGATCAACGTTTCCGGCATGCCGCCACAATTGAGTGCCACGAAGGGCTTGCTGGCACGGAGACTGCGCTCGTGCAGACAGCGGGCCACGCGATCCTTGCCGGCTCCAGTCTCGCCGTACAGCAGGGTATCGGCATCCACCGCCGCCAGCCGTGAGACCTGGGCATCCAGGCGCTGAATCACCTCGCTGCTGCCGACCAGGCGCGGCCCGGCGCTGTTGCGCTGGGTATCCAGCTGCTCGCGCAGCGAGCGGTTCTCCAGCGCCAGACGTCTGGCGGCCACCGCACGCCGCACCCCGTCCAGCAGCCGCTCACGATCGAAGGGTTTCTCGATGAAGTCCCAGGCGCCGCCCTGCATGGCGGAGACGGCGGTATCGACATCGCCATGCCCTGTCATCACGATCACCGGCAGCTCGTCATCCAGCTCACGGGCAGCGCGCAGCAGGCTCAGACCATCCATGCCCGGCATGCGGATGTCGGTGATCACCACGCCTTCGAAGGGGGCTTCGGTGTTCAGGATCTCAAGCGCTTCCTCGGCACTGGCCAGCGGCCGGGTGAGGTAATCGGCCAGCATCAGGCTCTGGCTCAGGCTGTCGCGTAGATGTGGTTCGTCATCCACGACCAGCACCTGCATGTCAGCATTCGTGACATCACTCATGACGGCTCCTGTGAATTGGCGGCGGCGGATGGGGAAAGGGGCTGTGAGGGCGTGCCCGACGCCGGCAGCGTCAGCCGGAACAGTGCGCCCCCCAGCGGTGAGGGATGCGCCTCGAGGGTGCCGCCGAGATCCGCCACGATACGCGCGCTGATCGACAGCCCCAGTCCCAGTCCCTTGCCATCGGCGCGCTGGGTATAGAAGGGTTCGAAGACCCGTGTCAGCTGGGCTGGCGCAAGCCCCGGGCCGTTGTCATGCACTTCCAGCACCACTTGCGTGCCTTCACTGCCGGCTCGTTCATGCAGGTTCAGCTGGAGGCAGGCTGGCGCTGACGGCCTGTCGGCCAGCGCATCCAGTGCATTGCTGAGCAGATTGACCAGTACCTGCTCGAGGCGTACCGGTTCGGCGCGCACCCTGGGCAGGGCGGTGCTCTGCTCACGCGTGATGTCGACTGCCTGGGCATCACGGCGTGGCTGCAGCAGGCGCAGGGCATAGTCGAGACTGGTGGCGAGGTCGACCGCTTCCAGGCGGTCACCACTCTTGCGCGAGAACTGGCGCAGCTGGGCGCTGATCTCGCCCATGCGCTGGGTCAGCTCGGTGATCTGGCGCAGGTTGCTCTCGACCTGAGGTGTCTGGGCACGGGCGAGGAAGGCGCTGGCATTCTCGGCATAGGCGCGGATGGCGGCCAGTGGCTGGTTGAGCTCGTGGTTGATGCCGGCGGCCAGCTCGCCAAGCACTGCCAGCTTGGCAGTCTGGATCAGTTCATCGCGGGTCGCGCGCAGCTCACGCTCGGCGCGGGTGCGTTCCTCGACTTCCGCGCTCAGGCGCGCATTGCTGGCAGCGAGGTCACGGGTGCGCTCGACCACGCGTTGCTCGAAGGCATCGCGTGCCTGGGCGAGGGCCTCGGCCTGGGCGCGCCGCTCGCTGACATCGAAGACCGTCACCAGCCAGCGCGGGCCATTGGGGCTCGGTAGCGGAGCGCAGGACAGCTCCAGCGGCACGGCCACTCCGCTGCGCAGGCCATGCACTTCCAGCGGCCCGATCGGGCGGGGGCGGGTCAGGTGGTCCAGCAGCACACGCTCGGCCGGCAGGAACAGTTCGCGCAGGTCACGCCCCTCGCGTGCGCTGGGCTGCCGGGGGCTGTCGTCCCGTGAGGCATCGGCGCTCAAGGGCGAACCGAACAGCGCCACGGCGGTAGGATTGAGGTACACCAGGTGAGCACGTTCATCGAGGATACACAGCCCCGCCTGAGTGCGGTCGATGATGCCCCGCACCCGTTGCTGACTGGCGGCGAGCGACTGTCGTTCACGTTCGGCGAACAGACGCCGCTCGCGCAGGATGCGCAGCCGTTGCCAGCCCAGCCCCGCCAGCAGGCACAGCAGTACGTAGCCACCGGCGGCCAGTCCGGCGGCTTGCCAGATGCTGCCGCGCAGCGGGGCCAGTGGCTTGAGCACATGCAGGCGCCAGCCGATGTCCGGCAGCGGGCGTGACAGGCTCAACCAGGCGTGCTGCCAGAGATCGCCCGGCGTCAGTTGCAGCAGCTCGACCGTGGTGACAGCGTCGAGACGCAAGGGCGGCTCGGGCGTCGACAGATCGGACAAGGCTTCACGGTGATAGAGCCGCAGGGGGCGCAGGCGTTGATTGGCATAGCGCTGGGTGTCGAGCAGCCGGTTGCGGGTCTCGTCACTGAGGGGTTCCAGCGTGCGCAGTACCCGGTCGGGCTGACTGGCGATGAAGATCACGCCGTGCGGGTCGGTGACCATGATGTCGGCATTCTGATCCAGCCATGCCGCTTCCAGCGCGGCGATCTGCACCTTGGCCACCACCACGCCGCGCCGCCCGCGGGGACTCACCACGCTGGCGCTGAAGAAGTAGCCACGCTCGCCGGAACTGGTCCCCAGCCCGTAGAAGCGTGCTTCGCCGCCATCGATGGCGTCCTTCCAGTAGGGGCGGAAGCGATAGTTCTGGCCGATGAAGGTGGATGCCGAGCGCCAGTTGCTGGCGGCGATGGTGGTGCCGACGTCGTTGACCAGGTAGAGGTCGGACACCTTCGCGAGCGCGCGCATGCGATCCAGCCGTTGATTGAGTGCCATCTCGGCGCTGGGGTCATCGGGGGCATCAAGGAAAGCGCGCAGCTGATCGTTCTCGGCGACCAGCCGTGGCAGGTAGGCATGCTGGCTCAGTTGACCACGCAGGCTGGCGGCGGTCAGGCGCAACTCGTTGTCTGCTTCATGGGTCAGGCGCTCGAGTGACTGGCTGCGCGCGACGGCCACCGCCTGCCAGACGCACAGCATCAGACCGATCGGTAGCACGATCGCCAGCAGCAGACGCCAGTGGTGAGGCAGACGCGTGTCCTTCATCGGCAGGCCTTCCTGGGCAAGGGCTCAAGGGGAAGGGGGGGGCGGCCACCCTCACTGATCCATCAGCGTTGCACCCTCAGCGCTCCGGCATGGCCTGGGCACGGCGCAGGGCACGCTGTGCACGGGTTTCGGCGCGCTCCAGCTCCAGCAGTGAATCCTCGACGAACACCAGGTGCTCGTGGGCCGCGTTGCGGGCGTCCTCGGCGCGTCCTTCCATGATCGCCTCGAACAGGGTGCGGTGCTGCTGGATCAGGCGCGGACGCGATTCCGGCTTCTCGAACAGGTGGCGCAGGTTGGCCACGATGCTCTTCTCCAGCAACTGGAACAGGCTGCGCATCGAGTGCAGCAGCACCACGTTGTGTGCGGCCTCGGCGATGGCGAGGTGGAAGGCGGCATCCGCGCCGGCTTCCAGTTCCGGGTCACGTCCCTCGAAACTCTTCTCCAGCGTCTCGAAGCATTGACGCAGCATCTCCTTGTCGGCCGGGGTGGAGCGCATGGCAGCGTAATAGGCGCTGATGCCTTCCAGGGCGTCGCGAAACTCCAGCAGGTCGAGATTGAACTCGGAGTGCCGACCCAGCAGCGCACTGAGCGGGTCGGACCAGGCGCGCGCCAACTCTTCGGACACGTAGGTGCCGCCACCCTGACGTGAGGTCAAAAGCCCGCGCGCCGCCAGCTTCTGGATGGCTTCCCGTACGGACGGTCGCGAGACCTCGAACTGCTCGGCGAGGGTGCGCTCCGGTGGAAGCCGCTCACCGGGCTTCAGACTGCCCTCGAGAATCATGCTCTCGAGGCGCTCGGTGAGCACATCGGCGATACGGGGTTGGCGGACGGGGGCGTAACGCATGGAAGTGTCCTTGCGGCAGGAGTGAAAGGTGGCGCTTCTTCTGCAAGCCGGTGTGCGGCATGCAGAAGAGGCGCGACCGAGGATCAGTGTGGCGTGTGGCGACTTCGCGCTACAGCCGACATTGGTCTTACCAATATGTATGACAACCACGCCTCGCGTGGCTGATTGGGATTGCCAACAATTGGTAATACCAATTTTAAAGGGCGATGGTGCTTTGACCAATGTCTAGATATCAGGCAGCTCATGATGTTTGACCGCCATGAGGGTGACGCCTAGATTATGCCGAGGTGCAGCAGGGTAAATTGGTATGACCAATTTATGTGAAGACCTGACCAGAGGGTGCGCCAACCCCGAGTGCTTCACTGCTGTGCCCGACAACAATCACAACAATTCGCCTGCGGAGTTTCCGTCATGTCCGAGCCCCTCTTGGCCTTGCTGGCCTTTGCCCCCATTCTGCTGGCGGGCATCCTGCTCGTCGGCCTGCAATGGCCCGCGCGCCGCGCCATGCCATTGGTCTTCCTCGTCACAGCTGCCATCGGCTATTTCGTGTGGCAGATGTCGCTGACGCGCATTCTGGCCTCCACGCTGCAGGGGCTGATGGTCACCGTCTCGGTGCTGTGGATCATCTTCGGCGCCATCTTCCTGCTCAACACCCTCAAGCATTCCGGGGCGATCGCGGTGATCCGTGGTGCCTTCACCACCATCAGCCCGGATCGTCGCGTACAGGCGATCATCATCGCCTGGCTGTTCGGCAGCTTCATCGAGGGCGCTTCCGGCTTCGGGACGCCTGCGGCCATCGCGGCGCCGCTGCTGGTCGCCATCGGCTTCCCGGCGCTGGGGGCGGTGATGGTGGGCATGATGATCCAGTCGACGCCGGTATCGTTCGGTGCGGTGGGCACGCCGATCGTGATCGGCGTGAACGCGGGCCTCGACAAGGCCAGCCTCAGCGAGCAGCTGCTGGCGAATCATTCCAGCTGGGAGGCCTTCCTGCAGCTGATCACCTCGGAAGTCGCCATCGTGCATGGCATCGTCGGCCTGCTGATGCCGCTGTTCATGACCGTGATGATGACGCGCTTCTTCGGCGCGAAGAAACGCTGGAGTGAAGGGTTGTCGATCGCACCGTTCGCGCTGTTCGCCGGGCTGTGCTTCACGCTGCCCTACGTGGCGGCGGGAGTCTTCCTCGGCCCGGAATTCCCGTCACTGATCGGCGCCCTGGTCGGTCTGATCATCGTGGTACCGGCGGCGCGTGTCGGTTTTCTGCTGCCGAAGGACAGCTGGGATTTTCCGCCCGAGGCCGAATGGCCCAGGCATTGGCTGGGCGACCTGACGCTGGAGCGTGATGAGGTCGAGATGGCCGCCGCCGGCAGACGCCCGCTACCACTGTGGCTGGCATGGCTGCCGTATGGCCTGATCGCGCTGATGCTGGTCGCCTCGCGCGTGTCGGGCGACGTCAAGGCGTGGCTGGTCAGCGTGCAGTTCAGTGCCACGGACCTGCTGGGGGCCAGCGGTGTGTCGGGGTCGATACAACCGCTCTACCTGCCGGGCGGCATCATGGTCTTCGTGGCACTGATCACCCTGATGCTGCATCGCATGCAGACGCGTCAGCTGGTGGCGGCGGCCAGTGAATCCTGGCGCACGCTGGTCGGGGCCGGATTCGTGCTGGTGTTCACCATTCCCATGGTGCGCATCCTGATCAACTCCGGCGTCAATCTGAACGACCTGGCCTCGATGCCGGTGGTGATGGCGAACGTGGTGGCTGACAGTCTCGGTCAGGCGTATCCACTATTCGCGTCCGGCATCGGCGCGCTGGGGGCCTTCATCGCCGGCTCCAACACGGTCTCGAACATGATGCTGTCGCAGTTTCAGTTCAATGTCGCTACCCAGCTCGGGCTCTCGGGGGCCCTGATGGTGGCGCTGCAGGCGGTCGGGGCGGCGGCCGGCAACATGATCGCCATCCACAATGTGGTGGCGGCCTCGGCGACCGTCGGCCTGCTGGGGCGTGAGGGACGCACCCTGCGCATGACGGCGATTCCGACGGCTTACTATCTGTTGGCTTCTGGCGTGCTTGGCTTGCTGGCGTTCCACTTGCTTGGCCTGAGTGACCCATTGCTCAAGTGACAGAGCCTTTTCGTGATGCTGCCCTGACTGACATCCACACCGTTTTTTCAAAAAGAGATTGGCCATGACTGCTCCTGACGCCATTGCACGAGATGCCTTGAGCGAGACCCCATCGGCGACTGAGCGTGCAGCTGCCTATCTGGCATTGCGCGAGGCGCTGGCATTGCACCTTCCCGCTGAGCGCTTGATTCACGACGCGTTGCGGACGCTGGCCTACGGCACGGATGCCAGCTTCTATCGTCTGGTGCCGCAGCTGGTGGTGCGCGTGCATGACGAGCAGGAGCTGGGACATGTGCTGCGCGAGTGTCGGGCGCGCAAGCTGCCGGTAACCTTCCGGGCGGCCGGGACGTCGCTGTCCGGTCAGGCGCTGACGGATTCGGTGCTCATCCAGCTGGGCGGTGAGTGGCGTGGGGCGCAGGTGCTGGAACAGGGCAGTCGCATCCGTCTGCAGCCGGGGGTGATCGGCGCGCGTGCCAATCAATTGCTGGCCCCCTTCGGGCGCAAGATCGGCCCGGACCCGGCCTCCATCAACAGCTGCATGATCGGTGGTATCGCGGCCAACAACGCCTCCGGCATGTGCTGCGGCACGGCACACAACAGTTATCGCACCGTGGAGGACATTCGCGTCATTCTCGCCGATGGCACCTGCCTGGATACGGCGGTGCCGAAGAGCGTACAGGCCTTCCGGGCAAGCCACGCTGGCCTGCTGGCAGCGTTGGAAAGGATGGCCTGCGATGTGCGGGCGGACCCTGAACTGGCGGAGCGCATTCGCCACAAGTACCGCCTCAAGAACACGACCGGCTACAGCCTCAATGCGCTGGTCGACTATGCCGATGGTCTCGAGATCCTCAAGCATCTGATGATCGGCTCGGAAGGCACGCTGGGCTTCATCGCCTCGATCACCTATCGCACGGTGATCGAGGAGTCGCACAAGGCGGCGGCGCTGGTCTACTACCCGAACATCGATGCGGCCTGTCGCGCCACCATGCTGCTCAAGACGGCGCCGGTCGCGGCGGTGGAGCTGATGGACCGCGCGGCGCTGCGCTCCGTCGAGGACGCGCCGGGCATGCCGGAGGTGCTGCGCTCCCTGCCGGAAGCGGCGGTCGCGCTGCTGGTGGATGTGCGCGGCGCGCATCAGCAGGAGCTGGAGGCGCGCATGGCGGAGGTCGCCCGCGTGCTGGAAGGCATCGAGACCTGTGAAGCGTGGGCCTTCACCCAGGATGCGCAGCGCTATGCGTTGTACTGGAAGATCCGCAAGGGGCTGTTTCCGGCGGTCGGTGCGGTACGGGATCTGGGGACCACCGTGATCATCGAGGATGTCGCCTTCCCCATCGAGCGGCTGGCGGAAGGGGTCGGGGCGCTGACGGAGGTCTTCCAGCGTCATGGCTACTCTCAGGCGATCCTGTTCGGCCACGCCCTGGAAGGCAACCTGCATTTCGTCTTCCCGCAGGGGTTCGAGCGTGAAGGCGAGGTGGAGCGCTATCAGGCATTGATGGATGACGTCGCACGGCTGGTGGGGCAGGAGTACGGTGGTTCGCTCAAGGCCGAGCATGGCACCGGTCGCAACATGGCACCTTATGTAGAGCTTGAGTGGGGCAAGGAGGCCTACGCCCTGATGTGGCGTATCAAGGAGGCTTTCGACCCGGACAATCTGCTCAATCCGGAAGTCATCCTGACGCGCAATTCCCGTCTGCATCTGGAGAACCTCAAGCCTCTCCCGGCAGCAGACCCGCTGGTGGATCGCTGCATCGAGTGCGGATTCTGCGAGTCGGTGTGTCCGTCGAAGAATCTCAGCCTCACACCACGTCAGCGCATCGTCATCCGGCGTGAGATCGCACGACTCGCCGCCCTCGATATACCGACGGACGAGCAGCGCGCTCAGCTGGCGGCGCTCAAGAAGGATTACGCCTATCAAGGCATGGAGACCTGCGCGGGAGATGGTCTGTGTGCGACCCAGTGTCCGGTCGGCATCAATACCGGGGATCTGATCCGCGGTCTGCGCCACGAGGAGAACGCCGGTGCCGATCATCCGGGCAAGGTGAAGGTGGCGCACTGGGCCGGCGAGCACTTCACGCATGTCACCAGTGGCATGCGCGGTGTCTTGCGCTTGGCAGATGGGCTGCATGGTGTGGTCGGTACGCGCAACATGCGACGGCTGACTCAGGCCGCCCGCAAGGTCTCCGGCGACAGGGTGCAGCAATGGACCCCCAGCATGCCGGCCGCCGCTCCGCGCCCCTATCTCAAGCGTCTGGCGCAGCCATTGGGGCGCAACGAGACGCCCAATGGGCATGTCGTCTATTTTCCGTCCTGTGCCACGCGTGTCTTCGGGGTCGCCACTGGCGACATCGATCCGCGCAGCGCCACCGAGATGGCGCTGGCCCTGATGGACAAGGCGGGATTCGAAGTCGTTCTGCCCAAGGGAGTGGATGCTCTGTGCTGCGGAATGGCCTTCCAGTCCAAGGGCCAGTTCGAGGCCGGGGATACCAAGGCCGCCGAGTTGGCAGCCGCGCTGGTGGAAGCGAGCGATGGCGGGCGTCTGCCGATCTTCTGTGATACCAGCCCGTGTCTCGCCCAGGCACAGGCCTACGCACGTGAACATCTCGAGGTATCACTCACGCTGGTCGAGCCGGTGCAGCTGGTGCTCGACTATCTATTGCCACACCTCTCGATCACACCGCTCAAGGCAAGAGTCGCGGTGCATGTCACCTGCTCCAGTGTTCGCATGGGCTTGGCGGAGCGTTTCGTGGCACTGGCGCGCCAGTGTGCGACCGAGATCGTCGTGCCGGAAGAGATCACCTGCTGTGGTTTCGCGGGAGACAAGGGCTTCGCGACACCGGAGCTCAATGCTTCGGCGCTGAAAGGGCTGAAGGACGTGGTCGCCGACTGTGACTATGGTGTCTCCAACTCGCGCACCTGTGAGATAGGGCTGAGTGAGCACTCAGGGCTCAGTTATCAGTCGATTCTTGGCCTGGTGGATCGTGCCTCGGCATCAAGGCAAGGATAGAGGGCAAGGATAGGGAGAAAAGGGAGTGTGACGCTCCGTGACAGCGTGATGACAATCTCTTGAAAAAGCCCTTGTGCTCAGCCCGGTTCGTGCGTAAAGTACGCATCCGCTGCCGGGGACGCATGGCGTTACCAGCGGTGAAAGAGGTTTGCAGGTGATTGTTTTATTTGATGATTTTGAAGTCCGCTTCCAAATCATCGATTGACAATCCCGGGCGATTCGCTAGAATACGCCGCACTCCTTACGGAACAGGTGATCGGGCAACGCTCCTCACCGCTGGATGATGCTTAGAGGCAGTCGATTGACTCATCATCAAGTGCTTGACTTCTCAAGCGTTCCGGATAGAATATGCCTCCTCGCTTAACAGCGACGCTCTTTAAAAATTTGATCAGGTAATTCGTGTGAGCGCTTGCCGATGAGTGG